>CAYSUS010000005.1:0-130720 GCA_964434165.1 uncultured Pirellulales bacterium
GAGCATGGCCAGGGCCACGCGGTCCTTGATGCTTCCGCCCGGATTGAGGAACTCGGCCTTCGCGTAGATGCTCTCGTGCCGCAGCCGGATGAGGGGCGTGTTTCCAATGAGATTGAGGATGTTGTCGGTGAGCATGAGATGGCGGGTTCGCTGTGCGCCTGGGGGGGCTAGGCAAGTCGGAGTATAGCATCGGTGGGATAGGGAGTCACGGCGGGTTTTTCGGCCGACAACCCCTCTGTTTGGCGGGTTCAATTGCGGACCTCGTGGTCCTCACGCCCGACCGCTTCCACGTCGATCGCAACGAGCATTTCGACGGGGCACCGACCGTGGTCGTCGAGATCCAAAGTCCCGGCGACGAGGCCCGCGAGAAGCTGCCGTTCTATGCCGCGATCGGCACACCCGAGGTGTGGATCATCGATCGCGACTCGAAGTCGGCGGAAGTCCTGATTCTCAAGGACGATGGCTACGTCCAGCGATCGCCAGGCGAGGACCGCTGGCTCCGCAGTCCAGCCACCGGGATCGAATTGCAGCCAAAACCAACGGGCAAACTGGCCATTCGAATCGCCGGCCAGCCGGAAACCACGGCGCGGCTGCCGGAGGACTGAAGATCGGAGCCTCGGCCCCTTCCGGACCCGTCCCAGACTTCCGAAGTCTCAAAGACTTCGGAAGTCTTCTCAGCCTTGGTAATTCGCCAGGTGCCGCTCGGCCGCGCGGACCCGCTCCAGCTGCTCGGCCAGCTCCCCGCTGGAGAGAAGCCGCGCCGCGGCACCGGTTTCCATTTCACCCTGGGAGAGGACGGCCACGTGCATCGGCCCTTGAGCCCGGCCCGGAGCCAACTCGATCACGTGACGGAGCGTCCAGACGACCGCGAGCGTCGCATGCTCCATGCGCAAAGGCCCGCTCGAGAAAAGCGTCCTCCGGAGCAACGCGAGCAGTGACTCGGCCGCCGCCCGGCCCGGCCCCATCGCGGCGTACCACGACTCCGCCCCCAGGAACTCCGGCTGGAGGTCGCCCATCCCGAACTGGCAGAGGCGCGGGCCGGAGGCGCAGGCGAAACCGGCCAGGGCCCCGAATCCGCGCAAGTCGCCGCGGGTGCGGGCGAACTCGTCAAGCGCCTCGGCGGCGATGCTCCGGGCGATCACCTCAGGCGACCACTCGTGGAAGCGGGAATCCTCGCGGAGCTCGGCCAGCACCTGCTCGAACCGCTGCCCCAGCCCCACCGGTCCCGTGCAGGCGGCCACGAGGTCGCCCCCGAGCACCGCGACCTTGCGAAGTGGACGGTGCGCGGCCGGCGGGTCGTCCGCAAGACTCGGCCGCGAGCTATCCGAGCCGACGACCACGCCGTCGGAGCAGAGGATTCCTACGATCAGGCCCATCGATACGTGTCTCCTAATGCGGTACGACCGCAACCGAATGGGGAATGCTCCCTCAACTGGACCGCTCCCGTTGGTCGCTCGGTCGGACATGCGCGCATCACGCGCTCATGTCCCGCCGTAAGACTTTGACCCGGAGCAGGCGCACTCCGTGCCGTCCGCTTCCCCGCGGACCGCTTTTCGGTCGCCGGTCTTCACGAACACGGCAATGCCCGCCGGGGGTCGGAAGCACACGGTAGCCTCCACGAGCGGCTCGTCCCGTCGTTTTCGGGCTGAGGATTGCGCACTGAGGAGGAGGCGAAGAGGGAATACTCGAAAATCCCGGGAATCGGTCGCCGCTGGTCGGCCTGCGAGGGCTGTGCATGCACACGTCGTAAGGACGCCCTCACCCCCGGCCCCTGCCGCATGCGGGCGAGGGGAGGAGAGCTACACCTCGAGCTTCCACGGAGCGCGGTACTTCTTCGTCACCAGGGCGTCGGCCTCGGGATCGTCGCGCACTCTCTCCCTCTCGGCGTCCCAGCGGATGGTGCGTCCGACCTTCCAGGCGATGTTCATCAGGTGCCCCGGATTGCTGGCCAGGTGGCCGCACTCCACGTCGTCGGGCGACTTCTCGCGCGTGCGCACGCTGTGGAGGAAGACCTCCGCGTGGGCCTTGAGGCTCTCGACGTGGACGTTCTTGGTATACGCGTTGCGCTCGCTCTGGATCTCTTCGCCCAGCTTCTTGCCGCCGGTCGCCTCGGCCGAGATCGTGTAGCCGCTGCGGTCGAGGATCATCGAGGCCTCGGTGCCGAGGAAGCACTTTCCGTGCGAACGGTGCTCGCGCCGGCACCCGCCGCGGAACGTGTACTGGAGCAGAGCCCCCTTGCCGGCGACCGGGCCGGGCGCGAGCTCGACGACGCCGGAGAAGGTGTCGGGCCACTCGCAGTTGGTCGGCTCGAAGCACTTGAAGCCGCCCATCGCCGTGGCGGCCACGGGGGCCGGGTTGCCCAGGGCCCACAGCACGATGTCGTAGTGGTGGACGGCCCAGTCGAGCTGCCAGGCCCCGGCGTAGTCGAAGAACCAGTAGTGCCGGGCGAAGCGGTTCGGGTTGTAAGGCACCTTGGGCGACGGACCGAGCCAGAAGTCCCAGTCCAGCTCCGGGGGCGGGTCGCAGTCGGGCGGATTGCCGAACCCGGGGTAGAAGTAGTCGTAGTCCCAGACCTTGACCTCGGAGATCTCGCCCAGCTTGCCGGCGCGGATCGCCTCGACCGCCTTCCGGTAATGGGGCCAGGACCGCTGCTGCGTGCCGATCTGCACGATGCGGTTGTACTTCCGGGCGGCCTCGACCGCGGCGCGGCCCTCGCCGATCGAGGTGCCCAGCGGCTTCTCCACGTACACGTCCTTGCCGGCCTGGCAGGCGTGGATCGTCGGCAGCACGTGCCAGTGGCCGTTGGTGGCCACGATCACCGCGTCGATGTCCTTGCTCGCCAGCATCTCGCGGTAGTCGCGGCAGGTGCGGACCTTCTCGCCGCCGAACTGCTTCTGGGCCTGGGCCATGCGCCCCGCGTGCAGGTCGCACACGGCCGCGATCCGCGTCCCCTCGCAAAGCGCGTGGGCGCTGGCCACCGCGCGTCCCTCGCCGCCGCAACCGATCAGGCCGATGTGGATCGTGTCGTTGGGGCCGGGCCTGGCCGGGCTGTCCTGGGCGAACGTGCGGGCGCCCATCCACGTGGCCGCGGCCGTGGCGGCGGTGGTGCCGAGGAACTCGCGGCGCGAGGGATGCATTTCCATGAGCGGTCTCCAGGGGGCCTGGCGGCTCCCTGCGGAAGGCAGGAGAGGGCCGCCGCGACTTGCGCGGCAGAAAGCGTCGAGTATAGCATCCGGTCGAGCCGGCTGTCGCCCGCTCGGCAAACGGACGGCTCGCCGCCGGGCCGCGAGTGTGTTTTTCCAGGCGCGGGCGGCTATAATCGGATTTCTGTCCCACCTTCCTCCTTGGAGTCCCGCCCACCATGTCCGCACGAAACGCCCTCGGTTTGCTCGCCGGCCTGGCCGTGGCCTCCACGGCGCTGCTGCTGCCCGCCCAGGAGAGCGGTGGGGCGCCCACGCGGTTCTGGACCGACGCCAGCGGCAAGTACCGCATCCGCGCGTCGCTGGAGGAGTTGACCGAGGACAGCGTCCGCCTGAAAAAGGAGGACGGCTCGATCATCGCGGTCCCCATCGAAAGGCTGAGCAGGCTGGACCAGCGCTACCTCGAGCGCCAGCGGAGCCTCCCGCCGCCGGCCGCCGAAGAGCCGGCGACGCCGAAGGCGGGCGCGGCCGACTGGCCCACGTTCCGTGGACGCAGCCGCGACGGCAAGTCGCCCGACACGGGCCTGCTCAAGCAGTGGCCCGAAGGCGGGCCCAAGCTGCTTTGGAAGGTAAGCGACCTGGGCAAGGGCTTCTCCAGCGTGACGGTCGCCGACGGGGTGATCTACATCACCGGGGCGGTCGGCGAGGCGCTCGTGATGCACGCCTTCGATCTGGATGGAAAGCCCCTGTGGAAGGTCCAGCACGGCCCCGCGTGGCTGAAGAACTACGACGGGGCGCGCGGCTCGGTGACCATCGACGAGGGACGGCTGTACCTGCTCTCCGGGCATGGGCTGCTGGCCTCCTACGACGCGAAGACCGGCAAGAAGATCTGGAACCGGGACGCCAGGGAGTTCGGCGGCAAGCCCGGCGGCTGGGGCTATGCCGAGACCCCGCTGATCCTCGACGGCGCGGTCGTGTTCAAGCCGGGCGGTCAGAACTGCATCGTCGCCTTGGACAAGAAGAGCGGTCGCGACCTCTGGGCCAGCCGCGGGTTTTCGGCCGGCCCGGAATACAGCTCGTGCCTGGCCTTCCGCCACGGCGGCGTGGAGATGATCGCCACCGGCACCCGATCCGGATTGGTCTGCGTCAGCGCCAATGGCGGACAGCTTCTGTGGGCCAACGACTTCTCGGCCAACAACACGGCCAACTGCCCCACGCCGGCCTACGCCGACGGCCACCTGTTCTGGGCCAACGGCTATGGCAAGGGCGGCATCTGCATGAGGCTCGGTCCCGGCGGATCGGCACAGGAGGCCTGGAGGAGCCGCGACATGGTCTGCCACCACGGCGGCTACGTGATCCACGAGGGGCACATTTACGGCAACAACGAGAGGGGCGCGATCTGCGTCGACCTGAAGACCGGCCAAACGAAATGGCAGGAGAGGGCCGTGGGCAAAGGCTCGATCTGCTGGGCCGACGACATGCTCTATCTCTTCTCCGAGAACGGCGGCCGCGCCGCGCTGGCCACCTGCTCGCCCAACGGGCTGGAGATCCGCGGCCAGATCCAGGTCGACGGCCAGGACAAGAGCTGGGCCCATCCCGTGGTGATCGGCGGCCGGCTCTATCTCCGCTACGAGCGGAATCTGTATTGCTTTGACGTGAAGGCGGAGTGAGGGGGTTGGTGGTTCGTGGCTGGATGAGTACGCAAGGACGGGGGTACCTGGCTGCGCGATCGCCGGCCGTCCTGCGTACTGCCGTACTTCGTACTTGCCCCCTGCCCCCTGACCCCTGTTTGCTTCTTGCCCCGGGCGGTGTTGCCTTGGGGCAACACGCCCTCGGGGCGGGTGGCGACCCGAGGGCCGCCGCGATGCGCCGCATCTTCACACTCTCAAACGAGTTGCGCCTTCGCTCCGGCCCCGCTCCTGGCACCCGGCATACGGCTTGCTTACATTGAGCTTTCAGTTCCGCAAGTCACTGCCGGGAGCCCAGTCATGGCCAGCATCGCACCGATCACCGCGGGCGCCTTTGCCGTCGACGAGGTCAACGACCTGAAGGAGCTGGCCGGTTACCGCATGCTCTGGAACGCCCTGCTGCCGCAGACACGGCGGGCCACGTTCTTCCAGTCGTATGATTGGCTGGTCAGCTACTGGCGGCACTTCGGCGAAGGCCAGCGGCTCCGCGTGCTGGTGGTTTCCAGCGGCGATGAGCCGCTTGGTATCCTGCCGCTGGTCGTGCGCCGCGAGAAGACCCGGATCGGCGCAATCCGGGTGTTGACCTACCCGCTGCACGACTGGGGCTCGTTCTACGGCCCCGTCGGACCGAACGCCACGGCCACGCTTCTCGGGGCCATGCGCTACCTGCGTGGCACTCCGCGCGACTGGGACGCACTGGACCTGCGCTGGGTTGACGTGGACCACTGCGACCACGGGCGGACCGGCCATGCCATGCGCCTGGCCGGCTTCCGCGCCCACAAGCAGGTCTGGTCGCAAAGCTGCCTGGTCGAGATGCAGGGGACCTGGCAGGAGTACTACGCCGGCCGTCCCGCGAAGTGGCGGCAGAACGTGGAACGTGGCGTTCGCCGGCTTTCGGACGAGGGCGAGCTGGTCCACCTGCGGCATCGGCCCGAGCCGGCCGCGTGCGGCGACGGCGATCCGCGGTGGGACCTCTACGACCAGTGCGAAGACCTCGCCGCGCGAAGCTGGCAGGGCAGCTCCTCCACCGGCACCACGCTGAGCCACGATTCGATCCGCCCGTTCCTCCGCGACGTCCACGCCGCGGCCGCGCGAACCGGCTCGCTCGACCTGAACCTGCTGCTTCTCGACGGCCGGCCGATCGCCTTCCACTACAACTACGTGTACCGGGGATCGGTCTGCGGCCTGCGCATGGGCTACGATCCGGAGGTCAGGCGATTCGGGCCGGGCACGGTCTTGCAGCGGCTGATGCTCGAGGACAGCTTCCGCCGCGGCGACCGGGTGCTCGATCTGGGGCCCGGCTCGACCGAGGTCAAGCGCCACTGGATGACCTCGGCCGCGGCCAGCTACCGCTACGCCCACTACTCGCCCGCCTCGCTCCGCAGCCAGCTCTTGCGCCTGAAGCGCTGGATGGACCAGCGGCGCGCTGACGCGGGGTGAAAGGGTCTCGGCGGCGCAGGGCGGAACGGTCTGGGGAGGATCAACATCACCACGGCGAGCCGGGCCGCGTCGGTCCGGAGCGCGAGGGGCCGATTTCCGCTTCAGTCCCTGCGTTGGGCGATATCCCCTACGCCGCCTTGCTATCGCCTTCCTGCGACGTCTTCGCCTTCTCTTCGGACTCGGCCTGCTCGGGCGGCTCGATGCGGATCACGCCGACGACGCGGTAAGCGATCAGAAGCACCAGGGCGCCGCCCGTCGCCGCCAGCAGACCCGGCAGGCTGATGGGGTTGATGGGCCTGCCATCGACCAGTCGGCTCAGGACGAACAGACCGATCGTGCTCCCTGCCACGCCGACTACCAGGGTGGCCAGCGGGCCGGCCGGTTCCCTGCCGGGCACCAGGGCCCGCGCGAGCAGTCCGGCCAGAATGCCGAACCCCAGCCAGATCAGCACGAGGTTGATCCATTGCTGGGCGGCGGGGGACAGATCGAACTCGGGCACCGACCGGCTCCCGTGAGGTGGGGCAAGACGTCCTCGCCCGCGCGCCGCAAATCGAACAAGTGTCCGGGGGTGGGGAAGGTGTTTCTCGCTGCGCGGGTCGTTCCGCGGGGTGCGGATGCCAAGGACTCCGCTCCCCACCGGGGAGCCGCTCCGCTTGGACGGCTGCCGCCAGGTTCGGCTCTCCACATCGCGCCCGCGGCATGGCTGGGTCGGGTCGCCGCGTACGGTGCCGCCTACGGCTTGCGGCGGTCCTTCTCTGTGCTCGGCGGACTAGCGGCGCTGCAAGGCCTGTTCCTGGGCGTAGGCCTTCTGCGCGGCGGCCTCGCGAGCGAGCTTGAATTCCGGACCCGGAGCGAAGTACTGCACGTCGTCGCTCATGTAGTAGGGGCTGGGCAGGGTCTGGCCCCCGACGTCCACCTGGCAGCCGGTCAGGGCGAGGGCCGCCAGCAGGCTCAGCCCGACCAACCCGCGTCCCAGGAGGCATTTGCCTCGTTTCGAGCCGCTCATCACAACCTCCGACGATGGATGGTTCCCTCGAAGCTCTCCACCGGACGTGTCCGGAGTATAAGACCCCCGCAACCCGTAGAACCGGTACGACCCATATCGTCTTGGTGGGCGGGGGAACTTTAGGTCCACTTGCCTGGCCGGCGCAGAAAACGGGTCGGCCAGGCGCCCCCCGGCATGTCCGGCCGAGGGGCCAGGCCGGCGCGGAGGTAAGGAGAAACGGCCGACCCTTCCGAGGGGAGGGGCGGCACAAGTCCCGGCGCTTCCGTAGTATCATAGTAGGCAGTTTGGAACAGAAGGCATCTGCGGCCCCCATCCCCTCTCTGGCCGCCCGAACGCGAGAAGGAGTTGGCAGCCATGACCTCCCTCCCCCAGGCCGGCCGGGTCCGGCGTTGGTCCTTGCTTGGGTCGGCCACCCTGATCGCCGGGGGGCTCCTGGCCGGCGTCCCCTCAACGGCCGGAGCGCAAGAGGGCGATCGGATGACGCCTTCCCCCTCCTACTACATCGTCTTCGCCGACTTCTACGAAGGGGAGTACAAGGACGCCCTGAAGGATTTCCTCGCCGAGGGCCGCGGTGCGATCAAGACCGTGCAGTCGCGGTGGATCGACTCGATCTGCTATCACACGATGGCCGGCGAGTGCTACTACCACATGGGCGACCTCACCCAGGCCCTCGACCACTACTCCTCGGCCCTGAAGCTCTACAGCGCGTTCCCGGGGTGGATGATCAACGTCCAGTTCCCGCCCCGGATCACCGCGGCGGGCAGGGGCAAATACATGTCGGTCCCCTGGGGCGCCAGCAAGCGGAGCTCGCGGCTTGGGCACTTCCCGGACCGCATGCTGATCAGCCAGGGCCAGATCGACCACAACCAGGTGGTGCGCGAGGGCGGGGTGCTCAAGCCGGCGATGCTGTTCCCCATCCAGCCGGCGGAGATCGTACGCTGCACCACGCTGGCCATCCGGCGCTACGCGGAGCTGATGGGCCCGCTCTGCCCCCACGACCCGCTGATCAACGACGTGGCGGCGAAGCTCTCCCGACGACCTGGCCCTCCCAACCACTGGTCCGAGGCGTGGATCGACGTGCAGGCGGGCCTGGCCCTGATGGCGGTCGGCAAGGAGGAGCAGGGGCTGCCGCTCCTCCAGCGCTCGATCCTCGCCGCGGGGGAATACGACCATCCGCTGACCTGCGTCGCGCTTCTCGAGCTCGGCAAGATGGCGATGCGCAAGGGCCAGTACCCGGCCGCCGCGAAGTACCTGGAGGAGGCCACCTACGTGGCCGTCCACTTCGGCAACGTGGGAGTGCTCGAAGAGGCGTTCCGCTACGGGGCGGTCAACCACCTGATCTCCAACTCCGAGGGAATGTACCCGCCCCTGGAGGCGGCCGCCAAGTGGGCCAACGTCAAAGACCTGCGCCAACTGAGGGCCTCGGTGCTGTTGGCGGCGGCGGAGAACGCCGCGGTGTTGGGCGCCACGCCCCAGGCCGCGAGCCTGCTCGACGAGGCGGAGCGGGCGATCGGCCGGCGCAGCATGGCGAGCGGATGGATCGGCGCCCGGCTGAGCTTCCTTCGCGCCCTGGTTCTGTTTCAGCAGAAGAGAATCCCGGCCGGCAACGAGGCCCTGGCCGCCGCGATGTCCTACATGCAGCGGGGCTCGCACTGGCTGTTTCAGATGGGCCTGGCCGATCGCCTCTACCTGGGCGGGCGGGTCAGTCAGCGAGTGGCCATGGACCTGTTCACCGAGGTGCTCCGCGACCCCACGGCCGGCGACTGGGCCCTCGATCCCATGCAGTCGATGTCCGTGCTCGTCACGCCGCACCCGGCGCCCCTGGAGCACTGGTTCGAAGTGGCCATGGCCCGCAAGGAGCACGAGACGGCGATCGAGATCTCCGACCGGATTCGCCGGCACCGGTTCTTCAGCTCCCTGGGGTTCGGAGGGAGGCTGGCCTCGCTGCGGTGGATTCTCGAGGCCCCGGCCGACGTGCTTCCCGAGCCGGCGCAGTTGCAGCGCCAGCACCTGCTGGCCACGTACCCGACGTACGACGGGATCTCCAAGCAGGCCCGACAGATCCGCCAGAAGCTGGAGGCGATGCCGCCGGTCGCCGAGGAGAAGGCGGCCGCGCAGCAGCAGGCGAAGGCCCTCGAGGAGCTCGCCGCGGTCAGCGCGCTGCAGGAGGCGCTGCTCCGCGAGATCGCCCTGCGCCGCGAGCCGTCCGACCTGGTCTTTCCGCCCCTCAAAACCACCAGGGAGATCCTCCAGGGGCTCCCCAAGGGCAACGCCCTGCTGGCCTTCCTGGCCACCAGCCGCGGGCTGTACGGATTCCTGCTGGCCGACCAGCAGTACACCTACTGGCAAGTCAAGTCGGCCACGTTCGTGGGCAAGCAGGCCCAGGCCCTGCTTCGCGAGATGGGCCATCACGAGCAGAACCGCGTGCTGGCCTACAAGGAGCTGTCCGACGCCAGGTGGAAACAGTCGGCCGAGCAACTGCTCAAGATGCTGCTGGAGGGATCCCGTGCCGATCTCAGCCAGATTCGCGAGCTGGCGATCGTGCCGGACGGGCTGCTGTGGTACGTGCCCTTCGAGGCGCTCCAGCAGGAGGTCAACGGCAAGCTCGAACCGCTCATCCTCCGCATCCGCGTGCGGTACGCGCCCACCGCGTCGCTGGCGGTGGCCGACGGCCGCGCGCGGCGCCCCTCGGCCACCACGGCGGTCGTGGTGGGCAACCTGTTCCCCCGTGACGACGACCGCGTGGCCCAGGCGGCCTTCAAGGAGTTGGCCCGCGTGGCCCCGGGCTCGGTCGCCCTGCCGACCCCGCTCCCCGCCCCGACCGCCGTGTACGGACTGCTGTTCGACCAGCTCGTCGTGCTCGACGACATCGTGACGCTCGACCGCGGGCCGTTGGGGTGGTCGCCGGTCCAGATCGAGCGGAACAAGCCGGGCAACACCCTGGACGACTGGCTGACGCTGCCCTTCGGCGGCCCCGACGTGATCGTCCTGCCCGGCTTCCACACCGCGGCCGAAAACGCCCTGAAGAAGACGGGGGCTGCCCCGGGAATGGACGTGTTCCTCGCTCTTTGCGGGCTGACGTCCGACGGGGCGCGAACCGTGCTGCTCAGCCGCTGGCGCACGGGCGGGCGCAGCGCGTTCGAGCTGGTCCGCGAGTTCGTCCAGGAGCTGCCGCACACCACGCCGGCCGACGCCTGGCAGCGGGCCGTCCTGGTCACCGCCGCGCAGCGCATCGACCCGGAGACCGAGCCCCGCGTGCAGGACCTGGCCGGGGCCGAGCCGCCCAAGGCCAATCACCCGTTCTTCTGGGCCGGCTACATGCTCGTCGATCCCGGCGTGCCGGCGCAGAAGCCGGCGCCGAAGACGCCCGCGCCGAAACCCGGCATCCAGCCTGCCCTCCCCCTTCCCCCGAGCCCGAAACCACCCGCCGCCAAACCGTAGCCGCTCCCGACGAGCGGGCAGGAGCCGATCCTGGACGGGCGGCAGGGAATCCCGCACAATCGTCCTTCAGTCGATGGGACACGAACGTGAAGCACCTCTCGGTTTTCGCCTCGCTGATGATTGCCTTCTCCGCCGCCGTCCCGTCCGCGGGCGAGGAATCGGGATGGATCGAGCTGATGCCCGAGGGAAAGGAGCTGGACGCCTGGAAGGGCGGCAAGCGGTGGACCGTGGCAGGCGACGCGGAGATCGACCCGAAAAACTCGAAGGCCCTCGTCCCCAAGGATGGCCGCGGCGTGGTGCTCAGCTCGCCCAGGGGCCGGGCCCTGTTCCGCAACCTGACGAGCAAGCAGGCGTTCGCCGACCTGGAGGTCCACGCCGAGTTCCTCATCCCCGCAGGCTCCAACGCTGGCGTGAAGCTCCAGGGTCTGTACGAGATCCAGATCCTCGACAGCCACGGCAAGGAGAAGCCCACGGCCAGCGACTGCGGTGGTGTGTATCCCCGCGCGGAATTGCTGCCGCGCTACCACACGATCGACGAGGGCTCGCCCCCGAAGGTGAACGCGTCGAAGAAGCCCGGCCAGTGGCAGACGCTGGACATCGTGTTCCGCGCGCCGCGGTTCGACGCCGACGGAAAGAAAACCACCAACGCCCGTTTCGCGCGCGTTCTGCTCAACGGCCAGTTGGTCCAGGAGGACGTAGAGCTGAAGTGGCCCACCGGCCACGCGTGGCGCAAGGGCAAGGAGGTGCCCGCCGGACCGCTCTTCCTCCAGGGCGACCACGGCCCGGTGGCCTATCGCAACGTGCGAGTGCGGCCGATCGGCCAGGGCGAGTGAGCCGGTTCTTCCTTGACCCCGATCGGGTGTTCATCGGGGTGCCGGCGGGTCGGCCAGGACTTGCCCCAGGCAGCCCGTGCCGCTGGGCAGCGGGTCGGCCAGGAGCCAGTCCACGTCGAGCCAGAAGCCCGGGATCGCGCGGCTTCGGATCCGCCGGTTGTCCTCCGATGCGGCCAGCTCGTAGCGGCCGGACCGGAGCACGAGGAACTCGACCCGCTGCTGCACCGGGTCGATGATCCAGTACTCCGGCACGCCCGCCTCCTGGCAGAGCTGGCGTTTCTCCCCCTAATCGCGGTTTCGGCTCTCGCGGGAGACGATCTGGACGGCCACGTCCGGCCCGACGCGCATCCGGGATTCCTCGAGCAAGTGAATCCGCCCGGGGCCCACGTAGGCCACGTCCGGCTCGGGCGCCCGGATGCTGCTCAGCTCGAAGGCGAAGCGGCTGGTGAGGACTTCCCCGCCCAAGCTCCGTGCCTCGACAAATCCTTGCATCAGCCAGGCAATGAAGGCAGTCAACCGATGGCGCGCAGGGAGTCGGGGGAGGCCATGTAGATGACTCCGTCGATCAAGTCGGCCTTCTGGCCGTCGGGGACCAGACGGAAGAAGTCCTCGACGGTCACCAGGTCTTGGGCAAGGTCGCGGGGATGGGGCATCGTGGTCCTGCTTTCGAGGAAGACCAGGCGCTGGACGTGGCGGGTCGCTCGCACGCCCGCCGCCCAGGGAGAATCGGCCGGCGCGCTCGAGCGCGCCGTCGCCTATTCCTCCCTTGTACCGGGCGTGCGCGCATCCGGGCGTCGTTCCTCGCGAGCGCGCCGCCGGAGCGGCAGCACGATCGTGAACGTGGCCCCCTGGCCGGGCTCGCTCTCGACCTCGATCCGGCCGTCGTGGTTGGTGACCACGATCCGCCAGGCCTTCGAAAGGCCCAGCCCCAGCCCCCGCCCGGCCTGGCGCGCGGAGTAGAACGGGTCGAACAGGTGGCTTCGCTCCTCGATTCCAATGCCGGGGCCGTCGTCTTGAATCGACACGCGCACCGCGTCCTCCACGGCGTCCACCCGGAGTTCGACGCGACCCTCGCGCCCGATCGCCTCCTGGGCGTTCTGCACGATGGCGCGCAGGGCGACCTGAATCTGGACCGGATCGGCCTGGATCTCCACGGGCCCAGCCGCGCCGGTGCGCGTGATCCGGATGGCATGATGCGCGGCCGCCGGCGCCAACTCCGCGACAAGGTCCTCCACCATGGCGGCCAGGTCGAATCGCTCGGTCGCGGGCTGCGGCGGCCGGGCGAACAGGCGCATGTCGGCGATCATCTCGTACGCCCGCTTCACCTGGGCCACCATCAGGGCCAGCCCGCGGCGCCGCTCCGGGTCGGCTTCGTCGCGGAGGAACAACTGGGCCCGGCCGCCGATCACGGCCAGGGGATTGTTGATCTCGTGTCCCGCCCCGGCCGCCAGCTCGGCCATGGCGTCCAGCTTCGCTCGCTCCAGGACCTCGGCGAATCGCTGCTCCAGGTCGCTCAGCCGTGCAAGGGAGCGGGCGAGCTGCGGGAGCAGGGCCCCGGCGCCGGGTACGTCCTCCATCCAGCGGGCCGAGGCCTCCGCGGCCCGCCCACGGCAGCCCTCCAGGTCGTACTCGGCCGCATCGCCCCGGGCGAGAAGATGCTCGGCCTTGGCAACGCGGGCCGCGGCCGGGGAGTGCCCCTCTTCGATCAGCCATCGCGGGAGCATCTCGCGGACCGACGGATCTCCGCGCGGCCTCAGCCACTGTGGAGCGGATGCCAGCAGGCCTCGCAGATAGGCCTCCTCGGCCGCGGACTGCCCCGCGGTCTCGGCCAGGAGGGAGGCCAGGTCGGCCCGGGCCAGGTCCGCGGCCACCAGCGACTCGCATTGCTCGACGCTGGAGACGACGCAGCCTGCGGAGGGTTCCCCTCGCTCGGGCCACTGAAGGAGGCGGAGGGCGTGCTCGGCCAGCCAGCGCGCCACGGCCGTCACCGAGGACGGGACCCAGTCCGGCGCCACCTCGGCGGCCCGGCACACGGTCCAGAGGACCAGCGGAGGGTCTTCGGCGAGCTGTTCCCCAACGGCCTCGGCCAGCTCCCCGCGTCGGCGATCAAGGAGCAATTCGGCCACGAGGGCCGCCGATCGATCGGCCATCGGCAATCGGGGGCGGCCGGGAAGGGCGGCCAACTCGGGCAGAGCGCGCATCGCGAGCCTCAGTACGCACGCGTGGGCATGGGGCGACCCCTGCTAGCACATCCCGCCGAGATCGATCGGAGTCGGCACGCCGGATGCCAAGAAGGCCACCTCAAGCGCCGGGAACGGCTTCCATCTCCAAGAGCTGGCACATCCGATCGACGAGGCGCTCGATCTCGAAAGGCTTGTGCATGAAGTCATCGGCCCCTGCGGCCCGCAGGTCGGAGACCTTGTCCTCCTCGACCATGCCGGAGATGCAGATGATCCGCACGTCGTCCATGGTCTTGTCGCTCCGCACCCGCTGGCACACTTCCTTGCCGTTGATGTCCGGGAGCATGACGTCCAGCACGATCAGGTCGGGCCGGTAGTCCTTGACCATCATGCCGGCGTCGAACCCGTTGTTGACGGTGCGGATCTCGAATCGTCCGTCCTTCTCGAGGACGTCGGAAATCAGCTCGACGAGTTCCTCGTCGTCGTCCACGATGAGGACCTTGCGCTTGCCGCTTTCCAGGGCATCGGTGGGGATGCCGTTGTCCCGCATGAAGACATAGAGCTGCTCGCGGGGGATCCGTCGGAACCGGCTGCCAGGCACCCGGAATCCTTTCAACTGCCCGGAGTCGAAGCAACGAATGATCGTCTGTTGGCTGACCTTGCAGATTTTGGCGGCCTCGCCCGTGGTGAACACAGTCTTCGTTGCCATTGGTACTTGACCGTCCCTTTTCCTGGCTCCACTGCAGCCAGTATCAGCGAGGTTCCCCGTGACGAGGTCGGCGTGCAGAACGGGGACCTCTAGCCTCCGTGTCTTTACTGCGGGAAACTAGCCCTAAGCCCGCGAGATTCGCAGACTTCGTACCTCCCGACGCTGCGTGCAAACAGCAGGCTTATCCGGTTCTGCCGACATTGCCGAATTTGCCAATTGCGGACAATTATAACTATTTTCACCGCAGTGTCAATACAGCATTTTCTTTTGTAAATCATTGCCAAATAAGGATTTAAAGAGAACGCGGCCTCGTCGAAACCTGGTCGAGCCCCGGGGGCCCGCGCGATCTGGCGCCTACGGTGCTAGCAAGTCCCCACGCAGGATGCACAATCCGCGGGAGTTGCGCCGCGCCGGCCCGTCAGGCTGCCACTCATGCGAAAGTAGCTGGAACGAAAGGGGCGATGGCGGCCGATTCGCCCTTTCGGAAGGACCCCCCAAGGCCGGCTCTGCCCTGGCCCGGGCAAGGGCGTTTCACCCTACCACCCCCGCCCGTGCAGATGGGCGGTGAGCACGGCCAGATCGGCTGGAGTGATTCCGGCAATCCGCCCGGCTTGCGACAGGTTGACGGGGCGGACCCGCGCGAGCTTCTCCCGGGCCTCCGCCCGGAGGTGTGTAACCGCCGCGAAGTCGAGATTGGCCGGGATCCGCCGCTCGCTCAGGCGCGTCTGCCGGGCGATCTCCACCTCCTGCCGGGTGATATAGCCGGAGTACTTGGCGTCCCACGCGACTGCGTGGGCGACCTCGGCCGCCACCCCGGCCAGTTCCGGCACACGACCGGCCACCTCCTCCCAGGTCGTCTCGGGCCGCCGCAAGAGGTGGAGCAACGAGACCTCCCCAGAGCGGGTTGATTGCAGAAGTCCTTTCGCCCGATCGATTTCGGTCACCTTCTTCTCCAGTGCCGCAACCCGCTCGGGACCCACCAGACCGAGTCGCCTCCCCACGGGCGTGAGCCGCCGGTCGGCGTTGTCGTGACGCAGAAGGAGCCGATACTCCGCGCGGCTGGTGAACATGCGGTACGGCTCGTCCACGCCGCGCGTGACGAGGTCGTCGATCATCACCCCCAGGTAGGCCTCGTTGCGTGCCAGCACCAGCGGCTCGCGGCCGGCAAGCCCGAGTGCGGCGTTGACCCCGGCCAGGAGGCCCTGCCCGGCCGCCTCTTCGTATCCGGTCGTCCCGTTGACCTGGCCCGCCAGATACAGGCCCGCCAGGCGCTTGGTCTGCAGGGAGGGCTGAAGCTGCTCGGGCGGGACGTAATCGTACTCGATCGCGTAACCGTAGCGAACGATTTGCGCGCTTTCCAGCCCGGGGATGAGCCGGATCATGCCGTCCTGCACGTCGCGCGGCAGGCTCGTGGCCAGCCCGTTGACATAGACCTCGTGCGTGTGGCGGCCCTCCGGCTCGAGGAAGAGCTGGTGCCGCTGCTTGTCGGCGAACCGCACGACCTTGGTTTCGAACGAGGGGCAGTACCGCGGCCCGACCGACTGGATCTGCCCGCAGAACATGGGGGCGCGATCCAGGTTGGCCTGCACCAGCGCGTGCACGGCCGGATTGGTGTGGGCGATCCAGCAGGGGAGCTGCTCGCAGTCGATTCTCTCGGTCAGGAAGGAGAAGGGCTGTGGGTCGTCGTCGCCCGGCTGCCGGTCGAGTCGGGCGTGGTCGAGAGTCCGGCCGCTTAGGCGCGGCGGCGTGCCGGTCTTGAAGCGTTCCAGACGCAGTCCGAGCCGCACCAGCGCACGGCTGATCCCGGAAGAGGTCTCTTCGCCGGCCCGGCCGCCCGGCCGCTGCGCCGGGCCATAGTGCAGAACTCCTTGCATGAACGTGCCTGCGCAGAGGATCACGGCGCGGGCGCGATACAGGGCGTCGCCGGCCCGGACGCCGACGACTCGCGGCTCCGAGGCCGTGCCCTCCACGAGCAATTCGTCGGCCGTCTCCTGGCGCAGGGCCAGGTTGGGCTGCTCCTCGCAGATCCGCTTGACCTCCTGCTGGTAAGCCGCGCGATCGGCCTGGGCGCGGGGGCCGTGCATGGCCGGCCCCTTGCGGCGGTTGAGCATGCGGAACTGGATGCCGGCCGCGTCGATCGCCCGGCCCATCGCCCCGCCGAGGGCGTCGATCTCGCGGACGATCTGCCCCTTGGCCACGCCTCCGATGGCCGGGTTGCAGCTCATCTGGGCGATGGTGCTGAGGTTGTCGGTCAGAAGCGCCGTGGAGGCTCCCATCCGCGCCGCCGCCAGCGCAGCCTCGGTGCCGGCGTGGCCGCCGCCGATGACGAGGACGTCGTAGTCGTAGGTCGCGGACATGCAATCATCATATTGCGCCCAAGACGCGCAGCAAGCGAGACCTCGCTCGGCAGACGCCCGTGCCGGCTTGGGGCTCTCACGCGAGAGCATCGGTACGCGCCCGCACTTCACGCCGCGCGGCGCATCGGCCCGCTGGGCAGCTTCAGATTGAACAGCCCCAGCAGCTCCTCCTGCGTCAGCCCCATCTTGTGCCGGTCCTGCGTCGAAGAGAAGATCGTGTCGAACAGCTCCCGCTTCTCCTGGAGCACGAGGTCGATCCGCTCCTCGATCGTGTCCACGGCGAGCAGCCGCGTGACGGTCACCGGCCCCGCCGCGCCGATGCGGTGCGCCCGGTTGATCGCCTGGTCCTCCACGGCCGGATTCCACCAGCGGTCGAAGAGGAACACGTACCCGGCGAACTGAAGGTTCAACCCCACACCCCCGGCCCCGTAGCTGATCAACAGCACCCGGGCAAGACGGTCCTCGCGGAACCGCGCGATCACCGCGTCGCGGGCCCGCGAAGGGATCCGACCGTGGTACTCCAGCGGCCCGAAGCGGCGAAGCCGCCGGGCGAGCGTCTGGAGCGTACCGACCCACTGGCTGAACACGATCGCCTTGCGTCCGCTGGAGGCGACCTCTTCCAGGTCGGCCTCGAGCCGCTCCAGCTTCGCGCTCGCGCCCGTGGCCGGATCGAAGTTGCATATCTGCTTCAGCCGCAGGATCAGCTCGAAGACGTGCTGGATCGACATCTCGCCCCGCATCTCCTTCAGCCGCACCACGCCCTCGTCCTCGGCCAGGCGGTAGCTCTCGCGCTGCTCGGGCAGGAGCTCCACGTCCGCGTCGCGGAACAGCTTCGGAGGCAGGTCGGTGAGCACCTGGTCCTTGGTCCTTCGCAAGACGTAGTCGCTCACGGTGCGACCCATGCGCCGCGGCTTCATGTCGGCCGAGAGGAACCCGGGGGCGAGGAACTCGAAGATGCCCACCAGGTCCTCGGGGCTGTTCTCCACGGGCGTTCCCGTCAGGGCCCAGCTTCTCCGCCGGGCGATCGCTCGGGCGGCCTGGCTCGTGGCGCTCGCGCGGTTCTTGATCCGCTGCGACTCGTCGAGCACCACCAGGTCGAAACTTCGCGCCGGCGAACCGGACAGGCCGCCATGCAGCACTTGCCCGTCGCGGGGCAAAAGCTCGTAGTTGGCGATCTTCACCGGCACGTCGGTCAGCGACCATTGCCAGCGGCGCCGGGCCCGGTCCCCTTCAATGGCGAGCACCGGGATCTCGGGGGCCCACAGATCGAACTCCCGCTGCCAGTTGGAAACCAGGGGCTTGGGACACACCAGAAGCACGCTTCGCATCTCGCCGCTGCGCAGCAGCAAGCGGATGGCCGTGATCGCCTGCATGGTCTTGCCCAGCCCCATCTCGTCCGCCAGGATCGCCGCATGCCGGGGATAGAGAAACGCGATTCCTTCGAGTTGGTAGGGGAACGGCTGGAATGGGAACTCCAGCGACCGCTCGTTGAGGATGCTCTCCAGCGACGGCTGGAGGATGTAGCGGAGCCGGTCCTCCAGGCGGATCACGTCCTCGGGCGGCCTGATCCGCGTGGGCCCGCCGGGCCGGGAAGCCGGGCCGCGGGACCCCGCACGCGGCCCGGCCGGAGCAGCAAGCGGCAAGCGCGGATCGCCGGGCGCGGGGAACCGGAAGCTCCGCGTCGGGACCTTCGACGGCTCGAGCACCAGCGACGCCACGCGGGGCGCGGGGCTGGGCACATCGAGGCTGCGGACCTCGACCGCCGGCGGGCGCGTGAGGGCCAGGTTCCACCCGGTTACGTGCACCGCGACCGATAGGTGCAGAGACACCTCGGCCACCCCGGGCGGCGGGGGAGGAGTCCAGTCCGCGCCGCCCGCCGCGATGCGGAGATGCGAGCCGTCGGCCATGGCGATTACGATCCCCCGCAGCGGGCCTCCTCGATCGCCTCGCGAATCCGCTCGAACGGCTCGCTCAGGTCGAACGAGGCGTCGAGTACGGCAAGACGCTCGGCGAGGAGCGACGCCTCGTCCGAGCCCCGACCGGATACGGCCAGGCGATTTCGCCCCACCTGGAACACCGTCATGCGCAAGCGCTCGGCATGGGCCGCATCGAGACGCCACGCCCTGCCCGGCTCCGTCTCGTCCTCGACCGCGCCGCCGTCCTCCAGCGACGGGGGAAAGGGCGCCAGGACCAGGGCCACGGGCACGCGCACGTGCTCGCGCACCGCCATCGCCGGCAGCCGGTCCGTGCAGACCACAACCGGTTTGGCTTGGGCCCTCTCCAGCAGCGTGCGCCCGATCTGCTCGCCGTAGAGGAAGGGCTCGAGCGTGGGACCGTAGAGGATCTCCTGGGCCCGGTTGGGCCGAACGGGCGCCGTGCAGTGGAATTCCAGGGGGCGTCCTGCCAGATTCAGCACGAGAAAACCCCCGAACAGACCGTGCTGCGGGTCGGAGAGGACGGTGAAGAAACCCAGGGTGGGCTTCGACTTAAGTTCCGTGGTGCTCATCAAAGGCGGTCCAATACCCCCAAAGCACGCATTATTCGCATGTTGCTTGCCTTGACGCGCGGCCCCCCCTCGGGCCTCGGACAGCATCGGCGGGCCCGCGGCACGACTTTAGCGCCCAGCGCGCGAAAACCTGCGGATTGTGCGGAACAGCGCGGTCGGGCTGTGCCGGGAGTGCGGCCTGTGGGGCATGCAGCGCACGGTCGATTTGATCAAACTCTGCCGGTGGTATCTCGACTTCCGAGGACGAGCCTGCTTATACTGAATCGCGGACCATCCTTGAACGCGGAGAGGGAACCTTGCTATGCCCCAGAACCGCCGTCCTGCCCCGCCGATGTATCACCAGTTCGACGTGTCGCAGGATATTCCGGCTGGGCAGGACGGAGATTCTGGCGCGGAGCAGACGCACCTGCTTCGCGAGATCCTGGCCGCCCAGGACCGCCAGAACGAACTGCTCGAGGAGCTCGTCGGTCAGCTGGGCTCGGCCCATCGTCAGCGCCAGGCCGAGTTGGGCCAGTGGAAGGAATCGAATCCGAAGTTGGCGCATTCCTGCCGTATGGCGGCCGAGGCCCTGAGCAAGGTGCAGACCGAGTTCCTCGTTGCGCTGACCGAGGAGATTGCCGAGAACCACGAGGTGTTCATGGACGGCGAATTCATGCTCAATGAGTTCGTCGATCGGTTCGGGCCGCGCATGGCGCACCTGAACGGCATCCTCCAGGTGCTGTCCCAGTTGAGCGCCACACCCTCCACGACCAGCACCCACAACTCGCCGTAGCCCCCCGCGTGCGGCCCACGGACGGTGAGGCGATGTCTGCTGCCCGGCTTTCGGCCATGCCCGCCCCGCGGCTCTTTCCGGCGGCCTTGGCCGCAGCGGTCCTGGCCCTCGTTCTCGGGTGCCGGCCCGTGCTGGAGGTCTCCGAGGATGCCGCCCCGCTGGAGCCGGCTCCGACCGATCCGGTCGAGGACGGGCGCCAGGTCGATTGCTGGCCCGGCTTCCGCGGGCACAACGTGCAGGGGATCGCGCGGGGCGGGACCCCGGCGGTCCGCTTCAGCGCGACCGAGGGCTTTCGCTGGAAGATCGAGGTCCCCGGCGAGGGCTTGAGCTCGCCCGTGGTGTGGAAGGACCGCGTGCTGCTGACGACCGCCTTGGAGGACCGCGAGCCGCCTCGCCTCGTGGTCTTGTGTTACGCGCGCGACGACGGGCGCGAGCTATGGCGGGCCGAGGCGGGGCCCGCGCGGGGACGCACGCATTCGAAGAACGGCCACGCCTCGGCCAGCGTGGCCACCGACGGCCAGCGCGTGGTCGCCTTCTTCGGCAGCACCGGACTGTTCGCTTTCGACATGCAGGGCGAGCCGCTCTGGCAGACCGACCTGGGTGATCTGGACCACATGTGGGGAACGGCCTCCAGTCCCGTCCTCTGGGGCGATCTGGTCGTCCAGCTCTGCGACTGCGACGAGGACTCCTATCTGGCCGCCTTCCGCAAGACGGACGGCGCAGAGGTGTGGCGCACGCCCCGCGACAGCTACGGCTCGTGGAGCACGCCCGTCCTCGTCGAGGCGACCGGCGACGACGGCCAGGAGCGGACCGAGATCGTGGTCAACGGCGCGGGGAGCCGCCGCGCGCGGGACCGCATCGTCGCGGCCTATGCCCCCGAGGACGGGCGCGAGCTGTGGCGTGTGACGGGGCTTACCGAGTGGGTGACGCCCTCGGTCCTCACGCGCGACGGGATCGTCTACAGCGCGTGCGGTCGCAACGGGCCCATCATGGCCATCCGGCCCGGCGGCAGCGGCGACGTGACCGGAAGCCGCGTCTTGTGGAAGGTCCGCCGCGGCGGCCCGTACATCCCCAGCGGCGTGCTCTATCGCAACCGGCTGTACTTCGTTAACGAGCCGGGCTTCGCCACCTGCCTCGACGCCGGCACCGGGCGGGAGATCTGGCGCACGCGCCTGCGAGGCACGTTCACCGCCAGTCTCGTGGCCGCCGACGGGCGGATCTACGCGACCAGCGAGCGGGGCAAGGTCTTCGTGCTCGCAGCCGGCGAGTCGGCCGAAGTGCTGGCCGCGAACGACCTTGGCGAAGGGTGCCTGGCCACGCCGGCCATCGCCGAAGGGGAGCTTTTCTTCCGCACCGCAGGCCACCTATACTGTATTACTGGCCCGTGAGCCGAGCCGAGCCACGCGCGCTTTGAGCCGGGCCGTGGCGGCCCGGCTCGGACGGGTCCCCTGAGCTTCCTTCGAACCCGCCGCAGTCAGTCCCATGTTCCGTGCTCACGCATGCATCGCGAGCTTTCTCGTGCTGGGGGCCGCTCTCCATGCCGGCCGCGCGGCCGAACGCGGGGAGCAGCCCGGCAACGCCCAGTCGTGGCCGCTGGTGCGCGGCGACGCCCGGGCCACGGGCGTGGCTCCTGGGAAGCTGCCCGAAAGACTCGACCTGGTCTGGACCTTCGAGATCGACCGGGGCGGCTTCGAGGGGGCTGCGGCCATCGCCGGCGGGACGGTGCTCGTCGGCGCCACCGACGGCAACCTCTATGCCCTCGACCTGGCCACGGGGCGGAAGAAGTGGTCGTTCTCCACGGATCTCGGTTTCACGGCCTCTCCGGCCGTGCGCGAGGGGGCGGTCTTCATCGGCGACAGCGATGGCCGCTTCTACGCGCTCGACGCCGCCACCGGACGGGAGCGCTGGCACTTCGACACCGAGGCCGAGATCAACTCCAGCGCCAATTTCTACAAGGAGAACGTGTTGGTCGGGTCGCAGGACGGGCGGCTCTACTGCCTGTCCCCGTCAGGCAGGCTGGTGTGGAAGTACGAGAGCCCCGATCAGATCCGCTGTTTCCCCACGGTCGTGGAGGACCGGGCCTTCGTGGCCGGATGCGACGGACGGCTGCACGTGGTCGATCTGGAGGCCGGCAAGCAGGTGGCCGACGTGGACCTACAGGCCCCCACCGGGTGCACGCCGGCCGTGCTCGGATCGGCCGCCTTCGTCGGCACCGAGGGCAAGACCTTCTTCGCCATCGACTGGAAAGAGGCCAAGGTGCGCTGGCGGTTCAAGGCCGAGCGGCGGAGCCAGCCCTACCGCTCCTCGGCGGCCGTCACCGCGGAGGCCGTGCTGGTCGGCTCGCGCGACAAGAAGCTGCACGCCCTGGATCCCAAGAGCGGGCGCGAGCTGTGGTCGTTCTCCACGGGCGGACAGGTGGACAGCTCGCCCGTCGTGGTGGGCCGCCGCGTGTTCTTCGGCTCGGCGGACGGGCGGATCTACGGCCTGGACCGCGCCACCGGGATGGAAGTGTGGCGGTTCGAGGCCGGCGGCGACGTGGTCGCCTCTCCGGCCGTCGCCGACGGACGCATGGTGCTGGGAAACACGGAAGGACAGCTTTACTGCTTCGGCTCGAAGTGAGGGTCCGGTCAGGGTCATGGGAGAACGCATCACGGTGGTCATTGCGAAGAACCGGGGGATCGGCTCCGAGCAGAAGGGCATCGAGCGCGATCTGCTCGTCGGGCTGTCCCACCTGCCCGACGTTTCGGTGATCGTCGTCCCCCATCTCTACGATCTCCAGCCGGAAGGGCCGGCGGTGGACCTCCTTCACGGCGTTTCCGGCAATCTGGTCGTGTTGAGCTGGATCTACCCCCGTGCCGCCTACTGGGTCCTCGACGCCAATGGCGTGCGGGGCCGGATGGGCCGGTCGCGCCTCGTTCCGGACGAAGAGATCGACGACGGCCCGCCCCGCTCGCGGCGCGGAGCCGCGCCGGATCGGACGATCTGGTGCCTCGACCTCCGCACGCAGTCCGAGGCCGGCGTGCTGCTGGAAGAGGTCGCGCGGCTGGCCGGGTTGGACGACGCGCCCCCGGCCCCCGCTGCGGGCGCGCGAAAGACCGGATCGCCGGGGCCCGCGGAGGTCGAGGAGCCCGTCGCCCCGCGGTGGTACCCGGTGATCGATTACTCGCGGTGCACGAACTGCCTGGAGTGCTTGAACTTCTGCCTGTTTGGGGTTTTCGGGCTAGACGAGTCGGCGGGGGTCCTCGTGGAGGAGCCCGACGCCTGCCGCCACGGCTGCCCCGCCTGCGCCCGGGTCTGCCCCTCCGGCGCGATCATGTTTCCCCAGCACGCCGACCCGGCCATCGCCGGCAACGGGTCGGCTGCGTCCGACGACGCCACTGCCGGACTGGTGCAGCTCGTCATGCCCCAGGACGACTTGAAAGCGGCCGAACAGGAGCGACGCCGGGCGCTTGAGGAGCAGAAGCACCGTACGGGCGGCGAGTCGCCCAAGGGGAAGGGCAGTCCGAGGAAGCCGCGGGGCGACCTCGATCGGCTCGTCGATGAACTGGACGACCTCGACCTGTGAGCGCCGCGCGGCTCACCTGGTCGCCACGACGATCAGGTCGATGCTCGACGATCGCTCGTACGGCTGGCCTTCGTACCCGCCGAGCAGCTTCACCTCGGCCGCGCCGCCGGCCAGCGCCGTGCGCTTGAGGTCCTCAGCCTCCAGGCCGAGAAGCGAGGCGCTCTCGCTCTGCATGCGCGGCGGCTCATCGAGCGAGGCCACGACCAGATCGACGTAGCCCCGGCGGCCGCAGCGGTGCACGCCCTTGACGATCAGCACCTCGCCCCGGGCAACGTCCGCGCGGCGGCACTTCTGCCATGCGCACGGTCCGTCGGGCAGACGCCACAGGTTGAGGAGGTGAAGCACGAGCAACCCGCCGGGACGCAGCGCGGCAAGAAGCCCGCGCACGGCGCGCTCGGCGGCGGCCTGGTCGGGGGCCAGGGCCAGCGAGTTGCCCACGCACAGGACCGCGTCGAACGGCTCGGCGGGTTCGACCGGCTCGTCGAAACCCCGCACGACCCAGCGAATCCCCTCGGGCTCGCCATGCAGCGCGCGGGCCCGATCGATCATGGCCGGGCTCAGGTCGGCCCCTTCCACCGAAAGGCCCCAGTCGTGCAGCAGGGCCGCATGGTGGCCGGTCCCGCAGGCGGCATCGAGCACGCGGCGCACGCCGCGGCCTTCCAGCAGCCGCCGGTAGAACGGCCCCTCGCGCGCCAGGCGCTGGGGCCAGTCGATCATCGCCTCGTAGACGTCGGTCAGGTCGTCGAACAGCTCATGCGGCATACGGCATTCTATACGGCTTTCGCGACGGGGAAGCCTTCGTCGGCACCGCCGGCTCCCACCCGCCCGGGGCGGGCCGCCCGAGGCGCCGGGCCGGGCACCTTGACCAGCCCGGTTTCAGCGCGTTACAAACGAGGGGTGCGGCGGGACCTGCGCGCCTGCTTCTTCGGGCGCGCCGCGTGGAGGACGGTCCGTGCGCGGCGCTCGGCTTGTCGGCAGCACGGCGGGTAGGGATACATGGCGCTGATTACGTTACAGGTGCTCGACGGGGCCGATCGCGGGCGGGTCTTCGAGAACCTCCCCACCCCGGTCACCATTGGGCGCGAGGAGGGCAATTCCGTTCAGCTCAACGACGAGCGGGTCAGCCGCTTCCATCTGAAGATCCAGGAGGACGAGGAGAAGATCGTCCTGACCGACCTGGAGAGCACCAACGGGTCGAAGGTCAACGGCGAGACCGTCCAGCTCTGGATGCTGCGGCCCGGCGACCTGATTTGCGCGGGACGCTCGTTGCTGCTGTTCGGCTCGCGCGAGGAGATCGCCGGCCGCCTCGCGCGCATGCGCGGCGCCGATCTGAGCGAGGGCGTGCGCCTCGACGTGGACGACATGGAGCAGGACTCCCCGGCCGTGAGCCTCGACTTCGAGCTCTCCTGGACCGAGGACCCCGACGCCCGGTCGATCCTCCATACGCTGATGCCTCCGGACCTGCCCGAGGGCCTCTCGCCCGGCCAGGCGGCCGAGCTGTGCGAGGCCTTCCAGTACCTGCACCTGAAGCTGCGGGCGCTGGTGCAGTCGGTCCGGCCTGTGGGCAAGTCGGAGCGGGTCACGCTTGACGCCCGCCAGTGGCAAGCCCTGCTCGACCTCCAGGGCCACCTGGCCCGCTACGTCCGCGCGATCGGCGAGCCGGGGGAAGGGGAAGGGGAGGGGTGAATCCATCCCTCACCGAGACCGGGGCCCCGCCGCGCGGGATTCCAGCCGCTCCGCGCGTAGCCCGATCCGCTCGAGGACCGCGCGGGGGTAAGTCCAAGCGGACGAGCTGTACAGGGCCACGGGCGACCGCGCGGCGGCCATGGCCAAGGCCTCGGGCATGTCCAGAACGCGACGCACGTTCAACAGGATCGGCCCGTCGCGGTGCGTCGGCGCGATCCCGGCGAGGTTGAGATTGTCCGCGGGCGGCTCAAAGAGCGAAGCGTGAAGGGCCAACGCGCTGGCGCCGCGCTCTGCGGACAGAGTCCACGGCGCGTCCTTGAGCAATTCCACGGACCGGGCCGCCTGCATCGCCCGGCGCACGTCCCACACCTGCATCCCTTCGAGCGTCTGCCCGAGGAGCATGAAGCGGCGGCGGATCTGCGTCTGCTTCCTCTTGTCGGGGTGGAAGGCTGTCGGGCCCACGCCGCGCGGAGCAAAGGCTACGATCACCGCGTCGGACTCGGCGATGCCTTGGAGCCACAGCGCGGTGTCGTCGTCGTGCCTGGGGCCGAACGGACCGTAGGGCGCCAGCTCCTTCTCGAAGCTGACGCGCAAGCAGTCGCGCACGTGCCCCCAGGCATCGCTGTCGCCCATCACCTGAAGGATCGCCCGGCCCGGCCGCTTGAGGCCCGCCCGATGCACGACGAACAGCCGCAGCCGCACCGGACCCTGGCTCGTGAAGTCGTAGATCGCCAGGCGAACGCCGTCGCGCTCGGCGCTGAGCGCCTCCTTCACGTCGAGCGGCTCGGGCTTGTCGGGCCACGCACGGAAGGTCTTTTCCAACAGGGCCTTTTTCCAGGCGGCCGTCATCGACGTCCACTGCTCCTTCGACTCGGGCAGCTTGGGCTCCTGGGCCGTCGGTACGAAGACCTCATGGATCGTCGTGTTGATCTCGTCCTTGGGCAGCTCCTCGAACACCTTGAGCTGTTCGGGGTCAAACGGCTTCACGCCCACCTCGCCGGGGTCCCGCTCGACGCCCTTCAGGTGCTCGTCGAAGAAGGCGAAGGCGGCCTTCTGCAGTTCAGGCAGGTCCTTGTGCCCGCCGGGAAAGACGACCAGGCCGATGTTGTCCTCCGCCTGGCAGAGCTTGTAGATGCGCTTCGCCCCTTCGAATACCCGCTTCACCCCGTCGAGCGGGAAGATGCGGTCGCTGTCCGTATTGCCGATCAGCAGGGGACGGGGCGCCACCATGGCGGCCACCGCCGGGTAGTCCCACTCGTACGTGTTGACCGGGTACATGCAGTCGCAGTGCCCCTCGACGCAGCCGTCCACCACGTGGTCTTCCAGGTCGGTGATCCCGGCCACGGGCACGGCGGCCTTGATCCGCTCGTCGATGGCCGCAATCCACCAGCTATAGGCTCCGCCGCCGCTGCGCCCGGTCACGCCGAGCTTCTCCGGATCGACTTCCTTGCGGCTCTGGAGGTAGTCCAGCGCGCGGACGCCGTTCCAGGCCTCCACGCCGGCCGGCGTGTAGCCGCGGTTGTTCCACCACCACATGCCGTGGCTGTAGGTCCCGTGGTGGATGCCCTCGATCTCGCCGAGCTGGATCGTGTCGATCGTGAGGCACACGTATCCGTGCTTGGCAAACCACGTGCCGTGATGCTGATAGTTGACCTTGTTGCCGTAGCTGATGCCGTCCTTCTTCACCCGGCCGTGCCCGCACACGTAGAGGATCGCCGGCAAGGGCTTCTCGGCCTTTTTCGGCCGGTACAGGTTGGCCGTCACGTACAGCCCGGGCCGCGACTGGAAGTGGAGCTTCTCGACGACGAAACCCTCGCTCTCCACGGTGCCGGTGACCACGGGCTTCAGGTCCGTGCGCTCGGGCAGGGGATCCAGGCCCAGCATCTCGCGGAGCTGCCGCCGCAATTCCCCCCGCCGGGCCTTCCAGTCCTCGGCCGTCTTGATGTCGGCCAGGCAGGCGTCGCGGAGGCGGGCCGTCTCCGCGCGGAAGTACTCGGCCAACATGCGGTCGCCGGACCGATCGCCGAGGTGCGTCCACTGCTGCGGGACTTCAGCGGCGAGCGTCGCAGGCCAGGCCATCAAGACGGCGAAGAGGACAACACAAGGGTGCAGACGGCGCACGGCAGACGGGTGTCGCATGGCTGGGCTCCTTGGCCGAGATCGCGGTTGACGTTTTGGCACGTACCCTGATCCGAGCCGCACTTCGCCCCTTCCGGGCCGGGCCGACACGGACCGGCCCGGATTGCGGTGGTCTTCCGATTGCCACCAGGCGAACGGCACGGCGGCGAATGCCTGCTACCCCTCAATCCACCAGCGCAAACGCCTTCTTCATCGCCGCCGCGGTGGCGGCCATGGCCTGGGCGTTGTCCATGGCGTTGAGCTCCTTGTTGAAGGGCTCGGCGCGGATGGGGCCGTCGTAGCCGATCTTCACTAGCGCTCCGAGGAACGCCTTCAGGTCGATCACGCCGGTGGCGCAGGGCAGCTCGCGCTGGTTGTCGATCTGCTCGTCCACGGGAATGCCCGCCGGCGCGTCGTTCAAATCGCAGGCGACCACGTCCCGATTGGTAAGCGTCAGCAGGTCGGCCTCGGTCTCGCCGGCGGTGTACCAGTGCCAGCTATCGGGCACCAGGCCCACGTTGTCGCGCCCGATCTCGGCCAGCAGATCCTTGGTCTCGGCCATGGTGTGGATGAAGGGATACCGGGAGCGGGTCCACGAGGTCTTCGGCCCCACGTACTCCAGGCCGAGGCGCTGGCCGTGGTCGCCGAGCACCCTGGCCCCTTCGCGCAGGCGCCGGGCGTGGCGGCGGAAGTTGGCCACGTAGGTCAGCTCATGATGGCCGGGCGAGATCCACGTGCTCAGGCGGGTCACGCCCGCCCGCTCGAGGGCCGCGGCCAGCTCGGGCAGGTTCCTGAGCGAGGCCTTGAACTTCTCCTCCTCGCCCCGGAAGTCGAGCGGAAAGCCGGCCGCACCCCACACGAGCTTCTTCTGCTTCAGCTCGGCAAGCGTCTCGTCAAGCTGGCCCTGCGACAGCCTGGCCAGATAGTGGGCCGAGGGCTCGACCGACTCGAAGCCGTACTCGGCGGCCAGGCGGATCGCCTCGGGCAGGCTGGCCTTCACGCCGATGGCCCCGCAGCGGAGGTCCATGGTGAACTTGCGCTTGGGAGGGTCCTCCGCCATGGCGATGCCCGCGGCACCGCTGGCGGCCAGGGCGGCGCCCCCGGCGAGGCATTTCACAAACCCGCGGCGGTTCCATCGATTCATGGTGGGCTCGTTCATCGTGGGCTCCTCGTGCGGTCTCGAAAGCTGAGGTTTGGGAATCTACTTGTCGCTGGACAGACACGCGACCCCCGGCGGCTTGTCTGCCGGGGGAAGGAGTCTGGAAAGCCAGAACGGACGCCAGCCAAGAACCAGCCCCCTGGTGACACCAGCATACGCCGATCCGCAGACCCGCGCCAACCTACGGCCCCTCGCGCCGCCGCAGCACGAACACGGCGTCGGAGAGCTCATCGTCCAGCGCGACCGGTCCGTCGATCTCGTACCAGAAGTCGAACACGTCGCACAGCTCCCAGTGGGGCACGCGGTCCAGGAGCCGGCGGAACTGCCGCGCCGTATAGAGCCGCATGGGGAACTCGTCGCGGAACCGCTTGACCTTCTCCCCCTCGCGCACGAGCGTGCACACGCGCATCATCTCCACGCGGCGGCGGCGGTCGGCGGCGACCACGCGCAAGGTGACGGTCACCTGCGTGCGCCCCCGGCGCTCGGTCCACCGCTCGACGCAGCTCTCTTCGGCGTCGAGCGGCACGAGATGGAATCCGAGGATGTACAGCCCGCCGGGCCGCACTGCCCGGGCCACGCACTCCAGGTGCCGCCGCGCCGCGTACTCGGTGACCAGGTGCCGGAAGCTGCCGAACGTGCAGAAGGCCGCATCGACCGGCTCGCGAAGCCCGAAATCGGCCATGTCGGCCTGGAACACGTCGGCCTGGAGGCGGCGACGGGCGAGCCGCTTGCGCAGAAACCGGAGCTGCGGCGCGCAGAGATCGAAAGCCGAGACGCGATATCCCCGCGCGGCCATCTCCGCGACCAGACGGCCCGACCCGCAGGCCGGCTCCAGCACGCGCTCGACCGGCCCGCGCGCGTACTTGGCGAACGCGGCTTGGAGGAAGTCGGCCTCGCGCGGGGTCTCCGAATGAAAGGCGATGTCGTAGTACAGCGGCTGGTCGTACCAGCTTGCCTGTTCAGTTCGCGTCTTCTTGGCTCTGCGGCTCGTCTTCATGGCGCTGGAAGAACATGAGGTGTTGCCAGGGAAGCCCGTCGAACTGCCCGGTGAGCTTGAATCCCGCGGGCAGCCATTCCTTAAGAATCTGCTTCTTGCTCATTTTGTGCAAGGGCTTGATGGGGACTTCCGGGTCTTCGCCGCGGAATTCCGCGAGGGCCACGCGCCCGTCGGGCTTCAGCGCGGCGCGGATCTTGGCGAGCATCTGCTCGGGATGCGAGAACTCGTGATAGACGTCCACGAGGAGGATCAGGTCGAATTTCCCTTGCGGCAGACGCGGATCCACCGGCGTGCCCAGGACACCCTCGACATTCTCGACGCCTTGCTTCTCCGCCCGATCGCGAAGCAGCTTGAGCATCTCGGGCTGGACATCCACGGCATACACTCTGCCGCGAGGCCCCACGCGCTCCGCCAACGGCAGGGCATAGAACCCGTTGCCGCAGCCGAGGTCGCAGACCACCTGGCCCGGCTCGAGCTTCAGCTCCTCGAGCAGGCGTTTGCAGTCCTCCTCGCGCTGGCGCGACTCGCGCACGAGCCACGGGGCCCCGGCATAGTGCATGGTCCGAGCGATCCGCCGGCCCTTGTAGACTTCCGGAGCGGGCGGGATGGTCGCCTGCCCGCTCTTCGCCGCGTCCTGCCGGGACGACGTCGCGGCGGCGGGTTCGGACTTCAGCCGCGACGCGGCCGCTACCAGCACCGCCGCGGCGGCCAGACAACCAGGCAGCAATCTGAAGCGCATGAGCATGGAAAGACCTCCTTTCAGGGGTTCAGACTCAGAAGTCTATGCGCCGCGGAAAGCGGCGAAGCCCCGCCGGTCGGGAAGGGAGGCGGCCCGCGGGGCGCCACCTCGCGTCGGGCGCCGCGCCGGGCGCGGCTTGACCCCACGACTGCGGTGGGATAGATGTTACCAGTGGCGATCCCTCCGGCCGGGACGCCTCCGCGCTGCGGCGACCGGCCGACGCCCGGTGCCCACTGGACTTTTTCTCCGGCCAGCTTGCGCCTGCCTCGCGTGCACTACGCTTCCGCGTCGATCGTCGCCGCCCTGGTTGCCCTGGCTCCGAGCCTGGCCGCGGGAGCTACGGACGCGATGCGCGACGGGCGCGGCCGATTCGGCCTGGTCCTCGAAGACGGCTGGGACGAGGCCCCCGCGGACAGGCCGCTGGCGGTCTCCGTCCACGGGCTGCATTCGGGGCCCTTCGCGCTGCACTACCTTCTCCGCATGGCCGAGGCCGACGGGGTGCCTTGCGCCCGGTTCCGCTATCCCGCCGATCAGGCCATCGCCGCTTCCGCCCGGCTGCTCGCGCGGGAGCTGAAGGCCCTTGCCGGAAAGCACCCCCGGCGCGAGGTGGCCCTGGTAACGCACTCGATGGGCGGGCTCGTGGCGCGCGAGGCCGTCGAGAACCGGGAGCTTGACCCGGGCAACGTGCGGCGGCTGATCATGTTCTGCCCGCCCAATCACGGCTCGGTGCTGGCCCAGTTCGCGTTCGGCCTGGGCCTCTCCGGGCGCGTTGGCGGCGGCGAGGATCGCCGGGGCGCCGGCTTGTTCCTTCGCGTGATCGAGGACGGCCTGTCCGAGGCGTACGCCGATCTGAAACCCGACTCGAGGTTCCTCAGGAGACTCAACGCCCGTCGCCGGAACCCCGAGATCCGCTACTCGATCTTCCTCGGCGACGGCGGCCTGGTGGACGAGAAAAGCGTGGTCGATCTGCGGCGGCGCCTGGAGAGCCCCACGACCCGCTGGGGGCGGTTGTTCGGCGCCAAGCTCCGGCCCCTGCTCGAAGACCTGGACGAGGTGATCGCCGGGCGCGGGGACGGCGTGGTGGCTGTCAAGCGCGGCCGGCTGGAGGGGGTCGAGGATGTCATCGTCATGCACTTCAATCACGTGACGATCGTGCGAGGCAACTCCCAAGAGGTCCAGAAGGCGCGGCGCATGGCGCTGGCGCGCCTGAAAGGAGAAGAGCCATGAAACGACGCGAGTTCCTCCAAGCGGCCGCGGCCGGCGCGGCCGGCACGTGGCTCGGCGCCGCCGGCCGGGCCGACGAGAAGGCCCTCCCCTCCGTGACGATCGACGAGCCCTTCCACGGCGCGGTGCTCAACCGCCGCCACGGCGAGGCGGTGCCCGAAGGACTCAAGATCGTGGTGCGCGGACGCGCGCCGGCCGGCCGTGCGGTCACCGTCAACGGCGCGGCGGCCGCGCGCTCGGGCGAAGCGTTCGAGGCGCCCGTCGTCCTCCGGGAGCACGAGACCGACATCGTGGCCGCCCTGGGCGAGAAGGACGGCGCAGCCCGGGCGCGGGCCCGCGTGGTCTGGGATCGCCACAGCTTCCCCCGCTACCGGTTCTCGATCGACGACAACAGCTTCTTCCTCCGCGACGTCGCGCAAAAGAAGTACAAGTCGCTGTTCGACTGCTTCTACCTGGCCGGGCTCCGCGAGCTGAACCAGAAGTACGGGGCCCGCTTCGTGCTCAACATCTACTACACCACGGGCGACGACTTCAACCTCACGCAGTTCCCGGACCGCTACAAGGGCGAGTGGGAGGACCACGCCGACTGGCTCCGGCTGGCCTTCCACGCCTGGGCCGACAAGCCCGACCGCCCCTACCAGGACGCCGAGCCGAAGAAGCTCATCGCCGACCTGGACAAGGTGGCCGAGCAGATCGTGCGGTTCGCGGGCGAGGAGGTCTATACGCCGCCCACCGTGATCCATTGGGGCATGACCCGCCCCACGGCGTTCAAGCCGCTCTACGAGCGGGGCGTGCGCGTGCTCAGCGGCTACTTCCGCAAGAACGCGCGCGGGCAGTACGACGTGAACTACCGCTTCGATGATCGCACTTCAGAGTACATCTCGGGCCACGACGCCTGGAAGCACTTCGACTCGGGCGTGGTCTTCTCGCGCGTGGACATCGTCTGCAACAACGTGCCCGTGGAGAAGACCGTGCCGCTGTTGGAGCCGCAGACGAAGGACGCGAACACGGCCGAGATCATGGACCTGTTCACGCACGAGCAGTATTTCTGGCCGTTCTACAAGCGTCATGTGCCCGACCACTTCGAGCGCCTCCAGGCGGCGATCCGGTTCTGCACGGAGCAGGGCTACAAGCCGGTGTTTTTCCACGAGGGTTTTCTTGGGGCGCCGGTGTGATCGGGCGCGAGTCCTGCGCCGCCGAGGCGCCTGGCTTGACGCCCCGCGGCCCGACGGCCTAGGATGGCTGAAGAGGCCTGCCTCGAGCCTCCCCTCTTCCGCCTGCGGGAGAGGGGTCGGGGGTGAGGGCGCTACGGGCAACACCCTTCCGTCGTCGAATCATCGAAACGCGCCATGTCTGTCTCGTCCCATCCTGCCGCCGACTCGCGCGCCCCGCTGGCCGGCCTGCCGCCGGCCGTGCCGACCGAGCCCATCTGGCGCCTGAGCGTGGCGCAATACCACGAGATGATCCGAGGCGGTATCCTAAGCGACGACGATCCCGTCGAGCTGCTCAACGGCTGGCTGGTGACGAAGATGATGATCCGCCCTCCCCACGCCGTGGCCACGGAACTGGTCCGAGAGGGTCTGACCGCGGTGCTGCCGGAGGCGTTCGCCGTACGGTCGCAGCAGCCGATCGCGCTTGCGGCCAGCGAGCCGGAGCCCGACGCGGCTGTCGTGCCGGGCCCTGCGCGCCGCTACGTGGAGGCGCACCCCGGTCCGCGCGACGTGTTGCTGGTCGTGGAAGTGGCGGAGGAGACGCTCGCGCGCGACCGCACGCTGAAGAAGGCGATCTACGCCCAGGCCGGCATCCCGGTGTATTGGATCGTCAACCTCGCCGACCGCTGCGTGGAGGTGTTCACCGACCCGACCGGCCCGGCGGAGAGGCCGGACTACCGCCAGGGCCGGCAGCTCAAGCAGGGCGAGTCGGCCCCCGTGCTCGTCGAGGGCAGCCAGATCGGCCGGATCGCCGTGGACGACATGCTGCCGTAGGGTTTCGCGGGCGCCTTCTGCCTGACAAAACGCCTCAAAGCCGGGGCACGGGCAGCCCCCGAGAGGACTGCGGCCGCTTGCTGGCCGGCATCGACTTGAGCACGTCGCGGATCGTCTGGACCCTGTCGTGCTTCTCAGCCGCCTCGCGGAGCCGATCGTCCGCCTCCCGGATCTTCTCCCGCGCGGCGAATACGGCGGCGTTCTTTTTGTGGGCCGACGCCGAGTTGGAGTCCCAGCGTCGGGCGATCCCGGCCATGCGCTCGAACTGGGCGCGGATCTCCGCCTCGGGGTCCTCCTTCTCCACGGCCGCGGCCATGTCGTCCATGCAATCGATCAGATCGTCGATCATCCCGTCGAGGCTTTGGCCGCAGCCCGAGAAGGACGCCACGCACACCAGGGCCAGCCAGACCAGGTTTCTTCGGATCATAGGGCACTTCTCTCCGGCGAAACGGAGCTGACTTGGACGGGCGGCATCGACCGCGCGGGGTACGGCCGAAGATAGAGTTTATGCTACCTGGGCGGCCGCACGTCAAGCACCGGGCACGGATCGCCGCCCCCAGGTCTTCTCTCTGGGGCCGAAACGGCCGATAATCGACGGCGCCGGTCGAATAGAGCGCTAGGAGCCGCAGTGGCCTGGCCGCGGCGCCCTTCCCCACCTCCCCAGCCCGCCCCGCCATGACCGACGACTGGTCTCCCTCCTCCTGGCAGCGCCACCCGGCCGCCCAGCAAGTCCGATATCCCGACTGCGAGGCCCTGCGGCGCGTGCTGGCCGACCTGGCCCGGCTGCCGCCTCTGGTGACGAGCTGGGAGATCGAGAATCTCAAGGGCCAGTTGGCCGCGGCGTGCCGGGGCGAGCGGTTCCTTTTGCAGGGCGGCGACTGCGCCGAGCGCTTCGACGACTGCCGCTCCGAGCCCATCGCCAACAAGCTCAAGATCCTGCTGAAGATGAGCCTCGTGCTGGTCCACGGCACGGGCCGCAACGTGATCCGCGTAGGCCGGTTCGCCGGGCAGTATGCCAAGCCCCGTTCGGCCGACACGGAGTCCCGCGAGGGCGTCACGCTGCCCAGCTACCGCGGCGACCTGGTGAACCGCCCCGCGTTTACCCCCGAGGACCGCGCGCCCAATCCCGAGCTCCTCCTAAGGGGCTACGAGCGGGCGGCCTTGACGATCAACTTCATCCGCGGCCTGATCGACGGCGGCTTCGCCGACTTCCACCACCCCGAGCTGTGGGACCTGGAGTTTGTCAACCACTCGCCGCACGCGGACGAGTACCGGGCGATCCTCGACGCCATGGCCCGCAGCGTGCGTTTCCTGGAGACCGTGGCCGGCCGGCGCCTGGACGAGATCACGCGCGTGGACTTCTTCACCAGCCACGAGGGGCTGCACCTGGACTACGAGCAGGCGCAGACGCGGCGCGTACCCCGGCGCGAGGGGTGGTACAACCTCAGCACGCACCTGCCCTGGATCGGCGAGCGGACGCGGGCGTTGGGCGGCGCGCACGTGGAGTACTTCCGCGGCATCGTCAATCCGATCGGCGTGAAGATCGGCCCGGCCATCGAGCCGGACGAGGCCGCGGAGCTGTGCCGCGTGTTGAACCCGGGCAACGAGCCGGGGCGGCTGACGCTCATTCACCGTTTCGGCGTGGGCAAGATCGACGCCTTCCTGCCGCCGCTGATCGAGGCCGTGCGCCGCCAGCGGTGCACGGTCCTCTGGTGCTGCGACCCGATGCACGGCAACACGATCGCCACGTCGGGAGGCGTGAAGACCCGCAACTTCGACGACATCCTCGGCGAGCTCGATCGGGCCTTCGACGTGCACCGGCGGTTGGGGTCGCGCCTCGGCGGGGTCCACTTCGAGTTGACCGGCGACGACGTCACCGAGTGCCTCGGCGGGGCGCGGAACCTCGGCGAAGACGACCTGGCGCGGGCCTACCTGAGCGACGTGGACCCCCGGCTCAACTACGAGCAGGCCCTGGAGATGGCGTTCCTGATCGCCTCGCGCGTGCGGCGGTGGCGCGGGGACGACCGCCAGGCGTAATCGGCGCGCTCCCCGTCAGCCGGCGCCGCGCGGCAAAGCCCCAACCGCGATTCCGAGCCGGGACGCGTCGGCCCGGCGAATTTGGTCTCATCGAGCGGGACTCGGCCGGGCCGGCATGGCCGCGGCTGGGAAGGCATCGGTCGTCGCTCAGTGGGCCACGGCCGCGGCTCGGGTGGTGGAGCGGGCGGCCTCGGCCCCGTCGGCGGCCGCCTCGTCGGGCACCTCGACTCCGGCCTCGGCCTCGTGCTCGACCTCGTCCATGACCTCGGCCACTTCGCGGCGGCTGGTGAGGTAGTAGCCCAGGCCCACGGCCGCGAAGAGCACGGTAATGATGCGGTAGGCCAGGGCGATGATCAGGCCCTGCCCGGCGACGATCACCACGCCCTCGGGAGCGGGTACGCGCGTGTAAAGGTATTCGAGCACGGCTTCCATCGGCCCCAGCGGAAGCGGGATCACGCCCATCGACGCGCTGACCGGCAGGATCACGAAGTGGGTGATCAGCGGAAGCACCTGCTGGAACAGGCCGCAAGCGATCCAGAACACGCCCATCGTGAACAGGCTGTGCACGGCCACGCTGATCAGGCAGGAGTTGACCAGCACGTGCACCTTGCGGCGGTACATGCGCACCGCGTTGATGAGGCTCTCGAGGATGCCGCCCACCTTGGGAAGGCCGGCGAGAAACTGCGTCATGCGCCCGTTGGTCACGCCCGGGATGAACAGCGCGGCCAGTGCCAGCGAGAACACGGCGGTCACCAGCAGGACGGTGTTGCACGCCGTGCGGAGGTCGGCCTCGGGCGTCTTCTGGAGCCCGATCGTCAGGATCGCTCCCGAGGCGACCAGGAACAGAACGTAAAGCCCGATGAGGCGATCGACGAACACGGTGGCCACGGCCTCGGCGCGGCGGCTGTGTTGCTCTCGAGCGAGCATCACGGCCTTCAAGAGGTCGCCGCCGACGATGCCCATCGGCGCCAGGTTGAACAGATAGCCCAGGAAGCTGATGCGCACCGTCTGCCCCAGCCGGCAGGGGATTTCCAGGGCGTGGATCAGGTAGTGCCAGCGGAGGAACGTGAGGAAGGTGGCCGAGAAGCAGGCGGCCGTGGCCAGACCGAGGTAGCCCCAGTGCTTGGGCTGGCGCACCAGGTCCGCGAAGGTCTCCGGGTTCTGCGCCTGGGCGCGATAGAGCAGGAAACCCACGATGCCCAGCGACAGCGCGATCTTCAGCAGGGTCCAGGGGTTGAGGAAGCGGGCGATCTTCCGGCTCACGTGTCGGCTCCGCGAAGTGGAATCCGTCCGTGGGGGCCGCGCCGCGTCGGGCCTTCTGCCAGGCGGAGCAGCGGACAGGGGGTTTATCCAAGGCTAGCTTGCGCTTAGGTGGCCGCGCAGGTTGACGATCCCGCCGCAGGCTGGAAAGAATGTATGGTAGCGTCTGCGCGGATCGGAATCGACACGCGTTGTTGCGACGGTCGCCCAACTCCGCCCATCTCGCGGCTGAAGGATACCCGGCCAGCCACCGTCCGAGAAGGCCCGTTTGGATACGAACGTTCCGCGTTCGGACTCCGAGCCGCTTGCCCCGGGCCAGGGGCCCCTTCGCTGCGCGGCCTGTCCAGAAAGCCCACACCTTCGGGGTAAATGACCATGAACACGCCCCCCCGAGTTGCGGCCTGGGGCACGCTGCTGATCGTCTCGGCCCTGGCCGGCGCGGCCTGTCGCGCAAGGCCCGCGCAGGCCGCCGTGGTGGTCCTGGCCAACCGCTCGGAGCAGCAGATCGACCTTTGGGCGAAGCTCAGCTCGGGCCAGTCGGGGCAGACCGTGCTGCCGCCCGGCCGGCTGATCACGCTGCCGGTGGGCGAGGCCGTCGAGATCGCCTACGACACGGGCAAGCGCAAGCGGCGCGAAACGCTGAACCTCAACACGCTGTACTACTTCGAGCAGCAGCGGGGCGAGCTCGCCCTCCGGCCGATCGTGTTCTCCCGCTCCTCGGGTGTGCCGTGGATGCACGTCGATCTGTCGGGGCGGATCCCGCCGCCGGTGACGGTGCCGGTGAAGGTCCTGGTGGATGAGGAGCAGCCCGGCCGCCGTGCCGTTTGGGAGCAGGACCTGAAGAACCAGATCGAGCTGGTTTCGCGGATCTTCGAGCAGTATTGCCGCGTGCGGTTCGAGGTCGTGGCGGCGGACACTTGGGACTCGGACGATTCGTCGAAGCGGTTCGACCAGCTCCTCGAGGAGTTCCGCCGCGAGGTCAGCCCGGACCCGGCCCGACTGGCGATCGGGTTCAGCAGCCAGCTCAAGATCGACCATCCGAACCAGATCCCCAGCCCGTTCCTCAAGCCGCTTTCCACCCATCTGCTGATGGCGGGCACGCAGAAGAAGTTCAGCGACAGCGAGCAGATCGTCGTCCTTGCGCACCAGTTGGGGCACTTCCTCGGCGCGGTGGAGAGCCAGGACAAGCACTCGGTCATGTTCCACCGGTTCCTCCAGGCGCGGCACGATCTGCTCAAGGAAGGCGTGGGGTTCGATCCGCCGAACACGCTAGCGATGAACCTCCTGGCCGAGGAGCTACGGCAGCGCGAGGTCCGCGACCTGGCCGAGGTGCCCCGGAGCACGCGGAAGTACCTTTACGCCATTTACATGCACGTCAACCCGCACCATCTCAGCGAGGCGTTCCAGACCGCCATGCTGTTCTACGACGGGCCGTCGCGGCGGGCGCGTTACACGGCGACCTGGACCGACGGCACGCAGGCGTCGGCCGACGGTGTGGAGGGCTGGCACGACACCGAGAGCCAGCCCAAACTGGCCGGGCGCGCGCTGTTCGGAGGCGAGCCGACCGTGCGCTGGCTTCTGGACAATACGCTGGCGCCCCCCGATCCTCCGGACGCGGCCGTGGAGATGTTCGGCGGCGATTGCCTCCCGGGCCGCGTGATCGGGTTCTCCAGCGGCGCGCAGTCCGCCGGGCTGCGCGGGCACCCGCATCTGCGGGTCCACCCGCGGCTTCCGCTCGACTGGCCCGACGCCGCGCCCCGCCCCCATCACCAGGTGCTGGCACGTTGGGTCCGCCGGATCGTCTGGCAGCGCGTGGCGCCGCGCTATGCGCCGTCGTCGGTCTTCTTCCGCGACGGGCGCCGCGTTGCGTTCCGCTCGCTGCGTCTGGCCGAGGCGGGCGTGCGGATCCTCACCGAGGACGGCGTGCGCGAGATCGCCGTGGACGAAATGGCCGAGCTGCACTTCCCCCAGCGCGATCCCTGGGATGTGCATTTCGAGCAGTTGGCCGTGCTGGCGCCGGCGGGCGAGCAGCGCCTGATCCAGATCGAGACCGCGGACGGGCTGCGCGCGACGACCTCGCAGGCGAGATTCCAGGCCAAGGCCCGCGGCAGCGCCAAGGATCCGAAGAACTGGTACCACCTGGTTCAGCCGGCGTGGTCTCTGCTTCCGATGTGGATCCGCCATGAGGACGTGCGGCTGCGGTGCTTCTTCCAGGCGCACGAAGTGCCGCTGTCGCGGATCGACCCGGTGGCCGAGCGGCAGCGCTCGGACCTCGGCGGGGTGTGGCCGGCACGGATCGATCGCAATGCCGAGGGGGGGGGCCTGGCCAGCGGGGGCCGCGACTACGCGTGGGGATTCGGCGTCCACGCCCGCACCGAGCTGGAGTTCCCCCTGCACGACTGCGCGATCTCGCTCCGCTGCCGGCTGGGGTTGGATCAGGTGATCGGCGACGGCGGGTGCGTGCTGGCCAGCATCCACCTGGGGTCGGCCGGGTCGAAGCCGCTCTACCAGAGCCCCCTGATCATCGGCTCGACGGACTCGCACGACACCGGCGAGTTGAACCTCGCGCGGAAGCCCGGCGCGCCGGCACGCCTCGTCCTCCGCGTGGACGACGCCCACAAGCAGCGCCCCAAGGGGGCCGACCCGCTGGACATTCGCGACCACTTCGACTGGCTCGAGCCGCGGGTCCTGCTCGACCCGCAGCGACTGGAGGCCGAGACGGCGCGTCGGGCGCCGTCGGCCGTGGCGGCCTGGCAGGACTGGGAGATCGAACACGAAGCCCTGCGGGGCCCGATGCTCGTGAGCACCTGGGACAGGGAGAGCCCGGAGTCGGAGCGCGCCTACCACGCGCACGTCTGCATGCGCGGCGTGCCGCTGATGCTCTCACGCAAGCTCTGGGTCACGCCCGAGAAGTGCCGACTGCTGGTGACGGTGGGGCGGCCGCGGGAGGCGACCGCCAGCCGGGTGGAGGTCCGCGTGGACGGCGAGCGGGTCGAGGAGTTCGAGGTGCCCGTCCGCTACGGCAGCCGCCCTTGCCCGTCGAAGTCGATCAGCCTGGCCGAGCACGCCGGAGGCGAGGTGAAGGTGGAGATCGTCCAGCAGTCGCCCGACGAGCGGTCCCTGGTGCGCTGGGAGGCCATCTCGCTGGTAGCGCCCGCCGCGAATGACGACGAGAAGGAGGGCGATTAATCGGCCCGAGGGGCCGACCCCGCCCGATTCTCCACTTCGTGACCCTCCGCGTTGGGGGGTCACTGCTTGCCAAGGCGGGGCGCACAAGGGATAATCCAGAGTGCATCCCACCCGCCGGCCGTGCCGCCTGACGCACCCGCCCTCCGGCGCCCCACTACCCTCCGGAACAGGGCGTTACCATCATGGATTCCCGAGGCTCCTTCGATCCGTATCTCAAGTGGCTGGGAATTCATCCGAAAGATCAGCCGCCCCATCACTACCGGCTGCTGGGCATCGATCGGTTCGAGTCCGACCCGGAGATCATCTCCAACGCGGCCGATGCGCGGATGGCGCACGTGCGCACGTTTCAGTCGGGCAGGCACGCGGAAGCCTCGCAGCGGTTGCTCAATGAGATCGCCGCCGCGAAGGTCACGCTGCTGACCGCGGAGAAGCGCGCGGCCTACGACGAGGCCCTCCGCGCGGAGATCCTCGCCCAAACGCCGGCCAAGCCGGATCCGGTCGCGCCCGCACCGCCGACCCAGGTTCCGCCGCCGCTTCCGCGCAAGCCGAGTCCGCGCAACGGCGGCCAGACCGCGCTCCCACCCGTTCAGGTCGGGGCGCCGTCCACGCCGCTGTCTCGCGACTGGCGGGTCTGGGCAGGCGCCGCAGCGCTGGTGCTTCTTCTGGCGGTCAGCGCGATCGCGGTGGCCAGCCTCGGCGGTTGGCGCAGCGTGGCTTCCGCGGACGAAGACGGCGCGACGACGGAAGACGGCGACCCGTCGGCCTCGGGCGAAGAAGGCGAGCGGCAAAAGGACGCGCTGCCCGGCAGGCCGGAACAGGACGATCCCGGCGAAGCGCCCGACGCGAAGGCCCCCGGGTCCGAGACGGGTTCGGGCGAGGCACCGATCTCGAAGCCCGACACGCAATCGCCCGCTCCCGCGGCCCCCGGTCCAAAGACGGAGGCCGCGGATCCTGCCGATGCGAACACGCCTGCAGGAACGGACGGCGCCGCCGGCACGGCTACCGAGCCCGAGCCCGGGGCCGATCCCGATGCCATGACCGAGGCCAAGACGGCCGGCAAGACGGAAACCCCGGAAGCCAAGGGCGAGACGGCCCCGGGCGCAGCGAAGACGGAAGGTGCGAAACCCAAGCCCGACGCCCCCGCGGAGAAGGCCAAGGCGGAACCCGCCGCGGAGAAGCCGCAGGAAACCGAGATCGTCCGCCTGCCGGTTCCCACCGAGGCGCAGCAGAGCCGGGCGGAGGCCACGGTGCGCGCGTTGTTCGAGGACGAGCTGGAAGAGGCCGACACCCCGGCCGAGAAGCTGGCGCTGGCCAACAAGCTGTTTCAGCAAGCGCTGGGCACCGCCGACAACCCGCCCGCGCGCTACGTGCTGTTCCGCATGGCCCTGGACATGGCGAGCTCGACCGGCGAGCTGGCCCGCACCCTCGACGGCGTCGACGAGATGGCGCGGTACTACGAGATCGACTGGGTGCGGATGAAGGCCGACCTGCTGGAGAGGGCGATGGCCGGGATGCGCGGCGCGCGCAACCCGGTCCTGCTGGCGAGCGAGATCACCGATAACGCCCTGTCGGTCATCGACGACGCGATCGCCGAGGATCGCTTCGACATCGCCCACCAGGTGCTCAAGCTGGCGTTGCCCGCCTCGCGCCGGTCGGGCAATGCCGAATACGCCGGCGAGGTCGCGGCGCGAGGCCGCCTGCTCCAGGTCCTGGAGAGGGAATACGAACCGGTGCGCGAGGCCCTCGTGAAGCTCCGCGCGGACCCGGACGACCCGCAGCCCAACTACACGCTCGGACGCTGGTACTGCTTCATCAAGGGGCAGTGGGAGAGGGGGCTGCCGCACCTTGTCAAGGCCGACATCGCGGGGGTGGACGATCTGGCCCGGACCGATCTGGCCGGACCGGCCGACGCGCAGTCCCAGGTGGCGCTGGCCGAGCGCTGGCTGACGTTCGCGGAGATCGAGAAGGAGAACGCGCGCCCGCAGGTCCAGCTCCGCGCCCGATACTGGCTGAAGAAAGCCTTGCCCGCGCTCTCCGGACTGAGCCAGACCGCCGCCGAGAAGCAGATCGAGAAGCTCGCCAAGGTCGAGCCGCTCTTCAAGCCCCGGCAGCGGGGCGCGGTGGAGCCCGGCAACGTGGCTCTCGCCCGACGCGGGGCCAACGCCGAGGGGCCCGACGCCACGGCGGCCTACCTGATCGACGGCGTCAACAAGCAGGTCGAGTCGGCGGGTTTGACCGTCGGCAAGTGCCCTTGTGAATGGACGATCACGCTGAAGCAGGTTTACAGCCTCCGCGAGATCCGCCTTCTTCTCTACGACAACAAGAGGACGAAGCGCTTCTACTGGTACGCCATCGCCACCTCGCCGGACGGCAAGGAGTACGCGCCGCTGGTCGATCGCAGCAGCGGACAGTGGTTCGGCTGGCAGGTGATCCGGTTCCCGGCGCGTCCGGTCAAGGCGATTCGGCTGTTCGGGCTGAACAAGTCGGGCAAGCGGATCTTCTACGCCATCGAGTTGGAGGCCTACTGCGTGCCACCGAAGACGGCCCCAGGCGCTCCGACCCAGCCGGGCCCGCAACCTCCGGCCAAGCCGGAGCCCAAGCCGCCAGCCAAGCCCGAGCCGAAGGTGCCGGCCACCCCGGAGCCGAAGACTCCCGTGACGCCCAAGCCCGAGCCTCCGGCGACGCCCACCGCCAATCCGGCCCCGCCGCAGCCCGGCCCACCCGTGCCCGCGGGGGGCGAGGCTCCAGAGCAGGAGTCGGCAACTCCGGCAGCCCCGGAAGCGGCCGCACCGGCCGAACCGCCCAATGCGCCTTAGGATCGCCCGAGAAGCGCGACTCAAGCGGCGCCTTCCGGGCGGGGCCGCGCCGGCGTGGCCCGCTCAGGCGGCTGGATGACCTCGCCGCGGCCGTGAATAATGCCCGGGTGGGAACCCGAGTCGCAAGAGCTACAATAGCTTGCGCAGGGCTGAGACGGGAGAGTCTGTCGATGCACGAATCGTTCGACCCTTATCGGAAGTGGCTTGGCATCCTTCCCAAGGACCAGCCGCCAAACCATTACCGCCTGCTGGGGATCGAGCTGTTCGAGCCGGACCCGGACGTGATCTCCCACGCCGCCGACGCCCGCATGGCCCATCTTCGCACGTTCCAGTCGGGCCAGCATTCTGAGCTGTCGCAGAAGCTGCTCAACGAGATCGCGGCGGCCAAGGTCTGCCTGCTCGCCCCGGAGAAGAAGTCCCGATACGACACGGAGCTCCGGCGGCAGTTGACCGACGTCGCGCCGGTCATGCCTGTCGCCGTGGTCGCGCCGGCCTCGGCCGATCCGACCCCGGCGCCCGCGCGGCCGGCGAGCCCTCCTCCGCCGCCCGAGCAGCCGGCGTCGGCCAGCGGAGTCCGCGTGGTCGGCGGGGCGTCGTCTGCCACGGCCGCGCTAGCCCGGCGACGGCGCTCCTGGCAGACCTCCGTCGTGGCGTTCTCCCTGGCCGCGGTCATCGCCGTGATGGCCCTGGGCGTGATCCTGGCCGACCGGCTGTCATCCGAGACGGGTCAGGCCGACGGCACAGCCGCGCGATCCAGCGGGGCATCCCCGGCCGAGGACGATCCGGTGCGCGAAGGCTCGAGCCGGCGCGAGAAGCCTCGCGACGGGGACGCGCAGCGCGACGGGCCTTCAGGGGACGAGGCAGGGCTGCGTCGATCCAAGGAGCCGCGCGACGGCTTCCCCGAGCTGCCTGCGGCGACCGGGGACCCCGGGTCCGCCGGCGGCCTGCCCGCGGGTCCCGGCGATGCCCCGCCCGATTCCGCAGAGGTCGAACCGGCGGTCCGGCTCCCGCCTCCCGAGGCCGCAGTCCGGGCTGCGGCAGAGAAGGACATCCGCGCCTTGTATCGGGAGGACCTCGATTCGGCGTCCGCCCCCGAGTCGATGCTGGCCCTGGCGGGCAAGCTGATTGCTGAGGGCGAAGGCACTAATGACAATCCCGCCGCGCGGTACGTGCTCTTCCGCATGGCCGCGGACCTTGCCGCGCAGGCGGGCGACCTGGCCACGGTCGCCACGGCCGTGGATCGCATGGCCCGGTTCTACGAGGTGTCGGGCGCGGAGGCACAGGCCGAGGTGTTGGAGCGGGCGGCGTCCGCGGCCGTCGAGGAGTCGGCCCGCCGGACCGTGGAGCTTCTCCAGCAGGGCGCCGAGGCGGCCGAGGCCGAGGAGGCTTACGCGGCGGCCGAGCGCCTGGCCAAAGCCGCGGTGGGGCCGGCCCGCAAGACGCGGGATCACGACTTTGTCCGCGACGTGGTCCGTTGGGGCCGGGAGGTGGAGCAGCGGGCCGCGCAATTCGCCGAAGTGCAACAACACCTGAAGCGGCTGGGCGAGCAGCCGGACGACGCCGGGGCCAATCTCGCAGTCGGCCGGTGGTACGGCCTGGTCCTGAACGATTGGGAGAAGGCGCTGCCCTGCCTGGCCAACGGCGGCGACGCGGAGATCGCCGCGGCCGCCCGGCGCGACCTGGCCGGCCCTTCGGACGCCTCGGCGCGGCTGGAGGCCGGAGACGCCTGGTGGGAGGCCGCGGAGAACCGCCCCGGCGACGAGCGCATCGCTCTTCAGGGCCGGGCCGTCCACTGGTACGAAAGGGCCGTGTCCGACCTGACCGGCATCTCCAGGACCCAGACCGAGCGCCGGATCGAAGCGTACAGGACAGCCATCGCCGGAGACGAGGAAGACGCCGAGCCAGGGCAGTACGCCCTGCTGCTGGACGGGCAGAAGGGCCACGTGGTCGTGCCGGGCTTCCGCTACGACGGCACCACGCCGCTTTCGGTCGAGGTGATCTGCACCCCGCTCTCCAACAACGACTCCTGCACCGTGATCGGCAACCTCAACGCCGCGGGAGGCTGGGGCGTCGGCATGTTCGACCTCCGCGCGATCGGGCTGAAGAACCGCCACTGGGCGTTCCTGGTGCGAACCCAGTCGCGGCGCCGCCGCGTGGCGGCCTCCGGCTCCGTCTCCGTCGCGGAGGTGAATCGGCGCGTGATGCTTGCCGCGGTGTTCGACGGGGACGAGGCCCGGCTCTATCTCGACGGGCGCAAGCAGCCGTCGGTCCTGCGGGTCGCGGGTCCCCACGCCCCGGGGCCTCAACTCCTGATGATCGGCGCGGCCCCGGGCGTCGGGCACAAGCCGCAGGACTTCTTCCACGGCACGATCGAGCAAGTGCGCGTCTCGCTGACCGCCCGCTTCAGCTCGAACTACACGCCGCCCGGCCGCCTGGAGAGCGACGACGACACGGCGCTGCTGCTGCACTTCGACGCGGGGAAGGGAACGGTGGTCCGCGACTCCTCGGGCAAGCGGCTCGTCGCCCGCATCGTGGGCGCCGAGTGGGTCGAACGCGCCCCGTGAAGACCGGGCGACGGTCACCCGCCCTCGATCTTCAGGCTCCCCAGCACCGGGGCGATGTAGGTCGCGATGCGCACCTCCTTCTCGATGGAACGCGGCACGCGCCACCCGGCCACGATCCAGTGGCTCCCGGCGTCGTGGCAGTTGAACTGCAGCATGCCGGGCACGGCCTTGACGGCCAGCTCCTTGCCGCTGGCGTCCAGGGGCACCCAGTCCTGGTCGGCCTCGATCCGCAGCGTCTGCCAGGCCCGCCCTTCCGGGTCCCGCGTTTCGTTCCACCGCGCGTCGATGCCGCTCCAGAGGTTTTGCACCTCCTGGAGGATCGCCGCCGTCGGGTCGCGCTTGTCCTCCGACTTGTCGATCAGGGCGAGATAGAAGTAGTAGGGGAGCTTCTCGCCGTCCTTCTGGACGTGGGCCTCCCAGGTGGCCAGCAGCCCGGGCACGGTGACCATCGGCGTCTTGCGCTGCATCTTCTCGGGGCCGCTGCCCGGGGCGAAGGCGTTGGTGAACACGGTGGGCACGCGGAGCTGGAGCGGCGTGTTGGGGTAGGTCGTGGCGTCGGACAGCAGCGCGCCGCCGGGCACGCCGCTGCGAAGCTGCTCGATGCGGCGCTCCATGCGCTCGCGGTAGGCGCCGGTCCCGCAGCCCGCCGCGACCGAGGCGATCGCCAGCGCGGCGGCCGCCGCGCGGAACCGGCGCAAGGGGCGTACCGGGAGCGAGGGGAGGTGGCCTGCGGCGGTGTTCGTGGAGATCATCGGTGCAACCTGCTGGTCGGGACGGCGAAAGAACACTTGACCGGACGAGACAATGCCTGGCTGACACGGTCGGACCGCCAGAAACGCAGTGGCAAGCCTTTATTGTAAGACGGGCGTGGGGGAGCGGCAAGAAACGGACCCTTTCGGCCGTCCATGCAGCGAAGTAGAATGGAGATCGCTGCGAATGCCCCTCCGCGGACTTCGTCGCGTCGGGTGCCCGGTGTGACCGTCCACTCCCCGGCCCTTCTAGCTCTCGAACACCTCTCCTGCATGGACCCGTTCCATCTCTGCCTGGCGCTCGGCCCGGTGGCCGTGTATCTGCTCCTGATCGGAGCGATTCACGTTTCGCGGCGACCGCTGGTCGTCTCGGGCGCGCGCGACGCGGCCGCGCTGGGGCTGGCCGTGGCCGGGCTGATCGCGGTGGGGCCGATCGAGCTGTTCTTCCCCTACGCGGCCGCCGCGCAGTTCGGGGCCTACGTCTGGATCTTCCTGATCACCTTCTACAGCTTGTGCCTGGTGCTGATCCTGCTGCTGATGCGGCCGCGGATCATCGTTTACAACGTGACGATCGAGCGGCTCCGGCCGATCCTCGCCGACCTGGTCCAGCAGCTCGACGGCGACGCCCGCTGGGCCGGCGACGGGCTCATCCTGCCCAACATGGGCGTGCAGGCCCACCTGGAGATCTTCCCCGCGCTGCGCAACGTCTCGCTGGTCGCCACGGGGCCGCGGCAGAACTACCTGGGTTGGCGGCGCCTGGAGACCGCCCTGCACGGCGCCATCGTCCAAAGCGAAGTCGTGCAGACCTCGCCCGGCGATTGGAGGCTGGGGGCCGCGCTTCTGGCCGCGGGGCTGCTGATCGGGGCCGTGATCCTCCAGGGCGTGGCCCGCGACCCGCAGTCCGTGGCCCAGTCGCTGTTCGAGATGCTCCGCCTTCCGCAGTGACGGCGCCGGCGGTCGGGGTGCGATTTCGGTCGTCGACTCAGGAAGCGGACGGCTTCCCGGTCTGCTTCTTGCATCAGGAGCATGGGCTTCCTCGCGCCTCAGGGGAACGCACGGTACTCGGCCCCCGGCGGCCGTGTCAAGCCGGCGGAGGCGCTTCGTGAGGCCTGTGCGGGCCAGTCGCGTGGCAACGCCTCTGCGGCCTCTTCCGGACGTTGCGCGAGGGCCCGTTCAGCCGGCGCGGGCTGTGCCGGGTATTCGGCTGTCGCGCGCGCCGCCCGCTCCCGCACGATCGGTTTGCCTCAGCGCAGGCCGCAGAACGGGTCGATCTCTCCCCCGGGAATCGCCCGCATGGAGCGCACGGGCAGCGGTTCGGAGCGCACGCGAAGAACTCCTCCAAGCCGCACCACCAGCTCGGTACGCCGCGCACGGATGGACGATGGATCACGGCATCTCCACAGACACCCCGCGACGCTGGATTCCGCTTGTGGTGGGAGTGCAGATCGGCCTCTTCGGGCTGGCGATCGGCGCGCTGCGCTTGCGCCACTCCGACGATCCCCCGCCGCGCGAGACCTTGCCGGCGCGCAGTCTCGACGTCGAGTGGGCCCAGGCCGAACCGCCTCTCGCGCCGCCTGGGGACGCTGCCGCGCCGCGCGACCCGGGCCCGCCAGAGCCCGACTGGTTGCCGCCGTTGAGCGGACCGGCCCGCGAAGTCCTGGCGTCCTTCCGCTCGCTGGCCGAGGAAGAGGGCCTCGCGCCGACCCGATCCCAGCCGAGGGAGCTGGGGGACGGGCCGGTAAAGACGCACTGGCCTGATACCGACGCGTGGGACGAGCCGCGAGACGACGACGGCATGCCCATCGCCCGGCTCGGCCCGCTCCTGGCTCAGGCCACGGCGACCCCCGGGCCGCAGGAGACGAGGGGTTGGCAAGACGAGGCCGGCGGCGAGTGCACTCCCTTGCGATTGCAGCAGCCCGTCTCGGTGCATATCCACGCGGCGCGCGCGGCTGCGGCCGAACAGGAGCCTGCCGAGACCGCCTCGGAACGGGAAGACGCCGAGCCGCGATCCGGGCCCGAGCTGCTGGCGGCCGACTCGGGAGCGCCGCTCGAAGCGCCCCGCCCCGAGGAAGAGGTGGAACAGGTTCCGGCCGAGGCGGCGTGTTCCCCGCGGACCGCGTTTCCGGTGATTGTCGAGGACGAGGTCGAGGCGGAGTCCGAACCGATCCCCGGGCTGGTGCCCGATGCGCGGCCCCGTTCCTGGCAACTGGAGCGGATCGCGCGCGAGGCCGATGCCCACACGCGGCGAGGCTTTGAGCTGGCCGGTCGGCGCGCGCTGTTCTCCGCCCGGAGCGAGTTCGTCGTGGCGCTGCGCCTGATCGCGCAGGGGCTCGACACGGAGCACCGCACCGACATCCACAGCGAGGCCCTCGCCCGCGGTCTGGCCGCCCTGAAGGAGGCCGAGGACTTCGTGCCGACCGGCCCCGGGCTGGAAGCGGAGCTGGACCTGCCGACGATCGTGGCCGGCCACGCGACGCCCGTGCTCAAGCGCGTGCGCCTGGAGGACTGGACGCCGCTGTTGGCGCTGGAGAGGTATTTCACCTACGCCCAGGAGCAGCTGGCACTGGCGGTCGGGCGGGAGGTTGCCGGGTCGATGGCCCTGCACGCGCTGGGCAAGCTGCATGCGGAGGCTTCCGGACAGGCGACGCTCCTGGGCATCCGGGCTGCCGGTCCCAAGGCCATGGCGTTCTACCAGGCCGCCCTGCTGGTCGATCCGCAGAACTTCATGGCCTCCAACGACCTGGCCGTGCTGCTGGCCCGCTCGGGGCGCTACGTCGAGGCCCGCGCCGCCCTGATCCACAGCCTTCGGCAAAGCCCGCACGTCGAGGGCTGGCGCAACCTGGCCGTGGTGTGCGGAAGGCTCGGTCAGCACGAGCTCGCCGCGCGGGCCGACGCGCAATGGCAGGCGATGGTCCATTCGAGCGACCGGCACGGCGGTCCCGCGCCCGACGCGACGCCGCCGGTTCAGTGGGTGCCGCCGGACGTCCTCGCGGGCTCTCAGGCCGACGCGACGGCGCGTCCGCCGCACCGGCAGGCATCGCCCGCCGCGGCGCCCCCGGCGGGCCCGCAGCGCCCGGCCGGGGGCCGCAAGCTGTCGAGCCGGGCGTGGTACTTCACCGGCGCGGAGTCCAGGCAGGCGCGACCGCAATAGGCAAGACCCGACCGCGAAAAGACGACCATGCCAAGCCCCAGCGGCAGCTCCGGGAAAGCGCGACGCGTGCCGGCGAGCGTCGGCGCCGCGCTCCTGGCGGCGTGCGCGGCGGCCGTCCTGTGGGCCGTCCAAGGCGAGCCGGTCACCGGGCCGGAGCTGGCCGCGGCTCCCTATGCGGTGCGGGCGTCATCGGTCCGATGGCCCGCCATCCCGAGTCCTCGCGCAGGGCGGCCTGGCCCGATGCCCGCCGGCGCCGGCTGCGGCCTGGCGGCGTGCCGGGGCCTGGGGCCGGCCGCGCCTTGCCACATCTGCGCGGTCGATTGCGCGCAGTGCGACGAGGGGCGATGCGGCGGTTGGGAGCGGGCCCGCTCGATCGCCTGGCAGGCCTACGCCCAGGGCGAATACGTGGGCCACGAGCGGCTCGCCCACGTGCCCGAGTACCGCCTGCGCGTGGACGACCAGCTCGACCTGATCTACCGTCTGACGCGTGAAGAGACGTCAAGGCCGTATCGACTCAACGTCGGCGACGAGATCCGCGTCGAATCGTTTACCGACGCGGAGCTCAACCGCGACCTGATCCTGCAGCCCGACGGCTCGATCACCCTCCGCCTCCTGGGCCAGGTTCGCGCCACGGGGCTGACGGTCGCGCAGCTTCGCGACAAGCTCGAGGAGCTTTACACCAAGTACTACAAGGTCCCGGCGATCACCGTCACGCCGCTCCGCGTGAACACCAAGCTGGAGGACCTGCGGGCGTCGGTCGATCGGCGCTACGGACTGGGCGGCCAGAGCCAGGTCGTGCGCGTTACCCCGGAGGGTTCGATCTCGCTTCCGGCGATCGGCCCCATGCCGGCCCAGGGGTTGACGCTCGCCGAGCTCCAGCGAGAGCTCAACGAGCGCTATCGGCAGGAGATCGAAGGGATCGAGGTCATCCCCGTGCTCATCGAGCGGGCGCCCCGCTACGTGTACGTGCTGGGCGAGGTGAGGACTCCCGGGCGCTTCGAGCTGACCGGTCCGACCACCGTGCTTCAGGCGATCAGCATGGCGGGGAGTTGGAACGTGGGGGCCCACTTGCGCCAGGTCGTGGTCTTCCGCCGCGGCGACGACTGGCGCTTGATGGCCACGATGCTCGATCTGGAAGGGGCCCTGATGGGCAAGAAGCCCTGCCCGCCCGGAGAGATCTGGCTCTCCGACTCCGACATCGTGATCGTGCCCAAGAGCCCCATCCTGCGGGCCGACGACTTCATCGACCTCGTCTTCACGCGGGGCATCTACGGCGTGTTCCCCATGCAGACGGCGATCAACTTCTCGAAGCTGAGCTCGCTGTAAGAGCACCTGACCCGCTCGCCGCCGCTACTGGAGACCCTTGAGGAAGTCCTTCAGCGCGGCGTCCTCGGCTTCGTCCAGGTCGGAGCCGGCCTCGTCGGCGGCCGGCGCGGCCGGCTGGGGCGGCCCGTTCGAAGCCCCGCCGGCGCTCTGCCTCGAATCGCCGTCCGCGCCGGTCGTCTCCCCGTTGCTGGGTCCCGCCGGAGGCACCTCGTCCGAGGACGGGTCGGTGCTCGGGTCGGCGGCGATGGCCATCCAGTCCTCCGCCGCGCTCGCCCCAGACGCGGAAGGCGACGGCGGCCGGGGCGGAGCCCCGCGCCCCTCGGCCGAAGCCGGCTCGACCCCGGCCGCGGGCGTGTCGTGCTCCGGCTCGCCATGCTCCAGTTCGTGCGCTTCGTCCGTGCCCACTTCCACCGCCGGCTCGAGGGCATCGGCAGGCGGCGTCCCTTCGTCCCAGGGCTGCGTCTGGAGGTCGCCGTCCGCGGGCCCGGCGTCCTCCTCCCCGGCGATGGGCTCCAGTGGGGCCTCCACGATCTCCTCCTCGGCCGGCGGCGGGGCAGGTTGCCCGCCCTCGGGCTCATCCGCCGGCTCGAAGACCGGCACTTCCTCCCCGCCGGTCTCGAACGTTTCGCCGAGGTCGCCGAACAGAGGCGGCACCGCGGCGGGCTCGAACTCGTATTCCGCGCGAAACGTGAGGGGGCCGACACTGAACTCGTCACCCGGCCGGAGCGCGACTTCCGCGGCGATCTTCTCGCCGGCCAGGAACGTGCCGTTGAGCGAGCCCAGATCCTTCAGATGCAGCAGCCCGTCCACCTCGAAAAGCTGGCAGTGCTGGCGGCTGACCATCGGATGGGCCACGGTCAGGTCGGCATCGCGGCTGCGACCGACGATCGTCGGCAGCCTCAGCCGCACGTCGCGCTTGTTGGCCTTGCCGCCGACAATGACTAGTTTCGCTTCCATCGAACCTTGCGGTGCGCCCTCTGCAACGGGCGGCCGTCTCGACCGCATCGCCCGGTATAAGGAGGAAATCCACGAAAACCGCTATATGATAACTCCCCCCATCCGACCTAGCAACCGTTTGGGGCGAGACCGTGGCCGCGGTGCCGCCGGACCGCGGGCCCCTTGACGCTCGGCAACCATTGCGATTAACTGAGCGGAGGTTCAATTGCCCTTGCAGCCGGCGGGGGCAGACCTATAATTTCCGGACTGTACCTACGGGCACCCCCCCACAACAGGGCAATGTTCGGGTGGTGTCGATGATGCGGGTGTAGCTCAGTTGGCAGAGCACGACGTTGCCAACGTCGTTGTCGTGGGTTCGAATCCCATCACCCGCTCTCAGTTCTCTGCTCTTCCCACCTTCCCCGATCGACGAGCATGGCAGCCAAGCACTCCCCCGAGACCGACGACGCGGTCGTCCCCCCCGAAGACCAGCCGGAACTGGACGCGAAGGAGGAGGACGGGGAAGAAGAGCCAGAGCGTCTCGACCTGGAGGTCAACGTCAAGCAGAAGAGCGCCTGCGAGCGTCACATCACCGTGACCGTGCCGCGCGAGGACATCGATCGCTACTTCGACAAGGAGTTCAGCGACATGATGCCCAAGGCGCAGGTGCCCGGCTTCCGTCCCGGCCACGCGCCGCGCAAGCTCGTCGAGTTGCGGTTCCGCAAGGAGGTGGGCGACCGGGTCAAGGGCGAGGTTCTGATGGACGCGATCTCCCAGGTCAACGAGGAGGAGCATCTGGCGGCGATCAGCGAGCCCGACCTCGACGCCGAGGCGATCGAGCTGCCCGAGGAGGGGCCGCTGACCTTCGAGTTCCGCCTGGAGGTCCGGCCGGAGTTCGATCTGCCCAAGTGGAAGGGGCTGACCCTCCAGAAGCCGGTCCGCGACTTCTCCTCCGCCGACGTGGACGAGGCGCTGAAGAACCTGCTGTCGCGCTATGGGCGTCTGGTGCCTTTCGACGGCCCTGCGGAGACGGGTGATTACCTCACCTGCAACCTTGCCGTCCGGCACGGAGACCAGGTGCTCAGCGAGGCGAGCGAGGCGGTGATCCGCATTCGGCCGGTGCTCAGTTTCCGCGATGCGAGGATCGAGGGGTTCGACCAGGCGGTGATCGGCGCGGAGGCGGGCCAGACGCGGCAGGCGACCGCCCGGCTCACGCAGGACGCTCCCAACGAGAAGCTGCGCGGCGAGGAAGTGAGCGCTTCGTTCGAGGTGTTGGAGGTCAAGCGGCTCGAACTGCCCGACCTGACCCCGTCCTTCCTGGAGGACATGGGCGGGTTCGAGTCCGAGGCCGAGCTCCGCGACGCGATCCTCGACAATCTCCGCCGTCGCCTGGAGTATCGCCAGAGACAACAGGCCCGCGAACAGATCAGCGCCCTGTTGACCGAGTCGGCCGACTGGGACCTCCCGCCCGACCTCTTGAAGCGCCAGAGCCAGCGCGAGCTGGAGCGGGCGGTCATGGAGCTGCGCCGCAGCGGGTTCAACGACGACGAGATCCGCGCCCACGCCAACGAGCTGCGTCAGAACAGCATGGCGAGCACGGCCCGGGCGCTGAAGGAGCACTTCATCCTCGAGCGGATCGCCGAGGAGGAGCAGGTGGACGTGACGGAGGAGGACTTCGACGCGGAGATCGCCCTGATCGCTCACCAGGCCGGCGAAAACCCTCGCCGCGTCCGCGCCCGGCTGGAGAAGGAAGGCCGCATGGACGTGTTGCGGAACCAGATCGTCGAGGGCAAGGTCATTGAGCTGATCCTCAAGCACGCCGAATTCAAGGAGGTGCCTTACCAGCCCGAGTCCGCGGAAGCCGAGGCCATCGACCATTCGGCCGGGGGCGAGCCGCCGGACATCCCCGAGGCCCAGGGCGGGACGCCCGAGGAATAGCACGGCGCGCTTGGCGCGTGCCCCTCCGGTGCGACGACGTGATGCTCCGCGTGGAGGGCCTCGACCGATCCTGCATTCGTGGACGATTTCCAGCAGCCCTCGCCGCGCGCGCCGCGTGTCGGATCCGCCTCATAAGCCCCAGTCCCCAGACCATGAGCATTTCGCACTATTCGCCGATCGACCCGCGGCTGAGCTACCGCGACTACCAGCGCCAGCGGCAGATGACGCTCGGCGATCTGCTTCTGGAGAACCGGATCATCCTGCTCCAGGGGCCGATCTACGACGGCAACGCCAACGAAGTGGTGATGAAGCTCCTGTATCTCCAGAGCGAGAACCGCCGCAAGGACATCCACTTCTACATCAATTCGCCCGGCGGCAGCGTCAGCGCCACGCTGGCGATCTACGACACGATGCAGATCCTCAGTTGCCCCGTGGCCACGTACTGCGTGGGCCTGGCGGCCAGCGGGGGAGCCGTGCTCCTGGCCGGGGGGAGCAAGTCGAAGCGGTTCGCCCTGCCCCACGCCAAGGTAATGATCCACCAGCCGTACGGCCAGGTGGGCGGCCAGGTCTCGGACATCGAGATCCAGGCCGAGGAGATCCTCAAGACCCGCGAGGTCCTCAACCGCATCCTCTCCGACCACACCGGCCAGCCCCTGGATCGCATCGCCAAGGACACCGACCGCGACTTCTACATGACGGCCGAGCAGGCCAAGGAGTACGGCGTAGTGGACGACATCCTCACCAAGCACAAGGGCGGCGAGGAAGAGGAAGAGGAAGAAGAGGCGAAATGACGAATCTCGAATGAGGAAGCGCGAAAGCCGCCTCCTGATCCCTGACTCCTGATCCCTGACTCCTGATCCCTGGCCCCGCCATGCCCCTGATCCCCTTCGTCATCGAGAAGAGCGGCCGCGAAGAGCGGGCGATGGATATCTACAGCCGGCTCCTGAAGGACCGCATCGTCTTTTTGGGCTCGGCGATCAACGATGAGGTGGCCAACAGCATCGTCGCCCAGCTCTTGTTCCTCCAGTCCGAGGACCCCAAGGCCGACGTCCACCTGTACGTCAACTCGCCCGGCGGCGGAGTGACCGCGGGGCTGGCCATCTACGACACCATGCAGTTCATCACCTGCGACGTGGCCACCTACTGCATCGGCCAGTGCGCGTCGATGGGGGCCGTGCTGCTCGCCGCGGGGGCCAAGGGCAAGCGCAACGCCCTGCCCAACTCGCGGATCATGATCCACCAGCCCCTGGCCGGCATGGAAGGCTCGGCCGAGGACATCATGATCCACGCCAAGGAGTTCCGCAAAGTCAAGGACCGCCTGAACACGATCCTCATCAAGCACACCGGGCACGAGCTGGAGAAGATCCAGCAGGATACCGACCGCGACCGCTTCATGTCGGCCGAGGAGGCCCTGGAGTACCGCCTGATCGACCACGTCGTCGAGCACATCCGCGACGCCCCTTCCGGCGGCTCCGCGGCCCAGTCCGACTAGGACGCCCCGCGGGGGCACGACCCATCCCGCATTCCGCCCCGTGGACCCGAGGGGCGGGACACGACTCATCCTGACTGGCGCGTCGTTCGACGCACGGACCGCCCTTCGGTCCGCCGTTCGCCCTGTCGCACCGATGCCGAGGGGCGCCCGCCGGGCGCTTCGAGGAACCCCCGTGCGCGAGGTCGCCGATGAATGCTCGCTTCGCCCTGATCGTGGCGCTGGCCCTGTTGTCCGCGTTCTCCGCGGGCTGCCGCACGGACCCCGCCATCCCGCTGTTGGAGCGCGAGAACTTCCTCCTGGAGAACCGCGTCTACGATCTGGAGGACGCCCTGAAGCGGTGCCAGCGGGAGCTGGGCGAGTGCCGGGGTCAACCGATCATCGTCGAGGCCCCGGCAGGCGGACAAGCGGCGGAAAGTGCGAGCCCGCCGCGCGCCGCCCCGCGCCGGCCGGCCGCCGAGGCGGGCCCCGAGGAGAACGGCGGGGCGTTTGCTCCCCCGACGCGCCGCGTGCCCCCCGCCCGGCCCAAGCCCGAGATCACGGTTCCGCCGCGTGTCGAGCCGGGCAAGCCGGTGCCCGAGGGCACGGTCCCCGATCGCTTCAAGGTCGAGGCGGCCGCGCCCCCCAAGCCCGCCCCCTCGGGCCCTGTGGGGCACGGCGCCGCGCCCCCTCCACGGCCCGCGCCGGCGGCGAGCAACACGCAGGTGGCGCAGATCTCGCTCAATCGGCAATTCACGTGCGGCTACAACGCCGACGGGCAGCCGGGCGACGAGGGGATCATGGCTTCGATCGAGCCCCGCGACTCGGCCGGCAACGTCGTCTCCGCCGCCGCGCCGATCTCCGTGGTGGTTCTCGACCCGGCCGAGCAGGGCCAGGCCGCGCGCGTGGCGCGATGGGACTTCTCCGCCGCCGAGATCGCGGCGATGGTGCAGTCGATGCGCCTGGCCGACGGCATCCACCTCGCCATGACCTGGCCGGGCGCGGCCCCCCGCCACGAGCGCCTGCATCTGTTCGTCCGCTATACGACCGACGACGGGCGCAAGCTGGAGGCGAACACGCCCATCGAGGTGACCACGCTGGGCCGGCAGGCCCGAGCGCCGCGCCCTGCGATATCCAGCGCGCCGCCGACCGCGCGGCCGCTACGGCCAGACCCCGCGCCTGCGGCACCAGCCTCGCCGCCCGTGGTCGCCGAAGAGAGCGGCCCTCCCCCGGCTGTAGAGGCTCCCGTCGCGCCGCACACGGCCGCCCGGGCTGAGCCCCCAGCCGCTGCGTCTCCACCTGCGAAGCCCGCGCGCAAGCGGCCCGTCTGGTCGCCGAACCGGATGTAGCGGCCCTCCGGCTGGCGTTCCAGGCGGACTGCCCGGCCGGACGAGTCCACGGAGGGCTTGTGCTTCCAGGCGTTCGTTCTGGATTCGTTCGACTCGTTCGCCCGCGCGGCGCGCGGCCGGGGGCCACGCCGGGCCCCGAGCAGCCTTCCCGCCAGCGGTCGCCAAGGTGCCCTCCCCACCGCCGGGGCGGCTTGACAGGCGTGGCGGCCTATGGTGAGATGTCCCTGGTGGCATTTGGTGCTATTTGGTATTTATTTCCATTGAGGCCGCGGTGGGGTCCAGCGAGATCGATCGCCGGCTGGAGACGTTCGAGGCCCTCTGCCGCGAGCAGGGGCTGCCCGTGACCGTCCAGCGCCGGGAGATCCTCCGCGCGGTCCTCCAGCGCGACGACCATCCCACGGCCGACCAGGTGTACGACGCGGTCAAGGACCGTCTGGGGGGGCTCTCGCGCACGACCGTGTACCGCGTCCTGGAGACACTGGTCGGACTGGGGATCATCAGGCGATTGCACCACCCGGGGCCGGCGGCCCGCTTCGACGGCAAGGTCCACCGCCATCACCACCTGGTCTGCCGCCGGTGCCACTGCGTAATCGACGTCGAGAGCCGCCGTCTCGACGGAATCCGGCTGCCGCCGGCAAAGCGGCACGGGTTCACCATCGAGGACTACTCGATCCATTTCACTGGGCTGTGCGAGGCGTGCGGCCGCCAGGCCGCAAGTTAGAACCTGGGAGGAGTTACCCATGCATCCGAAGAGCGTTGCGCTGCTGAACAAGGCCGTGGCCGACGAGTTGTCGGCCGTCCACCAGTACATGTACTTCCACTTCCACTGCGACGACCAGGGCTACGACCTGTTGGCCGGGCTGTTCAAGCGGACCGCCATCGAGGAGATGCTCCACGTGGAGCGCCTCGCCGAGCGGATCCTGTTTCTCAAGGGCGACGTGGAGATGGTCGTCGGCGACGCCGTCAAGCCGGTCCACGACGTGGCCAAGATGCTCGAGATGGCCCGGCAGATGGAGGAGGACAGCGCCAAGCAGTACAACGTCTGGGCCAACGAGTGCGGGGCCCATGCCGACTCGGCCTCCAAGAAGCTCTTCGAGGACCTCGTGGCCGACGAGGAGCGCCACTACGACCAGTACGACGTCGAGTTGGAGAACATGAGCAAGTTCGGCGACCGCTACCTGGCACTGCAGTCGATCGAGCGCAGCAAGACCCGCGCGGCGGGGATGCCGGCGGAATAAGCAGTCGAGCCCCACCTCACCCTCTCTACCAGGAGATCCGTATGGCCAGTGTTCCTTCCGAGACGACCGAAGAGGCCGGGGCCCAGCCGGAGCCCGGCCGAATCCCACTCATCGGCGAGCCGGCCCCGGCGTTCGAGGCCGTGACCACGCAGGGCACGATCCGCTTCCCCGAGGACTACCGGGGGCAATGGGTTATCCTCTTCAGCCATCCGGCCGACTTCACGCCGGTCTGCACGACGGAGTTCATGACCTTCGCCCACCTCATGCCACAGTTCGAGGCGCTCGGCTGCAAGCTGATCGGGCTGTCGATCGACAGCAACTACAGTCACATCGCCTGGCTTCGCACGATCCGCGAGAGGATCGTGTACAAGGGGATGAAGGGCGTGGAGGTCACCTTCCCGGTGATCGCCGATTTGAAGATGGACGTCGCCCGCAAGTACGGCATGGTGCAGCCCTCGGCCGACGATTCTCACGCCGTGCGGGCCGTGTTTGTCATGGACGGCGAAGGGAAGGTCCGCGCCGTGCTCTACTACCCGCTCAGCACGGGCAGGAACTTCCCTGAGCTGTTGCGCCTGGTGGTGGCGCTGCAGACGGCCGACAAGCTTGGGGTGGCCACCCCGGCCGATTGGCACCCCGGCGACGACGTGATCGTTCCGCCGCCCGGCTCTTGTGGTACGGCGGAGGAGCGGGTCGAGGGCAAGGAGGCGGGCACGAAGTGCCTCGATTGGTTCATGTGCCTGAAGGAGGTGCCCAAGGAGCGGCTCGATCTGCCGCCCATGTGGAAGTAGCCTGCCAGCGAGGCCCCTGCCGTGTCGGTAGCCAGGGTGAACCAGCCGGCCCCGGAGTTCGCGCTGCCGTGTGTGCGCGCGGGCGAGGAGCGTGCGCGCGTGGCGCGGCGGAGCGATTACGCGGGCCGGTGGCTGGCGGTGATGTTCTATCCCCGCGACTTCACCTTCGTCTGTCCCACGGAGTTGACGGCGTTCAGCGCCCGGATCGCCGAGTTCCACAAGCGCGACTGCGACCTGTTGGGCGTGAGCGTCGACACGATCGAATTGCACCGGGAGTGGCTGGCCGCGACGCCCGCCGAGGGCGGCGTGGGGCCGCTCGGGTTCCCGCTGGCCTCCGATACGGACGGGGCCGCTGCCCGGGCGTTCGGCGTCTGGGTCGAGGAGAAGCAGGTCTCCACGCGCGGGCTGTTCCTCATCGATCGGGAGGGCGTGCTGCAGTATTCGGTGATCCACAATCTCAACGTGGGCCGCAGTCCGGATGAAGTGCTCCGAGTGCTCGACGCCTTGCGCACCGGGGCGCTGTGTCCCGCGAGCTGGACGTCGGCCGACGGCACGATCGACCCCGAAAAGGCCTTGAAGCCGGGCGCGATTCTCGGGCACTACCGCATCCGCCAGCGCCTGGGCGGAGGGACGTTCGGCACCGTGTTCGCCGCGTGGGACTTGAGCCTGGAGCGGATGGTGGCCTTGAAAGTCCTCAGGCGGAGCCTGCTCGAGTCGCGCGAGGCCGCCCTGGCCGAGGCCCGGGCGGCGGCGCGGCTGAGCCATCCCAACGTGTGCACCGTGCATGCCGTGGAGGAGATCGAAGGGCTGCCGGTGATCGTGATGGAGTATCTTCAGGGCCGGCCGCTCGATCCGATGGCGGCCGAAGGCCTGCCGCCGCAGCGGGCGTTGGAGCTGGCCCGGCAGATCGCGACGGGCCTGGCCGCCGCGCACCAGCGCGAGGTCGTTCACGGCGACCTGAAGCCGGCCAACGTGATCGTGACGGGCGGCGGCGCGGTGAAACTGCTCGACTTCGGCCTGGCCGGGTCGCTCCGGCCGGATCGCTTTCGGCAGGGCGGAGACGAAGCCGCCTCGGGCGAGGAGGTGTCGGTGGCCGACGCCGCGGACGATGCAACGGTCGATCTGCGCGGCTCGGGCACGGGGTCGTCCGGCGGGGTCTCAGGCACGCCGGCCTACATGTCGCCGGAGCAGGCGGCCGGCCTGGCGCCCGGCCCGGCCAGCGACGTCTTCTCCTTCGCCCTGGTGCTGGTGGAAATGCTCACCGGGCGCCGCGCGCTGCGAGGACAGACGGCGGTCAAGCTGATCCTCCGCCTCCAGGGCGAGGAGCTGGGGCCGGAGATCGCCGCGGGGGTCGATGCGCCGCTGCGCGAGCTCGTGGCCGCGATGCTCGCCCGCGACCCCGCGAGGCGTCCCAGCATGGAGGACGTGGCTCGGAATCTGACGCACATCAACCTTTGAATCGCACGTGGCATGGGTCCGGCGTTGGACGTACTCCCCGAGGCGGATTTGGAGAAGGACTGGCAGCCCGTCCCGCGGGTGGCGTGCCGCGCGACATTTATCGAAAGAGGGGGATCGACATGGCCCGTTACGAATGCATGGTCTGCGGCTACGTGCACGACGAGTCGCAGGAGGGCGCGTCCTGGGAGAGCCTGCCGGACGGCTGGACCTGTCCCGTGTGCGGGGCCGCCAGGGACCAGTTCCGCGCCGTAGGGGGTGAGGCACCCGCCGCGGCCGAGGCCGACGGGCCCGCGCCCGGCGGCTGGGGCCTTCCGGCCCGGGTCGTCGTGGCCCATCGCGTGTTCGGCTACGTGTTCCTGGCGCTGTTCGTCGTGCTCGTCGTGCAGATGATCCCCCGGCTGTGGACCTATCAGATCGAGTTCCCGGCGCGGACCGTCTTGCACATCGCGCTGGGCATGGCCGTGGGGACCATGCTGCTGGTAAAGATCGCCATCGTGCGGTTCTTCCGGCGGCTCGATCCGGCCCTGGTGCCGGCCCTGGGCACGTCGGTCCTCGTGGCCAGCGTCGTGCTCATCGGCATCTCCGTGCCGGCCGCGTTCCAGGAGGCGATGGCCACCGCGCGCCTGTTCAACGAGGACAACCGCGATCGGGTGGGCGAGCTGCTTGTCCAGACCGGCCTGGACGAAGCGGAGTGCACGCGCCTGAGCAGCGCGGAGTCGCTCCGTGCCGGGCAGCGCGTGCTCCGCAACGAGTGCATCGGCTGCCACGACCTGAGGACCGTGCTCGCCCGGCCCCGCACGCCGTCGAACTGGCGCCAGACCGTCGCGCGCATGGCCGATCGCACGACCATGCTCAACCCGCTGGAAGAATCGGAGCAGTGGCAGGTCACGGCGTACCTGATCGCGGTCTCGCCCCAGTTGTGGAAGTCGGCCCGGCAGCGGAGCGAGGAGGAGGCCCAGCGCGACGAGTCGGTCGAGGCGGCCCAGGCCGTGGCCCAGGAGGAGGTCGAGGCCCCGGCCTATGACGCGGCCGCGGCCAGGAAGCTCTTCGAGGCCAAGTGCTCGCAGTGTCACCAGGTGGCGGCCGTGGCCGATGCCCCGCCGGGCTCGGAGACCGAGGCCCGGGAGCTGATCTCCTGGATGGTGGACGAGGGACTGGAGGCCAGCGAGGAGGAGCTTGCCCTTCTGGTCCGCTACCTCACCGAGACCTACGCCCAGCCCAAGGAGTAGCACGATGAGTCCCGTGACGAACGCCGTGTTGGGCGTGCTGTTCCTCGCCGTGGGCGTGGTCGCCACGGCCGTGATGTATCACCTCCGCGGCTCGACGGCCAGGCCGCGCCGGCGCAAGCCGCGAGATGGCGACGGCCGGCCATCGGGCCGTGATGCGAAGGACGCAGGAGAAGAGTACCTGGCCCCGTTCCGCCGCGCCTCGGACGAGTTGGAGACGCACATGGCCGAGATCCACGCCATGGCCGCCACGGGCCAATCGATCATCGAGCCGATGCGGACGCGCAGGCCGACCGTCGCGTGGGACGGCCTGTTGATCCTCGGGGCCCAGTTGGCCCGGCTCCCGCTGAACGAGGACGAGCCGGTCCGCACCGAGACCGTCATCGGACCGGGGGCAGAAAAGCCCCTGGTGATCGACACGCCGGTGTACGTCTCGCACATGTCGTTCGGGGCCCTTTCCCGGGAGATCAAGATCGCCCTGGCCCGGGGCAGCGCGGCCGTGGGCTCCGCGATCTGCTCCGGCGAGGGCGGCATCCTCGACGAGGAGCGGGAGGGGGCCCACCGCTTCCTCTTCGAGTACGTGCCGAACCAGTACAGCGTGAGCGAAGAGAACTTCCGCCGCGTCGACGCGATCGAGATCAAGATCGGGCAGTCGGCCAAGCCGGGCATGGGCGGGCACCTGCCGGGCGGCAAAGTCACCGAGGAGATCGCGCGCGTGCGCCGTCGCGCGGTCGGGCAGGACATCATCAGCCCGGCGCGGTTCGCCGACATCCGCTCGCCCGAGGAGCTGCGCGCCAAGGTGGACTGGCTTCGCGAGCGGTCGGGCGGCAGGCCCATCGGCATCAAGATCGCCGCGGGGCACGTGGAGGCCGACCTGGAGGTGGCGCTTGCCGCCCAGCCCGACTTCATCACGCTCGACGGCCGGGCTGGGGCAACCGGCGCGGCCCCCAAGTCGGTCAAGGACGCCACGAGCGTTCCCACCATGCTCGCGCTGGCCCGGGCCCGCAAGTTCCTCGACCAGAGCGGGGCGGAGAACGTCTCGCTACTAGTGACCGGAGGGTTGCGCGTCTCGTCGGACTTCGCCAAGGCCCTGGCCCTGGGCGCCGACGCGGTGGCCGTGGCCTCGGCCGCGCTGATGGCCGCGGGCTGCCAGCAGTACCGCATCTGCAATACGGGTCGCTGCCCGGTCGGCATCACCTCGCAGGACCCGGAGCTGCGGGCCCGACTGAAGATCGAGGAGTCGGCCCGCCGCCTGGCCAACTTCCTCCGCGTCTCGACCGAGGAGCTTCGGGCCTTCGCCCGGCTCAGTGGCCACGACGACGTTCACGATCTTTCTCCGGCCGACCTCTGCACGACCAGCTCGGAGATCGCCGCGAGCACCGGCGTGGCCCGGGCGTAGCGGACTGGAACCGTTCTCAACCGGGATCCCACCCCCGGTTGTACCCGGAGTGCGGTCCGTGTCATGGCGTGGCCCGTTCGTGGATGGGCAGAACGGTTCCTGTCCCCGTACGCGCCCCTCGCATCGCGCGCGCCGGACTGCTAGAATCCGAAGAACGTCCCCGGTAACGACGCCCGCCTCCCCAAGGACTCACCCCATGACCACCCCGCGATCGGTTCTCCGCTCCCGCTTCCTTGCCGCCGCGTGCGTCGGCGCGCTTGCACTACTCACCCCGCTTGCGGCCGCCGAGTCGCCCGACAGCCGAACGCTGATGCGCGCGGTCGGCGTCGAGCACGGCGTCCTCGCCGTGCTGGGATGCGGCGATGGCCGGCAGTGCGTCGATCTGCACGCGGGCGGGCAGTTCGTCGTCCAGGGCCTGGACCGCGACGCGGAGAAGGTGGCGGCCGCGCGTGGGGCGATCCAATCCAAGGGCTGCCTCGGGCCCGTCTCCGTGAGGAGGCTCGCGGGGCCCAAGCTGCCCTATGCCGACAACCTGATCAGCCTCATGGTGGTGGAGGACTCGCTGGGGATCGAGCGGCAGGAGATGCTCCGTGTGGTCCGCCCGCTCGGCGTGCTGCTAACCCGCGAGGGCGAGACGTGGACGAAGACCGTCAAGCCGTGGCCCGCCGATCTCGACGAGTGGACGCACTTCCTCCGCGACGCCTCGGGTAATGCCGTGTCGAAGGACGCCCTGGTCGGGCCGCCGCGGCGCTTGCGGTGGTCGGCCGGCCCTTTGTGGGGGAGGAGCCACGAGATGAACAACAGCTTCCCCGCGCTGGTCACCGCCCGGGGGAGGATCGTGTACGTGTTCGACCGCGGGCTGACCGGCATGGAAGACCCGCGCTTGCCCGAGCGCTGGACGCTGATCGCCCGCGATGCGTTCAATGGCACGCTCTTGTGGGAGCGACCCCTGCCGACCTGGGGAAGCCAGACCTGGGGCAGCCGGGCGCTGCGTTTCTTCGGCGGCAACGTGGCGCGGCGCTTGGTGGCCGACGGGGATTCGCTCTACGTCACGTTCGAGTACGGCGGGCCCGTGATGGTGCTCGACGCCGCCACGGGAAAGACCACGAGCCAGATTGCCCGCACCGAGGGCGCCGAGGAGATCCTCGCCCAGGGCGATCACCTCGTCGTCACGGGCCGCGCGAAGCAGGACGGCAAGCGGGGCGCGGCCTGGATCGCGTGTTACGAGATGCCCGGCGGGAAGCTCGTGTGGAAGAGCGACGTCCGGAACTACATCCCGCAGCTCACCGCGGCCGGTGACGCCGAAGTGGTCTATCACAACGGCCGGGAGGTGGTCTGCCTGGGGCGCAAGGACGGAACGGTCCGCTGGAGGGTCGAGGACAAGCCGGCCGCCGACAAGCGCGGCGGGCCAAGAATGCTGCTCGTGGCCGATGGCAAGGCCATCGTCACGTCGCGCCAGGGGATCACGGCCCTGGCGATCTCAGACGGCGAGGCGGCCTGGAAGGCGCCCGGCCCGCAGGGCGACTCGATGCGCGACTCCGATCTGTTCGTCGCCCAAGGGGCCGTGTGGTGCTCCGGCCCCAACGGCACGATCGTCGGCTATCGCCTGGAGGACGGCAAGCCCGCCAGGACGCTTGACGCCGGCTGCGTGCAGAGCTACGGGCATCACCTCAGGTGCTATCGGGCGAAGGCGACCGAGCGGCATTTGATCACGCAGTTCCGCGGCGTGGAGTTCGTCAGCTTCAGCGACCGGGGCCACTGCCAGAACGACTGGCTGCGCGGCACTTGCACCTACGGGGTGATGCCGGCCAACGGCCTCCTCTACGTGCCGCCCCACTCCTGCTTCTGTTACGCGGGGGCCATGTACCGGGGGCTGAACGCCTTTGCCGCCGACCCCTCGGGAGCGGACAACGAGGGCCAGCGGTTCGGGATCGGTCCGCTGGAGGAGGGCCCGGCCTTCGGCCGCATCGGTCCGGAGAAGCGGCCCTCCGACAAGGCCTGGCCTACCTACCGCCACGACGCGCGGCGCACCGGCGCTACGGCCGGGGCGATCCAGGGCACGTTGAAACGGGCCTGGAAGGCCGAGCTGGGCACGGCCCTCACCCCGCCCGTGGCCGCCGACGGCCGGGTCTTCGTGGCGGCCAAGGACCGGCACACGATCCACGCCCTGAACGCCGCGACGGGCGAGCTGGCGTGGACCTTTGCCGCCGACGCGCGGATCGACTCGCCGCCGTCGGTCCACCGGGGCCTGGTGGTCTTCGGCTGTGCCGACGGCTGCCTGTACTGCGTGACGGCGGACGACGGACGGCTCGCCTGGCGGCGGAGGCTCGCCCCGGCCGAGCGGTGGATGGCGGTCGATGGGCAGCTCGAGTCCGTGTGGCGCCTGCACGGCAGCGTGCTGATCGAAGACGGGCTGGCCTACTGCTGCGCGGGGCGATCGAGCTTCCTCGACGGCGGCCTGTTCCTCTCGGCCGTGGAAGTCGCCACCGGAGAGGTGAGGCACAAGGCGCGCCTGAACACCTCGTTCGACACGCGCGTGGACCGCGTGGACAAGGACTTCGTGCCCTCCTATCACATCGAGGGCGCCCACTCCGACGTCCTCGTCTCCGAGGGCGGCTTCATCTATCTCAACCAGATGAGGTTCTCGCCGGAGCTTGAGCTGCTGGACGCCAAGTACTTGACCAAGGAGCAGGTGACGGGTCGGCCGTCGATCAACCTCGACAACAAGGCGTACGTCAACGAGGACATCTTCAACGTGCGGTGGCGGGGCAAGCGATGCGCCACCTACGACGAGCTGGCCGCGATCCTCGTGGACGAGAACCAGAGCGTGGGCGAGCGCGACCTGGGCAGGCACCTGTTCACCACCAGCGGGTTCCTCGACACCACGTTTTTCAACCGCACCTACTGGATGTACGCGGGGACGTGGCCCGGCTTCAACCACTCGAACCTGGCCCCCAAGAGCGGGCAGATTCTCGTCATCGGCCCGGAGAAGACCTACGCCCTGAAGGCCTATACGTCGCGCTACGCCCTGAGCCCCAGGCTCGATCCGCAGACCAAGGGCTACCTGCTCGTCGCCGATGAGAACGAGAACGACCCCACCCTCGACCCGCGTGCCTGGGGCAAGGACAAGGGCATGGGCTTCTCGCGGGGCGCGCCGCCCGTCTGGCACCAGTGGCTGCCGGTCCGCGTGCAGGCGATGGTGCTGGCCGGGCCCACGCTCGCGGTCTGCGGCCCGCCCGACGTGGTCAAGGAGGGCGACCCCATGGCCGCGTTCGAAGGCCGCCTGGGCAGCCGGCTGTGCACCTTCTCGGCCGAGGACGGAAAGACCCTCGCCAGGCAGGACCTGGAGGAGACGCCGATCTTCGACGGGATGATCGCCGCCGAGGGCCGGCTGCTCTTGTGTACGCAGGACGGCGACGTGATTTGCATGGAGTGACCGGGGGCTGGAACCGTTCTCAGGTGACTCCACCCCCCCGGCATTCGTCGATGGGGAGTTGGCGCCGGACCACGTCCGTTCCTGCGTCGGCAGAACGGCTCCTGTCCCCTTGTGTGCGGATCGCCTCTCGGCGCAGAAGCCCGCGCGCGGAAGGGGCCAGGCACCGTCTTCCCGACGCGCTGAAATCGCGCCGTCGCCATCGAGCGCCGATTGCCACCGTCCGCGGGGACGGCTCCTCGGCTGAAAACGGTGCCAGGCCCCGCGTCGAACTACAGCTTCGACAGGATCTCGATCAGGTCCGCGCTGCGGCAGCTATAGCCCCACTCGTTGTCGTACCACGAGAGGACCTTGAGCATGTTGTCGCCGATGACCGAGGTCCAGGGGCCCACGAAGACCGAGCTGTGCTCGTCGTGGATGATGTCGCTCGAAACGAGCGGGTCCTCGGTGTACTTGAGGACGCCCTTCATCGGGCCTTCGGCGGCCTCGCGCATGGCGGCATTGACCGCGTCGGCGGTGACCGGCTTGCCGGTCTCGACGGTGAGGTCGACGACGCTGCCGGTCGGCGTAGGCACGCGGAGCGCCATGCCGGTCAGCTTGCCCTTCAGCTCGGGGATCACTTCGGCCACGGCCGTGGCGGCGCCGGTCGAGGTGGGGATGATGTTCAGCGAGGCGGCCCGGGCGCGGTAGGGATCGCTGTGCGGCAGGTCGAGCACGCGCTGGTCGTTGGTGAAGGAGTGGACCGTGGTCATCAGGCCCTTGACCAGGCCGAACTTCTCGTGGATCACCTTGGCCATCGGGGCCAGGCAGTTGGTCGTGCAGCTCGCGTTGGAGACGCAGTGGTGCTCCGAGGTGAGCTGCTTCTCGTTCACGCCCAGCACGCAAGTGATGTCGTGGCCCTTGGCCGGGGCGCTGATCACGACTTTCTTGGCGCCGGCCTGCAGGTGGCTGTCGAAGCCGGGCTTGCCGTCGGCGGCCCGCTTGCGGAACACGCCGGTGCTCTCCAGCACCACGTCGGCCCCCAGGTCCTTCCAAGGCAGCGTGGCCGGATCGCGCACGGCCATGGCGCGGATCTTCTTGCCGTTGACGATGAGGTGCTCGTCGTCGTGGCCGACCTCGCCGGGAAAGCGGCCGTGGATGCTGTCGTACTTCAGCAGCGTGGCCAGCATCTGGTTGTCGGTGATGTCGTTGATGCCCACGACCTCGAAGGTCTGCCCCTTCTCCATCATCCGACGGAAGACCAGCCGGCCGATGCGGCCAAAGCCGTTAACGCCAACGCGAATTGCCACAGTGCGTCTCCTTATGCCAAGAAACCGCCCCCGCCAGACGGGGACCCTGGGTGAAAACCTCTGCTATGGCGTGGCTTGCGGACCACGTAAGAATCCCGGATTATACTGGCCGCCTGGTGGACCAGCAACCGTGTAGCGGAAGGGGGCAGGAGGCAGCTGGCAGGGCACGGCTGGCGTTTGGGTGTTCACGACTCCGGGAACACCGCGTTCCTGGAATCCCAAGGGCCATTGGGCTCACACAAACCAAACATTTGCGCGTCAGCTACCGGTTCGACTCGGCCAGATACCAGGCAGCTCGCGCCCGGCTGCCCCCTGACTCCTGCCCCCTGACTCCTGCCCCCTGACCCCTGATCCCTGCCCCGGCTGTCCCATGCCCCGCCACCACCGGCCCGAATGGCGGCTTCCCCCGGGCGTGCCCCGCGGCGTGTGGGAGTATGCCCAGGCCGAGCACATCGCCGCGGAGTACGACGCGTACTTCGCCGGCACCTTGCTGTTCGAGTTCGACGAGCAGGTGCTGGCGCGGCACTTCACGCAGCCCGGGCTGGTCGTCGATCTGGGGTGCGGCACCGGCAGGGCGGTGATCCCGCTGGCCCGGCGCGGATTCCAATGCCTGGCCGTCGATCTCTCCGAGCCGATGCTCCGCAAACTGGGCGAGAAGGCAGAAGCCGAGGGCCTCTGCGTCGGGCGGCTCCGCGCCAACCTCGTCGAGCTGGGTTGCATCCGCGACCAGGCGGCCGACTACTGCGTGTGCCTGTTCAGCACCATCGGCATGGTCCGCGCACGCGAGCGCCGGCAGCATGTGCTTTGGCACGCGCGGCGGATCCTCAAGCCCGGCGGGCTGTTCGTGGTCCACGCGCACAACTTCTGGTTCAGCCTGTTCGACGCCGCGGGGCGCCGCTGGCTGGCCCGGCATCTGCTCCGGGTGGCGCTGCGACGCGACGTCGAGCGGGGCGACAAGTTCTTCGATTACCGGCGGATCCCCAAGATGTATCTCCACACGTTCTCCCGCGGCGAACTGGTCCGCGCGCTCAGGCGAGCCGGCTTCCGCATCCGCGAGGTGATCCCGCTCGACGTCGCCCGGCAGCGCCCGCTTCCCTGCAGGTGGCTCTTGGGCGGCCTGCGCGCCAATGGCTGGATTGTGGTGGCTGAGCGAGGAGTGGGCAGTGGCGAGTAGGTGCGTGGTGAGAGCACGGCGCGGGAAGCGGCCCGATCCAAGGGCCGTCACCCCGTCACCCACTCGCGAGTGCCGCGCGTCCAAACTACAATATGCTTCCCATTCCCATTTGGGAGCCGTTCCCCGAGTCCTGCGGAGGTTGCTGGCATGACGAATTCCCGTATTACTTGCGCGATCGGCCTCTGTCTCCTCCTCGTCGGCCTCGCCGGCTGCGGGTCGGGCGAGGGGGACTCGGGTAATGGCGGAAAGCTGACCATTGCCGTCGTGCCCAAGAGCATGGGCGAGGACTTCTGGGGCACCGTGGAGGAGGGCGCGCGCGATGCGGCCAAGGAACTCGACGTCGAGATCCACTGGCAGGGGCCGGTCACCGAGACCGAGATCGCCGAGCAGAACAAGATCATCGAGAACATGGTCAACCTGGGGATCGACGGGCTGGCCCTCGCCCCCGTCGATGAGAAGGCCTCGCGCAAGCCGATCGAGAACACGGTCGAGGGGGGCGTCCCCGTCGTGATCTTCGACTCCGAAGTCGAGGGCGACGCGCACGTCAGCTTCGTGGCCACGAACAACGAACAGGGCGGCCGCCTTGGCGCCGAGCACCTCGCCAAGCTGCTCGGCGGCGAGGGCGACGTGATGTGCATGCGGTTCATCCAGGGCACCGGCAGCACCGAGGCCCGGGCAAGGGGCTTCCTCGCGGGCGCGAAGGAGGCGGGACTCAGCGTGGTGGCCGACCCCCACGCCCAGGGCGCCACCGTGGCCGGGTGCAAGTCCACCGCCGCCAACACGCTGGAACGTTTCGTCGAGGACAACCGCCTTGTGCTCAAGGGCATCTTCGCGTGCAACGACCGGTCGTCGGAGGGCGTGCTCGAGGCCCTGGACGACTTGCAGAAGAGCGGCGTGGAGATGGAGGTCAAGTTCGTGGGCTTCGATTTCACGACGCGCCTTGTGGACGCCCTCCAGGAGGGCCGGATCGACGCCCTGGTGGTGCAGAACCCTCGCCGCATGGGCTACCTGGCCGTGGAGACGCTGGTCAAGCATCTCCGCGGCGAGGAGGTCGAGGAGTTCTACGACACGGGCGTGGAGGTAGCCACTCGCGAGCGCCTGGAGAAGGAGCCCGATCTCCGCAAGCTCGTGGGTGCCGACTGAGCCCACAGCCGTGCGGCATGCCCACGCTGCGCGAGGGCATGTGCTCGGCAGCCGGCGGGCCAGCCCGCCGCCTGAATGGAAGACACCAATCAGCGGACCTGCCATGCGCTTGCATGAAACCGATGCGCCGCGCCTCCAGATGCGCGACGTCCACAAGCGTTTCGGGGCCACGCACGCGCTGCGCGGGGTGGACCTGTCGATCCGCGCGGGGGAGGTCCACGCGCTGGTAGGCGAGAACGGGGCCGGCAAGAGCACGCTGATGAAGGTCCTCTCCGGCGCGATCGCCCCGGATCGGGGGCAGATCCGCCTGGACGGTCGGCCCTTCGTGCCCCGCAATCCGCTCCACGCCCGGCACAGCGGCGTGGCCATGATCTACCAGGAGCTCTCGCTGGCCCCGCACCTGTCGGTGATGGAGAACATCGTGCTGGGCGTGGAGCCGACGCGGGGGCCCTTGGTCCGCTGGTCCGAGATGCGCCGCCGCGCGGGCGAGGCGCTGGCCGAGTTGGGCGCCGGCGACGTGCCGCCCGACGTGCAAGTGGACCGGCTCTCGGTGGGCCAGCAGCAGCTTGTGGAGATCGCCCGGGCGGTGGCCCTGGAGTGCCGCGTGCTGGTGCTCGACGAGCCGACGAGCAGCCTGACGCAGCAGGACGCGGAGAAGCTGTTCGCCCTGATCCGCCGGCTGAAGGCGCGGGGGCACGCCATCGTCTATATCTCGCATTTCTTGGAGGAGGTCCAGGAGATCAGCGACCGCTACACGGTGCTCCGCGACGGCCGGACCGTGGGCGGCGGCGCGACGGCCGCGGCCACGGTGGACGGGATGGTCGCCATGATGGTGGGGCGTGAGGTCAAGGAGCTCTATCCCCGCTCGCCGCGCACGCCCGGCGAAGTCGTGCTGGAACTGCGCGACGTGACCGGCGACAGGATGCCCGTCTCGGCCTCGCTTGAGCTTCGGCGCGGGGAGGTGGTTGGGGTTGCGGGTCTGGTGGGCGCCGGGCGCACCGAGATGCTGCGCGCGATCTTCGGGCTCGACCCGGTGCGGCGCGGCCGCGTGCGCGTGGGGGCGCTACGGGGGCCTGCCTCGCCCGCCTCGCGTTGGCGCCAGGGACTGGGCATGGTCAGCGAGGACCGCAAGACCGAGGGCCTTGCCCTGGGGCTTTCACTGGCCGACAACCTCACGCTGCCGCGCCTGGGCGGGCTGGGCCCCTGGCGTTTCGTTTTGCCTTCGCGCCAGGAACGCGCGAGCCGCCGTTGGATCGACCGGCTCGCGATCCGCTGCCGGTCGCCGCGCCAGCGGGTTTCGGACCTCTCCGGCGGCAACCAGCAGAAGGTGGCCCTGGCGCGGCTGCTTCACGCGGAGGTCGACGTGCTTCTCCTGGACGAGCCGACGCGGGGGATCGACGTGGCCGCCAAGGCCGAGGTCTTCAGGCTGATCGACGAGCTGGCCGTGGGCGACGCCGCGGCGGGCCGCGCGCCCAAGGCCGTGCTGATGGTCTCCAGCGCCCTCGCGGAGCTACTGGGCGTATGCGACCGGATCGCCGTGATGTGCCGGGGGCGGCTCACCGAGGCCCGGCCCACGCACCAGTGGGACGAACACCGGCTGATGCTGGCCGCAACCGGACCGGAAAGCGAGTCATGAACGCATCGCAGAAAGGCGAAAGCCCCAAGCCCGATTCCCCGTCGCCGAGCCCTCTTGCGGGCGGCTCATCGCTGTGGAGCTCTCCGTGGATGAACCTCCTGGGGCGCTTCCTGATCTTCATCCTCATCTACGGCTTTTTCGCCGTCGCGGTCGAGAGGGGGAAGTTCCTGGAACTCCGCAATCAGGAGAGCATCCTCCGCCAATCGGCCGTGTACGCCACGGCCGCGCTGGGGATGACGATGGTCATCATCGCCGGCGGCATCGACCTCTCCGTCGGCTCGGTGATCGCCCTGACCATGGTGATCGTGGCGGTCGTGCTGAACGTCCACTGGGAGGTGCCGTCCGAGCAAGGCGGATCCGAGACCGTGTATCTCGTCCACTGCTGGCCCCGGGCCCTGCCCCTGCTGGCGGTGGCCGCGGGGGTGGGGGCGGCCACGCTCGCCGGCGTCGCCAACGGCCTGCTCGTCGTGGGCCTGCGGATCATGCCGTTCATCGTGACGCTGGGCACGATGAGCATCTTCCGCGGGCTGACCAAGCGGATCGCGGCCGAGCGCCCCGTGTATCCGGAGGAGACCGCCTGGGTGGCCGACATCCTCGACCCGACCCTGACCAGCAGCGGTCCCGAGCGGTGGATGCTCCTCCCGCCCGGCGTCTGGGCCCTGCTGGCAGCCGCCCTGCTCGCCGCCCTGCTCCTGCGCTACACGCGCCTGGGGCGGCACATCTTCGCCGTGGGGTCGAATGAGGAGACGGCCCGGCTCTGCGGCATCTCCGTGGGGCGGACCAAGATCATGGTCTACGCCATGGCCGGGTTCTTCGCGGGAATGGCGGGGCTGATGCAGTTCAGTTGGGTCGGCGGCAGCGGCCAGCCGTCCTCGGCGGTCGGGTACGAGCTGTTCGTCATCGCGGCCGTCGTGATCGGCGGCGGGAGCCTGACCGGCGGCGAGGGCTCCATCCTCGGCGCCCTCCTGGGCGCCTTGACCATCACCGTGCTCTCGACGGGCGGCGAGCTGATGGGATGGCGGCGCGCGGACCAGGAGATGCTCATCGGGGCGATCCTCGTCGCCGCCGTGGCCCTCGATCAGCTCAGGCGGCGACGGACCTGACGCCGCAGAGCCGCCCTTTCCGTGGGTCGCGCCCTGCTGCAGGCCGCCTCTACGGAGCGACCCGGTAGAACTCCACCACGCCTTCGTCGTTGACGAAGACCTCGACCCCGTCGCATTTCAGGTGCCGAAGCGATACGAACCGGGGCTCCTCGCCCTCGGCCATCGACATCATCCCTTCGACGACCCGCGTCTTCTGAGGCTCGCCCAGCAGCGACTCGACCTCGGTCAGCGGCGTGGCCTTGGAAGGTGCGAAAACCTCAGAAGTCTCCGGTCCCAGGGCGATCCGCGCAGGCTTGCGTTCTTGCGCCTGTTCCTCGGGGAGCTCCAGCGCGGCCACGATCCGGCGCACCCTCGCGGCGGACGCGTTTTCAGGCTTCGCCGGCTCTTCCACCGCCTCGGCGCTCTTCGGGGCGGGCTTCGTCGGGGCGGGCTTCTCCACCGCCTCCTTCTCCTCTTCCACATCACGCTTCGGCTTGCGTCGCCGCTTGTCCGGCTTTTCGAGCGGCGCCAGGGGCTGGGCCATCTCGATGGTCGCTTCGTCGGCCTGCCCGAATCCTTCGCGCACCGACTTGCCCTTGATCGTGATCGAATCGCCCTTGCTCGCGACGCTCGGGTCGGCCACCTCGACCGTGATGTTGGGGCTCTCCGCGAGCTCGAACCTGACCACGCCCCGGCCCGTGTTGACCATGAGCTTCCCGTCCTTGACCGACGTGATCCGCCCGAGCACGCGGTAGGCCGTGGTCGCGTCCGGATCGCGACGCTTCCCCGCATCCTCGGCCTCGGGAATCCCGCTCACGGGAAACAGGCCGGGCAGTCTCTGCGGCGAGGGCGTGAACAGGGCCAGCTCCGCCACGGGGGCCGATGCCGTGCCCTTGCGGTCCAGATCGGCCGAGAACTCCACGAACAAGCCAGGGCGGAGGTACTCCGGCACCGCGGTCCCGGTCACGGTGACCTTGGTCTTGGGGGTGAACTGGAAGAACCAGGTCTGGCCCGTGGCGGTGCTCAATCGAACCACGTTCCCCTGGACGGCGTCGATTGCGCCGCTCGCCTCCACCTTCTCCGGCTTCGGCTGAGGCCGGCGGTACTGGGCGTCGGAGGAACGGACCGCCAGAACCATCGCAACGAGCATCAAGGGGACAAGCACGTGTCTGGCAGGGGTTGCCATGGCGGGACCTCGAAGTGTGCGTGGGGGAATCGGGAGAACCTCATCGGCGTGCGGGGGACATCCCGGAGCCGTCCAGGCCGCGCCCTACAGAATAGCCTGTCAAGCGAGGAATGGAAAGCGTTTCGGGGGAACCAGCCCGCTCCCACGGGGGATTGCTTGGAGGTGCGGCCAATCGGCCATAATTGCGTGGCGACCGATCCCCTCTTTTCGGAGCACAGAGCGGCCATGCGCTTCTGCCGCATCCCGTCCGTCGCGGGGCTGCTGATCGCCCTGATCGCGGCCCCCAGCGCGAGCGCCCTCAGGGCCGCGGAGGAGTTCATTCTCGAAGTGCCCGATGCGCCGCAGGAGGGCTCAAAGGCCTTGCTGGACGAGGGGCGCCTGGTGGTCGTCGATGCCGCGGGCAAGCGGTTCGAGTATGCGCGCCGCGCGGAGCTCGACATCAAGACCCCGGCCGGTCGATTCGCGGGGTATTACTGCCCCAAGGCCGATCAGTACCTGCTCTGGCCGACGGCCAACGCGGGATCGATGCTCATCGGCGCGCCCGAGGGGGGCAAGATCCACTGGCGACGGAGCCAGATGCGGGTTCGCGCCGCCCCGGCCCCACGGCAGCCCGGCACTCCCATGAATGCGCCGGCCGCACTCGAGCACCAGCCGGCAGGCCCCGTACACGTGGCCGTTTCCCGGGCTGCCGACGGCAGTCCGCTCATCGCGCACATCGACGCCCGCGGCAAGGTCCACGTTTACCGGCGGAGCCGTGCGGGCTGGCAGCACCGCGTGGTGAAAACCGCGGCGCGCCTGGTGCCGGGCGCGCCTCTCGTGTTAAGGCCGGCCCCAGGCGCCGGCGATCCGCTGGTCGATAGTTTCGACAGCCGGGGCGTGCTCACCGGCGCGGTTCCCCACGAACGGCCGGGAGAGCGTGCCGTGGCGGAGCATCCCCGCTTCCATCCCGGCAGCCATCTCGCCCTGGTCGGCCCACCTGAGAAGGCCACCGCCGTCGCGGCCGTAGATGAGCGGGGGCGGCTCTGGCTCCTCGATCTGGTTCGGCGGGAGCCCGCGCCGATCGACGCGCAGCAGGGCCGCTTCCCCGCCGGCTGCCCGGTTGCCGCGGTTTCGCTCGCGGAAGACCACGTGATGGCCATCGATGCGCGAGGCCGCTTGATGCACTACCACAACGCGGCGGGTCATTGGTCGCAGCCCGAAGTGCTCGGCGACCGGTTCGTCCCCGGCGGAGGCGTCGCGGCTTTTGCGATCCAGTCGCCCGGCGCGCCGTGGCAGCTCAAAGCGGCCGGCATCGACGCCCGGGGCGTGCCGCGAATCCTTCAGCGCACGCCGGCCCGCTGGACCGACGAGGCGATCGACGTGGTCTTCCTGCCGCCGGGAGGCCCGGTGGAGCTTTCGGCCGTTGACGGACGTCTGACCCTGACCGCCGTCGGCGGCGAGGGCGAGTGGATCGAGCTGGCCAGACGCGACGACCGTTGGGCGCGGCGAACGGTGGCGGTAGGTTTTCCGATCGGAGGCCACGTGATTGCCGCCCCAGAGGAGCCGCTGCTGGCGAGCGTCGATGCCACAGGCCGCCTGGTGGCCGTGTCGTGGCGCGAGGACGCCTGGCATCCGACGGTGCTCGTCCCTCCCAGGGGCTTCGTGCCCGTCTTCCCGCAACTGGCCGAGAGGACGATCCAGCCCAGGCCCGCGATCCCCGCCGCGGCGGTCACGCTGCACAACCGCCATACGGAGGAGCTGCTGGTGCGAATCGCTGACGCGCGGCAGCTTGGCAGGCCGTCCGAGGTCACGATTCCTCCGGGCGGGGCCGTGCAGCGCTCGTTCGACCGCGATTCGGGCGCCGAGATCGTCGAGGTGTACCTCATCCCCGGACCGGCGGGCGGGATGATCCGCGATGAGCGGCGCTATCCGATCCCTCCCCGCGTGATCTACAGCGTGGCCGTGTACGCCAACCGGGTCACGTCGCGCTACGTCGATCGCCGACCCGACAAACCGAAACACGCCCTGCCCGATTTCGAGACGAAGACCCCCGTGAGCCTGGGCGCGTTCGCGATCCCGCCCGGCGAGAGCCTCCAGCCGGGCTCGCGCTTGGACGTGTACCGCGAGGCCGGGGCGCAGGGCAATCCCGGCGCGGCGGCGTGGTTCGGGCCTGCCGGCCCCCGCTAGCCTCGCCGGGTCGGCACCTGTCGATGAAGCGGCGGGGTCCTGCCGAATCATGCCGGGCGCACCCCGCCTCGGGGCGGAGTGGCACGATCTCCCGCAAAGCGCGCATAATGTTAGACGAATTCTCCGCGCGGAGGCGTCTTTATGGACGAGGCCTCGATGATGAGCGACGCGCCGCAAGCGTGGACAACCTGGATGGCGGAGCACGGGCCGGCGCTGATCCTGCTCGCCCGCCAGTGGGCCGGCCGCCACGCCGACGCCGAGGACATCGTCCAGGACGGCTTCGTCCGTTTCTGGGGTCATCGGTCGGGCGTGCGCGACCCGGCCGCCTATCTCTACGTCTGCGTGCGCAACGCGGCCCTGGATTGGATTCGCAAGAAGAGGAAGCTGCCTCTCGACCTCGCGGGGAGCGAGGTTGACGGCGCGCATCACCGATCGGCCGAACCGTGGTTCGAGCCGGCCGAACTGCCTGTCGAGCAGGAGTACCGCCGCGCGGTGCTTGAGCGGGCCCTGATGGCCCTGCCCATCGAGCAGCGCCAGGTGGTGGTGATGAAGATCTGGGGTGGGTTGACGTTCGCCGCGTTGGGGCAGGTGCTGGAGATCTCGCCCAACACGGCCGCGTCGCGGTATCGCTATGCCCTGGAGTCGCTCCGCGCGAAACTCGCCAGCGCCCTGACCGAGTGACGGATGGAAGAGCCCCTCGAATCGATCGAGCGCGAGCTGGAGGCCATGCGGCCTCGCGATCCCAGCGCCTTGCTGCGCAGCCGCCTGGCGGCCGAGCTGGACGCGCCCGCCGCGGTGGCCGCCGCCACACCCCCGAGCTCCGCCGGCGAGCGCGTGTTCTGGATCGGCCTGGCCGTGGCGGCCTGCGCGGTCGTTGGTGTCAGCGCGTGGCTGTGGTGGGGTCCGGGGCGCGGGCCCGGCGCGGCGGGACCCGGCAAGGGCCTTCCGCCCCCCCAGGTGCCGCACACGGCCGTGGAGCTGGCCGAGGGTTGTCACCTTGAGCCGCAGGGCGAGGCCGCGTATGAGCTGATCGGCCCGCGCCGCGTCCAACTGATCCGCGGGGAGCTGCTCGTGCGGATCGACGAGGCCGGCGCCTCCGCCGCGCCGCTGGAGATCGTCACGCCGGCGGGGGAGGTCCGCGCCAGCGCCACGCGGTTCCTCGTTGAGACGTGGCCCGCCCACAGCGCGGCGACCGACTCCGCTGAGCCATCCACAATCGAGGAGAATCCAACGATGAAACCCGCCAGACGCTTCGGGCCTTATCTCACGCGTGTTCTCGTTGTGGCCGGACTGGTCGAGCTGGTCAACCCGCTCGGATCGGTGACCGGCCGGCCCGGAGAGCTGCTGTGTGCCGAGACGATGACCCCGCCGTCGAAGCACGTCGAGGACCTGGCCGGCAAGTTCGGCCATCTGTGGAAGCCCGTGGTGGCAAGTGTGAAACCCTCGGTGCCCGAATACGAGCTTCCTCTGAAGGCGAGCGGCGTGGCCAACTGGGAGAAGGTCGTCGAGGGCCTGAAGCTCGACGCGGCCACGGACAAGCTCGCCCAGTGCGGGTTCGTCGTCGTCCCGCTGCCCCAGTCGCTGGCCGGCGAGGGGCGCGACGACATCGTCAAGCCGTATTCCGCCCTGCGGCGCATGGAGATCCCCATCTTCGTCACCTCCGACACGCTGCTGCACCTGTACCACGTGCAGTTCGACGAGTCGCTCAAGGTGATCGAACAGCGGGAGTTCTATCCCGACATGGTCGCCCTGGCCTCGATGCTCGTCGACCGCATGGAGGCGGAGCACCGGCGCCTCGTGAGCTTCGCGGCCACGGCCGACCTGACGATCGAAGGCCGGCAGCGGCTCGACACGCAGGTCGCCGCGGCCGAGAAGGCCTGGACCTTTGCGGGCATCGGCCTGAAGTGCCTCAAGCCCGACTGGCAGCCCCCCAAGCCGATCGCCGGGGCCGTGGACCAGGTGATCGCGAAGATCGAGGAGCACGAGGGCTTCTGGCCGCCGCCCAGCGCGGCCTACCAGCAGTGGCCCCTGTTCCGCTACAGCGAGGACTTCTCGCAGTACGTGCCTCGCGGGCATTACACGCGGAGCGAGGAGCTGAAGCGGTACTTCAAGGCCATGATGTGGTTCGGGCGGATGACGTTTCTGCTCAAGGGCGAGGAGCCCTACGGCCCGGCCGACCAGCCGGCCCTGGTTGCGCCCGAGGAGGCCGTCGCCCAGACCCTGGCCGCGGCCGAGATCGTCAAGGCCGTGGCCGAGGGCAAGCTGGGCGACGGGCGCGACGCCCGGCACGTGTGGGAGCGGATCTACACGGTGACGGCCTTCTACGTGGGGGCGGCCGACGACCTGGGCCTTTCGGAATACGACGCCGCGCTCCGCAAGGTCCTTGGACCGAAGATGGACCTGGCCGGCCTGACCGAGCCCGACAGGTTCCGCGCTCTTCAGGTCGAGCTGGCCCGGTTCGGGGCTCCGGCCATCTACGGCGGCAGCGGCAATCTGATCACCTTCCGGATCGACGACCCCGATGCGCTCGTGGCCGCGTTAGGCAAGACCACAGGCTTTCGCCTCATGGGCCAGCGGTTCATCCCCGACAGCTACGTGATGGGCCGGCTCGTGTTCCCCACGGTCGGCGCCCCGCGGGCCGGTACCGACATGTTCACCTGCGTGCCCAGCGCCGCGGGGCCGATCCGCGGATTCCCTCGCGGGCTGGACGTGGCCGCGTGGCTGGGCAGTCACCGCGCAAGGCACTGGCTCTCGGCCCTCCGCGACGACGCCTACGGCACCGGCACGGACCTCGAGCAGGGTAAGAACCTCCGCTACGACGTGGTGCTCGACGGCCTGGTGGCCGAGTTCGCCGGACTTTCGCCCTCCGACTGGAACCGCAACGCCTATTGGTCGTGGCTCTACTCCCTCAAAGCCCTGCTGAAGGATTACGGCCAGGGCTACCCGACCTTCATGACCACCGATGCCTGGCAGGACAAGAGCATGAACACGGTGCTGGCCTCCTGGGCGCAGCTCCGGCACGACACGATCCTCTACGCCAAGCAGAGCTACACGATGCGCGCCGGATCGGCGTTCATGCCCAAGCCGGTGGAGGGCTACGTGGAGCCGGTGCCGGAGCTCTACGCCCGGCTCCTGGCCACCACGCGGATGACGCTGGCGGGCCTTCAGGAGATGGACGCCCTGCAGCCCCAGGCGGCCGAGCGCCTGGAGAAGCTGGCCGAGATCATCGAGAAGCTGCTGGCGATCAGCCGCAAGGAGCTGGCCCACCAGGAGCTGACCCGGGAGGAGTACGACTTCATCCGTTACTTCGCCAGGTCGCTGGAGCGGATCCGCGTGGACGACCCCGAGCTGCGCAAGGCCGCAGAAGCGGCCGCGAAAGCCGGCGACCGCCGCCGGGCGCAGGAGCTGTGGCAGGAGCTCAGCGGCGAGCGGCCCATGAAGACCACCCTGGTGGCCGACGTCCACACCGACTCGAACACCGAACAGGTGCTCGAGGAGGCGACCGGCCAGGTCGATCTGGTCGTGGTGTGCTACCTCCAGCCCGACGGGCGCCTGGTGCTCGGCGCCGGGCCGGTGCTGAGCTACTACGAGCTGAAGCACCCCATGGCCGACCGGCTGACCGACGAGTCGTGGCGGGCGATGCTCGAGTCCGGCCAGGCGACGCGGCAGCCCGAGTGGACCGAGGGGTATCGGGCGGAGTGAGACGGACTTCCCCTACCCTGCGGCAGGATTCGGGGTGTCTCCTCGGGCGAGAAGCTCGCGGACTGCCGGCACAAGATGCGATGGAATCTTCATAATGGTCGCGGGATCGCCCTGGCTGGCGGCCTCATCTTCAGCCACGGCCTCCTCGTCGGTCTGTGATTCGTAATGGGCGAGGACCTCTCGAACCCCTTGTTCGCCCCAGCCCGGCCGGAATCGGTTCTCTTCCATCGTCGTCTCCTGCGCCTGCGGCGCCGGGATGCGGTCAAGGCTTTCCCCCTCAGTTCGTGCGCGGTGATGACGAAGACGCTGCCCGGCTCAGGATCCAGAAGGTGAATCACGCGCCGATACCTTCCCCCGCGGGTCTGTCCCAAGGCCACCCGCGAACCCTCGGAACCGGGCCGGTCCTCGCCGGGACGCCGGAGGACGTCCTCCACTTCGCCTTCGCACATCCCATGCTCGCGGATGTGAGGGAGACCTGTGTCGGGATCGAAGAAGTAGCGGACTTCCATGCCATGACTATGGGACCGGGGTTCTCTGGCGCCAACACCGGACCGCAAGCGCGGCATGCTGCACGGTTCGATGCCCCATTTGCTCCGCCTCCCCCGGCCTCGTTCACGCGCCCGGCCCTAACCGAAAACTCATCCGTCGGCCGGACCGCGGCGGCTTGCCCACCCCCCTCGGGCTGCATAAAATGGTGCGTCTTTTCGGAACCCCCTGTTTCATGCTGAAAGGGAGCTACCATGTTGTGCGATGCGGCAAGGGTGACGGTCTGCGCGGTGGCCGTGCTGGGGATCCTGGCCTCCACGGGGCGGGCGGACGACGAGGCCAAGGAGAAGAAGTGCTGCGAGGAGAAGCCCAAGTGCGCCGAAGAGAAGGCGACCTGCTCGGAGAAGGCCCAGTGCACTGTCTCGGCCGAGGCGAAGTGCTGCGCCCAGCCCGAGTGCTCCGCGGAGGAGATGGAGAAGATGATGGCCGAGTGGGGCAAGCCCGGCCCCGAGCACGAGGCTCTCAAGCCGCTGCTCGGCACCTGGAAGGCGAAGATGACCTGCTACATGACCAACCCCGGCAAAGCGACCGTCTCCGAGGGCAGGTCCACGTTCAAGCTGATCCTGGGCGGACGGTACATGGTGCAGAACTTCCAGTCGAAGATGAACGGCAAGCCCTACCACGGCATGGGCCTGACCGGCTACGACAAGACCAAGAAGAAGTACACCGGCGTGTGGATCGACAACATGAGCACGTCGATGATGCAGACCGAGGGCGAGTACTGCCAGGAGAAGGACGCGCTGGTGGATACGGGCACGGCCGTCTCGCCGATGGGGGAGGTGGAGATGAAGATGGTCAGCAAGCTGGTGGACGACGATCACATGACCTTCGCCATGTACATGGTCCAGGGCGACAAGGAGGTGAAGATGATGGAGATCGACTACACGCGGCAGTCCGACAAGCCCAAGGGCAAGAAGGGCAAAACCGATAGGAAGGACAAGAAGTAGATCGCCGCTCGACTCGGTCCGCTGTAGCAACGACCCGACGCGCGGGAGGCAAGGGCCTTCCGCGCGTCGCTCGGCTTCTTGGCCGGCTACAGCCCTATCCTGTCGCGCTGTCTGCCGGCGAGATGTCGACAAGCTCGATGCAGCCGGCCGTTTTCAGTCCCACGATCGTGACCACCTCGTCCCCCATCCGCCGGACGATGTCGTTCATGAGCTCCGGCGGAACGCGCACTGGCTCTGTGACTCCGTCCTCGCGGGTTTCCCCGCAGTCCAACGCCATCGAGGCAGCGCGTCGCAAGAGCACGGACCGCGTCGGCTCGGGCGTGGAGTCGGCTGCCGCGGCCAGGGCGGCCTCTCTCTCCATCTCGAAAGCCCGGCGGGAGAGCGAGGCCGCTTCCGCGTCGGCGCCCCGCGTGTTGGCGACCAACGCCAGTTCCGCGAGGTCCATCGCCGATTCATGAAGGGCGCCGATATCGCTCATTCGTCTTGGCCACTCTTGTTTGGGGACGCCCGAACTCCACAACGACCCCATACGCAGGCAACCCGAGTTGATCTGACTTGGACGTCTGCTCGAGCTTCTGCTTCAGTCGAGACCTCACCTGGGAGTCGGTTCCTTCAAGAATTCCGGAGACTTCCAACCGGGCCTTGTTCTGGAAGAGAGGCTCATCTTCGCCAAGCCAGTCGTCGAACCCTTTGCCCTTGCGAGCCCGCTCGATCGCCCTGAGCCCCGTCAGGTCCCTGAGGACTAGGATGGCCACGCCGCACGCCGCGAGCTCCGTCGCCTCCTCGAGGTCTCCGTAAGCTCTTACGGCTCCTCCAGGCAGACCGGCCCAATGCATGGGGCCCATTGAAGCGGGTAGTGCAATTGCCCCGCAAGACGTTGGGGGCAGAGCGGCGCTGCCTGCTTGCGCGAGGGGAAAGAGGTCCGCCGGAACCCCGACAGAATGTGAGAGGTGAGCCGGTCTGATCAGGCCGACGCGGCCCGGCTCGGAAGGGAATCCTGCGTAACGGTCCGCTTACGTCGTTTTCGCCCCGGCCCCGTACACGTCGTTCTCCGGCCTGGCCGGCTTGGGGACGTCCGAGGGCGTGCCCCCGGTGCCCTCCGGCTCTCCGGGCTTCGGCAGCGTCTCGTCCAGGGGAAGGGCCGGCTTGCGGTCGGCCGGGTCCCCGCTCTTCGGCGCGGCCGGGGTGGGCTCGCGGCTCTCTGCCGGCGACTCACGGTAATACAGATCGGCCGACGGCGCCGAAGGCTCGACCAGCGGGATCGTCTCCACGATCGGGTTGCCGCACGGATCGACCGGCACCCGGGCGCAGACCACGCGCGGGGTATAGACGTGGTAGGTTATCGGCACCCGCTTCTCCACGCACCGCGGCACCTGAACCGTCTCCTCCACGGCCACCATCTTGCAGACCTTTACCGGCACCTGCTCCTCGCGCGCTTCGGTCACCATCTTGTAGGTCGTCACCGGCACCTTGCGCACGACCTCCTGGGGGACCATTTTGCAGACCTTCACGGGCACCTTGCGCTCCACGCGCTCGACCACCCGCTTGTACGTCGTCACCGGGACGCGGCGGACCTGGCGCTCCTCGACCATCCGCGTGACCTGCACCGGCACCTTTCGGCAGACCTTCTCCTCCTCGTAGCGGCAGACCTCGACCGGCACCTGGCGCGCCACGGTCTGCGGCACGTACGTGGTCTGCGGCACCTGCACCGGAACCACGTTGGGCTTGTACACGCGCTGCACTTCGTAGGTCCCTGGGCGCGGGACCCAGTAGAGGCCCGAGCGCTGGTACGCCGTCTGCCCCGTCACCGGATCGACCACGCACGCGCTGGACTGCCAGGAGAGGCCGTAGCGGAACAGCGGCTCGCGGTAGCGGACCTCATCGACGTACCCGCCCATGTCCCGATAGGTCGTGCGCAGCGTGGTGACCGGCTGCATCTGCGTGGTGTACTCGGTGCGGTAGGCGGTCTCCCGGACGGGGCGCAGCACGGTCTGGCAGACCTCGCGCTCCTCGGTCAGCGTAACCGGCTTGCGCACGACGACCGTCTCCTCGCGCTCCGAGGTCTCCGCCACGTAACGCACGCGGTCGTAGCTCTCGTCGCGGACCTGGGTCTCGTACACCGGCTTCCACACCGTATAGCGATCCTCGCGCTCCGTGGTCTCGGCCACCGGCTTGGAGACCGTGTAGCGCCGCACGCGCATCTGGGTCTCCCAGACCGGGCGGTACGTGGTCACCTTGCGCTCCTCGAGCACGTTCTCGTATTCGATGCGATAGGCCGTCACCTCCTGCTGGTCGTACACGGTCTGATAGACCAGGCGGTAGGTCACGCCGTCGTTGGCCGTGAGCATGGCCCCGCCGGGCATATAGACCTGCGCGTCGGCCGCGCCGCCGACCAGAAGCAACACCGCGAGCCCCACGCATGCCGCCGATATCTGCCCGATCATGTCCGCTGCACCTCGCCCGCCCGATGGCTGGCTCTCTGTCTGGATGTCTTCTGCCTGTACGTGATACGCAACGGCCGGCGCACGGCCGTCTGGGCCAGCGCGCAGTCCGCCTCCCAAAGAGTGTGCGAAACAATCAGGCGGCGGGCAAATGGCGCCCGGGCCGCAGGGGACGAGAAACCGGCTTCTAATGCTTGCGGCGCAATGGGTTAGCATTTTTTCAGATTTTTTGAAGTTTCTCTGGGGCCGCGCCGAGCGCCGGCCGGGGAGGATCGATGTAAATTGTTGTATGAATGATGGTTACAGCACGCCCTTCCCCGACCGACAAAGGCCGCAGGGTCCGCCAGGCGCGGGCTGGGGACACGTCTTGCGCGCCGCGTTGCCGCCACGGCCATGCCCTTTTCGCGCCCGGAAGAGGCTGCGAGAATTCGAAGACCGGTGTTCGGAAGGGCGCCTCGTCACGGCCCCTGCCGGCAGCAACCGGTGGCTGGGAAGAGGACCGTGAAGGGGCGGAGCGAGTCTGCGTTCTTCAAGACCCATCACGCGATGCGACATCTGGATCTGACGCTCCCGTCGCCTGAGGAGAACCTGGCCCTCGACGAGGCCCTGCTCGAGGAGGCCGAGGACGCCCCAGGACCATGCGAGGTGCTGCGGACCTGGGAGCCTGAGAGACCGATGGTCGTGGTGGGGCGGTCGTCGCGGATCGACGCCGAAGTCCACCTGGACGCCTGCCGCGAGCTGGGCTTCCCCGTGCTCCGCCGGGCCAGCGGCGGGGCGGCCATCGTCGCCGGGCCGGGGTGCCTGATGTACGCCGTGGTGCTCAGCTACGAGCGGCTTGCTTCGCTGCGCCGGATCGACCAGGCCCACCGCTACGTGCTCAACACCCTGGCCGCGGCGTTGCACCCGCTCGTCTCCGGCGTGCGATGCCGAGGGATCAGCGACCTGGTCATCCGCGCGGACCCCGAGGGCTTCCGAAGTCTTCAAGACTTCGGAAGTCTGCAAGAGCGTCACCCGGATGCTGCCGGGCCGACACGGCCCGGCTCGGAAGGCAGGGGGTGCGACGCGGGCGGCGCATCGACCGACCGCAAATTCTCCGGCAACAGCGTGCGGTGCCGGCGGCGCCACCTGCTCTATCATGGGACGCTGCTTTACGACTTCCCCCTCGATCTCGTCGCCCGGTGCCTGAAGATGCCGCCGCGCCAGCCCGACTATCGCGACGGGCGCCAGCACGGCGACTTCCTCATCAACCTGCCCGTCCCGCGCGAGGCCATCCGCCGCGCCGTGGTCGGCGCCTGGCGGGCCGGCGCATCGACCGGCGACTGGCCGCACGCGCGCGTTGCCCGCCTCGTGGCCGAACGGTACGGCTGCCCCGAGTGGCACGCGGGGTAGCAAGGTTCAGGTGCCGTGTCCCTCCGGCTCGGAGTATCGAGAAGACCTCCGACGTCCCGGAGACGGCGGAAGTCGTGGACGAGGCCCGTCACCGAGTCGCCACCTCGGGCAGCGGGGCGCTAGTGCCTGTCAGCAGATGGATCGCCTGGAGCGGGACATAGACCTTCTTGGTGTTGGGCGCATAGACGACCACGCCCTCCAGCTCGTGCGTCGTCTCTCCGATCTTCATCAGGTTCTTGTGAACCGGCAGTTCGGCTCTCTTGCCGCCCAGCTCGATAAGCACCGCGGGATTGGGCCCGTCGGCGCCCGCGACGGCCACTTTGGCGTCGGGCAGCATGGCGGCGGGCTCGACGAACAGGCGCCCGCCGAGCGCCTTCAGATCGATCCGGAGGGCATCGGCAAGGCACATGCCGATCTCGGGCGCGTCGTGGAGCCCCTCGGGCCTGCCCGGCCCGTAGGCGAACAGCGGCACGTCGCCGCCCACGTGCCCGTGGCTCGTCCAGCCGATCACGGTGTAGCGGGCGCAGAGGATCTTGCCGAAGGCGTTGTGCGGATTGCCTCGGTTCTGCCCGGCGTACTCGATCAGGTCGGCCGCGTCCTGGTCGGTGATCTTCAAGCCCCACCACTTCTCCACGACCCGCTTCACGTTGGCCGGGCTCTGATCGCCGCCCAGCTCCTTCCACATCGCCGGGGCCGAGGCCTTCATCTTCCTGAGCGGCTCGACGAGCTCCTCGTAGCTCATCTCCGAGTAGCGGCCGCTGGTGCGGTAATTGCCGATCGACATCCCGCCCGTGTTGTGGTCCGAAAGGGCCACCACCAGCGTGTTGCCGTCGCGCCTGGCATACTCCAGGGCCGCAGCCACGGTGCGGTCGAACATCACCAGGTCGCTGAGCAGGTGGGCCGGGTCGTTGGCGTGCCCCGCCCAATCGACCTGGCTCCCCTCGACGATCAGGAAGAACCCCTTGGGGTTCTTGGAGAGAAGCTCGATGGCCTTGCGGGTCATCTGCTCCAGGGTCGGCTCGGTCGGGGCCAGTCGCGGGCGGTCGATCTCGGCGGCCATGTGGCTGGCCGAGAACATGCCGAAGACCCGTCCGCCGGTCACCTGGGCCAGCTCCTCGCCGGTCTTGACCAGCCGGTACTCGCGCTGGCGGAGGACTTCGGTCAGGTCCTCGCCGTCCTTGCGCTTGCCGCCGTCCTTCTCGGGAAGGAGGTAGGCCATTCCGCCGCCGAGCACCACGTCCACGTTCTGATGCGCGGCCTGCTCCATGATGTCCAGCTCCCAGCCGCGCTCGGGCACGTGGGCCATGAACGCCGCCGGCGTGGCGTGCGTCACGCGCGACGTGGAGACCACGCCGGTCGCTTTGCCCAGCAGCTTCGCCCCCTCCAGCACGTTGGCCAGCGGACGGTACTGAAGCTGCGAGACGGGGGCGGGCACGGGCGTGATCGTCTTCGCGCGCGGGCCCACGCCGATGAAGTTGTCGCTGGTGCGGATGCCGCAGGCAAAGGCCGTGGCCATGGGGGCCGAGTCCGCGACGACCGCGTCGGCGATGTAGGTCTTCACCGCCCCGGTGAGCATCGAGTCGAGCGTGAGCGGATGCCCGGTGAACCATCGGGCAAGCGTGTAGCCCTCGGCGCCGCAGCCATCGACCACCAGGAGGATCACGTTCTTGGCGCTCGGTTGCCTCGAGGCCGGCTCCGCCGAAGCCGGGGTGACCAGCCCCACAACCACGGCCAGAAGGGCCAGCAGGGAGACGGCGTGCGCTCGTTGGAAGGCTTTGAGCAATCGGTTGGGGCTGCGCATGGGACGGGACTCCGGGGGGTGGTTCGACGTGGACAAGGTGGGTATCCAAGGCATTGTAGCGGTTTCGGCAACCGCGCGCACCGGGGACAGGAACCGTTCTCCCCATCCAGGAACGAGCCCATCCGCGGCCGCGCCGGCGCCGCGTGGACAAGCGGGGGCGTGCGGTCGATTGAGAACGGGTCCAGCCCCCCTGCCGCGCTTGACCCGCGCCGCGACACGGCCGACAATGGAAAGCCGCTTCCGACCCCACCGGGCGCGCCGTTTGCGCCGTCCCACCCACCGTTTCGCTCTTGAGGTGCCTTGATGCGGACTTTCGCCCCGTTGATGGTTCTCTCGTTCGTGCTCGGCTCCTCCGGCCTTCAGAACGTCCGCGCCCAGGACGGCGATTGGCCGCAGTGGCGGGGCGCGAAGCAGGACGGCATCTCGCGCGAGACGGGCCTCTTGGAGACCTGGCCGGAGAACGGCCCGCCCGAGCTGTGGCGTGTGCCCCTCGGCGGCGGCTTCTCGGCCGTCTCCGTGGCCGGCGGCAAGGCGTACACCATGGGCGTGGCCGATGGGAAGGAAGTGGCCGTATGCCTTGACGCCGCGACGGGGAAAGTCCTTTGGAGAGTCCCCCGCGGCAAGCTCTTCGAGAACTCCTACGGCGACGGGCCCCGCGCCACGCCCACCATCGACGAGGACCGCGTCTACACGCTCGGCGCCGACGGCACGCTCATGTGCCTTGGGGCCGACTCGGGCGAGAAGCTGTGGGGATACAACCTGCTGGAAAAGTTCGAGGCCGAGAACGCGGAGTACGGCCTCTCGGCCTCGCCCGTCGTCAAGGGAAAGATGCTGCTGGTCGTCTCCGGAAAGAAGGAGGGCAAGACGCTCCTCGCGCTCGACAAGACGAGCGGGGAGGTGCTGTGGACGAGCCTCGGCGACCTGCCGGGCTACTCCACGCCGCTGCCCACGGAGATCGACGGCGTGCCGCTTCTGGTCGTGCTTACCGGGGACGCGGTGGTCGGGGTCTCGCCCGACACCGGCGAGGAATACTGGCGCCATCCGTGGAAGACGACCATGGACGCCAACGTGGCCACGCCGATCGTCCAGGGCAAGACCCTGTTCATCTCCACGGGCTACAACCGGGGCGCCGGCTGGTTCGTCCTCTCCGCGGACGGCGGCAAGATACAGGCGGAGCTCGCGGAGGAGCTGACTCGAAGTAGCGGCCGCGACATGAAGAACTACCTCTCCACGTCGGTGCTCCTCGACGGCCACCTGTACGGGTTCAACAACACGGCCCTGACTTGCATGGAGTTCGAGACCGGCGAGACGAAGTGGCGCGAGCGGGGCTTCAACCGCGGCTCGCTGATCGCCGCGGACGGCAAGCTGATCGTCCTCGGCGAGCGGGGCACGCTGGCGCTGGTCGAGGCCTCGCCCGAAGAGTACAAGGAGCGCGGCAAGTTCCAGGTGCTCCAGGGCCGCTGCTGGACCGTTCCCACGCTGGCCGCCGGCCGGCTCTACGTGCGGGACGAGCAGGAGCTGGCGTGCCTGGACCTGCGGAAGCCCCAGTAGCAGGCAATCCCCAAATGCCGTACGCTTAGTAGCAGCCATTCTCCAAATGCCGTACGCTTAGTAGCAGGCATATTCCGCAGTGCCGTCCTTCCCGTCCAGCAAAACACCCCAACCAGCCAGACTTCCGAAGTCTCGAAGACCTCGGATGGCTCCGAAGCCCCCCTCGATTGCCACCCCAGGGAGACCCGCCCATGACTCGCAAGATCCACCGACGCGAGATGCTCCGCCGCTCGGCCGCGGCCGGTGCCGGATCGTTTTTCCTCGTCCAGTCCGCCAGCGTGCGCGGGGCGGCGGCCAACGAGAAGCTTAACGTCGCCCTCGTCGGCGTGGGCGGGCGCGGCGAGGCCAACCTCAATGGCGTCTCCGGCGAGAACATCGTCGCCCTGTGCGACGTCGATGAGGAGCGGGCCAGGAAGGCCTACGCGCGGTATCCGAAGGTCAAGAAGTACCGCGATTTCCGCAAGATGCTCGACGAGCTCGACCGCCAGGTGGACGCCGTCGTGGTCAGCACGCCGGACCACACGCACTTCCACCCGGCCATGATGGCCCTGGGGATGGGCAAGCACCTGTACTGCGAGAAGCCGCTGGCCCACGCCGTGGCCGAGGTCCGCGCCATCACCGAGCTTGCCCGCAAGAAGAAGCTCGCCACGCAGCTCGGCTCGCAGCGCCACGCGATGAGCAACATGCACCGCGTGGTGGAGCTGGTCAAGTCCGGGGCCATCGGCGAGGTCCGCGAGGTCCACGCGTGGATCGGCGGCAGCCGCGGCATGCCCGAGATGCCCGCCGAGTTCCCGCCGGTCCCCGCGCACCTCGACTGGGACCTGTGGCTGGGCCCGGCCGCCGATCGCCGCTACAGCCCCGCCTACGTGCCGTATAAATGGCGGTTTTGGTGGGACTTCGGCACGGGCGAGACGGGCAACTGGGGATGCCACATCCTCGACATCCCCTACTGGGCCCTCGACCTGGCGCACTGCAATCTGGTTTCGGCGTCCGGGCCGCCGGTGGACAAGCAGCGCACGCCCAAGTCGATGGCCTGCCGCTTCGAGTTCCCCGCCCGGGGCAAGCTTCCTCCGGTCGAGCTCCACTGGTATCACACCTCAAGCGCGCCGGCCGTGCTGAAGGAGCGCCACGTGTCGCTCAAGGGGGCGAACACGTTGTTCATCGGCTCCGAGGGGATGCTGCTATGCGGATTCGGCTCGCGCAAGCTGTTCCCCGAGGACAAGTTCCGCGACTTCGAGCCGCCGGCCGAGACGATTCCCGACTCGCCGGGCTTCTACCGCGAGTGGATCAACGCCTGCAAGGGGGGCGAGCCGGCCACCTGCAACTTCGACTACACCGGTCCCATGGCCGAGACCGTCCTTCTGGGCAACGTGGCCTACCGCGTGGGCCAGGAATTCGACTGGAACGCGGCGAAGATGGAGGCCAAAGGCTGCTCCGCCGCCGAGCCCCTGCTCCGCCCCGCGTATCGCCCGGGGTGGGAGTTCGCGTGGCAGGTGGCGTGGAATGAACCGTGAGTGCGGCGCCCTGGGTGCCGCGCAGCGGCGCCCGCGGTGCTCCGTTGGACATAGCGGCGCGCCGTCCCCGGTGCCGTCGCCGTGGATGCCCGGTCCCCGATCCGTTTCCCCCGCGCTTCACTCCCTGCCATGCTTGTTGGAATCGATCTCGGCTCGACCAATCTCAAGGCCATCGCCTACGACCTCGCCGGCAACGCCCTCACCCGGGCGAGCCGCCCCACGGAGGTCTTCCACCCCGATCCGGCGCACCCGGAGTGGGCCGTGTGGAAGCCCGAGCAGATCTGGGGCGGCGTGTGCGAGTGCCTTCGCGAGGTGACCGCCGCGGTCCCCAGCCCCGATCAGGTCCAGGGCCTGGCCGTGACCGGGATGGGCATGGACGGCTCGCCCATGACCGAGTCGGGCGAGTGCCTCTATCCGATGATCAGTTGGCACTGCCCGCGCACCCTGCCGCAGCAGAAATGGTGGCGGGAGCGGTTCGATCCGGACCGGCAGTTCGCCCTCACGGGCACGCAGATCTGGGGCTTCAACACGGCCCTGCGCATCCTCTGGATGCGCGAGCACGAGCCCGAGATTCTCCAGCGGGCGCACAAGTGGGTGCTCATCGAGGACTTCGTCAACTACATGCTCTGCGGCCGGTTCGCCACCGACTACAGCATGGCCTCGACCACGCTGCTGTTCGACCAGCGCAACAGGCGGTGGTGCGACGAGCTGCTCGAAACCTCCGGCATCAGCGAGGACCTGCTTTGCGAGCCGCTTCCTGCCGGCACGGTTCTCGGCGGCGTGACGCCCGAGGCCGCCGCGGCCACGGGCCTGCGCGAGGGGACGCCCGTCGTGCTCGGCGGTCACGACTACTGCTGCGGCGAGGTCTCCACCGGGGCGCACAAGCCGGGCGTGGTCCTCGACGTGACCGGCACCTGGGAGATGATCGTCGCCGCGCTCGACGAGCCGGTCCTCACGCCCCCGGTGCGGCAGATGGGCGTGTTCGTCGATTCCCACGTCGCCCGCGACAAGTGGACCGTGATGGGCGGGGCCGTGGCCGCCGACATGCTGGAGTGGTTCCGCCGCGAGCTGGCCGCGGAGGAGAAACAGCGGGCCGAGCGCGAAGGGGGCCTGGACTGGGACTACCTCATGCAGGCCGCGGCCGACTCGCCGCCCGGGGCCAGGGGCGTGATGTTCCTGCCGCACATGTCGGGCAGCAGTTGCCCCGTCGTCGATAGCACCTCGATGGGCGCCTTCGTGGGGCTGCGCAACATCGTCACCAGGGGCGACATGCTGCGGGCGGTGATCGAAGGGCTCGACTACCAGTTCCTCCAGATTGTCCGCGCCTACGAGCAAGGCCTGGGGGCGGCGCCGGAGCGGATCGTGGCCATCGGCGGGGCCACGAACAACGCCTTCTGGATGCAGAACAAGGCCGACGTGGTCGGAAAGCCCCTGGAGGTGCCCGACATGGACGAGCCGGTCGTATTGGGCGCGGCGATCCTCGCCGGCATCGGCGTGGGGCTCTACCGGGACGAAGAGGACGCCTTTCAGCGCGTGTACCGGCCCGGGAAGACCTACGAGCCCCGTCGCGAGCTGACCGAGCGGTACGCGCAGTGGTTCGGCGCCTTCGCCGAGCTCCATCCGGCGCTCTCCGGCATCCACGCCCGGCTGCACGGGATGACGTAGGGCGCCAGCCGCATCGCAGCCCGAAGCGTTGGCGAGGGACGCCTCGAATGAGGTTCCCCCTGCCGGCGCTCGGTTCGCGCGGGTCAGACTCCCGAAGTCTCGAAGACTTCGGGAGTCTCGGGCTAGTACTTCGAGCTGCAAAGACCCCAGGGGAGCTTGTTGTCAAACGGCGGCTCCTTCGGCCATTGGCCTCCTTTCCACGTGCTCCAGGCGAGCCGCTTGCGCTCCGAGGGCCACAGGCCGGCGGCCCTGCCCCAATCGCGCAGTCCCGAGCCCTCGTCGTGCACGAGCACCGAAAAGCAGAATTCGCGGCCCGCGCCGGGGCGGATGTCCTGCTTGACCAGCTTGAAGGGGATCGCGCATTCATAGATCGTCGTGCCGCCCTGGCGCGCGACCGCCACCTCGGCGTCGGAGTATGCCAGGTCGGCCAGGGGGCGGATCCTCTGCGTCTCGGCGAGATTCATGCCGGGCTGGGCGAGGAGATAGCATGATGCCGCGCCGTCCTGTTCTCCCGGCGCCAGCAGCAGCTCATACCGTGCCGTCTCGTCGTCGGCCGACTCGCCGGTCACGGCGCCCTCCGGCGCGATCGCGATCTGTACGGCGTCGAACGGCCCCTCCTCGCGCATCGGCACGAGCTTCTCCTCCTCCACGGCCACCAGCACGCAGAACGTGCGGCGGTTCCAGAACGTGCGGATGGTGGTCTTGCCCCCGTCGTCGAAGGTGACCGGGATGGCGTCCTTCCAGTCCGCGGGGTCGCCGTCGATCTGGGGTTTGAAATACGGGGCGCTGCAGCAGGCGATCTCCTGCTTGCGCGTCACGGTCGTGCCCGCCCCTTGGGCCGAGACCTCAAGCGCGTAGCGGTTCTCGTCGTTGAGCGCCCCCCGGCTCACCGTAAACGCCGCGCGCTGGGTCTCGCGGGGCCCGAGGGCAACCTCGATCTGCGGCTCCCTGAGCGTCCACCCCTCCGGGACCTTCAAGCGGAGCACGCCCTCGTACGGCTTCTCCGTGAGGTTCCGCACCGTGACGAACACCGGCGGCGTGTGCGATGGCGAGACGATCAGGCTGCCCAGGTGGAGGGCCACCGGTTCCTCGGCCAGAGCCGTCCCCGTCAGAAGCGGGCAGGCGGCGATCAGAAGGGGCAGCAAGGCCGCGGCAGGTCGCATGTCGAGTCCTCCGGGCGAACGCGGGATCTCAGGGCATCCACGGCGCCATTCTGACCAGGCGCCCACCCGAGGTCAACAACGGGCGGTTCTCGCCCTTCGCGGACGTTCCCCGTCGGCGCGGTCGTCGCTTGCCCGGCCTCCGAGCGTCTGCTACCCTCTTAACTTTCTACTCACACTGCGGGGAGCGGCTATGCGAGCGTTGGTTCTACCGGTCCTGGTGCTGGCCCTGGGGATGCTTGTTCCGTGCTCCGCGGCGGCCTCCGAGGGCGGGACCGTCTCGGCCGACTCGGTCGGCGAGGTCAAGGTCGGCTGGCTCGACCTCTCCATCATCGGCGTGTACCTGGTGGGCATCGTGGCCCTGGGCTGCTGGGCCGGCACGCGGCGCCGCGAGGCCAAAGGCAGCGACTACTTTCTGGCCAGCAAGTCGCTCACCTGGCCGGTGATCGGGCTGGCCCTGTTCGCCACGAACATCTCCACGATCCACCTGGTCAGCTTCGCCCAGAACGGCTACACGTCGGGCCTCGTGTACGGCAACTACGAGTGGATGGCCGCCTTCACGCTGGTCATCCTCGCGCTGTTCTTCGCGCCGTTCTACCTCCGCTCGGGCGTGACCACGCTGCCCGACTTCATGGAGAAACGCTTCAGCCGCGGCAGCCGCGACTACCTGGCCGTGCTGTCGATCTTTTCGGCGATCGTGGTCCACATCGGCTTCTCGCTTCACACCGGGGCCATCGTGCTGGAGGGGACGATTCTCCAGTCGCTGGGGGTCGACCAGCCCGAGCGGTACCACGCCCTGACGATCCTCATCATGTGCGGCGTGACCGCCATCTACACGGTCATCGGCGGGCTGCTGGCCGTGGTGCTCACCGAGTCGATCCAGACGATCGTGCTCTTGGTCGGGTCGATCTGCATCACGGCGATCGGGTTTTGGATGATCGGCGGGTGGAGCAACCTCGTGGCCAACGTCCATCCCGTCAACCTGTCGATGCTCCGCGCGAGCAACGATCCCACGCAGACCACGTGGTACGCGGTGTTTCTTGGCTATCCCGTGCTGGGCATCTGGTACTGGTGCACCGACCAGACGATCGTCCAGCGCGTGTTGGGGGCCAAGGACGAGAACCACGCCCGGATCGGGCCGCTGTTCGCCGGGTTCATCAAGATCCTGCCCGTGTTCCTGTTCGTGCTGCCTGGGGTGATCTGCCTGGGGCTGGTGAACGTGGGCGTGGAGAACGGCGGCATCGCGCCGCTGCCCACCAAGGCCGACGGCACGCCCATGACCGAGCGGGCCTACACGCACATGATCAAGACGATGCTCTGGCCGGGCATGCAGGGGGTGGTGATCGCGGCCATGCTGGCGGCCCTGATGAGCACGGTCTCCGGGGCGCTGAACTCGATCGCCACGCTTTGCAGCTACGACATCTACAAGCGTTTCAAGCCCGACGCCGACGACCGGCACCTGATCCGCGTGGGGCGGCTGGCCACGGTCGCGGCCATGGGCGTGGCCGTGGTGTGGTCCACGCTGATCGGGGGCCTGGGCGAGACGATCTTCCAGGCGATGGTCGACGTGTTCCCGGTCGTGGCCCCGCCCACCGCCGTGGTGTTCGTGTGGGGCGTGTTCTGGCGGCGGACCTCGGCACGCGCGGCGCTATGGACGCTGGTCGGCGGCTCGCTGGTGGGCGCGGTGATCTACACGCTCAAGCAGCTCCACAACTTCGAGGCGCTCGACCTCGGCGCGATCGATCCCAGACTCGAGTCCTTCATCACGATGAACGGCCTGTTCATGGCCTTCCTGCTGTTCGTGGCCGAGTCGGTCTTCGTCCTGGTCGTCTCCTCCATCTGGCCGCACCGGCACACCGCCGAAAGTGAGAAGCTGGTGTGGCGCTCACCGCTGGAGGCCCTTCGCACCGAGAACGGCTGGCACGGCCTGCTCGACTATCGGGTGATGTCGGCCTTGCTGGTGCTGACCATGGTCGGGCTGTACTGGGGCTTCTCCAGCTCCAAGACCTACTACCCGATCTCCGGCCGGGTCACGCTCGACGGCGAGCCCGTGGTGGGCGCGGCCGTGCTGCTGGACGCCGAGGACGACCGGCTCGACGCCGGGCTGTCCACGGGCATCGACGGCCGATACGAGTTCGCCACGCCGCAGCGCGCCGGAGGTGCCCCGGCCGGCACGCGCTACCGCGTGCGGATCGTGCCCGAGCGCGACTACCTCGTGCGCATGAAGACCGACGAGGAGAAGGCTGCAGCCGAGGGAGATGACAAGAGCGACATCGCCGAGGTGCTCGCCTGGATGCCGCCCGGCACGCCCGTCGAGGAGCGCGTCGAAGACGGCAAGCGGTTGTTCGTGATCCGCACCGCCAAGGACACCGAGAAGGTGGCCGTCGGCACGGACGCCGAAATCCGCGTGCTCCGCGCCACCTCGATCCCCGAGTCGTATCGGGAGTTCGGCAGTTCCGGGTTGGGGTTCGAGGTGGAGGCAGAGGCGGTCGAGAAGGACTTCGCGTTGTAGGTTACTCGCCCCGCAGCAGCCCGAGTGACTTCTCGAAGAACTTCCGCTCGGCCTCCAGGCCGTTCTCCTTGCAGAAGGCGGCCAGCCTCTCGTAGCGGGCTTCCGGGTCGGTGCCCGTGGCGTGGACGAGCTTGGCCAGGCACACGGGGCAGAGCCACAAGGGGTGGCGGTCCGACTCGGCGCGGTGGTTCGAGCCGCACATGTTGCACTGGTAGTAGATGCAGTGGTACATGCTGAACATGTGCCCGGTCTCGTGCGTGGCCGTCTTGGTCGTGCGGCGCAGGCAGAGCTTGAAGGCGTCGTCGTTCTCGTCGGGGTCGCCGTTGCGGTAGATCGACCACACGCCCACCCGATGCTGCAGTGAGGCTTCACCGAACACGAAGTTCCAGCCCTCCCCGGGCCACAGGTCCGAGGTGGTCAGGGCGATCATCGCCACCGCGTCCTTGGGCAGTCGCGGGCGGAGCACGCGGTCGAGCACGTATCGCGTGAGCACCTGCTTGTCGCCCCATGCGGGGTGAACACGCCTAGCCTCCTTTGGGATGATCGAGAGCGGCAGGTCCTCTTCGACCTTCACGGGCAGCTCGAAGTAGAGCTGCATGTACTCGGCCGTGAGTTCGACGATCTTGCGCTGCGTCTTCGAGAACTCGCCCAAGGGCTGGATGTAGATCACGCGGCGCTTCGAGTCGGCGCGGACCGGCCGGCTGCGCAGGTACTGCCGGTAGGTCTGCCCCGGCTCGTGGTGCCGATCGAGCCAGTCGCCCGGCTGCGGCCCTCCGAGCTTCGTGTGCAGCGGAAGGAGCTTCCTGTACGTGGCCGGCAGGTCCGACGGGTCGTACTTCGCGACGTCGGCCGAGCACGCCACCGACGCCAGGCACGCAGCCACCGAGAAGACCGACAGGGATGTTCGCATGGCAGATTCGCTCGGGTGGTGTCCTGATCGGTGTCCCCGCCCCGTCACCCCGCCGCCCCTCAGTACCACGTCGTCCACACGTCGCTCCCGAAGCCCGACAGCCGTCCCTGGATCTCCCACAGGCGGAGCATCATGCCGCGCCGGTGATCGAGCAGCGAGTCCAGGGTCTTGTCGAGGTAGCCCAGCTCGTCCTCGGTCAGGCCCACGGGAACGTGCATCAGGCGCACGCGCCCGCCGTCGAGCCGGGGCATACAGAGCAGGCGCGGCGTGACCAGGACCAGTTGAAACGTGCCCGCACCCGCTTCGGTGCGATAGATCCGCAAGGGATAGTACATGGCGGGCGAGTCGAACCGGTACTGCACGGCCTCGGTGGTCCTCACCTCGGTGCCGATCTGGACGACGTGCACCGCGAACCATCGCACGCCGCTGGCGAAGTACTCCTCCGCGGCGGGCCGCAGCGCGGCGGGCAGCTCGGGCTGCTCCACCCCGGCTTGGCGCAGGTGGTCGAGCGCCCATCGTTCCAGCGCCGCGCGGTCGCGAAACTGCACGGCCTTCAGGTCCTCCACCTCGGCGATCTCGGCGAACTCCACTTCGCCGGCCGGGCGCCGGTCGGGTGTGCCCGCGTCGTCGCGGCCCGGCTCGGCTCGCCGCGGCGGGGCGCGGGGAAACAGCTTCTCGTTGATCTGGTCGGTCCCCTTGCGAAACAGCGAGGCATCGGCCTTCCTGACCTCGGGCTCGCTGGGAAACGGCACGACGCACAGGACCCTGGTCGCCCGGTCCGCCACCAGGTCCGAGCAGAGGACGAGCACCTGCTCCTCGCCGTTCCACGCGGTCACCGCGCGCTGCCGGGGCATGCTGACCTCGGCTCCGGCGGCGAAAGGGACCGTGGCCGCGCGCCCGGCCGAGGCGGTCGCCAAACCCACCAGCGCGGTCGTCGCGGCGAGCAACGTGCGGCTCATGGCGGATGTCTCCCGTGGCGGTGCCGGCGAAACGCGGGCGCGGGGGCTTCTCCTGGCGGCAAGCGCCAGCTTCCGGAACCCGATCGAGGGGAAACGACGGCCCTCCACCGTTCGTCCATTGTAGCAGCGGAGCGCGACCGCGAAAGCGTCCGGCGCGCCGTGCGCGCAAAGGACGGGTCTCCGGCGATCTATGGACTGCCCCGCCCGTTTCGACGCATAATGGGCCCTCCGACCCCGAATCCAAGGAAAGCCTCCCATGCGATGCCCGCGCTCCTGGTGCTCCCTGGGCCTCTGGCTGGCCGTGGCAAACGCGGCCTGGGGTGCAGAACCCGTCACGCCGGCGGAATGGGTCGAGGCGGTCCGCACCGCGGCCGCGGGCGAGGCGACCAGGCTCACCCAGACCCACGGTGAGGCCGGCTACGAGGCGTTCCGCGATATCCGTCTGGGCGCAGGCGTGTTCATCACGCACAGCTACCGTCCATCGGCCGACGTCGAGCAGTACGCATACGCCGAGGCCTGCCGCGGCTTCGCCCGGTTCATGCGGGCCCGCGGCGAGAAGCTCCTGGCCAGGGTGCTCGCCGGCGACGTCCTCGGCGCGCAGGAGAAGCCCTACCGGCGGATCGTCCTGGCCGTGTACCTCTGGCACGGCCACGCCCAAAGCCAGCGGAAGGGCCCTCCCGAGCGGTTCTACGCGCTGCCGCTCGACGCCGAGGGCAAGGCCGCGGCCAAGGCCATGCACGAGCGGGCCGTCGAACAGGGCCAGACGGTGCTCCGGCGGGGGTATCGGACGGGGCGGCTGGCGCGCGAGGACGTCGAGGCGATCCACCTCTATCGCATCGTCCAGGGCATGCGCGGCGTGGGCGAGTGCTTCCTGCCCGCACATCTGGGGCTCCACCCGTACTGCCCCAGCGACAGGCCGCGGTCGGCGGGGCACGGCGTGCCGGCCGTGCGCCGGGCGAGCGTCAACAAGCCCTTTCACGATCTCGTGCTGCCCACGCTCCAGGCCGTGCGCGCGCGGCCCGACTACACGGACCTGCCCGACAGCCGCTACGGGTATGAATACCCCTTGCGCGACGAAGGCGTGCTGGAGTTCCTCGGCCCGATGGTCGGTTACGTACCGGCCACCTCGGAGGACGGCGGGCCGGTGGTCGTCCCGCGCCTTCCTGCCGAGGATCCGGCGCCCGGGACCGCCGAGCGCCTCGGCGACCTGGTCGGCGATCGCCCGCTGCTGCTGTTCCTCAACGACGGCGTGGACGCCCCCTTCGGCCGCGCGATCGGCATGGTGCCCGTGCTGATGCAGGCATGGGCCGATCACGCCCGCTGGCGGTTCATCGCCGTGAACATCCACGACTGGCACTACGCGGCCGGCGACTTCCGCGACTATCTCCACGGCCCCGGCGCCGGGGCGCACCATCATGCCTGGAGCGTGGAGGAGCGCGCGCGGCGGTTCTCCATGCGCCTGATCCAGTGCCCGCACGTCCGCGTGCCGTCCCTGGTGGACAACCCGTACCACGGCGCCAAGAGCTGCTATGCCGCCGGCGGAGGGCAGAACACCTATATCCTCGTCGGCACCGACGGCCGCATGAAGTTCCGCAGCGGCGGGCCGTTCTTCCCGCTCAACACGGCCAACGAGATGGAGCACGCCCTGGCCCGGCTCGTGGCCTCCGGCGCAGGGGGCGGGTTTCCCCAGGAGTCGGACCCGCGGACCTTCAACCCGCCGCGCCCGATCGTGGTCATCCATCACGCCACGCTCACGGAAGTGGAGGGGAGCGCGCGCACGCTAGATTTCGAGGCGGTGTTCGGCAGCGCCAAGGTCGCCTACGCCTGCCGGGTTCCGCCGCACGCGCGGGTCGTGCTCGACGGAGGGCGCGCCGCACTGGCCGAATTGAAGCCGGGCGACCGGCTCCAGGTCCGCCTGGCGCTCGACGCGCTCGGTGGGTTCGATCCGGCCTTCGTGCCCCAGCAGCGGCCGCCGTGGGAAGGTCCCTCCGAGGCGGACCTCGCGGCCGGCAACCGGCGGATCACGCTCCGGCGCGTCCGCGACGGCTATCGCAGCGACTACGACCTGTTCGTCCTCAGGGCCGACGGGTCGCCCGGCCCGGTCATCCCGCGCGAGGTCCGGGCGTGGCGCAACTCGGCCTGTCCCGCCGATCTGACGAGGGCCGAGGCGCTGCAAACGCCGCGCGTGACGATCTGGCGGGGCGGGCGCGTCGCGTCGATCGACGCGGAGCACCGCCGCGTGGTCGTCAAGCCGTGGCCGTACGACACCCAGGCGCTCACCGGTCGGCGGATCGTGGCCGAGCACCGCGCGGCCGGGCGCCAGGTGCACCTCGACGAGACGGCCCGGCTGCGCCACGCGTGCGTCGAGCGCTGGATCGCCGATGCGGGCAAGCCCGAGACGTTCTACCTGGACGACGCCGTGGACTACACGCTCAACGGGCTGTTCGGGGCCGGGTTCGACGACCTGGCGGTGGGCGACGCCGTGACGATCCGCTACGACTGCCGCCACGACGCGACCGCGCCGATCCCCGCGGAGCTGGTGCGAATCAGCCGGCCACGACCCGGCAACGGCCCGTCCGCCGCGCGAAGAGAATCAGGGCCGCCAGACCGAGGGCGGCCAGGGCGAGCGTGGAGGGCTCGGGGATCGGCTCCAGGGTGAAAAGGTCGGCCTCGAGCGAGATGTAATCGACCTGCCCGGCCGATTCGCCCCCCGGCCAGACGAGGATCGTGGCGAACTCGTCCGCGTTGACCGTGGTCAGGCCGTAGCCGAAGGTGCGGGGACTTCCCAGCAGCGACAGGCCGCTGGCCGCGTCGAGCACGTCGTAGGTGATCTCGTCGTCCGCGGTGTCGTACTCGATGTCGATCCGGAGGAAGTCGGTCGGCAGGCCCAGCACCTGGTCGAGTTGCACTCCGTAATTGGGGTGATCGTTCTGGAACCAGGTCACGCGCTGCGTGTTGTCGCCCTCGTCGAGCGAGATGCGGACGTTGACCGCGGCCATCCCGTCGTCCTCGCCCACCGGCTTGGTCTGATCGAAGTTCAGCCACCACACCACGCCGGCGGTCGGCTCGCTGGGCCCCGTGGCCCGGGCGATGACCGTGGCCAGGGCATCGCCGACGAGTCCCTTGGGGTTGGTATCGACGACCACGTCAAACCCGCCGCTGTGCTGCCAGACGTCTCGGCCGCCGACCGTGATCAGCTCACCGGTCACGAACGGATGGTTGTTGCGCTCCTTGAAGTCAAACAGGCCGTCGCCGTTGTCGTCCTGCAGGAACGGATCGACGTCGGCGTCCCACTCCCACGATTGATGGGCCTGGGCCATCGCGATCGGGGCCGGGGCCACGGCCAGCACGCCCAGGAGGATGGCTGCCACGGAAACAGCCGGTGGAAGAGAGGTTCGGCGCATGTCTCCCTCCTGCAAGCGAGGTACCGGGATACCTCCCATGATGCTATTCAAGATCGCGGGGTTTGCAAGCGGTTTTCCGGAATCGAGCAAGGTGATTTGGCAATCCGCGTCCAAAAACAAGCCTTGATGCACTCCGGCGGTGTGCTACAACGCGGGGTGCAACCGTCCGCGCGGCAGCGTGCAGGCCGGGAGGTGCGAGCGTGCGTCTCCCTACGGCGGGCGCCGGGGCCTCCAAGGCTCCCGCTTCTCCCCGATGAGTGCCTGGCGCGGCGGAGACCGCGCTGCGCCGCCGCAGGCCCGAGGATGACCCGGCAGGCGCCCCTCGCGCGGACGCAGCCGAAAGGGACTCGGCGACCAGGGGCTCTTCTCAAGCCAGGCCGCCCCCGCCTGGCGCCGGAGGTCCCGGGCCGACGCCGTCGGGCTTGGGAGGGGGGCGTTGCGCGTGCACTCCCATAAAACCACCAGTCAGCGGGGTGCTCCCTGGAAAAACTCAATTCGGTTGCACAACACCCGCCCGAGTCCCGCGACCGCCGGGCCAAACCCGCAACGCAAGTTCTCATGCGAAAACACTTTGGGTCCTTCCGCCCGTGCCGGCTCCACCACCCGCAGCCGCGCACGCCCCACCGTGGTGCTTCCTGCTTTGGGGGTAGTTTTCGCGGATCGCCTCGGCTCTCGTTCCCCGGCTGTGGTCCGCGTGGGAGCCAGAAAGGGCCGAACGGGGAATGTCGAATGCCGAAAGCCCGATGTCGAACGACGCACGAAGGCCTATTGCGGCACCCCTTCGGTGCGCAGGCCCAAGGGCTCCAGGACCGTGCCGTCGGGCAATGTGAACGGCTCTCGGCCGAAGTTCACCGTCACCCTCACCCCCCCGGCGAACTCGGTCTGCTGCACGGCGCGGTCTGGCGTGAGCCAGGCGTGCGAGAGCATCTCGCGGTAGCCGGTCGCCCGGGCCACGGGCGCGGCCGTGCGATAGCTCTGGACGAACCGCTCGCGATTCTCCTCCCACCGCTTGCGGTGGAACATGAACATGGGCGGCGTGCCGTAGAGGGCGTTGAACAGGTCGCGGCGGTCCCACAGCTTGGGGATCTTGTTGTTGTAGTCGCCCCAGTACCACTGGGCGACCACGCAGTCGTGATAGACCAGCTCCCACAGCGGGATGCGGTAGAAGTGCCCGGTCTGGAACTTCACGACGCGCTCGGGCGGATCCTCGACCAGCTCCATCATGGCCCGCCCGGCGTTGGGCACGCGGTAAGGGCCGAGGCTGAGCATCCCCTCGAAGTAGTGGACCACCGGCACGGCCGCCTCATGCCCGGTCTCGCTCCCCGTCACCAGGTTGCACTCGCGGCTGACCACGGCCAGGAGGTCCATCTTGAACCGGCGGCTCTCGCTCCGGGTCATGGGGTGTTTCGGGTGATAGCACTCGCGCCACGGGGAGGCGGTCGTGGTGTCGATGAACCGGCAGCGGTAGGGGTGGGTCTTCAGCTCCTCCCGGATGCGGCGCCGCGCGTAGTCCGGGGCCAGGCGGTCGCAGAGCACGCCGCAGGAGATCATCGAGCCGTCCCTGGCCTTCACGCGCCAGCCGCGGACCCACTGGCCGCTGGCGTCGATGCACAGGTCGTCGGGCCAGGCCGCGCTGGTCCAGTCGGGATGCACCCCGCGGAGCCTGGGGAACTCGGCCGGGTTCATCGCGTCCTGGTAGATGTCGTACCGGCTGGTGAGCACGCCCATGGCGTTCATCTGCTCGATTTCCTCCGGCTTGGAGCGGTGGCTCCAGAGGATTCGCTCGATGCCGGCCTCCTGGAGCCTGCGGCACCACGCGACCGGATCGCCGTCCCAACACCAGATGTTGACCGCGCCGACGAGCAGGTCCACGTCGGGGTCCTTCTCCCGCTTCTCGGCAAGGGTCACCAGCAGGCCCGTCTTTCTGGCGTGCTCGCGGTACCGCTTGGCCATGGCCACGTAGCCGCCCTGGTCGAACAGGCAGTAGCGGATGCGGCGCGTGGGGCCGAAGCGGCCCTTCTGCGCCAGCCAGCGCGGGGCCAGGCACAGGCGCCCGGCCACGCGCGGGACGCGTACGCCCGCGTCGTCCGGCGTCTCCACGATCGCCATCAGGGCGTTATTCGTGTGCGCGTCGGTCATGCCCCAGAAGCCCATGCACAGGCCGTGGCCGCCGTAGAGGCAGTAATACATCTCCGGCAGGCTCTCGTCGTCGGCCGGATAGCTGATGCCCTCGTTGACCGGCAGGATGAGCACGTCGCCCCGCTCGGCCGCGAACGGATGCGGCCAGCCGATCGACTGGGGCATCGGGCCCTGGGAGGAGAGCTCCACGGTGATCTCGGGCAGGTCCTCGACCAGGCGCACGGCCGCCTTCACGTCGAGCGTCCCGGAGGAGTCGAGCAGGCGGAGGTCGAAGCCGCCGCTGGCCGGCGCGGCGTCGAGCACGAACAGGCCGTCGCCTTCCAGCGCGCGCTGCTTCCAGGTCCGCTGCGAACGGCGGTCGAGCACGGTGAGCGTGGCGTCTTTGGTGTCGAGCGCGACGCGGAGCCGGGCGTTCTCGGCCGCAAGCGACTTGGGCAGGTCCCTGGTGCGCAGATCGGCCACGTCGCCTGCCCGCCGCAGCGCGAGGTCGTCGAACCGCGCGGCGAGCTTGCCGTTTCCCATCGCCCTGGCCTGGATCTGCGCGGCCCCCGGCGGGATGACCAGTCGCGACCGGAGGGCGTGCCAGCCGTCGCCCCCGGGGACCCTGGCCGCGCCGTACGACCACGAGACGGCCTTGCCGTCCGGGCCGTAGAGGATGACGCTGATCTCGGCCGCGCCCGGCCCGCGGACCTGGCCGAAGCCGGTCAGCTCGTAGATCTGCCCGCGCTGGACGTCGATGCGCGGCTGCTGCGTGAGACTCCAGTCCTTCTCGCCGTCGTGCTCGATGAGAACACAACGGGAGCCGCCATGCGGGTCCTTTTCATCGACGACCGCCCGACCGCCCCCGGAGCGGCTCCAGAAGTCGTGCCAGCCGCGGAGGGCCTCTTGGTGCTCGAAGTCGCCATTGACCAGCAGGTTCTCGGCGGCGGTGGCGTGGGACGCGGCGGCAAGAAGGAAGGACAACGCGAGGAAGCGGATCATGGCGGGGCTTGTGGGTTCGGGTGGCGGGGCTCGAAGACTCCCGAAGTCTTGGAGACTTCGGAAGTCCGCTTCGACACGCTACTGCGCAAGTCTCGGAGACTTCGGAAGTCCGCTTCGGCTCGAAGCCAGTCTAACCCGAAGCCGGGACGGGTCAACGCATGCCCTGGCCGCCGAGCACCGCGATTTGGCCGGCGTGCTTGCTCGCCGCGTAGCCGATCCCGTGCGGGGCGCCGCGTTGCGCGGTACGATCGCCCGGTAGTGCAGGAACGCCGGCCCGGCGGTTCTTCATATGTGGCCAGATCCCATCGCGGCGCTTGCGCGCGGCTTGATCGTTGGGGTGGCGCACTCGCGCTGCTAGCGCGGCGCCGGAGACGTTCAGGGGTGCTTCCAGTCCGTGGGCTGCCGCCACTTCGGGACCGGTCGAGCCGGTCCCGCTACCGCACCCGATACATCGTGAAGTCATCATTCCCCCAGGCCGGCTCCAGCCGGTCGCGGTTCCGCGCCACGAAGTCCCGGGCGTAGGCCAGCGTCTCGGGCTGCTCGTAGCCGTCCATGGCATCGTCGCGACGGAGGACAACGAAGTGTTTGGCGCCGATCCGCTCGAAATAGTCCCACAGTGCGGCGTCCTCGGCCGGCTGGTGATAGACCGACGAGGTCCGCCCGGCCAGGAGCGACATCACGCGAGGCTTGACGAAGACCACCACGTCGTCGGGCGCGGTGCGCTGGCGGACCTGTTCGAACAGCTCGACCGACTCGGGCCGGGCGACGCCTTCCTCGAGCGGGCCGAAGCGGCGCGTGGTGAGCACCGCCGCGTAGGAGGCGATGGCCCCGCCGGCCAGGGCAACGATCAGCCCTCGCTTCAGAAGCGGCCGGGCGGCGAGGCAGGGCAGCTCCAGCGCGGCCATGGCATAGAAGAGCCACAGGGGCAGGACCGGATACAGCATGCGCATGCCCTGGTAGCTCGGCCAGAGCGCCACCACCCCGAGATACAGTAGGGGAAACACCTCGCGGAAGTGCGCGCCGCGGCGGACCGTGGACGCGTAGCCGACGAGCGAGAGGATGGTGACCGCGAGGAACAGCGCGGCGGCGCCCGGCCTGAAATAGCCGTTTCGCCAGAAGGCGGCGGCCTGGCGCGCGTAGCCGACGGCGTTGCCCGCCAGGGCGGCCACGTCGGTGCTGAGCTGATCGAAGTAGCTGCCTCCGCTGTGCACCAGCATCCCCTGGAAGAGGAGCAGCGCGCCGAACACCGCGCAGGCTCCCAGCGAGGCGAGCGTGATTCGCCGCAGCCGAAGCAGCTCGGCCAGGACCATGGCCGGCGCGATCACGATGCCCACCGTGCGCGTGCCGTAGGCCAGGTAGGCGCAGAGCCCTGCCGCCACGTACCAGGCCGCGCGGCGGCCCGGGCGGTCGGCCCTCTTGTCGCCCTCGTGCACCAGCAGCATGGTCAGGTAGAGGAAGGCCAGGAACGGCAGGTCGGAGCCGATGACGTTGGTCTCATCCAGGAAGAAGTGGTTCAGGCCCAGCAGCAGCACCAGCGCGGCCAGGTAGCCCCAGGGCAGGTCGTCGCGCAAGGCGGCCCACACCGCGGCCAGCGCCACGAGCAGCGAGCCGATCATCACGCCCTTCATCGCCTCCAGGTCGAGCCCCCGGGCGGCATGCAGGGGGGCCAGCAGCAGGGGGGCGACCGGCGGATAGGTGGGCGGGCCGACCTGCGGGTAGTCGGGGTTGTAGAGGTAGCCGGTCTGGGCGTAAGGCCGGCCTTCGGCCAGGTTCCGCGCGTGGAGCACGTACATGGCGAAGTCGCCGCCCCAGACGTGGCCTGGCCGGATGGCGGCCACGTGGGCGGCCCCCACCAGGGCAAGGAGCCCGATCGCGCCGGCAAGCGGAAGGGACGTGTTTCGCATGAATCCTCTCTGGCGCCGAACCGGCGGAAGGCGGGATGCCACGGATCCGCTTGCCAGGGGCGTGCTGGGAACACGGGCAGACAAGCTGCCCGGGACACCCGACGCGCGACCTGCGGGCCTGCAGCTTTGGCGGAGGGGGACCGCTCCGTTTTCGCTTCGCGAAGACACGGCAGTCCCCGATGGGAAATCCTACCTCGCCCGTTCGCCGCCGTACCGGGCGGTGAGGCTACTTCCTGGGCGGCCGCAGATTTGCTATCACTGCGCCAGGTTGCACGCTGCGTCGTTGCGCGTGTGGGGCACGCTTGCCCTCGGTTTCCGCATTCACGAAGGGGAGTCGCCATGGCCACGTTCATCATGTTCGGCAAGTACACGCAGGAGGGGCTCAAGGGGATGAGCGCCGCGCGGACCAAGAAGGCCGGGGCCCTGGTCAAGAAGCTCGGCGGCGAGATCCAGGCGATCTACGCCACGCTGGGCGAATGCGACCTGGTGTGCGTGGCCGACCTTCCCAGCGTCGAGGCGGCCATGCAGGCCTCGGTGGGGCTGGGCAAGATGACCGGCATCGCCTTCACCACCGCGCCGGCCGTCTCGGTCGAGGAGTTCGACAAGCTGATGGGCGGAGCGAAGTAGGGCTCACTCGCCCCGCAGCGATTCCAACAGCGGCGCCCGGAGCGTGGCTCGCACCGCCGCCAGACCCGCCAGCAGGCCCACGGCCAGGACCAGACCGAGCGTGCCCGCCAGAGGCCACCACGGGATGATCGCCCGGCCGCCGAACAGGTGCGGCAGCACGGCCACCAGGGCGGCCGCCGCGCCGCAGCCCAGCCCGGCCACCAGCAGCGTGGCGTTCTCCAGCGTCACCAGGGCGGCGAGCATGGCCCGGCGAAAGCCGGCCGCGCGGAGCAGGGCCAGCTCGCGGCGGCGCTCCAAGACGTTGCGCAACTGCACGGCGGCCAGGCCGAACGTGCCCAGCAGCAACCCCAGTCCGCCCACGGTCTGGAACGTGGAAAGGTAGGTGTTCTGCACGGCCATGAACGCGGCCAGTCGCTGGCCGGTGGGTTCGACCGCGAGGCCGTAATCGCCCAGCACGCGCCGCAGGGTCTTGGCCACTTCGCCGGCCAGCTCCGGGTCGCACTCGATGAGGAAGAAGCGGTGGCCGCTCACCTCGGGGAAGTGCTCCTCGAAGGCGCCCTCGGCCATGAGCAGGTCGCCGTGCAGGATGCAGACGGTTAGCAGGCCCACGATCTTCAGACGCAAGGGGCGGCCCTGGCCGTCGCGGATATCAAGCATCTCGCCCAGCCCCTTGTGGAGCGAATACTGGGCCATGTCCGACTCCAGGACGACCGGCACCAGCGTCCGGCCCTCCGCGTCGCGGCCCCAGTCCTTCTGGAGCAGAACCCAGGGATTCTCCCGCTCCTCGGGCGTCTGGGCCAGCGAGCTCGCCCAGCGGAAGCCGTCGCGGCGGATCATCGCCTCGGGGATCGCCAGCACGCGGGGCTGGCGGGGCTGGTAGAGGTTCAGGCAGCTCGCGTCGTCGCCCGGCTTGACGCGCAGCGGCGTGACGTCGAAGTCGGCTCGGCTGAGCAGGCGCTCGTCCTCCTCGGTGAAGCCGCCGATGGCGGTGCGGCCGTTGCGGGTGTCGAGGTCCTGGTAAATCGGCTGCGTGCTCTGGGCGACCAGGGCGAAGCCGCCGTTGCCGCTGTCGAGATTCGGCTCCAGTCCCCGCGGGTCGAGCCGGAACGCGCTGATCGCCACGATCACGAATGAGGCTGCGGCCACCAGGCCGATGGTCAGCGTGCTGCGGGCCGGGTTGCGCGCGGCGTTGCGCAGGGCGAGCCGGGCGAGGTTGCCGCGCCCGACGGCCACGGCCGGCCCGGTCCTGCCCGCGCGGAGGCGCCCGCCGACCAACGTGATCGCCGCGGCCAGCACCAGCGCCCCGGCGCCGAAGAACGCCCCGGCCTGGGCCATGTCGCGAAGCTGCATCGCCAACGCCCCGAGGCCGATCGCCCCTGCCAGGCACGCCGCAGCCAGCCACGTGTCCCAGCCGATTCCGCGTCGGGCGGGGGCAACCGCGGAACCCTCGTCGCCCACCTCGCCGGCAAGAAGCTTGCGCGGCGAGGCCCGGCCCGATCGCCACACCGCCCAGGCCGTGGCCGCCAGGGCGGCCACCAGGCCGCTGGCGTAGCCCCAGGCCAGGCTCGACCACTGCCAATGCAGCTCCAGAAACGGCGTGACCACCGCGGCCAGCCACAGCGTGCGCAGGCCCGCGATCATCAGCCACGCGTAGCCGATCCCTCCGGCCACGCCCAACAGGCTCCCCAGCGCGGCCACGACCAGGCCCTCGGCGATCAGCAGCCAAGAAACGCGCCGACGGCTGAAGCCCACCGCCGCCAGCAGGCCGAGCTGCTCGGCCCGGGCGTCGATGCCCAGCCGGAACAGCAGGGCCACGAGCATCACGGCCGAGGCGATCAGAAACATGCTGAAGCCAAGGAACAGCAGGTTGAAGGACGTGGTGCCCTTCGAGGCCTCCAGCCCTTGGCGCTTGACCGGCTGGAACACCAGCCCCAGCGCCTCGGGGTCGATCTCCAGTTGCGATGCGATCGCCTCGGCGGAGAGCGGCTCGGCGCCCTCGTCTTCCGGCGGCAGCACGCGAATCGAGGTGGTCCGGCCAAAACGGCTTGCCCAAAGCTCTCGCCCCACGGCCAGCGACACGCAGGCCTTGGGCGTGCCGCGATAGTCCTCCCAGTACGTCTCGTCCTTGTCGCGGATCCGCTCGGCGTCGAACGGGAAGGGCGGGTCCCAGTCGCCCATCTCCAGCTTGTCGGTCACGCCGGGGACCTCGGGCATGAGCGTCGGGTCGGCGGCCTGGCTGTCCATGGGCACCACGGCCGCCAGGCGGAACTCCTCGGTCCGCTCCTCCACGCGGCTCTCCATGGTCTCGGGCAGGAAGTAGGTCAGGCGGATCGTGTCGCCCGGCTTGGCCCCCAGGTCGTCGGCCGCCCAGCGGTTGAGCATCATCGCCGGAGCATCGCCATCGCCTGCCACGGGCTGCTTGGCGCGTGCCACGGGCTGCTTGTCAGCCCGTGCTGGCTCATCTTCTCGTGCTGCTTCGTCCGTGGTCGGCTCCCCCTCGGCCTCCCCGAAAGCCAGCTTGCCCTCCTCCGTCAGGTCGATCCCCGTGACCGTGGAGTAGGGGATCGTCGTCTCACCGCAGGCGATTGTGTTGGCCAGGTAGGTCAATGCGGGCGCCAGCCGGTAGCTGCGGAGGCTCTTCTCGATCGCCTCCTCCAGGGGCCGTTCGAGCAGCAGCCGGTCCGAGCTGATCGTCAGTCCGCCGCGGGGAGACGGCCTGACCTGCACGCCGAGGTCCACAGCCGACGGCTGGAAGGCCCGGGCCAGGGCATCGTCGGCCTCCGGCGGCGGGGCCTCTTCGACGGACTGCCCGGCCACGAGGATCGCGTTGGCTTGGCTCGGCCGGTCGAGCCGGTCGGCCAGCCAGTCTAGCTCGACCATGGCGTTACGGGGCACGTGCTGGCTGGGCCTGAGGCTGAATCGCGCAAGGCCCTCCATGCGGACCACGGCCGCGACCTTGATCCGCAGCGAGAGGACCGTATCGCGCTTGCGGCCCAGGGCGCTATCGGCGGGGATCAGCGAGGGCCGCGGCAGGCGCAGCAGCACGGCGTCGCCGGCCGTGACTTCCAACTGCCTGGCCACCTCCGCGTTGAGCACGATTTCGCGCCGCTTCGGCACCGGGACGTAGCGGGTCTTCGTGACTTCAACCGCCTCGGGCAGCGCCCCCCCGCGGCGATCCTTCCCCACTTCGCGCATGCCCGACTGCATCTCCCACAGGCGGCGGTCGCAGCCGATCACCTGGACCTGGTTCGCCCGGCCGGGATTGTCCGGATCGGCGTTTTCCAGGCTGGCCTTGAGGAGGATGGCCGGGGCGGCCTTTGTGAAATGCTGCTGGAATTTGGGATTGGCAGCCAGGTCGTCGGCCAGCGAGGCGGGGAAGAAGCGGTCGCCCAGGAGCACCTCGTCGATCCGCCCCAGGCGCTTGAGCGTCAGGTCGCGGAGGCTCCCGCGCATCGAGTCGCCCACCACCAGCGCGCCGGCGAGCACGGCCGTGCCCGCCGCCACCCCCAGCGCCACCGCCAGGTGCGTGCGGCGGTAATAGACCAGCGAGCGGAGGATCAGGCGGAGGGGGGACACGGGATGAATGAATGACGAATGATGAATGACGAAGGGTAAATTTACCCTTCGTCATTCTTCACTCATCGTTCCTTTCAGCTTTCCTTCATCGAGCTCGAGTTGGCGGTTCATGCGTCGGGCGAGGCGCTCGCTATGGGTGACCACGATGAGCATCATCTGCTCCTGCTGCTGGAGGTCGAGCAACAGGTCGGCGATCCTCTCGGCCGTGGTGCGATCGAGGTTGCCGGTCGGCTCGTCGGCCAACAGCAGCGCCGGCTGGTTGATCAGGGCCCGGGCCAGGGCCACGCGCTGCCGCTCCCCGCCCGACAGCTCGCCGGGCCGATGGTCGAGCCGGCCGCTCAGGGCCACGCGCTTTAGCAGGTGCCGGGCGCGGTCGATCTGCTCGCGCGGCACGGAGCCGCGTGCGATGACCGGCACCAACACGTTCTCCAGCACCGAGCACTGCGGCAGCAGGTGATGATCCTGGAACACGAAGCCGATGCGGCGGTTGCGGAACGCGGCGAGGGCCGGCTCGTCCAATTCGGAGGGGTCGTGCCCGTCGAGCGTCACGCGTCCGGACGAGGGAGGCTGGAGCGTGCCGATGATGTTCAGAAGCGTGCTCTTGCCCGACCCGCTGGGCCCCACGACGGCCAGGTTCTCACCCTGGGCCAGCGAGAGCGACACGTCGCGGAGCACGACCAGAGGCTCCGCCCGGGTGGGGAACTCCTTGGAGACGTTCTCGACGGTGAGCGTGCTCATGGGGGTATTGTAGCGGGCCGCTCGGGCACATGTCACGCGGGACAGAGTCCCGAGGGAATGTGTTTCTGTTTCCACGCTGTTGGGGCGAACTGCCGAGGCGGGGCCTTCTGGTTGCAACGCGTTGCATACTCGGTTCACCTCGGCAAGTGCGCCTTCCGCTGCTTCCATGCAGAATGCCGGGCCCAGGGCAACACGCTTGATGTCCGGGCCGCCTGTCACCGGCTGCCCGTCCGCGAAGCGGGCCCGAGGCCTCGCCCACACGTTCGCCCCCCACTTGACATCCACCGGGAAATCGATGACAGAAAGGAGGAATCCATACCCCCCAACCCGCCAACCGACAACGCCGGACTTTCTGGTTCGGGTTGAACCAACACACCCTCCACCGGTCGGGAACCTCTTCGAGCCTCTCAACCTCCCGCGGCAATCTGTGCCTTCCACTTCGATGCAGCCTCGCTCCGGATCATGACTCTCCGAGTAGCTCTTCAACCCCGCCGTACACGGGCCCGTCCTGCACTTGGCCGACGTCGCGTCCTGGAGCACCTTCCCCACCTGCTGGGCGCTCTCGCGAGCCAAGGCCCCCTGAAATGACTCCCTTCGATTCGCGCAGAACTCCCTTGACCGCCTCGCAAGCAACCTCGAGAATCGTGCTCCAACCCATCACAGACTCCTTCCGTGTATGCTGTAACTACGTCGAGAAGCAGCCGTTACGGTTGTGCCGGAAGGAGTCCTGTCCTCCGATACCGATTCGTGGCATCAGAAGCGCACTCCTTCCGCAGTCTGGACTCGCCCAATAACCCCAACACCAGGAGACCCGTCATGCGTACCCACTCGCTGCTGCTTGTCCTCGGACTGGCCGCTCTCCTCTCGCTGCTGTGCGGCCCCGCTCCGGCTGTTGCCGCCGACATGGTCTTCAAGACTGTGCTGCTCGAGGACGACGACGAGAACCCCGCGGCCGCCGGCAAGAAGGCCGCCGCGCAGCTCAAGAAGGCCCTCGGCGACGCGCCGCTCAAGGCGGTGATCGTCTCCGAATGCTTCGAGGACCGCGAGAACAAGGAGAAGCTGCTGGAGGGCATCTGCTCCGTGCTGCCCGGCGAGAAGGTCTTTGGCGCTGCGACCTACGGTTCGTTCAACCACGACGGCTGCACCGACTTCGACTCGGTGTGCCTGTTGGGAATCGCTGGCGAGGGGCTTGGCGTCTCGACCGCCCTGGTCACCGACCTGGGCACGGCCAAGCTCGTTCCCGAGAAGGACGAGGCCGAGATCGCCAAGCTGCTCCACGCGGCCGGCAAGAAGCTGGCGGGGGAGATCTCCCGCACCGACGCCGACAAGCTCCTGGTGCTCATCGCCGATGCCCACTCGCCCAAGAACCAGTTCCTCGTCGAGGGCGTGCAGAAGGTCCTCGGTGGGGCGTTCCCCATCACCGGCGGGTGCGCGAACAAGAACGCCGGCCAGACCTTCGTCTACTACCAGGGAAAGGCCCATGCCGATAGCGCGATCGCTCTGATGCTCTCCGGCAGCTTCCGGGTGTCGCTGGCCGGGCGCCAGGCCAACGAGGGCGACAAGGTCATCGCCACGGCGGAAGAGGGCGCGGCCGAGGCCATGCAGGGCGTCCAGGGCAAGCCGGTCGCCGTGCTGGCCTTCAATTGCGCGGGGCGCCGCAGCAAGCTGAAGACCTACGAGCCCGAGCTGGCCGCGATGCAGAAGCCGCTAGGCAAGAGCGTGCCGCTGTTCGGCTGCTACTGCGCCGGCGAGATGGGCCCGGTGGACGTGCCCGACAAGAAGCCCGGCGTCCTCTGCGGCGGCTCGGGCTGGCACGTGATGTTCACGGTGATCAGCAAGTAGCCGGCGCCGCGGGACGGGAGTACTTCGCCTCCGCCCGCCTGCGTGCGGATCTGGTCCGCAAGAACGGGTAGCACGCGACCCTGCCATGCTCGCGGTAGGCCGAACCGCCGGTCCGTGCGGTTGGGGGTTCTCGTTCGGACGGAGTGGCACTCGGTCCCACGATGCGCACCCCGGCGGATTCCCCGAGCCCGAGGAGATGCGATGACCACCCAGGACGTCTTGATCGGATTCGCCCTGACGCTCTTCGCCGGGCTGTCGACCGGCATCGGCAGCGCGATCGCGCTTCTTGGAAGGCGGACCAACACGCGGTTCCTCTCCCTGGCCCTGGGCTTCTCCGCGGGCGTGATGATCTACGTCTCCTTCGTGGAGATCCTGGTCAAGGGGAAGGACGCGCTCGTTGCGGAGCTCGGCGAGGCGCCCGGGGCCTGGGCCGCGGCGGCGGCCTTCTTCGGCGGGATCCTGCTGATCGCGGTGATCGACCAGCTCGTCCCCAGCGCCGAAAACCCCCACGAGCTGCATCGCGTGGAGGAGATGGAGGAGCCGGCCGAGGTCGATCACGACCCGCGGCTGCTGCGCATGGGCGTGATGTCGGCCCTGGCCATTGCGATCCACAACTTCCCGGAGGGGATTGCGACGTTCGCCTCCGCCCTGCAGGACCCGGCCCTGGGATTGACCATCGCCGTGGCGATCGCCATCCACAACGTGCCCGAGGGGATCGCCGTGGCCGTGCCCGTTTACTACGCGACGGGCAGTCGGCGCAAGGCCTTCCTCTATTCATTCCTTTCCGGGCTGGCCGAGCCGGTGGGCGCGGTGCTGGCCTACCTGCTGTTGATCCGCTTCTTCGGCGACGTGCTATTCGGCGTGCTGTTCGCGTCGGTGGCCGGGATCATGGTGTTCATCTCGCTCGACGAGCTACTGCCCGCGGCCCGGGAATACGGGGAGCATCACCTGTCGATCTACGGCCTGGTCGCCGGGATGGCGCTGATGGCGGTGAGCTTGTTGTTGTTCCTGTGAGGGGACTTCGTTGGCCGGTTGCGAGCCCCGGAGGGGCGACGGAGCGCCGGGCCCTGCCTCACCTGTCGCCCCTTCGGGGCTCGCCAACATGCCGTCGCCCGGTCAGGTCCAGGGGCTTACGCCCCTGGCTGTCGACGTTCGCCCCTCCCGGGGCTATCGCTTGTCGGCAGTACTCGCCTCCGCGCCTCCTCGGCGGGGCTGGTGCGGCTGGCGTCGAAGGGCTTGAGGCGAAAACGGTAGGAGTAGGGCTTGTTGGGCGGAAGCTGAAACTTCGGGTGCGGCCGGGCGCCCCAACTATTGTCCCCGCCCACGCCCATCTGCTGGAGGTCGAGATTCAGCGTGACGAAGTCCCGCCGGGCCACTTCGTGCGGGTGCTTGGCGCTCTGCAGGTCGTCGGTCGTGTAGTGTAGCGCATTGACGCTCAACAGCGGCACGCCCACGGCCAACAGGCCCACGCCGCGCCGGTTGGTCAGCGCGACCCAGCGGACGTCGGTCTTGTTACCTGTCTCCTGCGGCTCGGAGTAGGGGAAGAACTGCTCTTCGACCGTGCCGCGATACACGTCCACACGCGCGTCCTTGCGGTCCCAGTACGTTTCCTGCGGACCGCGCCCGCACCACGCCAGGGCCTCCAGGCCGGGCCTTAAGGCCATCTGCATGCCCACCCGGGGAATCTCCGGCAGCTTCTTGCCTGAGGGCGAAAGCTTCATCTCGACGATCACGTCGCCGCTGCCCAGGACGGTGTAGCGGACCGAGCAGGTCGACTCGCCGACCGGCAGCCCGGCCTCGACGTCGATCCGCACCGCCTGGGGCGACAGCCGCTTCAACTCAACCGATTCGACCTGCAAGTCGCGGCCCGCGTAGCGCCACACGCCGCACCGCTGCGGCATGCGGTTGCCGCGGTCGTTGTCGATCGGCGCCCGCCAGAAGTGCGGACGGAGTGGCTCGTGAATCAGCTCGGTCTCGCCGTGCTTCAGCGAGGTCATCACGCCTTGTTCCTTGTCGAAAGCCAACGCGAAGGCGGGCGCCGTGAGAACGGCACGGCCAGCCTCTTCGGCCAGCTTGATCTCCGGCAGGCCCCTCAGGTCGATTCTGGGCGCGGGGCTCTCCAGCGGGAGCTCAAACTGTTCCCAGGCCACCTCATGCCCGGCTGGGGCCCAGGGAGTCTCTTCCTTGAGGCGGAAGCTGAGGTTGAGGAAATACTCAACGCCGGGCTTGGCCTCGATCGGCCTCAAGTCGATCTTCACCTCGCGCCGCTGGCCCGGGCCGAGGTCGAGGTCCGCTAGCGCGCCCGACTGGAGCACGCGCCCTTCGGCCTTGATCTCCCAGACGCCCTCGACGAGGTCCTTGAGATTCGTGAAGTCGTACCAGTTCTCGATCGTGACGCTACCGGTCGTAAGGTCGGCCGGTTTGACGTGAATGTACTGGTAGATCTTCTTCACCTCGGCCAGGCCCGGGTGCGGCGTACGGTCGGCCGAGACCAGGCCGTTGCAGCAGAAGTTGTCGTCGCTGGGCGTGCCGGGCGGGCCGTAGTCGCCGCCGTAGGCCCAGAAGTAGCCCTGGCCGCCGGTCGGCTGGTGCGTGTCCGGCGCGATCGGTTTGCGCAGGGCCTGGTCGACCCAGTCCCAGATGCAGCCGCCCTGCAGGTGCTTGTTGTCGTAGATCTGCCGCCAGTAGGCCCACATGTCGCCCGAGCTGTTGCCCATCGCGTGGGAATACTCGCACATGATCAGCGGCCGGCGCTGCGGCTTGGAGGCGTACTGGCCCAGCCGGGCAGGCGGCGGGTACATGGGGCAGACAATGTCGGTGTTGGGGCCTTCGTGGGCCGGCTCCCAGTGGACGGGCCGGCTCGGATCGCGCTGGCGAATCCACCTGGCCGTGGCCGTGAAGTTGGGTCCGTCGCCGCACTCGTTGCCCATCGACCAGATGATGACCGAGGGGTGGTTCTTGTCGCGCTCGACCATGCGCCGGCTGCGGTCGAGCACGGCATCGGCCCAGTCCGGGTTCTTGCCGGCCAGGTCCCACGCCCCATGGCACTCGCAGTTGGCCTCGTCGATGAGGTAGAGGCCGTAACGGTCGCAAAGATCGTACCACAGCGGCGTGTGGGGATAGTGGCTGGTGCGGACCGTGTTGATGTTGTTCTGCTTCATCAGGCGGATGTCCCGGAACATCGACTCCTCGGTCACGTAGTGGCCCGTGTCGGGGTCGTGCTCGTGCCGGTTCACGCCCTTGACGAGGATCGCTCGGCCGTTGACCAGTAGCTCGCCATCCTTGATCTCCACCTCGCGAAAGCCGACGCTCGACGGGATGACCTGGAGCAGCTTGCCGTTGTCGTCCTTGAGTGTGATGAGAAGCTGGTAGAGGTAGGGGTCCTCGGCCGACCACTTGCGCGGGTTCTCAACGCGCTTTCTGCCGACGAACTCCGTGGCACGATCGGCCGCGAGTTCTTCCGGTTTGAAGGCCAGGTCCACGACCTTGTCGCCCTCGTGGTCGAGGAGCACCGCCTCGACCGCGAACCGCGCGCTGGCCTTGCCGTTGTTGCGGACCACGGTGCTGAGCGTCAGCGTGGCGTCGCGGTACTGCGAGTCGAGATCGGTCTTGGCCCAGAAGTCGGCCACGTGCACGTTCGGTGCCGACCACAGGTAGACGTCGCGGAAGATGCCGCTTAGGCGCCAGAAGTCCTGGTCCTCGATGTACGAGCCGTCGGACCAGCGGAAGACCTGCACGGCCAAGAGGTTCTCCTGCCCGGCCGGCTTGAGGTACCTGGTGACGTTGAACTCGGCGGGCGTGCGGCTGTCCTTGCTGAAGCCGACTTTCTCTCCGTTGATCCACAAGTAGAAGGCCGACTCCACGCCGTCGAAGCACAGAAAGACCTGCCGGCCACTCCAGCCCTCGGGCACGGTGAATCGCGTGCGGTAGGAGCCGACCGGGTTGTTGTCCTCGGGCACGCGGGGCGGTGTGGGCGGTCCCCAAGGGTACTTGATATTCACGTAGATCGGGATGCCGTAGCCCTCGATTTCCATGTTCGACGGCACGGGGATCGTCTTCCATGCCGAGTCGTCGAAGTCCGTGCGGAAGAATTCCGTCGGGCGGTCGGCCGGTTTGGGGACCCAATGGAACCGCCAATCGCCGTTGAGAAGCTGGAAGAACGGGGACCGCTCGCGGTCGGCCGATCGGGCGGTGGCGGCGTCGGCGAAGACCGTCATGGTCGCGTGGGGCGGTTCCTTGTTCACGCCCAGTAGCTTGGGATTCTCCCAGTCGCGGGGCTCGGCGGCTGGGGCGAACGAGATGGGCAACAGGAGGAGCATGGCCGTGCGGGCGGCGCGGGAGTGCAACGTGACAATCACGGCGGGTCTCCAGGGTGCATCGGGCCGGAGGACCGGCCCTGGGGTGGCATGTGGAAGCGGCCCATCCTACCGGGCGCCACCCCAGCCAACAAGCGCCGCGGACGCAGGACGGTGTGCTGCTCCGTCCGATGAACCATCGAAACACCGCGGCAACGCGCACTGAACGCTGCGCGGCGGATGGCCCCCTCCCGCAAGCCCGGACTTGCCGACCAACGGGCTCCCGCTGGTCGCCCTGGGTTCCTTGGCCGCGCGGGCCTCAGCAAGAGGAGACGGCGTTCGGCGATTCAGCGTGGCTGGCGAGGCTCGAACCGGCCGTGGATCGCGTCGTCGCGCGTGGCGAAACAGGGGAAGCGATCGTCGAGCCGGCAGACCCGCAGCGCCATGAGATTGTTCTCGGACAGCCCGCAGATACGGAGGTGGCCGCCGGCCACGGTCGCCCGCTTCAGAAGCAGGACGAGCTGCCCGATCAGGTAGCTGAAGAGGATCGGAACCTCGTCCATCTGGAGGATGACGTGGGAGGTGCCGTGCTGCTGGGCGAGGGACCAGACCCATTCGGCTACCGGCGGGGTCTCCGGGTAGCTGTGGTCGGGACACCGCACCCGGACCACGAGCCAGTCGCCGGCCCGCTCGGCGTCGAGTTGCCATCCTGGGACGAGTTCGAGCATCGTGCACCTGGTTTTGACGGGGCCCTGCCCAACCGTGGGGAATGGAGCCACCTAGCCTTTGAGAATACCTCGTGGCCGGCGTTTGGATAACCCCGCCGCAGGGTCGATCTGCCCTTCCCCGACGGGCGCCGCCTCATGGGGCGGCTTCGATACGGGCTCGAAGGAACCGGGCGAGCCCCTCGGGGTCATCGGTCCCAATGCGGGTAGTCCTGCTGCTTTGCTGGATGACCACGCAATCGAACCCCCACAAGTTGTAGGTCCAGCCGCGCATCGGTACGTAATGGACGCCCCAACCGTCAAGGAAGTTCGTACGACCGGGCTCGACCGCGGTGATCTCGGCGTATGGGATCCGTTTGTGGATCAGCGGGATGGGGCCGAAGCGGATCGCCAGGTGCTCGCCCTCATCCTGGACCGTGAGGTAGCGGAACGCCTCGGCGCTTAGCAAGAGGATCGCCAGCGTCGCGGTGAGGATGACCGTGCCGAGCGGGTTGCCCGCCAGCACCCACAGCAGCGGAAGGAAGGCAAGTACGCTCAGATAGATCACCCAGTGCAAGCGTCCGTGTTGCGTGTGGGAGTACTGCATGGCGGGGTCTCCGGTGTGGGCGACGCGTGCATGGAGCGGCTCCTTCGGGATCGGGCCCGAGCGATCGGGGGCCTGCCCGCGCTCGGTCTTCCCTGTAGTTCGGCTGCCGCGGGCGGAGATTGAACCTTCAGGAGCCACACTCGGCCGCGCCCGAGCGGGTTGCGACGGAGCATGCCGCACAGCCCGCACTAGTGATAGACGATCGTCTCGGGGAGCTGCTTGCGCAGGGCGGCCGCGCCCTGCTCGGTGACCTGGGTGTCGAGCAGGTAAAGGTGCTTCAGGCGATCGAGCTTGGCGAGGTGGGCGAGGCCCTCGTCATCCACGTGCGTGCCGGAGAGGTCGAGGACCTCGAGATTCTCCAGGCCGGAGAGGGGCTCCAGGCCGGCGCTCGTCACGTTGGTCTCGCGTAGGAAAAGCACCTTGACACGCGACAGTGCAGTGAGGTGCTCCATGCCGGCGTCGGTAACGTTGGTCCGGGTGAGATAGAGCGTCGTGAGCCGGGGCAGGGCGGAGACGTACACGAGCCCGTCATCGCCCACCTCCGTCATGGTCAGGTACAGCGTCTCCAGCGAGCCGAGGCCGAGCAGGTGCTTCATGCCGTCGTCCGTGACCCGGGTCTCGACCAGGTCGAGGGCCTTGAGATGATCGAGGCCCACCAGATGTCCCAACTCGGCGTCGTTGACCAGGTGGCGGTTGAAGAAGACGAGGACGACGTTGCCGTCCTGGTCCAGGTTGACGTTGCGTATGGAGGGGATGTCCTGGAGCTTCCGAGACGTCGCCTCTCCCCCGATGCCCTCGGCGTCGGCCTCGGTGGCGTGCGGTAGGGAGCTTCCCGAGGTGCCCACGAACTGGAAGGCGTCGCAGCCGCCGAAGCAGCCCAGTCCGAGCAGCGCAAAATACTGGCAGATCGCAGCGGGGACGGATCGTGCGGGACGGAGGCGGTCGGATACCGTGAGGGGCATGCAGAGGGGCAGTCGGGCGGGTTCGTGGGGGCGGGATATTCGGCCAGCCCCGGCGGAGGTCCATCGAAGTCGGCCACAGTCCTCATCTTACTCCGGATGAGCCGTCACTGCCATTGAGAAACCCGGGGGGCGTTGCTCCGCCTGGGAGTACGTGGATTTCCACATCTTGAGGCATTTTGCGGGCCCCCGCTCTTCATGACGCAAATCGGGGGAGCTAAAATGCCGGACAACTTGGGGGAGGCTGGATGTTGACCCTCAGGGAGCGGCGACGGCCGCGCCGTCGCGTGGAGCGGCTGACGACACGTCGGCCGGTATAGCCCCTCCGTATCTCTGAAGCTCAATACGACATGCGAGCCCCGCCACCTGCCGAGTGCTCCCGCCCTAAGACACCCCTGCGGATTGTTTCGCGGCGACCTTACTGAAGGTACCTGACCTCGGGAAAGCGGTCGGTTGTCCCCCTCAAGCGCGTGCGGCCTGGTTCGGTCGGCGCCCGAGTCCGTCGAGGACCGGGCCCGCAAGGCCCCAGGCCGGGTTATGAATTCGTTTTTGTTGCAGGAGTGGCAGTCATGCCCGAAGGTACCATCAAGAAGATCGTCACGGACAAGGGGTTTGGATTCATCTCCGGGGACCGGGGAGACCTCTTCTTCCACCACTCGGCTTTGCAGGACGCGCAGATCGAGTCGCTGAGGATCGGCCAGACCGTCGAGTACGACGAGACCGACGGGCCGAAGGGTCCGCGGGCCGAGAACGTACGGCTCGTTTAGCCGGCGACCTTGCTCGCCGGCGACCTTGCTCGCCGGCGACCTTGCCAGGCGAGCGGGTTTGAAGAAGCCGCAGCCTACGTATCGGCCGCGATCGGAGAAAGGACGGAGCGGAGGAATCGTCCTCCGCTCTCGTACCAGCCCTGCTTCGTGAAGCGGCACCAGTTCAGATCGATCAGAAACGCGATCCACTGGCCGTTGCCGGCCTCCAGCGAGGCGATCATCCTCCGGTGGCTGAGCGGTTTGGCGTGGTAGAATCCCAGCCCGCGCTCCGACAAGTGCTTTCCGACCACGACGATCGACTCCCCCTCGGGAGTCTGCCCGTCGCCGTTGACGGGTGTGAGGTGGATCAGATGCGGGAACGGGTAGCGCTGCTCGCGGCGCCGCTCGACGAGTTGCCCTTTGGGGAACAGGGTCGCCAGGAGCCCCGCTACCTGGGCTTGAACCTCTTCGTCCGGCGACTCTCCGCTTTCTGGCATGGTTTCGAACGGGGCCTGGTTGTGCAGCGTCTTCATTGCCACCTCTTCCAATGCAGGCGAAGTCACGTGGTCCTCCCCGTTGGGGGGGCGCGCGGTGGGAATCGGAGACGCGGGGACGCGGCAGGCCTTGCGAAGACCGCGGGGCGAACGCCCGTGCGGCAGTCGCACGTCCCGGTCGCTGCGGACGAACCGGCGCGCCGGCCCACCCCCGCTTGATCGCAAAGGGTTTTCCTCCCGTAGCTACCCGCAACGGCATCGTGCAGAAGCACCGCACGGAAAGTCGAGACGAGCGCTGAGACGGCCGCCAGCCGGGCGACCATCACAAGCGTAGGTCAGGCTCCCAGCGCGGTCAAATGACGGAGCCGCGTCCGCGGGTCAAGCACGTCCGGCCGCCAGTGCATCCGGCACGACGAGTCCCGCCGGAACCGAGCGCGGAGCCGTATCAGGGCTTGCCGGAGGCGGGCAGGACCGCTCCTTCCCGGCCCGAAACGATCGGATCGGCCTGGGCACGCCGCCGCACGCGCGCGGCCTCGGCATGGCGGCCCTGGGATTCCAGACGACGCACCCACTGGTCGTAGCCGAAGCAGATGTTTGCCACCAGGTCCTCGTGCAGCCGGTCGGGAGCCCCTCCGAGCTTCGTCCTCCGAATGGCCTCCCGGTAGTTCCCGTCGCGGAACGCCGGCGCGGCCCAGCGCATCGCGGCCGCACGCCGGTTTTCGTGCAGCATCGCGGAATCGGGCTGGGCCGCCAGGGCCCGATTCCAGACGGCCAGGGCCGCCTCAAAGCGGGCCTCGTCCACCAGGCGCAGTGCGTGGTCGTTCAGGGCCGCCGCCTCCACGCGGAGCACGTCTCCCCCGGCGCCGAGACGGCGACGCATTTCGGCCAGCACTCCGAACGCCTCTTCGGTGCGCCCGGCTTGGAGACGTTGCCTCGCCCAGCGGTCGAACACGCCGAGCAGGGCCTGACGGAAATACGCCGAGTCGGGCTGCTCCGCCGCGGCCCCCGCGAGCAGATCGACGGCCTCCTCGAACCGGCCCTCCCGGCAGAGACGCTCCGACCGCTCGTGATGCACGTGGACCAGGTTCGCCCCGAACGTGGCGTAGCTCGGATCGAGCGCGATCCCCCGCCGCAACAGCGCCGCGGCCTCGGCGTAGCGACCTTGGCGCCCCAGGGCGATCGCCCAGTTGTTCATCGTCGCCAGGAGGTTGCCGCGCGCGGTGGCGTTGTTCGGATCGAGGCGCAGGGCCTTGGCATTGGCCGCAAGTGCCTCCTCGAAACGCCCCTCGGACAGCCGGTCCACGCCCCGGTTGTAGTAGATCGTGGCGACCAGTTGGGCCGCAGACACCTCGCGGCGGGCGGAGGCGCCCGTGGTGTGTCGGAAGCCGGTTGTCCGGGCCACGGCCTCCGCCTGCCGCTTGGGATCGTCCTTCAACTCGAACCAGCGGGGGCAGGTCGTCTCGACGTCGAGCGTCCTTTCGGGTAGGACCAGCCGGCTCATGGCGTGGCCCGGGACCTCCAGCCCCCGCGCGGTCAGCGAGAACCGCTCGCACAGCGAGTTGAACAGGACCGAGGCGGTGACGCAATTGAAGCGGCCGTGGTCCAGCGCCTCGCCCGGATCGCTGGCGCCCAGGTCGTAGCCGCCGCGAAGGATCGTTCGGTGCATGAACTCGAACACCGCCCTGGCCCGGGCCATCGGCTCGACGGCGGCCTTGCCCGAGTTGGCCAGCTCGTCGGCCAGGGCTTCGAGTCGGGCCTCGTATCGGGCGACCACGCGGGCGTCGGTCTCGCCCGCGGCAATCAGCGCGGCCGCAAGCAGGCTGTGATCATCGAGCCGGCCGTCAGCCGCGTCGGCAAAGAGCGACTGTTCAAGGGCGGAAAGACTGCCCTCATAAGAACAGAAGGGGTGCGGCGACGGCGACGGCGAAAGGAACGTCTCGCATGGAGCCGGGGTCGCGCTGGCGGGCCGCCGAATGGCGGTCTCCAACTCGGGCACCTCGGCGCGGGAGCCCGCACGGAGGTCGGAGCATGCCAGCGCGAGCCACGCCAGGGTCAGGGCGATCCACGCCGGGCCGCGTCGGCGCGCGCAAACGCGAGCCGTGCCGTGTCGGGCCGGTGCCTGCCGGCGGTGCGGATCGTGAGGGTCGAGCGGGGCGCGCATCGGGGGCTCCTGGTCGCCTGAAGACCAGACGCAACAACCCTACGTTGCGAAAACGCCCCATGCGCCCGGCAGAGGACGCCGCGCGCGAAGATTTTGCGATTGGGAGTCTTGTGGCGAGGAAGAAGAGTCTTGCGCCGGGCAGGGGGCGGGCCCGCAGCGATTTCCGCGCCTCGCTTCTCGACCAGAACACCTCGGGGGATTCCGGGAGAAGGGGGGAGAGCTCTTTCCCCTCGCAGAATCGTGCACGGCTACTTGGGGAGGGATCGGCGGCTGCTACGGCAGCTTGTGCCCCATCTTGTCGCGCTTGGCGGTCAGGTAGCGCCGATTGTATTCGTTGATCGGGCCGACGATGGGCACCTGGTCCACCACCTCCAAGTCATAGCCGCCGTAGATGAACGCGTCGGTCTTCTTCGAGTTGTTGGTCAAGAGGCGGACCGAGGTGAAACCGAGATCCTTCAGCACCTGGATGCCCACGCCGTAGTCGCGGCTGTCCACCTGGTGTCCCAGGGCCAGATTGGCCTCCACGGTGTCGAGCCCCTGGTCCTGGAGGGCGTAGGCCTTGATCTTTTCGATCAGCCCGATGCCGCGGCCCTCCTGCTGGAGGTAGATCAACGCTCCGCCCCCCTCGTTTCCGATCATCTCCAGGGCCATGTGGAGTTGGTCCCCGCAGTCGCAGCGGAGCGAGGCCAGGAGGTCGCCCGTGAAGCAGGACGAGTGCAGCCGAACCAGCGGCGCGGGTCGCTCGACGGGGTTGCCCATCACGATGGCGATGGGCTGTTGCGTCTCGTACTTCACGCCGTAGGCGATCAAGCGGCAGGGGCCGTACTGGGTCGGCAGATTGGCCTCGGCCAGACGGTACACCAGCTTCTCGCTGCGGCGGCGGAAGCGGATGAGATCCTCGATGGTGATGATCTCCAGCCGATGCTCCGCGGCGATGCGGTACAGCTCCTCGCGGGTGGCGCGGTCGCCGTTGTCGTTGAGGATCTCGCAAAGTACGGCCGCCGGCTTCAGCCCGGCCATGCGCGCCAGGTCCACTCCGGCCTCGGTGTGGCCCGCCCGGCGGAGCACGCCCCCTTCCATGGCCCGGAGCGGCAGCACGTGCCCGGGCCGCACGAACTCCGCCGCGCGGCTGTCCGGATCGCAGATCCGCTGGATCGTCAGCGACCTTTCCTGGGCCGTGATCCCGGTGCGGCACGACTTGTGATCGATCGGCACCGTGAAGCTCGTCCCCAAGGGGGCCGTGTTGTGCTCGACCATCATCGGCAGATCGAGACGCTCACAGACCTCCGGCAGCACGGGCGCGCAGAGCAGCCCGCGGCCGTGCGTGATCATGAAGTTCACGATCTGGGGCGAGACCTTTTCGGCCGCGCAGATGAAGTCGCCCTCGTTCTCTCGGTTCTCGTCGTCCATCACGACGATGACCTCGCCGCGTCCGATCGCGTCAACGGCCGCGTCGACCGGGGAGAGCTTGTGCGACACGGGTGTCCTCCGCAGAAGGCTTCGCCCCGGCAGCGGGGTCGCCAAGACCTAAGGTGACCCGTGGACGGAACCACGGGGCCGATCGTCCGCTTCCCAAGAGGCATGCCCCGGCGACGTGGAACCAGTGGGCGTCGCGGAGAGGATCGGCTAGGATACGTACCCTCTCCATTCTAGCCACCGCCGGAACCGGTTTCCAGGGAGGGGATCGCAGCCCCCACGCGACGGGCCGCGAGAGCCGGCCCGTCCGCGCGGGCTATGTTCTGGATGACACAGACCCGTGACCTGGACCCTGCCATGTCTGGACGATTCTGTCCCCGATGCGGTGCCATGCTGGGCGAGGAGTTCCTTGCGGTGGCCGGCGAGGAGTTCTACTGTCCGGAGTGCGACGACTTGATCCACCGCGACCAGGTTGGGCGGCGGCGAGCCCGCTTCGAAGACGAGGTCGAGACGGAGGTCGAGAGGCCGCCCGGTACGCAGCTTGAGTGCCGCGTGATCGACCGGCAGCTGGTGATCTTCATCCGGCCCGGTTCGAACCGCACGGTCCGGTCGCTGGGCTGCTTCGCCGTGGTGTGGTTGGGCTTCATGATCGTGTTCACCGGGCTGATGGTCCTCGCAGGGCCGATGGCCGAGGCCGATCTGACGACACTCATGTTCTTGATTCCCTTCCTGGGCCTGTTCTGGGCGGTCGGCCTGGTGATGCTCTATTTCTGGATTCGCGGACGATTCGGAAGGACCTACGTGCTCGTCGAGCCGGACCGGCTCGTGCTGAAGACCGAGCTCTTCGGGCGCGAGCGATACCGCGAGCACCAGCTCGACGCCAACAGCCGCGCGCAACTCGAGGAGTCCTACCGCCAGAACGATCAGCCGGTGTACAAGGTGGCGGTGAGGACCGTGGGCAAGTCCGTGGGCTTCGGCACGTTCCTTGGTCACGACGAGAAGAACTGGATCGTCGAGCGGGTCAACCGGCACCTGGGCCGGGAGGAGGATTCTGCAGCAAACGACACCCCCTCGTAGGACTGACTGCCGTTCCTCTTCCCGTCGTCAGCGGACCGACTGGCCGTCCGTCCCACAGACGGCGTACCACTGCTGCGAGACAAATCGCCGGACTGGGATCGTGCGGTCCACGCGCAGGCCGGCGGCCTTCACGTCGTCGCGGAAGGCCTTCAGCCAGGTGCCGCGCCGCGCGAGCCGGCCGTTCCGCTCATGGCGGCCTAGCTTGCGTTGCAGCCAGGTCTTCAGCGCGTCCAGGGCCAGCACGTTGAAAAACGAGACCACCACCGGGCCCCGGCAAACCCGTCCCAGCTCGCGGAGGACCGCCTGTCGAGCCTGTGGCTCTCGGAAATGGTGCAGCAAACGGTTGCAGAGGACCGCGTCGAAGTGCCGGCTCGCGAAGCCCGTTGCCATCGCATTGCAGACGGCATACTGAACCTGGGCACGATCGGGACGGCCCTGCCCGTCGGTCGGCCAGCTCGCCCGGGCCATCTGGACCATCCTGGGCGAGGCGTCGGCCGCGGTCACGCAATATCCCAGGGCGGTTAGCAGCCGCGTGGCCCGGCCGGTCCCACACGGCAGATCGAGGACCGAAGCTGGGGGAGCCACCGCGGCCATCGCGCGGAGGATTGCCTCCCGCTCGCGGCGATGCCGGCCCCTGGTGCCGTAAACGGCCGGGTATCGAGCGACCAGCGGGTCGGCGTCAAACCGCTGGCGGATGAGATGCTCGGACGATTTGGCTGTCGGGGAAGCGGCCGCAGTGCGCATGGTCATAGGCGTCTTGGGCGGATTGGTCGGCGAATATGCTAGGCCTTTCGAGGGAAACCAGGCAAGGCGAGTTGTCCCGGGGCCGATTGGCCGACGGCCCCCATTTGGAGGAGCAGCATCGAGATGGCCGTCGATGGACGACCCGCCAATCGCTTGCTACGATGAGGGGTTACTACGGAGCCCGGCCACCGCTGCCGGGGCAGGCAGGGGCGTCGCCGGGACCGCTCCGGGCTCCCAACAGGCGCACATCCGACCACCCGGACTTACTCCGGACCCATCTGAGCGAACCAGGAATCACCCGTGGGCACGTACAACACCAGCGAGTTCCGCAAGGGACTGAAGATCCAGTTGGACGGCGAGCCGTACCTGATGATCGAGTGCAATTTCGTCAAGCCGGGCAAGGGCCAGGCGCTGTACAAGTGCAAGCTCCGGCACTTGATCCGCAACACGGTCATCGACCGCACCTATCGCAGCGGCGACTCGCTCGAATCGGCCGACGTGGAGGAGATCGAGGCCCAGTTCCTCTACCGGCAGGGCGACCAGTTCGTGTTCATGGAGAACCAGACCTTCGAGCAGTACGAGCTGCCGGCCGAGACCGTGGACGACGGCTGGAAGTACCTCAAGGAGGGTATGGTCTGCAGCATCCTCCTCTACAACAACAACCCCATCGGCATCACTCCGCCGAACCACGTCGTGCTCAAGGTCGAGTACTGCGAGCCGGGAGCCAAGGGCAATACGGCCACCAACGTCACCAAGCCGTGCAAGATGGAGACCGGGGCCGAGATCAACTGCCCGGCCTTCGTCGAGATGGGCGAGATGGTGAGGATCGACACCCGCACCGGCGAGTACATCGAGCGGGTCAGGGAGTAGGCGGGCGACGCGGCCGCTGAGTCATCCACGCCATGGCCGATCTGCCCTCCGCCGACGACTACCTGCCCACCGCTCCGTGGCGCAACCTGCGGTGGCGGGCGGAGCTTCTCGGGCGTCTCCGGGAGTTCTTCGCCCAGCGCGGCTTCCTGGAGGTGGAGACCCCGATCCTCTCTGCCGACACGGTCGTGGATCGCCACCTCGATCCGTTCGGTTTGGAGATCCCGGGCGGCCGGCGCATGTGGCTGCAGACCTCGCCCGAGCTCTGCATGAAACGCCTCCTCGCCGCCGGCGCCGAGGCGATCTTCCAGATCACCAAGGTCTTTCGCCAGGGCGAGCTGGGGCCGCTGCACAACCCCGAGTTCACCATGGTCGAGTGGTATCGCGCAGGCGACGGGCTTCGCGAAGGCATCGCCCTGTTGAGCGACCTGGGCGAGGCCATGCTCGACCACGGCCCGGCCGAGACCGTGAGCTACGCCGAGGCCTTCGCGCGGCACGCGGGCATCGACCCGCATGGTGCTTCGACCGCGGAGCTTGCCTGTGCGGCGCGTTCGGCCCGAATCGCGGTGCCCGAGAGCCTTGCGTCCGACGACCGCGACGGCTGGCTCGACCTGCTCCTGGTGCACATCGTTCAGCCGCGGCTGGGCTTGGGGCGGCCCTGCATCGTTTACGACTACCCGGCCAGCCAGGCGGCCCTGGCCGTGGTCCGCGAGCAAGACCCGCCCGTCGCCGAGCGGTTCGAGCTCTACGTCGAGGGGATCGAGCTCGCCAACGGCTACCACGAGCTGCTCGACGCGGCGGTGCTTCGGGCGAGGAACCGCCGCAACAACGAGCTCCGCCGCGCGGACGGCAAGCCGGAATTGCCCGAGGATAGCCGCCTTTTGGCGGCGATGGAGGCCGGACTGCCTGCCGCGGCCGGCGTGGCGCTGGGCTTCGATCGGCTGGTCATGCTGGCGGCCGGGGCGAAGTGCCTCGCCGAGGTGATGGCGTTCGCGTTCGATCGGGCCTGAGCGGGCTGGAACCGTTCTCGAGGGAAGCAACCGCCCCGCGATGGTCATGCCCGCGACGCGGCCGTCCGCTCGCCATACGGGTCCGATGGGGAGAACGGTTCCTGTCCCCCGACCGCACGCGGCAGCGCGTGTTCCCCGCCGGGCACCCGCGGGTTACAATCGAGTCCTTTCCACCAATCGTCATGCCCCAAACCGCAGGCGCACGAACCGGCATGGGTGAGCCGTTCGACCCCTATCGCGACGCGCTGGTGATCGAGACGAAAACGATCTGGCCGGACGGCCTCGACCCGGTTGAGCCGGAGCGGCGCGATCGCATCGCCCGATGGCTCCACGCGCATCCGGGCGAGGCCGCGGAACTCGCCTACGTCCGGCTGCACGCGGGCTTCTGCCGCCAGATCACGGTCACCCCGGCGGACGTGGAGAAGGTGGCCTAGTCGCGCCCCCACCGGCAGCCCGATGGAGCTCTCTCGTGAACCTCGCTCTTCGACGTGCTCAGGCCAATCAAGGGCTGCTGCCGTGACTGCCTCCAACGACGTCCGCGTCCACCTGGGCCCGCGAAGCTACGACATCCGCATTGGGGCGGGCATTCTCGATGAGGTGGCCGATGCCCTCCGCGGCGCCGCGCCCGATGTGACGCACGCCGTGGTGATCACCGACTCCAATGTCGAGGACCCGCACGGCATGGGCGCGGCCGGACGCCTGGCCGAGGCGGAGTTGAACGTGGACATGATGGTCGTCGAGCCTGGCGAGACCAGCAAGTCGATCGAGACGGCCGCGTCGCTGTGGGATAACCTGCTGAAGGTCGGCGCCGACCGCAAGACCGTCGTTGTGGCCGTCGGCGGGGGTGTGATCGGCGATCTGGCTGGATTCGTGGCGGCGACTTATGCCCGGGGCGTTCGCTTCTACCAGGTGCCCACCACCCTCCTGGCCCAGGTCGACAGCTCGGTGGGCGGCAAGGTCGGGATCAACCTGCCGGGCGCCAAGAACATGGTGGGGGCGTTCCTCCAGCCGGTGGGCGTGCTCATCGACACGCTCACGCTCCGCACGCTGCCCGAGCGGGAGTACCTCTCCGGCCTGGGCGAGGTGGTCAAGTACGGCGCGATCCTCGACGCGGCCCTGTTCGACGAGCTGGAGGCCGGCGCCGACGGCCTCGTGGATCGAGACGACGAGCTGCTTGCCCGCGTCGTCGCCCGCTGCTGCCGCCTGAAGGCCGACGTGGTGGAGCAGGACGAGCGCGAGGAGACGGGCCTCCGCGCGGTGCTCAACTACGGGCATACCTTCGCCCACGCCTTCGAGGCCCTGTGCGGCTACGGCCGCCTGCTGCACGGCGAGGCCGTGTCGATCGGCATGGTCTGCGCCGCGCGCCTCGCCGAGCGCCTGGGGCGGATCGACGCCGAGCTGGGGCGCCGCCAGCGCGACCTGCTGGCGGCCCTGGGTCTGCCGGTCGAGACGCCCGACCTCGACGCCGAGGCCATTCTCGAGTCGATGATGCACGACAAGAAGGTCCAGCACGGGCGGCTCCGCTTCGTGCTGCCCGACCGGCTGGGCCACGTCGAGCTGGTCGGCGGCGTCGATCCGGCGGACGTGCGGGCGTCGCTGGGGAGCGAGTGGTGAGCGGCCGTGCTCTGGTCCTTTCGCACTTCGTACTCGTACGCAGTTCGAGAGTACGCAGTACGAACACTCGCGTCGCGGCAGCGATCGCCCTGGACTCCTGCCCCCTGCCCCCTGACTCCTGCCCTACACCTCCTTCGGCACGACGTACGGCGCGCGGTAGTCGGGCTCGTTGAGCATCCGGTCGGCCTCTTCATCGTCGAGGACCTTCTCCGTCTCTGGGTCGAAGCGGAGCGGGCGGCCCACCTGGTAGGAGGTCCTGGCCAGAAGGCACATGGCCATCGACTTGTGCCCCTCCTCGATCTCGGCGGTGAGGTCCTTGCGGTTGCGGCTCCGCACGGCCTTGATCCAGGTCTGGAAGTGGGGCAGATCGGCCATGGGGTGCCCTTCCTCCGCCTTGCTCGGGCCCGGCTCGCACTTCGGCCCCAGGAACGTGTAGTAGCTGGAGTAGTCGGGGAAGATCTGGTACCCCCCCGAGCCGAAGAAGATCGTGCCCACCGGGAAGTTCGGCTGCACGAAGGGGTACTGGTCGCGGAATCCGGCCTCGCTGTTGGTGTACCACGAGCGGTGCTCGAAGGTCACCATGGGTCGATTGCCCCTGAACTGAAAGGCCACGGACACGTGGGTCGGCGAAGTGCGGTCGTCGTCGTGGACGTACTTGCCGCCGGTCACGCTGACCATCACGGGGTGCTCGTCCAGCCCCAACCCCCAGCGAAGGATGTCCAGCTCGTGGACCGCCTGGTTGGCGAAGCAGCCGCTCGACAGGTCCAGGATCCAGTACCACCGCCGATGCGAGAAGGAGCTGTAGGGCCGCATGGCCTTGGGCCCCAGCCACTGGTCCCAGTCGAGGCCCTCGGGCACGGGTCGGGTGTTGATTCGCCCCAGGTTGCCGCGGAGCTTGTAGTCGATCGCCCGGGCCATGTACAGGTCGCCGACCACGCCTTCCTTGAGCCTGGCGATCCCCTCGACGATGTTGGGGCTGGAGCGGTTCTGGGTGCCGTGCTGGACCATGCGCCCGTACTTGCGCGCGGCGGCCACCATCTGCCGCCCTTCGAAGAGGTTGTGGCAGCCCGGCTTCTCGACGTACACGTCCTTGCCGGCCTGGCACGCCCGGATCGTGGCCAGGGCGTGCCAGCGGTCGCCCAGCGAGATGCTCACCGCGTCGATGGAGCGGTCGTCGAACATCTTCTGCATGTCCGTGAACAAGGCCAGCTTCTTCTCGGCCAGTTGGGGGTAGCCCTTGCCGATCGTGTCGACCTTCTTCTGGTCGCAGTCGCAGGCGGCGACGATCTGGACGTTCTCCTCGACCATCTGCGTCAGGGCGGCCACGTGCGGGCGCATCCGCCCGCCCAGTCCGAGCAGGCCCACGCGCACCCGGTCGTTGGGGCTCTTCGTGCTCTGAGCGATGGCGGGCGCCGCCACGGCGGCCGTGGCCGCGGCGGCAGTCGATGCCTTGAGGAACTGGCGGCGGGAGGGGGACGGCACGGTGGGGCTCCTTTCTTGGGGGGGACGGACGGCGCCTAGGGCGCGTCGTCGAGCACAGCGGGAAGTACGATGAGCAGGTCCTCGCAGGACCGGATGCAACAGGGCAGGGCCACCTCATCGACGGCGCGGCCCAGTGCGGTCTTCAGGGACGATCGATCCTCGGGCTCCGCAAGGCTCTTGCCCGCGAACTCGTGAGGACCCGTGCGCAGGGCGCGGCGCCAGATCGGCTGGTCGTCCTCGCCGGCAAGGAACTCGAGCACGAAGGGAGGGCGGTCGGGCGAAAACCCCGCAGCGCGTCCCATCGCAGCCAGCTCCGGGAAGGCGAGCTGGCGGTCGTTGAGCGGCCTGACATCCCCGTCGGACCTGGCCAGGCGCAGGCGGAGGACGGTCGGCCGGTCCGGCTCGACCGGGATCTCGAATCGGGCGAGGCTCTCCGGGACGTCGAACGGCTTGCGGCAGTCGGGGCAAAGGTAGCGGATGCCCATCGGGGCCCCTCGGAGAAAAGACGAGACTGCCCTGCTTCACGGCTTCGTCGGGATCGGTGCCCCCCCTGTGGACACACCGAACGAGTCTAACCGCCACCGAGGTGGGTTGTCGAGGGGGCGGCCAGAAGCGCTTGCGCCGCCTCGCCCAGCAATCGTTCCGCTCCGGACCAAAGCAAGAGCGGCCAGGGGCCCCGCCCCGAGAGGA
>CAYSUS010000006.1:0-129671 GCA_964434165.1 uncultured Pirellulales bacterium
CTAGTCGCTACTGTCCGAATAATCGGCAAACTCCACCACCGACTTGGTGAGAATCGGGGGAAAACCTACGGGGCTATGCGCGCCGCTCCGCCGGGCGCCTGCCAGGCCCCGCGCACCGGCGCGGATCGTGGCCGATCGCATCCCCATGTGCTAACCTGTGGATGGGGAGCGGGTTGGGATAAGGCACCTAGGAAGACACGGGCCGCGGCCCGCGGCATCCTCACCCACGGCAGGTCGGTTGTTCGGCTTCGTTGACACTCTTCCCGTGGGGGTTACGATAGAATTCCTGGAGGATATCGAAGTGGCATGCCGCGGGTCGCAGGGCAGCTTCCCGTCGGTTGGGACAGGGCCCTGAGGCCGCCTTCCTTGCGCGGGACACATCACCCCGACCCCTCTTCCTCACCAGCCGCCACGTGGCCAGAGCGGAATCGACACCGGCCAGCCTGGGACGCCGACCGGGCTCGGGCCGCGGCGCATTGGCGGTTTCGAAGAAGCATTGGTCGGGGCAGCGGGCATGACGGAACCCACCGCCGCGTTTACGTGCATTGGCCGGCGGGAGGCCCGCCGCGACGCGGGGAGAAACGCCGGCGGGCCAGCGGGGATTCGCGTGGCGCGATTTCGCTTCCAGCATCCCGGTCGCGCTTCGTGAGGTCCGCAGCCGGCGCCGGGCGAGCCGGTGGCCGCGGCAAACGGCTGACTGCTTTCTCCAAGGTCCTGGTTTCGCTCCTTGCGGGTCAATCACCATGGCGCAACGACACTACCGGAAGCAACTGAATCTGAAGCTGGCCATCGCCCTGCCGGTGGCCGCGGTGCTGATCGTCGGGGGCGTGTATCTCGTCCACGGCATGCAGGTCCGTCGTACCGCCGAGGTCATGCTGCGCAAGGCCGAGCAAGCCGAGGCCGACGGGGACATGGAAGAGGCGATCAAGTTCTACCAGTACTACGTGCGCTACCAGCAGAAGGACGACGCCGCGTTCTGCAAGCTGGCGCTGTTGATGGCGGATCAGGCCGATGAGCCGGGCGCTTCCGCCGGAACCAAGCGGGCCGCGCGCGGGGCCCTCGAGATCGCGTCCACGCGCGATCCGGACAACATGGAAGTCCTGCGCGAGCTGGCCGACCTCAGCTACGAGCTGAACATGCCCGCCCGCGCGATGGCCCATTTCGAGCGCCTGCGCCAGCACGACCCGGACGACTCGGCGCTGGGCGTGAAGCTCGCCCGCTGCCAGATCGCCACGGATCGCCATCGGGCGGCCCTCTCCACGCTCGAGCGCGTGATCGCCAACGACCGTCACAACGTGGAGGCATATTCCGAGCTGGCCGGGCTGCTCGGCGGTCACCTGGAGGACCGGGACCGCGCGGACTCCGTCCTCAACCAGATGATCTCGGCCAATCCGAAGTCGCCCGACGCGTACGTGGCCCGCGCCAGGTTCCACCGGCAGAACAAGGACATGGAGAAGGCCCGCGCGGACATTCACCAGGCCCTGGAGCTGAACCGCAAGAGCCTCAACGTGCTTCTGGCGGCCGCCGAGCTGGCCGTGTACGACGGCCAGAACAAGGAAGCGAAGGATCACCTCGACCAGGCACAGGCCCTCTACCCGGACGACGAGCGGGTGTATGAGGCCCGCGCCCGGGTCAGCCGCATCGAGAAGGACCTGACCAGCGCCGAGGCCGACCTGCGCAAGATTGGCGGCTCGCGGGCCCTGTTCGCCTTGATCTCCGTGCAGCTTCAGAAGGGCGACGTCCAGGCGGCGCGGGAGACGATGAAGAAGATGAAGAAGTCGGGGTTCCGCCCCGAGCTGCTCGACTTCTTCGAGGCCCAGGCCCTGATCATCGAGCGCCAGTGGCGCAGGGCGACGTATCTCCTGGAAAAGGCCCGGCCCGACCTGGAGCGAATCGGCGATCTCGGCCGCCGCGTGGACCTCCTCCTGGCCCTCTGCTACGAGCAGTTGGGCCTCCCCGACCGCCAACTGGTCGTCCACCAGCGTCTGCTCGACCACGATCCCTCGATGGTCGCGGCGCGCCTGGGATACGCTTCGGCCCTCCTGCGTCTGGGGCAGGCGGAGCGGGCGATCATCGAATTCCGCAAGATCCGCAACCAGAAGGACCTCGAGGCCTGCTACCAAAGCGCGACGCTGCGCGCGTCGATGTTCCGCCTGCTCGTGGCCGACGCGATGCGCGCGCCCGAGGCCGAGCGCGACTGGACCGAGGTCGAGGAGTTCCTCGACAACGTCGAGGCCCTGGAGGATGAGGAGCCGATCCAGCTCGTGCTGATGCGGGCCGACGAGCTCGTCAAGCAGGGCAAAGCGGACGAAGCCCGGCAGCTCGTCGAGAAGACCGCCGAGGATCACCCGAACAGCTCGGCCCTGTTGAACACGCTGGTGGCCCTGGTGTCCGTGGACGACGGCCCCGAAGCGGCGCTGGCCCTCGTGGATCGCCTGAAGGACCGGCTGGGCGGCGGCCTGAGCGAGCAGATGGTGCGGATCGGGCTGGCCGCGCGCATGGGCGGCCAGAAGGGCAGGGAGATGCTCGCGGTGATCGCCGCGGAGGCGGAGGACCGCTCCGCCAACGACCGCGCCAAGCTCTGGGAGCGGCTGGGGATTGCCTACTACCTGCTGGGCGATCGCGCCAAGGCCTCGGAAGTATGGGGCAAGGCGGCCGACGCCCCCAACACCGACCCGCGAATCCATCTGGCCCGCTTCGAGCTCGCCCGCGAGATGGGCGACAAGACCGCCATGGTCCAGGCCGCCGACTCCGTGCGCGAGTCGCAGGGCAGCCGCAGCGCCGAATGGAACTACTGCGAGGCGGCCCGGCTGGTGTGGCTCATCCAGCGCGGCGAGACGGACGAGAAGTCGCTGGTCCGTGCGAAGCAGTACCTCCAGGAGGCGGCGCAGGCACGCCCCAACTGGCACAAGCTGCTGCTCCTGGAAGGCGAGATCGCCGTGATGGAGGGCCGCCCCGACGACGCGATCCGCGCGTACCAGGAGGCGAGCCGGGCCGGGCGCCTCGACTCCTCGCACCTCGGCCAGCTCGTGCAGTTGCTCTACTCCCGCGGGCGATTCGAGGAGGCCAAGGAGGAGATGGACAAGCTGGGCGATCGCCGGCTTTCGCCCACCATGGACCGCATCCGCGTGGAGCTGGACGAGCGCACGGGCGACCTGGAGCAGGCCCTGAACCTGGCGGCCGACACGGTGAAGGATTCCAACCGGCCGACCGACTTCCTGTGGTACGGGCACCTGCTGGCCAGGGCGGAAAGGTACGACGAGGCGGAGAAGGCGTTCCGCAAGTGCACGGAGTTGGGACCGCAGGTCCCGGACGGCTGGCTCGCCCTGGTGGCCGCGCTCACGGCCCAGCAGAAGACGGCCGAGGCGGAGCAGGTCGTGCGCGAAGCGCAGATCGCCCTGCCCGAGGACCGCACGCCGATGGTCCTGGCCCACTGCTACGAGCTGTTGGGCCAGTTCGACCGCGCCGAGCAGCAGTACTTGCACGCCGTGGCCGTGCGCCCCGACGACCTGGCGCTGCTCCGCCGCGTGGCCACGTTCTACCAGCGGTTGAAGCAGCCCGAGAAGGCGGCCAAGTACCTCAACGACATGATCCAGGTCGCCGGCAAGGACCCGGAACAGCACCAACGCGACCTGATCTGGGCGCGGCGGTCGCTCGCCCGGGCCCTGGCCGTGACCGGCGACTACCGCCACCACCGTCAGGCGTTGCGGCTTCTGGACCAGAACGCGGAGTCGAGCGGGACCGAGGCGGCCGACCTGCGCCTGAAGGCGGCGATCCTGGCCAAGCGCCCGGAGCGCGAGGCCCGCAAGCGGGCCGTCGAGATCCTCGAGTCGCTGCGCAAGGACCTGGAGGAGACGGGCCGGTCGCTTTCGCCGGAGGAGCAGTTCCTGCTCGCGCAGCTTCACGACAGCCTGGGCAACTGGCTCGACTGCCAGCAACTGATGCTCGACCTGTTGGCGCGGGACGCGAAGGACCCGCGAATCCTGGCGGCCTACGTGGACATGCTGTTCCGCCACGGCACCTCGCCCCGCGACGTCAAGGTGTGGGTGAGCAAACTCGAAAGCGCCCAGCCCGACGCCCCGGCCACCATCGCCGCCAAGGCGCGGCTGCTGGTCAAGCTGCGGCAGCCGGAGGAGGCGGTCAAGACGGTGCTCGGCGCCATCCCGCGCCCCCTGCCGCGCGACCAGCTGGTGCGTCTGCGCGACGCGGCCGCGCTGCTGGAGGAGCTCGGGCAGATCGACGCCGCCCGCGACCTGTACAAGGAGTTCGCCGAGAAGGCCGCGGGGGGCAGCATCCTCCTGGCCGGCTTCCTCAGCCGTCACGGCACGGTCGAAGAGGCCCTCGCGCAGTGCGAGGCCGCGCGGGGGGCGATGCGCGTGGAGTCGATCCTGGGGACCGCGGTCAGCGTCCTCCGCGAGCAGCAGGGCCGGCATACGCCCGAGCAGGCCCGCAAGGTCGAGGGATGGATCCAGCAGGCCCTGGACGAGAACCCGCAGTCCAAGTTCGCTCAGTTGCAACTGGCCCGCCTGCTGGACATCCAGGGCAGGTACGACGAGCTCATCCGGGTGTATCGGACCTTCCTCGCCCGCGACGACCTGGCCGATCAGGAGCGGGCCGCGGTGTGGAACAACCTGGCATTCGTGCTGGCGGCCGGCGACCACGACGGCCAGGAGGCCCTGGAAATGGCCGACCAGGCCCTCGCCGTGCTGGGGCCTGTGCCCAACGTGCTCGACACCCGGGCGATCGCCTACCTGGCGCTGGGCAAGGGAGACCCGGCCGTGCAGCTTTTGCGGGAAGCGATCAGCGACTCGCCCAGCGGCCTGCGCTACTTCCACCTCGCCCTGGCCCATTCCGCCACCGACGACCTGGACGCCGCAGCCCGGGCGATCGAAGTGGGCCGGGACGCGCACCAGTTGTCGATCCACGAGATCCCCGAGATCGAGCGGGCGAAGTACAAACAGCTCATGCGCGCGATCGAGTCGCTCTGAGCCGAAGGGGCGTCGCCTCTCGACGGAATCGCGCGACGCAGGTACTCGCGAGCCTTCCTCGACCCGGTCGCAGCCGCCGGGAAAGGCCCTTTCGGGAAAGGGCGTTCGACCCCGCCGTTCTCGCCGCGGCGCACGGCGGGGTTTGACAGGCGGGTACCGCTCTTTAGAATGGGGCGTCGGCACTGAGGCCGGAGGAGGGTCACCCGCCCCGGCGTCGGAGCAGTCCCCACGGCGCCGCGGCAGCCGAGGCCGAGCCCTCTCCCGCGGGTGGCTGTGTCTCTCGTTCTGGCGACGGGGCCTTGCCCATGAGCACGATGACGGATTCGGGATGGCTGCGCCTGTTCGCGGAATGGCCCGCGGAGATGCCGCGGCGCGGCATCGCCGTGACGACATTCGGCGAGCAGATTCCGTTTTCCGGGTTCCGGACCTCGGAGACCTTCCTGTTCCTCGAGCGCCAGACGCCCGACTCCCTCGGCGCGCGAACGATCATCGTCCCGTATGTGAACCTGGCGGCCGTCAAGCTGACCGACGTCGTCAAGGCCTCGTCGATTCAGAACCTCGGCTTCAGCGGCCCGGCCAAATGACCGTCGCGCGCGCGAGGTGCGCCTGGCCGGGGTTCTGGCGCCTCCTCTGCCCACGAAAGGAGCCCTCGTGTCCAGTTCTCGCGAAAGGCCCGATGCGGGTCCGCAGCAGCCCGGCGGATCGCAGGCGCCGGTCCAGGTGGACGACGCCTCGGCCCGCGTCGCCTACGCCAACTTCTGCCGCGTGACCGCGACGCCGGAAGAAGTCATCATCGATTTCGGGCTCAATCCGCAAGCGTTCACCGGCCAGAACCAGAAGGTCGAGGTCAGCGAGCGGATCGTCGTGAATCATTACGTGGCCAAGCGCATGGCCCACCTGCTTCAGATGACGATCCACCGCCACGAGCAGGTCTTCGGTCCGCTGGAGCTCGACGTGCAGAAGCGGGCTCTTCCGGGGGCACTCGGGCCGGGGCCGCAGTCGGGCGCCCATTGAGCCTCGCCGGGCCGTTGCCGCGAGGGGGCGGACCTTCGGTGCGCGGCGAGCATGCCACACGACCGCGGACGGATCGTTGCGCCTGAGGATGCATCTCGTGTCGGTTCATCGATGAGCGCCCAAGGCGCCCGAGAAAGGCGGCGCATGCGACGGATCTACCTCGACCACAACGCCACCACGCCCGTCGCGCCCCAGGTGCGCGACGCCATGCTCCCGTTTCTCGACGAGCACTTCGGCAACCCGTCCAGCACGCACGTGCTGGGCCGCGCGGCCTTCGAGGCGGTGGAGGACGCGCGATTCCGCCTGGCGCGCCTCCTGGGCGTGGCCCGCGAGGAGATCGTGTTCACCTCCGGCGGCACGGAGAGCAACAACCTGGCCCTGAAGGGGACGGCCTTCCATCGCGGGCCGGCCGCGGGCGGCCACGTCGTGGTCTCGGCGATCGAGCACCCTGCCGTGCTGGCCCCCGCGCTGTTCCTGGAGACGCTCGGCTTCGGGCTATCGATCGTCGAGGCCGACCGCCACGGGGTCGTGCACCCCGAGGCCGTCGAAGCGGCCCTGCGCCCCGACACGGTGCTGGTCAGCATCATGCACGCCAACAACGAGATCGGCACCGTGCAGCCGATCGCGGCCATCGCCCGAATCTGCCGCGCCCGCGGCGTGCTGGTGCATACCGACGCGGCACAGACGGTGGGCAAGATTCCCGTGCGCCCGGCCGAGCTGGGCGTCGATCTGCTCTCGGTGGCGGGCCACAAGATGTACGGCCCGAAGGGCGTGGGGGCCCTCTACGTGCGCAAGGGGGTGGCCCTGGAGCCGCTGCTGCACGGGGCGGGACACGAGGGGGGCCTGCGCGCCGGCACGGAGAACGTGGCCCAGATCGTGGGGCTCGGCGCGGCCGCCGCGCTGGTGGGGGAGCACCTCGACGACGACGCGGAGCGCATCGCCGGACTGCGCGACCGGCTGCTGATGCACCTGCGCGGGACGATGGGCGAGGGCCTGACGGTCTTTGGCGAAGGCGCCGCGGCGCGTCTGCCCAACACGCTGGCCGTTGCGCTGCCCGGCGTGGATGCCGCCGAGGTGCTCCGCCGGGCCCCCGAGGTCTGCGCTTCGATCGGGGCGGCGTGCCACGCGGGCTCCCACGCGGTCTCGCCGACGCTGGCCGCGCTGGGCATCGCCCCCGAGGTCGCCCGGGGAGCGATGCGTCTTTCGCTCGGCCGCCCCACCGACCGGGACGAGATCGACCTGGCCGCCGGCGCGCTGCTCGCGGCCTGGGACAGCGCCCGGGCGAGCGCCGAATGACGGGCCCGGGGCAACAGCCTTCGCGGGGCGCGGGGCTGCTTGACCGTAACGGGCAACGCGCTCACCCGGCTGCCGCTTGTTGCGGGAGGCCATGCGGGAAGCGGAATCCCTGGGGGAGGCGTTCCCGCGCAGGACGGATCGATCATCTTCCTTCCAAGCCGGTTGACTGGTGGTTTCGTCACTGTTAAACTGCCAGCCCCCGTCGAGAGTCATCCCGGCCTGTATGCACGGGTTCTCCAGGGCATGCTGGGAGGAAACGCATGCTCGACTTCGTCTCGATCGACTTCGAAACGGCCAACGAGTGCCGCTCAAGCCCCTGCTCCGTTGGCGTGGTCGTCGTACAGGACGGAAAGGAAGCGCGGAGCTTCTACACGCTCATCAGACCGAGGGATTGCCGGTTCTCGCCGCTGAACACCGGCATTCACGGCATCGCAGCGCAAGATGTCCGCCACGCGCCTGAGTTCCCCGCGGTCTGGCCGACACTGCGCGCTCTGATTGAGGGGCCCGTGGTTGTGGCGCACAACGCAAGCTTCGATATGGGCGTCCTCCGAGCGACCCTCACCGAGTACGGCCTCGAATTCCCCCGTGTTCGCTACGCATGCACGCGCGCGATCGCGAAGGCCGCTTGGCCCGGGCTTCCGAGCTATCGTCTGCCGATGGTGTGCCGGACGCTCGGTATCGAACTGCGGCACCACAACGCATTGGAGGATGCACGGGCCTGCGCGGGAATCGCAAAACGCGCTATGAGCGGTTCCGGGGCTGCCACGCTCGATGAGCTGTTGGCACTTGTGGGCCTGTGTTGCGGGGAGATCGACTCAGGAGGCAGTTGCTGGCCTGCCGGACGCGCCACGCACTCCGTATCACGGAAGACTGCCCGGATCGGCCTCAGCGCGAGCGCGTCGTCTGGAGCGACGAACGATCCGCATCAGGTGTTCGCCGGTAGCGTGGTCGTATTCACCGGATCGCTTCGAGCTATGGGACGCAGACAGGCGATCAAGGTCGTGGTCGATTCAGGAGGGGAGGTTGACGGCGGGGTCACGAAACGCACACGATTCCTGGTCGCAGGCGACCACGACCCGCGAAAGCTCGCCCGCGGATCGAGCAAGAGCTCCAAACTCAGAAAGGCTGAATCGCTGGCTGCCCGGGGGCAGGAGATCCAGATCCTCTCGGAAGAGGATTTCCTCAGGATGCTAGGAATGTGAAGGGGTGATCACCTTCCCAGCATGCGCTCGAGCTCGGCCTCGGTAATGACCGGCACCCCGAGCTTCTCGGCCTTGGCGAGCTTGCTGCCGGCCTCTTCGCCGGCCAGGACGTAGTCGGTCTTCCTGGAAACGCTCGAGGCGGCCCGGCCGCCGTGGCGCTCGATGAGGGCGTTGATCTCGTCGCGCGAGTACTTCGAGAGCGTGCCGGTGACCACGAGGGTCTTACCCTCCAAGACCTTCGACGCGGCGGCCTCGCGCTCGGCCTCCATCTTCACGCCCAGGCTGCGGAGGTCGTCGATGGTGTGCCGCCCGAAGTCGCTGTGAAGGAAGTCGTACACGCTCTTGGCGATGATCGGGCCGATCTCGTGGACGCCGGCGATCTGCTCTTCGGTCGCTTCCAGCAGGGCGTCGATCGATCCGAAATGCACGGCCAGCACTGTGGCCACGCGCGCGCCCACGTGGCGGATGGAAAGGGCGTTGAGCAGCCGCGCCAGCCCCCGCTCCCTGCTGGCCTCGACGCCGGCCAGCAGGTTCTCCGACGACTTGCGCCCCATCCGCTCCAGGCTCTGCACGTCGTCGACCTTCAGCCGATACAGGTCCCCATAGCACCGCACCAGCCGTGTGTCCACGAGCTGCTCGACGAGCTTGTCGCCCAGCCCCTCGATGTCCATCGCGTTGCGGCTGGCGAAGTACTGGATCCGCTCGCGGAGCTGGGCCGGGCACTCCACGTTCGGGCAGCGGATGTAAACGCCCCCTTCGTCGCGCACGAGCTTCGTACCGCACTCGGGGCACTTCTCGGGAAAGGCGAACTCCGGCAGCGATCCCTCGCGCTGGTGCTTCTCCACGCGCACGATGTGGGGGATGATCTTGCCGGCCTTCTCCACCACGACCACGTCCCCCTCGCGCACGTCCTTGCGCTCGATCTCGTCGGCGTTGTGCAGGCTCGCGCGGCTGACCGTGGTGCCGGCCAGCTCGACCGGCTCCAGCTCGGCCACCGGAGTGACCGCGCCGGTCTTGCCCACCTGCACGCGGATCGCGTTCAGACGCGTGGTGGCCTCGTACTTCTCGAACTTGTAGGCGATCACCCAGCGGGGGCTCTTCGACGTCGCGCCCAGGCGCTCGCGCTGGTCGAAGCGGTTGACCTTCAGCACCAGGCCGTCGATCTCGAAATCCAGCTCGTGCAGGCGCCCGACGAGCTCCTCGGCGTGCTCGCACGCCGCGTCGAGCGAGGCGAAGCACTCGACCTGCGGCGTGGCCGGCAGGCCGTAGCCGTCGATCTCGTGGAGAAACTCCATGTGGGTGGCGGCCTTCAGCCCCTCGGCGTAGCCCACCCCGTGGCAGAACAGGCGCAGGCGCCGCTCCGCGCAGACCTTGGGATCGAGCATCCGCACCGTCCCGGCCGTGACGTTGCGGGTGTTGGCGAACGCCGCCAGGCCCTTCTTGTCCTGAAGCTCGTTGAGCCGGACGAGGTCCGAGTTGGTCATGTAGATCTCGCCCCGGACCTCCAGCACCGGCGGGACGTCCTTGCCCGCGAGCTGGAGCGGCACGTCGCGGATGGTGCGGACGTTGTGCGTGATGTCGTCGCCCGTGCGCCCGTTGCCCCGCGTGACCCCGCGCGCCAGCCGGCCGCCCTCGTACAACAGCGAGACGGCCACGCCGTCGATCTTCAGCTCCACGACCCATTCGACGCGCTCACCCGGCAGCAGCCTGGCCACGCGATCGCCGTACTTGCGGAGCTCCTCCATGCTGTAGGTGTTGTCGATCGACAGCATGGGAACGCGGTGGGCGACCTCGGTGAGCTCGCCGACCGGCTCCCCGCCCACGCGCTGCGTGGGGCTGTCGGGCGTGAGCAGCTCGGGGTGCTCGGCCTCGAGCTGCTGGAGCCGCTCCATGAGCCGGTCGTACTCCAGATCGCTGATCCGGGGCGCGGCCTCGACGTAATACAGCCGGTCGTGGCGGCGGATCTCCTCGCGGAGCTTGCGGACTTCGTCGGCGGGAGACATGGGGAGGAGGGGTCAGGGGTCAGGAGTCAGGGGTCAGGGGTCAGGAGCCGGTGGTCGGGAGGCAGGATAGGCATCTAGTAGAAAAGGCCTGGGGCAGTGAATCATGGAGCCGAGCATTCGGCCGATCTCCTCGCACGCGGCCGCGAGCCGCTTGTGTTCCTGTCCGGAGATGTGGCCGCAGACCTTCGCGAAATCGAGTGACGAGTCCGTCTCGCTGTTCTCGCCGTCGGAATCCGTGAGCTTCGATACGAAGTGCGCTTCGTACCGCCGCTTCGCCCACGCCTCGCGAAGGTTCAGGCACACAGAGCGAGAGGAACGACGGATCTGGCTTGTAAGGGAATACCGTTCCTCCGCCGGGAACTCCTTGGAGATCTCAAACATGCGCACGGCGAGCTCATACGCCTTTCGATGAACTGTCAACTCCTTCCCGGAGCGAACCGCCCTCTCCAAGCTCCTTTCTCCCCCCCAAACGCCGCCTCGCTCCCTGCCCCCGGCCTCCTTCTCCCCTACCCGCAATCGCACGCCGCGGCGCACGGGGCGTTCATGGCGCGCAGCGGATGCGGGATCAGGCAGAGGAACTTCAGCGGCGCGGGCCCGGTGTTGCGGAACTGGTGCAGCTCGTTGGGGGCGACCAGCACGGCCGTGCCCTGGCGGATGGGCCGCTCCAGGTCGCCCTCCAGCACGACGCCCTCGCCCTCGATGACGAACACCTCGTGCTCGTAGCCGTGGGTGTGTTTGGGAGTATGCCCGCCGGGGGCGACCTCGAACTGCCGCATGGTGAAACTCGGGGCCCCGTCGGCCTCGCCGATCAGGCACCGGATGCGGACGTCCTTGGCGCCTTCCATATCGACGGGCGAGGACTCGACTTGCTCGTAGGCAACGACTTTCATAGTAAATTCCTGTCTGGCGATGGCGGAAGGCCGCGGCGTGACGGCCTGGGCCCTGTCTGTCGGTTCGCTGCCATTGTCCGTCGAAGGGGGTCTGGTCGGCAAGTCCTACCTCGACCGCGGATCGGCCAGCGCGCGGACCAGGTCGAGGAAGTGCCGGCCCCGCTCGCGGAAGTCGCGGTACTGGTCGTGGCTCGAACAGCCCGGCGAGAGCACGATCCGGTCCTCCGGACGCGACCTTTCCCAGCACCAGTGGAACGCCTCGGGCAAGGACTCCGGCGCCGCACAAGGGAAATGCGCGTCCCGCCCGAGCACCTCGGACCGCAGCCGCTGGCGCACCTTTCCATAGAACGCGGCACCCCGGGCGAGGCGCACGACAGCCTCGCCCAGCGCGGAGAAGTCGCACCCCTTGTCGCCGCCGCCGGCCAGCAGCCAGGTCCGGCCGCCGAGGGCCTCCAGGGCGGCGACCGTCGATTCGGGCGTGGTCGCCGTGGTGTCGTTGTACAACCGCCGGCCGCCGATCACGGCAACCATCTCCAACCGGCCGGGCAGCGTCGAGTACGGTCGCAATCCCTCCCGCACGGCCTCGCGCGGACACCCGATCCCCAGCGCCGCGGTGGACGCCAGTCGGGCGTTGAGGCGGTTATGCGCCCCCGGCACCGGCAGCTCGGGGACGGTCTCGTCCGCCACCAGCGGCAGCAGCTCCCCGCGAACCACATGGGCCCAAGTCGCCACCTCCGGATCGGCTGTATTCAGCACGGCCAGGCGCGGGAAAGGGGGCTGGCACCATTTGCCGGGAAACGGCCCGCGGGGTGCTCCGCACAAATGGTGCCTGTCCCCCTCTCCCTGTGACTCTCCTGTCGGCCCTGCCAGCATCCGCTGCTTCGCGGCCACGTACTCGGCAAAGCTCCCGTGCCAGTCCAGGTGGTTGGGCGTGCAACCGGTCACCACCGCCACGTCGGGCATGCGGGCGTCGGCACTGCAGTGGTGGAGCTGGAAGCTGCTGATCTCCAGCACGGCCCAGTCGTCCGGGGTCATCTCGCCGAGCCGATCGAGCAGACTGCCGCCAAGGTTGCCGCCCAGCCACGCGCGCCATCCTGCCGCACGGAGGATCGCGGCGGTCATGGCCGCGGTGGTCGATTTGCCGTTGGAGCCGGTCACGCCGATCGCCCGACCCGGGAACCGCTCGAGCAGCAGCTCGATCTCCGTGACCAGCCGGGCCCCGGCCTGCCGGGCGATCTGGAGGAAGCGGTTGCCCGGCTTGACGGCCGGATTGACCACGACCAGGCCCGGGTGGCGGAAGTCCGCCTCGTCGTGCCGCCCCAGCCGATACGCCGCGATGGGCTCGGCGTGGAGCTCGGCCAGGCTGTCGGCCAGGGCGTGCTCGTCGGCCAGGTCGGTAACCGTCACCTCGGCTCCGGCCCGGGCGAGCCACCGGGCGGCGGCCACCCCGCCTCCGAACCGCCCCAGGCCCATCACGGTCGCTTTGCGTGCGTGCACGTCCATCCACTCAGTGGAGGGCAGACCCGCAAGGGCTGCAAGGGCCTTGGGCGGCAGGTGCCATTTTTCTGCCGGGCGACAGTTGACACCGCCGCAGGAATCGTTAGCTTCGAAGGCGGAGTTCTCTCTCGGAACAGGCACCCCGTCTTCAGCACCCGGGGACTCCGGCTAAGATGGAGCATCGGCGTTGGCCGTGTTCCGCCTTGTCGTCTCAGTGCGCGGAGACTCTTTTCTCATCCCGTTTCGGAAGGAGGAGGGGCGATGAAGAGGCAGCTTCTCGCCGGCGTGTCGGGTCTGGCCGTATGCGCGGCCGGGCTTTCCTTGTTTCTCTCGGCACGGCCAGGCGCGGCCCAGACACGCGGGGAACGCCTCGAAGCCGCCACGCGCCGCGTCAAGGCCGCGCTGCGGCGCGAGCAGTTCGGCGCGGACGACGATCGGCGCGTGCTGCTGGCCATGGCCCGGGAGTCGCTCCCCGACTACGACCCCGCGCTGTGGCACTCGGGCCACGTGCGCGTGCACAACCGCTGGATGACGATCGACGAGGCGCACGAGGCCTCGCAGAGCGATCGGCGCATGACCGCCTACCGCGCGCAGCGCGCGCGCCACCCGGACACGGTCGAGGGCCAGTTGGCCCTGGCCCGGTGGTGCGCCGGGCAGAACCTCCCCGAGCGGCAGCGCGCCCATCTGACGCGGGCAGTCGAGATCGATCCGAGCAATGTCGAAGCTCGGACGCTCCTGGGCTATCGCCTGATCGGCGGCCAGTGGATGCTCGAGGAGGACGTGGTGAACGCGCGCCAGCAGGCCCGCCAGGCCGCCGAGAACCTGGCCAGGTGGCGGCCGAAGATCGAGAACATCCGCCGGGGCCTGAGCCGCAACGGCGCGGCCCTGCAAGCGAGCGCCTCGAAGCGGCTCATGGCCATCGACGACCCGGCGGCCATCGGCGCCATCGAGGCCGTGCTCTCGGCGCACAACGAATCCACGGCCCGGATCGCCGTCGAGGCCCTGGCCGGTTTCAGCCAGCCCGAGGCGTCGCTCGCCCTGGCACGCCAGGCCGCGATGTCGCCGTGGGAGTCGGTCCGCGACCTGGCCGTGGAGAAGCTGATCCCGCGCGACTACCACGGCTTCGTCCCCGCCCTGCTGGCGTGCCTGAGCCCCGAGATCCAGACGCGGATGGTTCTTTACGAGATGCCGGGCGGGCAGATGAACTTCCGCCACGTGTTCCTGCGCCGCGGGGCGGTCGGGGACCAGGTGGCCGTGCTCGACACGGGCTACCGCAACGACGACCCTGCCGATCGGCGGCTTTCGTCCCTCGACCGCCGCGACATCGCCGACGACGCCACGCAAAGGGCGAGGCTGCGCGAGCTGCAGGTCGAGCGGCAGAACGCCATGCTCCGCCAGCTCAACGCGCGGATCTCCCGGGTGCTCGCCGGGGCCACGGGCCAGGACTGCAACACGCCCGAGGAGTGGTGGAAGTGGTGGAACGACTACAACGAGGTGTTCGTGGTGGGCGACCGGCCCGTGGCGACCCTCTATCGGCGCCAGGAGGTGCTGCTGGTCGATCCTGAGGACTACCAGTCGGAGCCAAACCGCGGCGAGGTGACCGGCGGCGGGACGATCCCCACTTTCCGGAGAACCTACGAGTGCCTCGTCGCCGGCACGCCCGTCTGGACCGATGGCGGCCCCATGCCCGTGGAGCAGATCCGGATCGGCGACCTGGTCCTCTCACAGCATCCGGAGACGGGGGAGCTGGCGTACAAGCCGGTGGTGCGGACGACGGTCCGGCCGGCGGCGCCGCTGCTGCGCATCGTGCTGGACGAGGAGACGGTGACGGCCAGCGGCGGGCATCCGTTCTGGGTGGCGGGCGAGGGCTGGGTGAAAGCCCGGGAGTTGGAGCCCCGCCAGCACCTGCACGGCGCCACGGGCACGGCCGAGGTTCGCGCGGTACAGCCCGCCGACGCCGAGCAGACCTACAACCTGGTCGTCGCCGACTTCCATACCTACTTCGTGGGCGACGCGCGAATCCTCAGCCACGACAACACGATCCGCCGGCCGGTCGCCACGCTCGTGCCGGGATTGGCGAAACGCTGACGTGCTGCAACCACCCCTTGATCGCGGCGTCCCGGTCGCGAATACTGGGACGCCATGAGTCCGCCGTCCTCGCGCAGCTCCGAAGACCCTCCCGCCTCGACCGCGCCGCATGAGCCGGCCGGCGTGGCCGAGGCGGCGCGCGGTTTGGTGCGCGAGCCGCTCTACTGGCTTCTGGTGGCCATTCCGCTCGCCGTGGGGCTTCGACTGGCCGGGGCTCCCGAGCTGTGGGTGTTCGTGGTCTCGGGATTGGCCATCGTGCCCTTGGCAGGGCTGATGGGCCGGGCCACGGAGAACCTGGCCGAGACCCTGGGGGCCGGCATTGGGGGGCTGCTCAACGCCACCTTCGGCAACGCCGCCGAGCTGATCATCGCCCTGATCGCCTTGAGCAGGGGCCCGGAGATGTTCCCCCTGGTCAAGGCCTCGATCACCGGCTCGATCATCGGCAACATCCTCCTCGTGCTGGGGCTTTCGATCCTGCTGGGAGGGCTGCGCCACCGCCGGCAGACGTTCAACCGCACGGCCGCCGGCATGGGCGCTACGCTATTGGCCCTGGCCGCGATCGGCCTGGTGGTGCCGACGATCCACTACTACCTGGCCCTGGCCAGCGCGGGCCCCGAAGGGCTCGAGGACCTCACGCTCCTGAGCGAGGAGATCGCCGCGATCCTGGCGATCATCTATGTCCTCAGCCTCGTCTTCTCGCTCCGCACGCACAGCCACCTGTTCGCCGGCGAGGAGCACGATCTTCCCACCGCGGGCGAGCACCATCAGCCCGAGTGGAGCCGCGCCACCTCGGGCGCGATCCTTTTGGCGGCGACGGCGGGCGTCGCCTGGATGAGCGAGCTGCTGGTGGGGTCGGTCGAGCACGCCGCCGACTCGCTCGGCATGAACCACGTGTTCGTGGGCGTGATCGTGGTGGCCGTCGTGGGCAACGCGGCCGAGCACTCCACGGCGATCCTCGTGGCCATGAAGAACAAGATGGACCTGGCCGTGCACATCGCCGTGGGGAGCGGCATCCAGATCGCGCTGTTCGTGGCCCCGGTGCTGGTCTTCGCCAGCATGGCGATGGGCCACAGCCCTCCGCTCGACCTGCACTTCACGATCATGGAGACGATCACCGTGCTGTTGAGCGTCGGCGTGCTGGCCCTGGTCTGCCAGGACGGCGAGACCCACTGGATGGAAGGCGTCATGCTCCTGGGCGTCTATGCGATCCTGGCCCTGGCGTTCTATCATCTGCCGGAGACGGCGATGTAGGTGCCGGCGCTGATCGAGCCGGCCGGCTTGCGGCGCGCTCCTCCCTGGCCTGGCCCCCCGGTGGCGCGTTATGATGTGGGTTTCGAATCCACTCGTTCCTGCCGACGGGGGAAGTGCATGGGCAGCAGCCGACGGATCACGCTCCGCGGGGTCCGGGTCCACAATCTCAAGTCGATCGACCTGGAACTCCCGCACCGCAAGCTGATCGTCTTCTGCGGCCTGAGCGGCAGCGGCAAGAGCAGCCTCGCCCTGGACACCCTCTACGCCGAGGGGCAGCGGCGCTACATCGAGAGCTTCTCGGCCTACACGCGGCAATTCCTCGACCGCCTGGAGAAGCCCGACGCCGACCACATCGACGGCATCCCGCCCGCCATCGCAGTCACGGCGAAGAACGCCAGCCGCTCCAGCCGCTCGACGGTGGGCACGGCCACCGAGACGGCCGACTACCTGCGCCTGCTCTTCGCGCGGATCGGCCGGGTATTCTGCTCGGGCTGCGGGCGCGAGGTCCGCCGCGACTCGCCCCGCTCGGCGGCCGAGGCCCTCGGCGCGGTCGCGCCCGACACGCGGCTGATGGTGGCGTTCGCCGTGCCCCTGGCCGGCAACGATCTGGAGTCGCTGCGCGCGTCGCTTTGCGAGGACGGGTTCGTCCGCGCTCTGCTGGGCGGCCGCAGCGTGCGCCTGCCCGACGAGCCGCTCGAGCCCTCGCTTTCGGGCGAGGCGGGCGAAGCGCAGAGCCTCTACGTCGTGGTGGATCGGCTCGTGTCGGGCGCGAGCAGCGCGCAGCGTCTTCGCGACTCGCTGGAGACCGCGTTCCTCAAAGGGCGCGGGGCCTGCCTCGCCCTGGTCGAGGAAGCCGCCCTCGCGCCCGACACACCGGGCCTGTCGCCCGGGCAGGCCAACGGCCGCGTGACCGTCGACGGGCGGACCTGGCGTCGGATCGGGTTCAGCGCGCGCCTGGCCTGCGAGGACTGCGGCCTGGAGTATCCCGAGCCGGAGCCGCGGCTGTTCAGCTTCAACAGCCCGATGGGCGCATGTCCCACGTGCGAGGGCTTCGGCAACGTGATCGACATCGACATGGACCTGATCGTTCCCGATCCGAACAAGTCGCTCAAGGAGGGGGCGATCGCTCCATGGAACAGCCCGGCCTACGCCCACGAGCTGGAGGAGCTGCTGGCCCTGGCCGGCGACTACGGGATCCCGGTGGACGTCCCCTTCCGCGAGCTCCAGACGCGGCACGTCGAGCTCATCGTGCGCGGCGTGCCCGAGCGCAAGTTCGGCGGCCTGCGGGGCTTCTTCGCCTGGCTCGAGCGGCGCAAGTACAAGATGCACATCCGCGTGTTCTTGAGCCGCTGGCGGAGCTATCGCCCCTGCCCGGACTGCGGCGGCAGCCGCCTCCGTCCCGAGGCCCTGGCCACGAAGGTCGCCGGCAGAAGCATCGCCGAGGTGGCGGCCATGAAGATCCGCGAGGCGGTGGCATTCTTCGGGGAGCTGGACCTGGACGACTGGCAGCGCCGGGTCGGACGCACGATGCTCGAGCAGGTCTGCGCCCGCCTGGGGTACCTCCAGGCCGTGGGGCTGGGCTACCTCACGCTCGACCGCACGCTGAGGACCCTGAGCGGAGGCGAGACGCGCCGCGTGGCGCTGACTTCGGCGCTGGGCTCCTCTCTGGTGAACATGCTGTACGTGCTCGACGAGCCGTCGATCGGCCTCCACCCCCGCGACATCCAGCGGCTGATCGGGGCGATCGAGGGCCTGCGCGACCGGGGCAATACGGTGGTCGTGGTCGAGCACGAGGAGGCCGTGCTGCGGGCCGCCGACCAGATCGTGGAGATCGGGCCCGGGGCGGGCGAGCGCGGGGGGAAGGTCGTGTTCCAGGGCCCGCCCGAGCGGATCGAACAGACCCCCGAGAGCCTCACCGGCGATTACCTGGCCGGCCGGCGCGGCGTGACCTGCGGCGGCCGGCGCCGCACTCCCGACCACGGATGGATCCGCCTGGCCGGGGCGCGAGGCAACAACCTGCAGGACGTGACCGTGGAATTTCCCCTGGGGCTGCTGTGCGTGGTCACGGGGGTGAGCGGGTCGGGCAAGAGCACGCTCGTGCAGGACACGCTCTACCCGGCCCTCTGCCGCCGGCTCCGCAAGGACGCCCCCAAGCCCCAGGACTACGACGACGTGTACGGCGACGGCCAGATCGACGACGTGGTGATGATCGACCAGAGCCCGATCGGACGCTCGCCGCGCTCCAACCCGGTGACGTACCTGAAGGCCTTCGACGAGATCCGCAACGTCTTCGCCGACACGCTGGAGGCCCGCACCAGGAACCTCTCGGCCAGCCATTTCAGCTTCAACGTCGATGGCGGGCGCTGCCCCGAGTGCCAGGGCGACGGCTACCTCGAGATCGACATGCAGTTCCTGGCCGACGTGTACATGAAGTGCAGCCACTGCGGCGGCACGCGGTACCGCGCCGAGATCCTCGACATCACCTACCGCGGCCGGGACATCGCCGAGGTGCTCGACATGACCGTGCGCGAGGCGTTCACCTTCTTCCGCGGACAGGCCAAGGTGCAGGCCCGGCTGAAGCGGCTGATCGACGTGGGGCTCGACTACCTCCGCCTGGGGCAGCCGGCCAACACCCTCTCCGGCGGCGAGGCCCAGCGCCTGAAGCTGGCCGGCTACATGTCGTCGGCCAAGCGGGGGCGCTGCCTGTTCATTCTCGACGAGCCGACCACGGGCCTGCACTTCTCCGACGTCGTGCAGCTCATCGACTGCTTCGACGCCCTGCTGGCCGTGGGCCACTCGCTGCTGGTGGTCGAGCACAACCTCCAGATGATCAAGGCCGCCGATTACCTCATCGACCTCGGGCCCGGGGCGGCCGACGAAGGGGGCCGGGTCGTGGCCCAGGGCACGCCCGAGATGGTCGCGCGCAGCCCCGGCTCCGTGACCGGACAGTTCCTCGCCGACCTTCTGGGCGAGGAGAGCCGGGCCGCCCGGGCGTAACCGCGGAGACCCCAAGCATGCTCGACGCCGTCCCCGAAACCTATCGCTTCGACCGCTACATCCGCCAGGTCCGCTACCCGCCCTTCGGCGCGGAGGGCCAAAGGCGCCTCGCCCGGAGCCGCGCGCTGGTCTGCGGATGCGGAGCCCTGGGCAGCACGCTGGCCAACCTGCTGGTCCGGGCCGGGGTGGGCAGCGTGCGGATCGTCGATCGCGACTTCGTCGAGACCAGCAACCTGCCGCGCCAGGTTCTCTTCGACGAGGAGGACGTCGCCAACGAGCTGCCCAAGGCCGTGGCGGCCGCGGGGAAGCTCCGCCGCATCAACTCCCAAATCGAGATCGAGCCGGTCGTCGCCGACGTGGACCACACCAACGTCGAGAGCCTCTGCCAGGGCGTGGACGCCATCGTGGACGGCACGGACAACTTCCAGACCCGGTTCTTGCTGAATGACGCGGCCGTGAAGCTCGCAATCCCCTGGATCTACGGCGGCTGCCTGGGCGCCGAGGGTCAGACCATGACCATCCTCCCCGGCCACACCGCCTGCCTCCGCTGCCTGATGCGCGACTGTCCGCCGCCGGGCAGCACGCCCACCTGCGACACGGCCGGCATCCTCGGGCCGGCGGTTGGGGTGATCGCTTCGATCCAGGCCCTGGAGGCGATGAAGATCCTCGGCGGCCGCAGCGAGGCGGTCTCCCGCAGCCTGACCGTGGTCGAGCTGTGGGACGCGCGGATCCGCCAGGTCGATCTATCGCAGCTTCGCGACCAGGTCGATTGCCCCGCCTGCCGGCGCGGCGAGCTGCCGTGGCTCGCCGGGCGCGAAGGGAGCCACGCGGCCGTGCTGTGCGGGCGCAACTCGGTGCAGCTTTCCCACACGGGCGTCGTCGTCGATCTGGAGGATCTCGCCCGGCGGTGGCAGGGCCTGGGCCAGGTGACCGCCAACCCGTTCCTCGTGCGCCTCAAGGCGCACCCCTACGAGCTGACGGTCTTCGCCGACGGTCGGGCGATCGTCGGCGGCACCGACGACGAGGCCGCGGCCAAGACGCTCTACGCGAAGTACGTGGGGCATTAGTTCGCGTTGCAGAACGTAGCAGGCACGCTCCGCGTGCCGTCCGCAACAGATACGCATGGGGAGCCACCAATGTCTCCCGCCGAAAGACTGCGGCGCTACCTGCCGCGTCTTTTCTACGCCGCGGGAGACCGGATCGGCGGGCCAGGCTCGCGTCCGGCAGTGAGGAACCCGTGGACCGCGCGGATGAGGAGGCCGCGCGTCGGGGCCCGATGGGCCTGCTCCACACTCGAGGTGCCGCGCCTCTGGCACGGCTTCCACTCCTTGCGGCAGGGAAACAGGCTTGGCCGGGGCGCCGATCCCGATTGCGGACACCGGCAGGGAGGCGAACCGCGGCGCCGCGTGTCCCGCTTGCCCGCGTCCCCTCTTGCTCTTCTGGGACATCGACTGCTCGGACCCGCGATTCCAGACGGAGTCGGCGCCGGTCTTCGGCGATCTGAAGCGGCTGCCGCTCTACCATTGCTTCCGCCGGCCGGAGCCGACGACCTACCGCGTGGAGGCCGAGGACCGCATCCGCACGTTCACTCCGGATCTGGCGGCGCATGAGTGCCCCGATCCCGCGTGCGCCACGCACAAGACAGGGCATTCCATCATACGGCCGAAACGCCGTTACCAGATGAAAGTGCGGGCGGTGATCGACGCCGACGCGGGCTTCGGCATGGACACGAAGGGCGCGCAGATTGTCTTCCACGTCTGCTGGAAATGCCTTACAATGCGTGCTGCCTACCGGATCGACCGGACAATCGGCCGACGGGACTATCGAACGCGGGCGGCGCGCTCGCCGGAGGTATGGCTGTCATGGCTACCGCGTTTCCCCTGAGACCTTCACCGTGGCCGGCCGCGAGCAGGCGCTCGACGGCGGGCGGGTGCTTCCCGGATTCCGTCTCGAAGTGAAGGACCTGTTTGCCGCGACTCGGCGCAAAGGCAAGTAGCGGCCGGCCCCGGCCCGCATCTCCACGCACTCGGACTCGCCATGGAAGGCTGCGAATCAGAGGCCTCCGCGCCGGCCAGCAGGATCGCCGGATCGTTTCGCGACCCGTCGGGCTTCGTCTTCCTGCGTGATGGCCAGGTCTTCCGCGCGGTCGATGGTGCAACCGCCGCACTTCTCCGCGAAATCGCCCAAAGCGGGCTGTTCCCGGCGCTCGTCGATGACGGCGCCGTGGTTGCGACGCAACAGGTGGACGATCCGGCCCTGGCGGAGGCGCTGGCCGCCGAGCACCCCGGCTTCCGCCATTTCCTGCGACACGAGCGGATCGAGCCGATCACCTACCCCTACGAGTGGACGCTCTCCATGCTGGCCGACGCCGGCGCGGCCACGCTCGACTTGCAGTTGGAATTGCTCGAAGCCGGCCTGTCGCTCAAGGACGCCACCGCCTACAACGTTCAGTTTGTCGAGGGCCGGCCGGTGCTCATCGACCTGGCTTCGATCGAGCGCCCGCGGCGCATGGACGTGTGGTTCGCCCTGGGCCAGTTCCAGCGGATGTTCCTCTACCCGCTGCTCCTGGCCCGCCACGCCGGCTGGGACCTGCGATCGTACTTCCTGGCCCACCTCGACGGCCTCCAGGTCGATCGCGTGGCGCGGTGCTTCTCATGGCCCCAGTTGCTCCGGCCCGGCATGCTCTTCGACGTGACTCTGCCCCTGCTGCTCTCACGCTGGGCGGTGCGCCGCCGCCCCTCCCCTCTCCCGCTCGCGGGAGAGGGGCCGGGGGTGAGGGCAAACCAGCGACGAAGCTCCCATCTCCCGCTCGCGGGAGAGGGGCCGGGGGTGAGGGCAAAAACCCCGCACGGCAGCTCCGTCTCGCAAACCCTCAACCTCCGCCGCCTGCGGCGGAAGCTGCTGCGCCTGGCTGCGGGATACCACCCCCGCAGCCCCTGGTCGGAGTACACGCGAACCTGCACGTACGACGAAGGGGCCGAGTCGGCGAAGAAGGCGGCCGTCGAGGGATTCCTTCGCCGCATTGCGCCGGGCCGCGTGCTCGACCTGGGCTGCAACACGGGCGAGTACAGCCGGCTGGCCGCCGCCTGCGGGGCCCGAGTGATCGCCGCGGACGGGGACCACGACGCCGTGGAAGGGCTCTACCGCCGGCTCCGCACCGAGCCCGCGCCGATCGCGCCGGTCGTGCTCGACCTCGGCAACCCCAGTCCCGCGATCGGGCTGATGAACCGCGAGCGGCCTTCGTTCTTCGACCGCGTGCGGCCCGACTGCGTCCTCGCCCTGGCCTTGCTCCATCACCTGCTGGTCTCAGGCAACCTCTCGCTGGGCGCCGCGCGGGACATGCTCGCGGAGCTGACCGCGCGGGACCTGGTCCTGGAGTTCGTGCCCCGCGAAGACCCCATGTTCCGGCAGCTCCTGCGATTCCGAATCGACCTGTTCGCGGGATTGACGCTCGACTCTTGCACCGCGGCCTTCGAAAAGCGGTTCGAGCTGATCCAATCCGTGCCCGTCGCCGGAACGCAGCGGACTCTGCTCCTACTGCGAAAGAGAGGATAGCAGACTTCCGAAGTCTCGAGGACTTCGGAAGTCTATCCCCGCCGGCAGGGCGGATTGCCGGTGCAGACCATCACGTAGCGGGCCGTGCCTGACGATCGCGCCAGGCGCAGGACCATCGGGCTGCCGCACTTCGGGCAGTATTCGCGCGAGCCCGGCTCCCCACCCGACTCCTCGACCCGCTGGCACGCGGCGCAGCGCGTCGCGCCCGGCAGGGCCTCCAGGCGCTCTTTGGGGATCGGCCTGGAGCACCGGGCACAGGTCACCTCGGGCCAGTCCTCCTCGTCCTCGCGGGGCGGCCCCACGGCAAGGCCCTGCGCGCCGCACCGTGGGCAGGTCAGCGCCGGACCTGTGGCGCGAAACACCTCGACCATCACGTCCCATTCCGGCTCCCGGCCGGCGCGGGCCTTACGGGCCTGCACGAGCCAGCGGGCGACCTCGCGGGGACCGCAGACCTCGGACCAGGAGCAGGCCGGGCAGCGGATCTCGCAGGCCTCGCGCGACGGCGGCATGGTTGCTTTCCTCCCGTTCACGCCCCCTCCGGCTTCGCAGCCGCAAGGAGCCGGAGCGCGGCGGACTCCGCGGGGCCCCCCGAGCTAACCGAACACCAACACAACTCCCCGCTGCAATCCCGCGAACCGCGATTTCGCGGGCCTGCCGCGCGCGTTTCCGGTGTGAGCGTCTGCCGCAAAGGCACCAATGGCCAAGCGCCCCCACCGGAGGGGCTTGCGGCCAGCGAATCGAGTTATTAGTGTAGCGAGCGAACCGTTGTTGCAACATCCATCTGGAAACGTCTCGGGCCAGGCCCGCGGAGGAAGAGATGATCCGGCTGTCGTTGATCAAGGCGCCGCGCTTGTTGGGGATCGTGACGGGAATCGCCGTGACAGTGGCGATGTTTTGGATCGTCCCGCTCCCGGCCGACGCGCAGCTTCGCCGGCCGCGATCGGGGGACGAGGCCGCCAAGCCGGCTGAGCCCCGCGATCAGATCACGGTGCCCGGCAACGCGGGCACGGGGCGCGTCCGCGGGCCGGGCCCCGAGGAGAAGGCCCGACCCGAGCTGAGAAAGGTGCCGGTGCCCAGCCGCAAGGAGGTCTCGCGCGTGGCCCGGATTCAGAACCGGCACAACGCGAAGCTTCTGGAAATCGACGGAGTGCACGGGGTCGCCACCGGCGTGGACGAGAAGGGCCGCGTGGTGGTCAAGGTGTTCGCCAAGAAGGCGGCGGAAGGCAATGTGCCGGCCAACGTGGGCGGGATTCCCGTGGAGACGGAGACGGCCATCCCGTTCAGCGCACTTCAGGAGAAGTCGCGGTTCCGCCCCGGCGGTCTCCAGACGATCGGGTGGATCCCGGTGTTCGGCAACGAGCAGGATTACTTCCACCGCCCCGTGCCCATCGGGGTCTCGATCGGGCTGCTCGGAGAGCCGTGGAGCGGAACGCTCGGCTGCCGAGTCAAGGACGCCCAGGGCAACGTGTACATCCTCAGCAACAACCACGTGATCGCCGACGAGAACAACGCCAAGATCGGCACGTACGTGGTGCAGCCGAGCCCGCCGGACTTCACGTTGACCGAGGCGATCTACGGCCCGCGCGACACGCGGATCGCGAAGCTGAGCAAGTTCATCCCCATCAAGTTCCTGCCCGACGGGCCCAACTACGTGGACGCCGCGCTGGCCATCACCTCCAGGAATGACGTGGGCATCTCCACGCCCGACGACGCCTACGGCACCCCGAACAGCGCCACGGCCAAGGCCTTCATCGGCCTGCCCGTGCAGAAGGTCGGCCGAACGACGGGCCACGCGTTCGGCGTGACCCTCGCTCTGAACGCCACCGTGGACGTGGGCTACAGTGCCGGCACGGCCCGCTTCGTCGATCAGATCATCTTCTTCGGCCCGTTGGGCGCCCCTGGCGACTCCGGTTCGCTGATCGTCACCGATCTGCGCGAAGGGACCCTTCGCGGGGAGAGCCCGGTCGCGCTGCTGTTCGCCGGCGGCGGGGCATTCGTCATCGGCAATCCCATCGACACGGTGCTGAAGACCCTCGGCGTGACCATCGACGGCAGGGGCCGGCCGTAAGACGTGTGGCCGCGTGGGAGGATGCTCGGGGGCGTCTGAAATCCCGGGCGGACGCTCTGTGCGCGGCGCAGGGCGGGCTTCGTCGGAGCATCCGCCGCCCGGCGCACCGTCTCAGTCGGTGTGGAACACCTCCTCGATCCGCTTCCACTGCTCGCCGGTCGGCGTGTTCCGCACGCGCTTCTGAAGCGGGTCGGTCAGCCTCCACCACGCGCGCATCGCCGGGTCCTTGGCCACCTCTTCCAAGTCGGCCTCCAGGTCGTCGCCCGTGTACTCGAAGTAGCTGAACAGGTACAGCTCGCCGTCGTTGAGCTCCCCCAGGTAGATCGAGTAGTTGCGGATGTTGCACCTGCGGAGCAGGTCCAGAATCTCGGGCCAGACGTACTTGTGGAGGATCACGTACTCGTCCTTGTCCTCCCGGTTCAGGCCCACCACGGAGCCGACGCGCAACACCTTCTTGTCCCCGGCCGGCCTGGGCTTGCGCTTCTTGTCCGGCTCGGGCGCCGCGGCTCGGGCCGGGCGCGGCTTCTCGGCCCTGGGCGGTCGGGCGTCCTGGGCGATCGCCTCGTCCGCGCGTCCGCCGGCCAACTGGCACGAGGCCACGCCGATCGCGAAGCCCGCCACCAACGGGACGGCCAGCAGTCCGAATCGCTTCAGTCGCTCTCTCATCGTCAGGATCCTTTCTTCATCGCTTGCGACGCGCGGCCGGCAAACGCGTGGTGATGGCGGGGCGCGGGACGGTCCTCCGCTGCCAAGGCCGAGGGCCTCCCGGGCCGGGCATTGCTTAACCGCCCCGGTCGTTCGGCCGCCGGGGGCATCCACCGGGTTCGAGTCTGCGGAATTGTGGCTCACCGGCGCCGGGGGTGTCAAGAATTCCGCGGCGCCCCCCGGGTCGCCCCGCACCTTCGATTCCTCCGCCACAGCCCGCATATCCGGCAGCATCCCGGGCGCACGGCTTGGACCAATCCAAGCGCAGGCCGCCGGCCGATGCAACCCATACCGCCGCGTCCGGTTCCGCCCTCCTGAATCGCGCCGATGCCCCCCGCAGCTTCGTCCGCTCCGACTCGCGAACCGCCCGCGCGCGACGGGCAACAGGCCGTCGCGCCGGTCCGTGTGGGATGTTGGTGTCTCATCGAGCGCGTGGCCGACGGCCCGCTCGCCGAGACCTATCGCGCAAGGCCCGACGCCGCGCCTTCCGACCGTCCCGCGGCCTACGCCCTGAAGCGGCTGAAGCGCCGCTGGCACGACGACCCCGGTGCGATCCGGCTGTTCTGCCGCGAGGCGCTCGTGGGCCGCTTGGCCCGCCATCCGCACCTGATCTCGATCCTCAGCGCCAACGTCGGCGAGCCGCCCTACTACGTGGTCATGCCGTGGCTGTCGGGCGCTACGCTCGCCCGCCGGCTGGCCGAAGGATGGCGGCCGGACCTGCCCGTTGCCCTGTGGATCGCCCGGCAGACCGCCGAGGCCCTCGGCGCCCTCGATGCGGCCGACTGGATGCACGGCGACGTGAAGCCGGAGAACGTGTTCGTCTCGCCCGAGGGCCACGTCACGCTTCTCGACCTGGGCTCTGCACGCCGGCCGAGCGAGGAGACCGGCTCGGCGGCCGACCGCTTCGTGCTCGGAAGCGGAGCCTATCTGGCGCCGGAGACCGTCACCTCGGCCCTGCGTGCCGATATTCGCAGCGACCTGTACAGCCTCGGGGTGATGCTCTTCGAGATGCTCGCCGGCCGCCTTCCCTTCGAGGCCGGGTCGCTCGGGGAGATGGTCCGTTTGCACCTCCAGGCTCGGCCGCCCGACCTCCGCCGCCTGGCTCCGCACCTTCCCAGCGGCGTCGTGCGCCTGGTGCGCGAGCTTCTGGCCAAGGAGCCGCTCCGCCGCCCGGCGTCTCCGCGCGAGGTCGTCCGCCGCCTGGTCGCGCTGGAGGTGCGCACGTTTGCGGAGAGGGCAACGGTGGCCGGAGCGCAAGGACGGGCATCGTTTTCCCGAGGCGCTGGTTGAGCGGTCACGTGGGGCGCATGACCGATCGGCATCGCACGGCGGGGGTGGGCTGCGGTTTGAAGTGGTGCCAGTTCCCGGGGATGGGGGGGACATACTTGCTTTCCGTTGCATGCCCCGCCATACTGGTGGTTTGGGGACTGGGCCTGTTCGTAACCTGGGTGTGGCGAGGTCGCATGGCTGTCAATCGTATCCTGGTCGTGGACGACGAGGAGGAGATTCAGGAACTGGTCCGCTACAACCTCGCGAAGGAGGGCTTTCATGTCGCCTGCGTGGGGTCGGGCGAGGCCGCGCTGGCCCGGTTTCGCGGCGAGCGCCCCGATCTGGTCGTGCTCGACCTGATGCTCCCCGGCGTGGACGGGCTGGAGGTGTGCCGGCAATTGAAGCGCGACTCCGGGGCCGCGCACGTGCCCATCATCATGCTCTCGGCCAAGGGGGAGGAGGCCGACATCGTCACCGGCCTGGAGCTGGGGGCCGACGACTACGTGACCAAGCCCTTCAGCCCGCGGGTGCTGCTGGCCCGGATCCGTGCCGTGCTGCGGCGCCGGGAGGCGCCTCCGCCCGACGAGACGTCCATCATCTCCTCGCAGGGGCTGGTGATCGATCCCGGCCGTCATCAGGTGCTGGTGGACGACCGCCCCGTGCGGCTCACGCTGACCGAGTTTCGCGTGCTGCACACGCTGGCGCGGCGCCCGGGCTGGGTGTTCACGCGATACCAGATCGCCTCGGCCGTCCACGGGGACGATTACCTCGTCACCGATCGCGCCGTGGACGTGCAGATCGTGGCGCTCCGCAAGAAGCTGGGCCGGGCGGGGCGGCTGATCGAGACGGTCCGCGGCGTGGGCTACCGCTTCAAGGAGTAGCGCGGCCATGGCGAGACGACGCCTGCTGTGGCAGCTCTTCCCGCTCACGTTGCTCGTCATCCTCGCCGCGGTGGGCGCCTTGACCTGGTCGGTGACCGATCTGGTTCACGACTTCTACTGCACCGAGCTGGGCGAAGACCTGCGCGCGCGGGCCCGGATCGTCGAGGACCCCATTCGCGAGGCCCTGGTCGCCGGTGACCGCGACCGGGTCGAAACCCTGTGCGAGAGGTTCGGCCAGGCTTCGGGGACGCGGATCACCGTCGTCGCCCCGGACGGCACCGTGCTGGGCGATTCGCACGAGCGGGCGTCGGTGATGGAGAACCACGGCAACCGACCCGAGATCGCCGCCGCCCTGGAGGGGGGCTTCCGCACGACGATCCGGCGAAGCCGCACTTTGCACGAGCGCCTGATGTACGCGGCCGTGCGCGTGCGCGAGGGGGAGCGGGTCCTGGGCGTGATCCGCACGGCCATCCCGGCGAGCCCGATCGACGCGTCGCTCGCCGCGGTTTCGCGGAGGATCTTGCTTTCCGGGCTGGTCGTGGCGCTGGCGGCGGGGGCGGCCAGCCTGTGGATCGCGCGGCGCGTCGCCCGGCCCCTGGAGGCCATCCGCCGCGGCGCAGAAAGGCTCGCCCGGGGCGACCTGGAGCACGAGGTCTCCGTGGACGGCCCCATCGAGCTCGTGGAGGTCGCGGCCACGATGAACCAGATGGCCGCCCAGCTCGACGATCGGCTGCGGACGCTCGTGGCGCAGCGCAACGAGCGCGAGGCGATCCTCTCCAGCATGGTCGAAGGGGTCCTCGCCGTGGACGGGCAGCAGCGCGTGATCAGCATGAACCGCGCCGCCGGCGGCCTGCTGGGAATCGAAGTGCACCGCTGTCACGGGCGGGCGCTTCAGGAGGTCAGCCGCAACCCCGAGCTGCTTCAAATCGTCAACACGGTGTTCGGGACGCGCGAGCCGGTGGTCGGCGAGATCGTGCTTTACGGCCAGCCCTCGCGGTTCCTGCAGGTGCACGGCACCGTGCTCCGCGACGGCGAGGGTCACGAGATCGGCGCCCTGGCCGTCTTGGCGGACGTCACGCGGATCAAGCGCCTGGAGAACGTGCGGCGCGACTTCGTGGCCAACGTCTCCCACGAGCTGAAGACGCCGGTCACCTCGATCAAGGGCTTCGTGGAGACCCTCCTGGACGGCGCCATGCAGAGCCCCGAGGACGCGGAGCGGTTCCTGGGGATCATCGCGTCGCAGGCCGACCGGCTGGGAGGGATCATCGAGGACCTGCTCACCCTCTCGCGTGTCGAGCAGGAGACCGAGAAGGCCGAGATCCTCCTGGAGCGCGGCCGGCTGGAGGAGCTGCTGCGCTCGGCCGTGGGCTTCTGCGAGATGAAGGCCCACGAGAAGGGCATTCGCGTCGATCTGGCCTGCGAGCCGGGCCTGGAGGCCCTCCTCAACCCGCCGCTTCTGGAGCAGGCGATCGTCAACCTGATCGACAACGCCATCAAGTACAGCCCGGAAGGAGAGACGGTCCAGGTCGAAGCCCGGCGCAGCGACGGCGAGATCTGCATCCGCGTGCGCGACCAGGGCTGCGGCATCCCCCGCCAGCACCTCGACCGGCTCTTCGAGAGGTTCTACCGCGTGGACAAGGCCCGCAGCCGCAAGCTCGGGGGAACGGGCCTGGGACTGGCCATCGTCAAGCACATCGCCCAGGCCCACAACGGTCGGGCGACCGTCGAGAGCCAGGTCGGACAGGGGAGCGTGTTCACCGTGCACCTCCCCGGGGCCGACCCGGGCGTGGTCCGCGCCACCATGGCGCCGCCGGAAACGGACTCGAACTGACCCCGCGGGACGCGATCGCCAGCCGACGCGCGCCCGGCGCTCCAAGGAGAACCGTCAATGACCGCATCACGCCTCGCGGCCGCCGGGTGGCCTCTCCCGGCGGCGGCCCTCTTCGTGGCCTGCACGGCTGCCCTGGCCCAGAAGCCCGAGCCCTCGTCGCTGGAGAAGGACTTCCAGGCGCTGCTCGACTCGCCCGGCAAGGCGACCTACCTCAAGGTCCACGCCGCGCTGACGTCTCATCCCGAGTACAACCCCTATTCGCGGGATCTGGGCCAGGTGGGCGAGCTGATCGGCCAGGGGCGCTATCGCGAGGCCAGGGCCAAGCTCGACGCCGCCATGCCGAACCTGATCCTCAGTCCCCGCGCGCACGGCTACGGGCGCGTCGTGGCGGAGAAGCTCGGCGACGCCGAGGAGGCCCGGCGGCGCGACGCCGTCGCCCAGAAGTGCGTCGAGGGCATTCTCAGCACGGGCGAGGGCTCGCCCGACGCCCCCTTCGTTGTATCGCGTGTCTCCGACGAGTACGATGTTCTGCGGCAGCTCAACAAGCGGATGAGCTTCCAGTCGCTCAAGCACGTGGACGACGAGGAGCGGGGCAAACGCGCCTACGACGTGATCCGCTGTACGGACCAGTCCGAGGTCTGGTTCGACGTGACGACCGTGCTTGAGGTGCTCCAGCGCCGATTGAACAAGGAGAACCCCGATGAACCGAAGCCTTAAGCGTGGGGCGGTCCTGGCGATCGCGATCATCACGGCGAGCCTTGCCTGGCGGTTGCTGGGCGGCCCGGGCCAGGCGCAGGATCGCCCCGAGAAGCCCCCGGTCCGGCCCGGTCCGGCCGCGATCGACGCGGCGGCACACCCCAGCCTCCAGGCCGCGCTGGACGCCCTGCCCGAGTCCGGCGGCGTGGTGCGCCTGCCGCCGGGGCGACACGAGATCGACCGCCCCCTGGTGCTCGCGCGGAGCAACGCCCGGCTGCAAGGCTGCGGCGCGGCCACTTGCATCGTCAACCGCAACGCCGAGGGCCGTGCGGCCCTGGTGATCCAGGCCCCCGACTTCGAGAAGGACCCCAAGGCCAGGCTGTGGCGCGTGCAGGTGGCCGACCTGCGGATCTGCGGCGACCCGGAGGCCGTGGACGCCAAGAGCACCAGCCCGAAAAGCGGCTCCGGACTGGTGGCCCACAACGTCAACGAGATCTTCCTCCACAACGTGAGCATCGACCACTGTGGGGGCCACGGCGCGAGCCTCGTCAACTGCTACGAGGACCCCCGCGTCGCCGATTCGATCTTCACCTACAACGGCCAGGCGGGCCTGCATCTTGTGGGATGTCACGACATCGTCGTGGCCGCCAACCACTTCGAGGAGAACCAGGACGCGCTGCATTGCATCGACAGCTTCAACTTGTGCATGACGGGCAACAACCTCGACGACCACCGCCGCCACGGCGTGGTGATCGAGAACACGTACGGCTCGGTCCTGTCGGGCAACATGATCGAGGAGTGCGAGGAGACGGCCGTGATCCTCGACCGCGACTGCTACGGCATCACCGTCAGCGCGAACGTCCTGGCCGACAACTTCGGCGGCGGCGTCGATCTCCGCGACGCCTGGGGCTGCGCGGTCTCCGCCAACACCTTCACCATCGACGCGGTGCGGGCCCTGGTCGTCGGCCCCCAGAGCGGCCGGATCACGATCTCCGGCAACAACTTCTCCGACAGCTACATCGGCGGGAAGACGCGGCGCGAGGGCAAGCCCAACCTGGCCACGGGCATCCAGCTCCAGGGCACGCGCGACGTGCTCGTCTCAGGCAACGTGTTCAGCGGCCTGGAGGGGGCGGCCGTCCGGGCGGACGAGCGCTGCGTGCGGATCAACATCCGCGGCAACAGCGTGGTCGGCGTGCAGCGCTCCAACAGCGGCAGGCTCCCGGCCGTCGACCTGGGCGGGGCCGCCGATTGCGTGGTCAAGGACAACCTCGTCTCCCAGGGGGACGAGCCCGTCGAGCCCAACAGGCCGGCGGAAGAGGCGAAAAAGCCGTAGGGGGCACAGGACGCACTGGAGCGCGCATCGCTGCTCGGCTCAAGGGCAGTCGCGGACTGCGGCAGCAGGGCTGGACGCGGGCGATCCCTGCGTCCAGAATGTCGTGCGTGGCTTGTGTGTCACGCCTGCTCGAAGGGCCTTCCCGACATGACCGATCCGCAAGAACCCTCGCCCCCTCCCCTCCGGCCCGCCGTCCAGCCCCCGTGCGCGCAGCCGTCCTACCAGAGTCAGGGAGATGCGACCGGGGGGCTGATTCCCTACAAGAACCCGCCCGCGCTGATCGCGTACTACCTGGCGGTGTTCTCCCTGCTGCCGTGCATCGGCATCTTCCTCGGCATCCCGGCCGTGATCCTGGGGATCATCGGGCTCAAGCAGCACGCGAAGAACCCCATCTTGAAGGGAGCGGCGCACGCCTGGGTGGGCATCATCCTCGGCGGGCTGATGACGCTCCTGTGGGGCGCGGGCATCGCCATCTCGATCGTCGGCATCCTGAACGCGCGGTAGGCGGCCGCTGCCGTCAATCCCGGTAGAACACCGCCCGGTCGAGCAGGAGGTTGCGGTCCTCGCCGTCCTGGTTCAAGTCGTTGGTGAAGGCCAGGGCCAGCTCGTGCTCTCCCGCTGGCAGTTCCACCTCCAGCCAGTACGGGCGCCGGCCGCCGGCCGAGAGCCGCACCTGGCCGATCGCCTCCCCGTCGAGGCGCACGGCCACGATCGGGTACTCATCGGCGGCCTTGGTACCCGCGGCGACCAGTTCCATCTCGTACCGCCCGGCCTGGGCGATCCGCACGGGCGTGCTCACGTAGCCGGTGCAAGCGAGCGAGACGTGGGTGCCCTGGTTGCTGAAATGCCCCATGCCAGGCTGCGGGGCCATGGTCTCGCACTCGATTGCGATGCCGCACCGCGGAGTGAAGTCGCCGCCCAGCGCCCCAAGCAGGCTGCCCGCGTAGCGGGCGGCCTTGCCGGCGTTGGCGTCCTCGGTGTCCCAGCGGACCTGGTCGAAGACGATCCGCCCCCGGCCCACGCGCACGGCGGCCACAGCAGGCGGGCTGGTGAGGAACGCGGTCTCCGACTCGTTCGGGTCGCGAGCCACCAGCACCTTGTCCACGTACAGGTTGCGGTCCTCGCGGGGCGGGGCGCTCTGGTCGTTCGCGAAGGCCACGGAGACCTTGTGGCGGCCTTCCTCCACGCGACCGAAGCAGGTCGCCGTGTGCCACGCGCCGCTCTCCACGCCGATCGACCCGAACGGCTCGCCATCGACCTCGACGCGCACGAGCGGGTACGTGCCCTGGCAGGGCGTGCCGCGGGCGAGGATGCCGATCACGTGCACGCCCGAGGTGGGGAAGCCGATCTCGGCCGAGGCCTTGCCGCTGGTGGCAAACGCCACGCCGGGCTCGCGGGCCTGGACGATCTGGCCCTCGAGCTGCCACTCCTCGATCTCATACGTGGCCGCCTCCTTGCCCTGGAGCGTCTTGGTGAAGATGCCGTCGGCCATGTCCTTGGCTCGGGGCGTCGCTGCGTGGTGCGACCCTACGTGCGGCCCGAGCCAGTAGAGGTCCTCGCGGAGGACCGCCCGGACGAGATCGCGCTCTTCCCCGCCGGCTGCCCGGGAGACCGATCCGGAGTAGGTGCCCAGGCGGAGGTCGAGGCCCAAAGCGTCGCTGACCCGGGCGACCTCGTCCGGCGGCGCGCGATGGACCAGCAGCGTGCCCCCGTTCTCGACAAACGATTTGAGCTCGTCGCTGCGCGGGACCTCGCCGTGGCAGACCGCCAGTCGGCATCCGCTCAGATCGAAGCCCCTGCCGCCCGCGAGATCGTCGAAGCGGAGCCCCAGGCCGCGGAGATAGTCGCCGAAGGCGCGCGGTCCGTTGAGCAGGACCGTGCGGTGCGAGGCCGGCTCGCGCTCGGCGAGGTATTCGAGCAGCCCGAGCAGAATCCGCCCGGCGGCCGGCTCGCGGTCGAGCTTGTCGATCAGGCGGAGCTGGCTGTGGACGAGGAGGCCGCCCCTGGCCGGTCGCTCGACCAGGGGCGCGTGCTCGAGGCCCTGCTTCGATCCGGAGACCACGATCGGCCTGCCCTGCGCCGGGCGGACCGGCTCGCGCAGGCTGACGAGGTGATCGCCGCGCCAGAAATTGAGTCCCCCGGCATCGACGTAGCGCAGGGCCGGATGGCGCGCGTCGGGCGCAAAGGTCATGGTCGATTGGTGGTCGGTCAGCCGCAGGTCGAACAGGCCCTCCGGGTAGCCCTGCTGCTCCAACACGAGCGCGCGCCCGCCGCGGCCGGCGAAGCCGAGAAGCGCGCGGCGCTCGGGCAGCACGCGGCCGATCACCGGTCGGTCCTGTTTGGTGGGCTTGAACGCCTCCGCTCCGACGAGGAGGACACGCACCGGCTCGGGGATTCGGGTCAGGGCTTCGACCGCGCGGGGCTCGAGCCCGGCCGCGGCCAGGGCCTTGCGCGTGCGCCCGACCGGATCGTACAGACCGATGCGCGAGGTGTCGATCCGCGACAGATCGAGCCGCGGGTAGGCCGCGAAGGCGTGCTCCTCCGCGAAAGCCCGTTGGCCCTCGCGCTCGACCAGCACTTTCCAGACGAGATCGGTCTTCTGCTCGACGCGCGGCATGCGGAGCGCCACCTCCAGCACGCGGTGCTCGGCCGGGCCGAGGACGAGGCTCGCGCGCCCCTGGTCCACGATTCCGCCTGCTCCGGCGCGGACGAGCCTCCACTTGACGGCGAGCTCCGAGCGATCCATCACGTCGTTGAACAGGTCGAGGCGCCGCGTAACGTTCTCGCCGGAGAAGAACCGGCGGTCGTAGTCCAGGCAATAGGCGGCCACAGGCTGGTAGGCGTACTGGTGGGCGCGGTAAAGCGGGTTGATCTCGTCGAGCGGTCCGCCCTCGATCACGGTCCACGGCGAGATGCCCGCCACTTCGTGGTGCCGGTACCCGAGGATCTGCATCCTCCACGACTCGGCCTTGGCCCGGTTGCGGTACTTGCGGTAGTCGTCGTAGGCCTCGTCGCCGAAGAAGACCGTGTTCCACGAGGGATCGCGGGAGGGGATCCACAGGAACTCGCCCACGTAGAGCGGCTTCTTCCTGTCCCAGCGGAACACCTTCTGTCCGTTGCTGAAGTAGCGGTGCGCGATCTCCTGCGGCTCGGCCAGCCAGTGGGCCTCGTTGGGCCAGCACGTGTATTGGGGATACTCGTGCGGATAGTGCAGCCCGATGACGTCGGCCACGCCGCCGGGATCGCCGTCCGATTCGTAGAGGATGGGGCGCGTAGGATCCCACTGCTTGACGAGCCGTCCCATGCGCACGAGGTCCTTCTTGGCCGGCGACTCGTCGTTGAGTCGCGACCCGTAGAACTCGTTCTCCAGGCTCCACATCACCACCGAGGGATGGTTCTTGTCGCGATCGATCATCGCTTTCAGGTGCGCGGCGTAGTGGTCCCAGAACGCCGGGTCCTCGATGCGATACACCTCGTCGTCGTTCCACACTGCGCCTTCGACGATCATCAGCAGGCCCAGCTCGTCGGCCACGTCGTAGTGCACGCTCCGCCAGGGCTGGGTGTGCGTGCGGAAGGCCACGCACCCCGCCCGCTTGATCGCCTTCCATCGCTTCTCGATCTCCTCGCGTTCCATAGGCGCGTGGGGCGGCCACCAGCTCGTCGCCAGCAGGTTGACGGGCGTGCCGTTGAGGACGAAGCGGTGCCCTTCGACCCAGAACTCGCGGAAGCCGAACCGCGTGCGCACGCGGTCGCCGGTCGAGAGCTCGGTGCGGAGATGGTAGAGGTAGGGATCGACGTGCGACCAGAGGTGCGGCTCGGGCCACGGCTGGTGGAGCGTCACCCGGACGGTCTTGCCCGCGGGGACCTCGGCCTTCCCCGGCCCGAGACCCAACACGTCGGCCAGCACGCCGTCGCGCGCGTCCTCGACCGCGGCGCGGATCTCGACCTCGACGTCCTCGGCCGACTCGTTGGCCAGGGTGTACTCGACGGCCAATTCGCCGCGGCGGACCGACGGCCGGATGAACAGGTCCTTCACGTGTACGGCCGGGTGGGCCGCGAGCGTCACGTCTCCCCAGACGCCGTACAGTCCATAGAGGCCGCCGATGGGGGCGAGGATCTTGTCGCGGGGCAGGTGGCGCACCTGGTGCCACCCGGCGGCCTGGCTGAAGTCCACGCGCCCCGGCGTGAACACGCCCGTCCAGTCGTGGCAGCCCACGACCAGCTCGTTGGGCCCGTCGAAGCGCACGGCGCCGGTCACGTCGATCTCCACCGGCTCGTAGCCGCCGAAATGCCCGCCCACGCGCCGTCCGTTGAGAAACACCCGGCTGTTGTATTTCACGCCCTCCAGGCGGAGCTTGATCCGGCGTCCGCGCATCGACGCGGGGGCTTCGAACGTGCGGCGCAACCACGCCCGGCGGTAGTCATGGCCCTGAAGATAGCCCGGCACCGCGCAGACCGACCAGTCGCCGCCCACCGGCGGCTCGTCAAGCTCGTCGGCGAGCTGGTACATCCACACGCCGTTGAGCGAGACCTCGTGGCGCGGGGTCGCGGCGTCGGGCGCGCACGGCGCGAGCAGCAGCAAAGGCACCAGATGCGAGAGACTCATGGGAGGGTCCTTGGGGGGCGAGGGAGGAGGGCAGGATCGACGGGCCGGCCCGTGCGGGCAGGGGCGAGGTCGCACGTCAGCCTACTGCAGTGCGCGGAAGGAGGCAAGCGCGGTCTCGGCACGCGCGCCGCCTGAGCCTCTTCCCGGCGCGAGCGAGAAGCCGGCTCCGTCAATGCCTGGATATCGGAGTGCGCTCGGCGTCAAAGCCCGACGCGTCGGAAGCTACCATCCGACCATCCCTTGCTGACGCTTCGGGCGCCGTTTGGTCCGGCCAGCCCCGATTCGCAACCGTGGCAGGGCACCAGCCCTACCGCGCGGCCTTTGTGCGGCGGAGCCAGGGGGCGAGCAGCAGTGCGGCCAGGCCGAGGAGCCAGAACGTGCCCGGCTCGGGAATCGTGAACGTGAAGCTCGCCTGGAAGTTGTCCAGGTAGGTGAACGTCGGGGTGTTCGACTGCCAGAAGTCGATGCTGTACGCCGCCAGCACGAGCGGCTCGCCCGTGTGCTCGTTGAGCACGTCCAGGAGGCTGCCGATCTGGGAGTCGTCCAGCGAGTAGGTCGTCCACGTCAGGTCGTCGGAGTTCGTGACGTGACTGGCCATTTCGGCGCGCCACAGCGTGCCCCAGCCGTCGGAGCCCTCGGAAAGCAGCGGACTGCCCGGCTGCCGGGCCTCCCAGTCCGCCAGGGCGTACAGTGCGACCCCGACTTGCGTGGCGCGGTTCGACTGAGGCGCATATCGCTGCACGTCGAGGGAGAGGTCTCCGTCGAACACCTCCGCCGTGAACGGGACGGTCAATTCCTGTCCGACAAGCCCGACCCCACGGCTGTCGCCTCCGCCGACGGTGTCCTCGATGGTGACGAACTGGCCGGGATTGCCGCCCGTGGCGTGCGAGAACCCACCGTTGGTGAACGACGCGGAGTCAGTGACCCCGAAGACGAAGTCGGCGGCGTTGCCCGACTCCAACGCCATGCGGGCATACTGCCAGGGCCCATCGCTGGTGCCGTCGGGATTGAATCCGCTGGGGACCTCGAAGCCGGGGTCGGCGAGGGAGAGTTGGAATGTCTCCGAGGGGTCGAGAACCGTCAACTGCAAGGTGGGCGCGTCCGACGGGTCCCCGCCGGTCGCCTCCTTTGATCGAAAGCCAAGGTTGCTGCTGCTGGTATTGCCGTTGGTGTTGTTCCGCGTAAGGATCAGGGTCACTCGACCGTCGGTGTCGTCGCGGAGGAAGCGGGTCAGCACCGCGGAAGAGAACGACACCGGCGTGCCGTCGCCCGCCTGGCTTCCCGGGGGGACGGCCATGTCGCCGAAGTCGCGGGTCTGGCCGGCGAGGACTCCGTTTCCGCTGGACGTGTTGTTCGCCGGGGCGTTGTTCCACGTGATCGTGTCCTCGCCCTAGCCTTCGCCGGCGTCCTGGTCGTTCAGCCCGTACACGTTGACGGTCCAGTCGCCCACCCCGTTGTTCAAGCTGACGGTCAGGTCCAGCGCCGCATCGCGGATCAACGCCGTATCCACGCCCGACAGATCGAAGCGGAGGTAGCCCTTGCGACCGAAGCCGGCGGAGGCGTTCTTGATGACGACGCTGCCCTCCGAGCCGTGCGTGACGTCGCTGTACGAGCCGTCGCGCACATATGCATCGGCGCCCGTGCCGTCGGCGGTGGTCACCGGCGTGATGATCGCCGCGGCGAGCGGGCCGGCGGAAAAGGCGACCACCGCCGCCGCGGCGATCGCAAGAGCGAACGGAAGCGGCAGGCGGGCACGAGCGCGGTTTGCATATCGCATGGTTCTCTCCCCCAGGGACTGAGATGCGGCGGGCGGTCCTCGGAGTCCCGGTGTCCGCTCCGGCCGCACTCACGCGGCGGACAACCTTGGGTCCCCCAGCCCTCATTATCGTCCGGAATGCGCCGGAAGCAACCAATCGGTTGGGGCGGGGAAAAAGCCAGAATCCTGACCCCTCTTCCCGGGTCCACCGGAGGCGCCTTCCGGTGGAAATGCTCGCCATGCCGCCTAGGAACGCGTCAAGACCAACCTCGCCATTCCGGGCAGTCCGGCGGCTTAGGGCTCGCCCGCGCGTCCCGCCTGACCTTTGGCCGCCAGGGCCCGCGCCATGCGCACGATCTCCCGCCCGCCCTTGGCGCCCACGTAGAACAAGAGGAGGAAGTACCAGGCCACGGAGCTGAAGATCATCGCCGTCCAGAACCAGTAGAAAAGCTCGCTCAACTCGGTCATGGAAGTTCCTCCTCGGGCGGCTGCCCGCTGCCGATCGCGCCGGCGTAGCCCCGGTCGAACGCCCGCCCGAGCAGCGAGCCGACGATCATCCCGGCGAACGACATCCCGAACGAAGCGAAGCCGGCCACTTCGGGGGCCATGTGCCAGGGCGAGTCGGGCGGCACGACGGCGTTGACGATGAGGAACGAGAGCGGCCCGATCGCCCCCAGCACGATGGCGGCCATCGCCCCCCAACTGTTGGCCGGCGGCCAGTACACCGCGGCGACCAGGAGGGTGAAGAGGCTGGCGAGGTAGATGTTGCCGGTCACGGCCAGGTAGTCCCAGGCCCCGCCGGGCAGCTCGTACCACAGCCCGTAGAACACCAGGAACACGCCGATCGCCACGACCAGCGAGCGGACGATCAGCAGCCTCGTCGTTTCCGATAGCGGCCGGCGCACGAGCGGGCTGATCAGGTCGTTGTAGATCACGGTGGCCCAGGTGAGGAGGTAGCCGCTGTCGGTGGACATCTCGGCGGCCAGCATGGCCGCCAGCATGAGGCCCAGGAACCCGACCGGCAGCACCGTCTGAAGCACGGCCAGGAAACGGGGCATGGCCGTCAGTCCGTACACGCCCTCTTCGGCCGGCAACCCGCCTTGCGAGACGAAATAGACGAAGGCCGCCGCTCCCCAGAGCCCGGGCAGGCCGAATCGCCCCACCCAGTAGAACGCGGTCCGGCAGTACACGCGCCGTGCCGTGGCCGCGTCGCGCGCGGAGAGCACGCGGGCGATCGTCGTCTGCCACGTAGTCACCACGGCCAGGGCGAAGATCGATTGCCAGAGGACCCAGGCGACGCCCTTGCTGGCCAGCGGGTTGAACGGCTCGGACATGGTGAGGGCCTCGACCGGCTCGCCCTTCTTCTGGCCCACCAGTACCCCGCGGCTGGCGAGCTCCTCGGCGTGGTCCCTTAGCCACTGCTCGTAGTCCTCGTGCAGCTTCTTCTCGAGTACCGCGGCTGCGTCCTCCCCTTGCTCGAGCCGGACCTGTTCGATCCGGGTATTCCACTGCTCCTGCCTCGCCGCTTCTTCCTGGCGGAACTCGGCCCCCTGGCGCGCGGCCGTCTCCAGGCCGGTCTTCAACTCGCCCCAGCCGATGACCCAGATCGTGGCGACCGAGGCCACGACGATGCCCAGCCCCATCACCAGGAACTGGAGGTAGTCGGTGATCAGCACGGAGATCATGCCGCCGAGCACCGTATAGACCAGCACGAGCGTCAGCAGGGCGATCATGGTCCATTCGAGCCACTCGACCGGCAGCCCCGTGGCGTGCACGATGAACTCGCCGCCCAGCCGCAGGAAGATGCCCATGTTCAAGACGCCGCCGAGGATCACCACCAGGCCGGCCAGCCAGCGGACGCGGGTACCGAACCGCTTCTCGAAGAGCTCGGGGATGGTGATCACCCCGGCCGTGCGGAGCGGCCCGATCACGAAGCCGGTCAGGCCCACGAAGAACATGGCCAGGGCCGTGACCAGCCCGGGCGTGGCCCCGGCGAAGCCGTTGGTGAAGCCCTCGCCGGCCGTGTACATGATGGTGACGATGCCCACTTCGGTGGCCGCCAGCGAGGCGATGCCCAGGTTGACGTCCATCTCGCGCCCCGCCACGGCGAAGTCCTCCACGCCGCGCACGTAGCGCTTCATCCACACGCCGGCCGCCACGCATCCGGCGAGATAGACGACGATGATGATCCAGTCGAGGGGCGTGAGCGTCACGGGCGGGGCACTCCTGGGATCGGACGCAAGGACCTGGGGGCGAGTAGAGGAAGGGCAGAGGTGGGACCTTCCACCCCTGTCGCGCCGTGTGAGCCGCATCATAGTGGGCCGCTGCGCAAGGATCAAGCGACCGCGGGCGTGCAAATCGAAGCCCGAAGCGTCAGCGAGGAGCGCCAGGGATTGCAGTGGACCGCGGAAATCGTGAGGACATCGACCGGTCTTGTCGTCGCGGTGCCATGGGGCTTGTTCGCTCGTGCCGGGGCGGCTAGGCTGTCGTCAAGGCGAGCAACCGCCTGCGAATCCCCGGAGGGACCCCATGTCGGAAGAGCGGCAAATCACGAGGCGGCGGATGCTGCAAATTGCGACCGCCGGCGCGTCGGGCGCGATCTCCGCGGCTCTGCTTCGGCAACCGACGCACGGTGCCAGCGCTCTGGCCGACCCAGGGGCGGCGGACCCCAGGATTCAAGGGCCTTTTCTCATTCTGTCGACGCCGTTCACCGCATCGGGCGCCGTGGACTTCGAGGCGCTCGCCAAGGAGGCATGCTACGTCGACTGGTGCGGCTGTCCGGGCATGATCTGGCCCCAGTCGGGCGATAGCGTCGACCTCCTCACCGCCGACGAGAAACTCCAGGGAATGGAAGTGCTTGCCAGGACCAGTCGCGGTCTGCGCACCACGGCGCTGTGCCTCGGCGTGCAGGGCAAGGACACGGCCGAGATGCTCATGTTTGCCAAACATGCGGAGAAGCTGGCACCGCCGGCGATCATCTCGCGACCGCCGGACTCGGGCAAGACGGAAGACGATCTGCGCCGGTACTGGCATGCCCTGGCTTCGGTCACGAAACGGCCCGTCTTCGTCCAGACGACGGGCGGAGTAGCGTACAAGGGGCCGGTCCCTTCCGTGGACCTTCTGGTCGAGCTCGCGAAGGACTTCCCCAACTTCGGCTATGTGAAAGAGGAAGCGGGCAACGTCATCGCTCGCACCCGGGCCCTGCGCGCGGCGAAGCCGCCGATCCGGCGTGTCTTCAGCGCCCGCGGCGGGTATGGCTGGCTCTACGAATTGCGGCTCGGCTCGGAAGGACTGATCACCGAGCGCGCCCTCTACGCCGACGTCCTCACCCGCATCTGGCAGCTCCACAAGAGCGGCTCGGATCCCGCCGCGGTGCGCGATGCGTACAGCAAGTTCCTCCTCATGATCAACCTGGGCAAGACCCATCCCGGCGACTTGCGCGGCTACCAGTTGTACCTCTGGAAGAAACGCGGCGTGTTCCAGACGATGGTCTCGCGTCACTACGGACGCGGAAATGCGATCCCCGCCTCGCCCATCCACTCGGCGCTGGAGCTGGACCAGGAGGAGATTGCCGAGATCGAGTACCGCTTCGCGGCGCTGGAGCCCTACCAGAAGCCGGGCGAGCCCGACCTCGCTCCGTAGGGTCCGTTCCGGCCTCCCATCCAAGCAGGGCGGCGTGATGCCGGGCGTCTTCCATCCCCGCGCAGCCGCCTTCCAGGGAGTGGCGGCGGAGTACGGAACGCCCCGAATCGTGCATGCCGATCTACGAAATCCGCATCGCCGCGGGGCCGGCCGCGGTGAGGAAGAACGCGCTGGCCGCCGCGCGGCGCGGCCGCTCCGACCGGTAGCTCTCCGACCATCGCGCGAGGAGCCCTTCGGCCTCGTCCCTTTCGACCAGGGCCCAGACGCTGCCGCCGAATCCCGCCCCGAACGCGCTGGCGGCCGGCGCGCCGCACGATCGGGCCAGCGCGGCCAGGCGCGACGTCTCCGGCACTTGGTTGCCGAGATACTGCTCGGCCGCCCGCTGCGAGCGATCGGAGATCGCCCCCAGCGCGTGGACATCTCCGTCGGCAAAGGCCTTCACCGCGGCGGGCAGCACCTCGCGGCTCTCGATCTCGAAGTGCGCCAGTCGCGCGAGCAGGGCCTCTTCGTCCTGCCTGGGCAATCGTGCGGCCCGGATCGCCCCGGCCAACTGGTCCGCCGCGTCGCGACCGGTGGCCAGTGCCGCGGCCAGATGCCTCTCTTCGCGCCCCGTGGCGTCGCGCCAAATCTCCGCGGCGCGGGCGGCCAGGGCCGAGGCCCGGTTGTAAGCCGCCATGGCCGCTCCGGTCTTCTCGGCCACCACGCCGCTCGTGCCGATGGCGAAAACGCAGCCCTCGGGCATGGGCACTTCGCGGAGCCGTCGCACGGGGCAGTAGGAGAAATGGCCCAGGTGCCCGCTTCGGGCGTTGAGGATCGCGGTGTGGTCCTCGCTGCCGCCGAAGGTGCCCACGCCGCGGTCGCCCGAGAGCGTGCGGAACGACTGGCCGTTCTCGACCGCGGCCAGGTAGCTAGCCAGGTCGATCCGATCGCGCACGTCGTGCCGCAGGTCGAGCCGGTCCCACAGGTCGTTCACCTCGGCCAGGGCGAGGAACACGGCCACGATCATCGCGCTGGAGCTGCTCATGCCCGCGGCCGGCGCCAGGTCGCTCTCCATCGCGATCGAGGCCCCGCGCGTGGCGCCGGGGAAGTTGCGCGCGATGCGCCGCGCCACGGTCATAGGGTAGTTCGCCCAGTGGCCGGTCCGGGGCCGGACGTCACGACCGAGTTCGAAGGCCACGCGCTCAGCGCGTGCGACGTCGAGCACTTCGACCTGCGAGTCGTCGCGCGGGGCGGCCACGAGGCAGAAGCCCCGATCGGCCGCGGCCACCAGGCTCATGCCCCCGGCGTAGTCGGTGTGCTTGCCGAAGACCTCGATCCTTCCCGGCACGAAGTACGCCCGCAGCGGCGCCCGCCATCGGCCCGTGCGGATGGAACCGGCGGCCGCGGCACATCGGGCCAGCGACTCGGCCTTGGCTTTGGCGGCCGCGGGCAGGAGACCTTCCCCGGCCAGGGCTGCGGCCAGCGTGGCCGTCTGGCCCGGGCTCGGGCCGAGGCCGAGGCGCGGGATCAATACCGCACCTCCATGCCGGCCAGCTTCTCCTTGACCGGGCCGATGTCCTTGCGGCTGGTCATGTCCAGGACGGCCGCGCGGACCGGGACGACCTGGAACCGCTCGCCGAGACGGTCCACCGAGTACTGCACCGCGTCGGTCAGCTCCAGCTCGCCGCGGGGCGAGGGCCCGATGTTGCGGCAGGCCTCGAAGATCGACGGCCGGAACCGCCAGCAGTTCATGCTCACCCAGAGCGGCCTGGGCAGCGAGGCCAGCGTGGCCTCGTCGGGCTTCTCGAGGATTCGCTCCAGGCGGCCGGCGGCGTCGATCCGGCCCACGGCGAAGCTCCGCAGCCGCTCCGGGGCGATGTTGCCCTGGGCCATCATCGTCTCCTGCTCGAACAGGGCCGCGGCCGATCCGTCGCCGAGGTGCAAAGCAGTGAGGGCCTCGGCCGGGTAGTAGTTGTCCGAGTTGAGCACGATCACGGAGTCGTCGCCGGCGAAGGCCTCGGCCGCGGCCACGGCGTCGGCCGTGCCGCGGGGCTCCACCTGCACGGCGTACTCCAGCCCGATCTCCGTGGGCGGGGCTTGCTCTTCGTAGTACTCGCGGATCGCCGCGTGGTCGGGGGCGACCACCAGACACACGCGGCGAAAGCCGGCAGCGCACAGCCCGGAGAGCACGTAGTCGAGGAACGGCCTGCCCACGGGGATGAGGGCTTTTACGCCCGTATCGGCCACGCTGCGCTGCTGGGCGTCCAGGCCGCTCTCGCCCTCCTCGCGTCGCATGCGCGTGCCCAGCCCTCGGGCGAGAATCACAGCCTTGTCGGTCGTCGTCATGGCAGGGGGGTGGGAAGTCGGAAGCGTCGAAAAAGAGGCATTCTAGCCGGCGGGGGCGGAATCGCGAAGGGGGTGGGGTGGTTTGGGAATGAGGACATGCGAGTTCGGAGGCGGGGTCGGGGCCCCTGCCCCCTCGCTCTCGCCCTGGAGGAGACGGCGCATGCGGACCCGCGCTCTACTCCGCCGGGTCTTCCTTGCCGGGGAAGGGAATCGGCTCGGCCCACTGCTCGGGGTCGACGCACCCGTCGCGGTCGCCGCGGGACGGGGCGCGCTGCGCGGCGGGGCAGGGCGAGTCGCTGAGCAGATCGGATACCTGCTCGAGAATCCCCACCAGCTCGGCGTCGTCCTCCCAGCCCGGGCCCAGCGGTTCGACGCGGTCCACGTTGACCGTGCGGTCCACCAGGTACAGCGGCCGACCGCGGACCTGGTCGTAGGTGCGGATGACGTACTCGCCGAGGATGCAGATGCCCAGGGCGTTCAGGGCGCCGAAGAAGCTCCCCGTGAGGATGTGCGAGGTCCAACCCGGGATCGCCAGGTCGGTGAAGAGGCGGCAGTACAGGGCGAACGCCCCCAGCCCGAGGAAGACGGCCCCGGCGCCGAAGCCGATCGCGTAGAACAGGGCCAGCGGGAAGGAGGAGAAGGAGAACACGGCCGTCTTGGCCAAACGCACCAGGCCGCGAAACGAGACGCGGGGATGGGCGTCGTACCGGGCGTGGCGCTCGACCGGGATCCCTTTCTGGCGGAACCCTACCCACGACCGCAGGCCCGGGAAGTAGCGGTCCGACTCGCGCATGGCGGCGATCTGCCGGGCGACGCGGCGATCGACCAGACCGAAGATCCCCGCGTCGGCCGGCACGCGGACCGAAGCCACGGCCGACATGAAGCGGTGGAACGCGGCAAACAGCAGGCGCTTGATCGGGCCTTCCTTGCGCTCGGTGCGCACGGCATAGACCACGTCGCAGCCCGCCTCCCACTCGGCCACGAAGCGGGGGATCGCCTCGGGCGCGTCCTGCAGGTCGGAGTCCATCAGGATCACGGCGTCGCCCGTCGCGTGGGTCAGGCCCGCCTGCACGGCCGCCTGGTGCCCGAAGTTGCGCGAGAAGTGGAGCACGCGGACCCGGCGGTTGACGGCGGCGAGGCCGTCGAGGATCTCCGCGCTCTGGTCCGTGGACCCGTCGTTGACGAACACCAGCTCGTAGTCGCCGCAACAGGTCTCCAGGGCCGCGCGGACCTGGGCGGCCAGGGCGGGCAGCACTCCGGCCTCGTTGTACACGGGCAGGACCACGCTGACGCAGGCGTCGTCCGCCACGCGCGGTCCCGCGCCGGGCAGCGGTTCCTGGACCATGAACTCACCTCGTCGCCGAGTAGGGAAGGGAGCCGGTCCGTCTTTCTCCCCAGGGGCGGTCCCGCACCGCCGCAATGCTCCTGAAGCGAAAAACGGACCGGGCCCCTTGCCTCGTTACTCTACCTCACGTTTCGCTGTCGGGGGGTAGGACATTGGCGTGGGCGCGACGGGTGCGCATCCCGATGGCGAAGCAAACGCCCGTGGCCGCGACGCCAAGCCAGGAGAGGATCGTGCCGTATTGCAGGCTGCGCGGACGGAACTCGAAAACCACGCGGTGCTTGCCGGGCTCCACCACGCAGCCGAAGAAGTCGCCGTTGACGCGGAGCACCTCCGCCGGGCGCCCGTCGATCGAGGCCCGCCAGCCGGGGTGGAAGCTCTCGGAGACCGCAACCATCTGGCGCGTGGGGCAATCGACCTGGAATACGAATCGACCGGGCCGATTGTGAACGACTTCCAGGCGGCCGGGCGGGCCGCCGCCGAGCTCCAGCGGCCTTTCCACCAGCGCGAATTCCTCCAGCGGCAGCCCCGCGACGTCGTCGGCCGGAGCAAGGGTGGTTCGCACCTTCGTAACCAGTCGGAAGCGGGCCACGGGGTCGGGGACCTCGCGCCAACGGCCCTCGCCCTCGGCGAGTCCCTCGATCGGCTCGCTTTCCGGCCGGTGCAGAACCCATCGCACCCCGGCGGCGCGCAGGGCCTCCACGCGCCGGTAATCGAGCGCGCGCCGGGGCTCGAGGCCGGCGTACCCGTCGGCGCGGTGCGCGCCGGCCAGAACGACCTGGTTGCCGCTGCGGGGCACCTGATCGTTGACGCCGCACAGGTCGAGGATCACGCGCCCGGGCCGATCGTCCGGGGGCACGAGCACGGCCTCGGCATACTCATCCGGGCGCCACGTGCCGGGATAGACCGCGTAACTGAGCCCGTAAAAGCCAAGGTCGGCCGCGGTGACAAGCACCAGTCCGACGATCGCCCGGCGCGAGCCCCTCGCGCCGAGGGCAACGAGCAGGGCGGCCGCGCCGAAGAGCGGAGGCCCGGCGAGAACGCCCGGCCAGGGGCCGATCGCTTCGTGGCCTTGGAGGATCAGGCCCATGGCCGCGGCGATCGCCGACGCGGCGACGACCTTGCCCAGGGGCGCCAGGTCGCTCCACGGCGTCACGCGACGGCGCTCGCATCGACGCACCAGAAGCATGAAGCCGGCCGAGACGAGCAGGGCCACGGCGAGGTGGACGAGCACGAGATACCGGGCGGGGAAACGAAACGAGCCGATCACCGGCAGCCGGCGCTGGATCTCGTAGAGGCCGCCGTACTGGCCGAAGGCCATCACCACCGCCACCAACGCCAGCCCCGTAGCGGCCAGGACCAGCGGGCGGAGCCGCCCCAGATCGTGGCGGCGGACGTACAGCCACACCAGGAGCACGAGCGGCACGGCCCCGAGATACAGCGATTCCTCGTGCGTGTTCTCGCCGACCACGCGGTGCGATAGCAGGTAGGGACCGACGACTTGAAGCAGATTGGCCGGATGCAGCGATCCCCAGTTGCTGAACGAGGCGTCGGCCGCGCGGCGCGAGCTGTGCAGCAAGGCGTCGGCCGTAGGCAGAAGCTGGACTGCGCCGAGCAGCAGGCCCGCGGCTTTGGCGCCGGCGAGCTGGAGGCAGATCGAGGCGTTTCCGATGCGGGGACGGCTGCCGGCTTCTGACTCGCACACGCCGGGCGGCCGGTTCGCTCGCATGAGAAACGCCACGCAGGCCATCTCGGCCACGAGCGAGAACCACACGTACTGCGGATATCCCAGCAGGATCTGCGAGCCGGTCAGCAGGGCCACCGCGGCCGTGGCGGCGGCGGCGACCAGGCGGCGCGGTGAGGTCCACGCCAGGTCGATCGCCCAGAGTAGCCAGGGGATGTGCGCGACCACGGCGATCGCGTTGGGATGGACGAAGTGGAGCAAGTTGAAGCCCGACAGCGTGAACACCAGCGCCCCGAACATGGCGGCGTCGCGCCGGCGAAGGCGCCGGGCGAGCAGCAAGTACGTCCCGGCCATCATCAGCGGGTAGCTGGCCAGCAGCTCCCATCCGAGGGCGGTGGATATCGGGAGCAGACGGTAAATCGCCAGGTGCCAGGGGTGGTACGGCCCGACCTGTCCTTCGCCCGTCAGGTAGAAGCCGGAGAACAGGTGGGGCATCCAATCGAAGGGCTCGCCGCGAGCGAGGCGCTCGGCGTAGAACGCGCGCAGGGGGACGTGGAACGCCCCCAGGTCGTCGCGGGTGTAGATCATTCCGGCGAACAGGGGGCCGGCCATGGCGCCCAAGGCCATCAGCCCGGCGAGCAGTCCCCAGGCGCGGAGGTTGCGCTGCAGGCTTGGAGCGGTCGAGCGGGTTGTCGGGGTCGCAGGAGGCATGCAGTCGCGCCGGCGCCGGGGTGCTTGATCAAGCGTAGTTCGCGGTGGACGGGTTCGCGCGGCTTGCCCGACACCGTTTCTCGATGGCCGGATTGCCAAAGCCGACGCGAAACGACACATCGGCCCTGGCGAGTCGGGCTTGCCCGCCGGTCGGATGGCGCGTCGGAAACGTCCTCCGGCCGGAGGGCGCGGGAGTCGCTTCGGCACAATCGGACTGCGGTTGCCAGAAAACGGCCGACCCAGGGTGTTTTTGCTAAACCTCCTGATTTGACTTCCCCGGAAGCTGACCTAGGTTTTGTGTTAGAGGCGTGTAGCGTAAGCGCACGACTCCGAGAGACGACGGCCATCGGGCCGTCACCTGCGGGAATCCTCTTCTGTCGGGCTATTCGCGAGAACGGCATCGGTCAGCAGAGGACCCGCGGGAAAGAGGCCTGCGGCCTCTTCGTCCTCGACAAAGGCAAACCGGTCGCAAGGCCGGGGCGCAAAGCCAAGGGCCGGCGGGCTTCGGCCGTGCCGGCAGCCTGGTTGCCGAAGGGATGCGGCCGCGGCGGCACTTCGGGTGCCGTGCGGCCAAAGCGGCAGGGCGCCGCGAGGCGTGTTGCCGGTTTTCGGCGAGCAACGAGGAGGAGGCAACGTGTTCGGTTTTGCAGGGGCTCCCTAGGGCGGATCGCAGGCCGGCGTCGGCTCGAACGAGCGGGCGCTTGTGCCCGAAGGATCCCCGAACAAAGGTTTTCCGGCGGGTCCCTTTTACGCGGCCGCATGGCCGTGGGGCCACCGTCGAAAGAGGAGGAATCCTATGACGTCGCTCGCTAAGAAGGTGCATCGTTTCCTCGTCGCCGAGGATGGCCCGACCGCGGTTGAGTACGCGGTGATGCTGGCCCTGATCGTGATCGTCTGCTTGACGGCGATCCAAGCGATCGGTACCAACGCCAGCACGACTTTCCAGTCCATCGCGGACCAGCTGTAAGCGCGGTCGCAGCCTGAGGAACCGGCCTGGACGGCAGTCTCGGCTTCGGTCGAATTGAGCCGGAAGAGAATCCCCTCGGCGCCGGAATTTCGGCGCCGAGGGGCGTTTTTTTGACATAGACTTTTCTTGAGCGCGTCTGCACAAGGAGTCGAGCGATGGTTCCGGTGACCTCACCCGAATTGATCCAGGGCGCCGTGCAGATGGCCTTCTACTTCGCCACCGCCCTGGCGGCGCTGCTCAGCCTGTTCATGACCGGGCGGGCGTAAACGCCCTAGCCGGGTCCGGGCTGGATGCGGCCCGGCACGACCCCCTCAATCACGACGACGGAGAATCGAAGGGATGTTAGGCAGCCTCCCCGCCCCCGCGGATCAGTATCACTGGCTGGTCATGGCCGTCAGTTGGATGGTGACCGCGGTGCTGGTCCTCGCGGCCGTGATCGACGGCTGGAAGCTCAAAGTCCCCAACTGGATCACGTTCCCCTTGGCGATCGGCGGATGGGTCGTCAGTTTCCTGCTGTTCGGCCCGAGCGGCCTGGGGGCGAGCCTGCTGGGCACCGCGGTCGGCCTGGGGCTTCTGCTCCCGGCCTACGCGATCGGCGGCATGGGGGCCGGCGACGTCAAGCTCCTGGCCGGCGTGGGGGCCTGGATCGGCATCACCGACACCCTGTGGGCCTTCGGGGTCTCCGCCGTGGTCGGGGCGGCGATCGCCGTGGGGATGGTCCTTTACCGCCGCGCGTGGAGCAAGCACAAAGACCAGTTCCTCGGCATCCTCACCGAGATCCTGGTGATTCGCGACCCGAACAAGCTCTCAGCCATGGCAGCGGAGCGGAAGAGCTCGATGATGCTTCTGCCGTATGGCATCCCCATTGCCATCGGCACCATTGGTTACTTCGCTTGGACTGGAATGCTGCTATGAGACCTCCGCGACTTGTCCAACCGCTGGCGGGTTCCTCCGCCGCACGAGGGGGCACGGGAAGCCGGGGACGTTCGTCCTGCCATAAGCTGGAGAAAGTTTGCCGGTCGTGCCGAAGATATCGACGCGGCACGTCGGCCGTCGAGTTTGCCGTGGTGGCCCCGATCTTCTTCCTGCTCGTGCTGGGCATGGTGGAGTTCGGGCGCCTGATGATGGTCCAGCAGATCCTCACCAACGCCTCCCGCGAGGGAGCGCGGATCGCCGTGCTGGACAACACCACGACCGCCGAGGTCGTCGGCGCCGTGGAAACCTACATGACCAGCGGTTCCGTGGAGGGCGCGACTGTAACGGTCAACCCGGACCCACCGAATTCTGCGGGTTATGGCCAACCTGTCACGGTTTCCGTTTCCGTGCCTTTCGATGAAGTCAGTTGGCTTCCTTCGCCAATGTTTCTTGGCGGCAGGACGCTGCAAGCGACGACGGTGATGCGCCGGGAAACGGTCCAATAGGACGCCGCGCCGCCCCCCACGGCAGCGACGCCTGGGGGGCCGGCCCAACTTGGGGGAATCCATGCGACCCAAATCGCTGATCCTACTCATGCTTGCGCTGGGCTGCGGCCTGGTCGCGTCGATCGGCATCACGCAAGTCATGGCCAATCGCGGCGACGGCGCCGTGGCCACCGCCGACACCGCGCCCATCCTCGTGGCGATGGACAACATCCCGCAGTGGAGCCTGATCACCGCGCACCGCGTGCGGATCGAGAACTGGCCCAAGGACAAGGTGCCGGAAGACGCCCTGAGCAACATCGAGGACGCCGAGGGCCGCCGCACGAAAACCCTGATCTACGCCGGCGATCCGATCCGCGAAGCCAAGCTGTTCGACCACGGGGCCAACGAGCACGGGGCCACGATGATGATCCCCGAGGGGCTCCGCGCCGTGCCCGTCAAGGTCGATTCGGTCAGCGGCGGCAGCGGCCTGATCGTGCCCGGCGACCGTGTCGACGTGGCCGTGACCATCCAGCCGGACACCAAGAAGGGAATCGCCGAGCCGACGACCAAGACCTTCCTCCAGGACATCAAGGTCTTCGCCGTGAACGACCAGTTCCAGGTCGATCCGGACGAGGACGACAAGTCGATCTCCGCCAAGACCGTCTCGCTGCTGGTCACGCCCGAGCAGGCGCAAATGCTCATGTTGGCGGCGGACTCGGGCAAGATCCAGCTCGTGCTTCGCAGCCCCGACGAGAGCGCCAACGCCAAGGTCGCCGCGGTGACCCTGCGCCAGGTGCTCGAGGCGGCCGAAAAGGCCGACCGCGAGCAGGAGGAACTGGTCGAGGAGGACAAGCCCCAGGCCGAATCGCAGCTTTCTGGCCTGGCCGAGCGGTTCAAGGACTTCCTGGACAAACAGGGGGCTCAGCTCGCCGCCGCGGCGAAGACCGCGCAGCCGCTTCCCAGGATGGAGGAGGATCGGTGGACCGTGCGCCTGATCCGGGCGGCCGACGTGGAGCGCGTCGTGCTCCAGAAGGACGAGGACGGGTGGAAGCCGACGGGCGGTTTCACTTCGGCCGCGCCGGCCGGCGGCAGCGGACCGCCCGGTGGGATCCCCAACATCCCCAACATCCCCAACATGCCCGAGCTGACTAACATTCCGGACATCGAGATCCCCACCGTCGATATCACTCCCCCCAAGCTGCCCGGCTGGATGGCCGGAGGCGACGACTGAGCGTCCGCCCTCGCGGCGGGTCGCACCCGACACGGACGGAAACCACGGACGAACGCATTTCGCGATACGGAAATCACCTAGCAAGGAAGCCCTAGGATGTTTGCGCGCACTGTTCGGGGCCGCCGCGCCCTGCTCCTGGCCGTCACGCTCGTGGCGGCCACGGCCGGAGCCCTCAGCTTGCCGGCCCAGGAACCCGCTCCGCCGGCCCCCTCGGCCATGTCCGAGCCGATCGAATCGGTCATGCCCGAGATGCCGGTCTCCGGCGGCCCGGTCCACGAGGTGAAGAACACCAGCGAACGGATGCACCTGACCGTCAATCTCAGTCGCATCCTGAAGCTGGACAGGAAGATCCTCCAGGCCCAGGTCAACAACCCCGACCTGCTCGACCTGACCCTGCTGGAGCCGAATCAGCTCCAGGTTTACGCGAAGAAGCCGGGCATCACCCAGATCAACATCTGGGACGAGAACAAGAAGATCTACGCGATCGACGTCGTCGTCTATGGCGACGCCGAGCGACTCACCCTGCTGCTCCGCACGCTGTTCCCCAAGGCCGCCATCCAGGTCGTGCCCGTGGCCACCGGGGCCGTGCTCTCCGGCTACGTGGACCAGCCGGAGCACGTGCGGTCGATCATCGAGATCGCCCAGGAGTTCTTCCCCAAGGTCATCTCCAATATCACCGTGGGCGGCGTCCAGCAGGTGCTGCTGCACGTGAAGGTGATGGAGGTCTCGCGCACGAAGATGCGCTCCCTGGGGTTCGACTGGGCCAAGGTCACCGGCTCCAACCTGGTGATCTCCGGCGCCAGCAGCCTCCTGGCCGGGCTGTCCACGACCGGCGGCACCACCGCGCCGGTGACCACGGGCGAGCCTACCTTCCTGTTCCAGGTGGTCGAGGGCTCCAGCGCGTTTTTCGGCGTGCTCGAGGCCCTGCGCGAGGACAACCTGATGAAGGTCCTCGCCGAGCCCACTCTGGTGACCGTCAGCGGACGCCCCGCGTTCTTCAACGTCGGCGGCGAGTTCCCGATCCTCGTCCCCGAGAGCCTGGGCACCGTGGCCATCGAGTACAAGAAGTTCGGGACGCAAGTCGATTTCGTCCCCATCGTGCTGGGCAACGGCAAGATCCGCCTGGAGGTCAAGCCCCGCGTGAGCGAGATCGACAACACGCGCAGCGTCACGGTCCAGTCGATCAACGTGCCCGGCCTGCGCGTGCGCGAGGTGGACACGGGCGTGGAGATGACCGCCGGGCAGACGCTGGCGATCGCCGGGCTGGTGCAGAACCGCGTCGAATCGCGGCGCCGCGGCATCCCTTGGGTCATGGAGGTCCCCTACCTGGGTGCCATGTTCCGCAAGGTCGAGGAGGAGAACAACGAGATCGAGCTGTTGATCACCGTCACGCCGGAGCTGGTCGATGCCCTGGACGCCCACGAAGCGCCCCGCTGCGGGCCCGGCATGACGACGGACAGCCCCAACGACTGGCAGTTGTTCATGCGCGGCCACCACGAGGTGCCCAAGTGCTGCCCGGCCTGTGGCGGCCAGGGCTGCCCGCACTGCTCGGGCGCGGCCCCCTCGGCCCTCCACGGCCCCATGCAGCCGATTCCCCAGGGGGACCCGCCCCTGGCACCGCCACAAGCCCCGTCCCCGCCGGAGGCCGCCGCGGGGCGGAGTCCGCGGGGGCTTCCGCAACTGGCCGCCGCCGCGCCGGGCCGTCAGCTTCCTCAGAAGCCCTACGGCCGGCCCGCCTCCGCGCGGCCGGGCAAGCCGCCCGCCCTGCAAGGGTTCATCGGGCCGGTGGGCTACGATGCCGACCAGTAGTCCGTGACCTAGAGTTGGGCACCGGAGCGGCGCGCCGGGTCCAACGCGCGCAATCGTTTCACGCTGGCCGGATCGCCGGGTCCGGCCCGCGTTCCCTCCGCGCGGCTACTTGATTTCGCCTGCCATGAGCAACGTCCTCCGACTGGCCATCGTCGATCCCAACGACTCGACGCGGGAAAGCCTGAAGTCGATGCTCTTGGGCATGGACATGATCTGGCTGGAGGCCGAATGCTCGCGTTACGAGTTCTTTGCCGACGTCGTCGCGCAGACCAGCCCGGACATCGGCCTGGTGGCCATCGACCGCGACCCGGCCAAGGCCCTGGAGCTGGTCGCGCACCTCACCGAGACCACGCCCGAATGCGCCGTGCTCGTGGTCAGCTCCTCCAGCGACGGCAACCTGATCCTTCAGGCGATGCGGGCCGGGGCGAAGGAGTTCCTCACCCAGCCCCTGCGCCTGGAGGACCTGCTGGGGGCTTTGGGCCGCATCGGCGAGCGGCGGCTCGGCAAGGGCGAGCGCAAGCCGCGCGGCAGCCAGGTGCTGGCCGTGGCCGGCTCGATCGGCGGGGTGGGCACGACGAGCATTGCCGTGAACCTGGGCGTGGCCCTGGCCGCAGATGAGAAGAACTCGGTGGCCCTGGTGGATCTCGACCTGAGCCTGGGCGACGCGGACGTGTACCTGGACACGATCCCCGACTACACGCTGGTGGACGTGGCCCAGAACGTGACCCGCCTGGATTTCGCCCTGCTGAAGCGATCGCTGACCAAGCACTCCTCGGGGCTGTTCCTCCTGCCGCGCCCGGTGCAACTGGAGGACGTGTCGCTGATCACGCCCGAGGACCTCCAGCGCGTGATCGGCCTGATGAAGGCCACGTTCACGCACCTGGTGCTCGATCTGTCGAAGGCCTACAGCGCGATCGACATCATGGCCCTGGAGATGGCCACCCACGTGCTGCTGATCACGCAGCTCGACCTGCCCTGCCTGCGCAACGTGGTCCGCCTGATGATGTCGTTCAAGGAGATGAACGGGCTGGCCGACCGGGTGAGCGTGATCGTCAACCGCGTGGGGCTGGAGGCCGGCCAGATCACGCTCAAGAAGGCCCAGGAGACCATCGGCAAGGACATCTTCTGGCAGCTCCCCAACGACTACCGGACGATGATCGCCGCGCGCAATAACGGCGTGCCGCTCGCGGAGCAGGCGCCGCGGGCGGGCATCACCCAGTCCATCACCGAGCTGGCCCAGGCCCTCAGCGGCGAGGGGGAAGGGGAGGAGGGCGAGTCGACCAAGAAGGGCTCGGGCCTGAGCCGCCTGCTGCCGTTCTGGAAGTGAGGGGCGAGCCCCCGTCTCCTGTCCGGGCGGTGCCGGCCCGGTCTCGGCCCTTGCGCAGAGCCCGCCGCGACAACTTCCCTACGCCGCCGCGCAGCGGGCGAGGACCTCGACCGTCCGCGCGATCTGCGCTTCCGTGTGCTCGGCGGTGATGAAGAAGCGGATCCGCGCGGCGCTCTCGCGCACGGCCGGGTAGAGGATCGGCTGGGCGTGGATCCCCTCGCGTAACAGGGCCTGCGAGACCTCGATGCACCGCCGCGAGTCGCCGAGGATCACGGGAATCACCGGCGTGTCCCGGCTGGTGCCCGTGTTCAGCCCGTGCTCGCGGGCCAGGCGGAGGAACAGGGCGGCTTGCCGGTGCAGGCGCGCCACGCGCTGGGGCTCCCGCACGAGCACGCGCACGGCCGCGGCCGCCGCGGCCGCGTTGGCCGGCGAGCAGGCCGTGGCGAACACGAAGGCCGGGGTGGTGTATTTCAGGTACTCGATGAGCTTGCGCCGGCCGGCGAGATAGCCGCCGCCGCTGGCCAGGGCCTTGCTGATCGTGCCCATCCACAGGTCGCCCTCGGCCGGATCGACCCCGAAATGCTCGCAGATCCCGCGCCCCGTCGCGCCCAGGACGCCGACAGAATGCGCCTCGTCCACATAGAGCAGGGCGCGGTGGCGGTTCTTGACCTCGACGAAGCGGGGGAGGTCGGGGTAGTCGCCGTCCATGCTGTACACGCCCTCGATGGCCACGACCACGCGGCGGTACTGCCCGCGGACGTCGGCCAGCAGCCGATCCAGGGCATCCGCGTCGTTGTGCGCGAAGGACCGGCGTCCCGCTCGCGACAGCATGCTCCCCTGCACGATGCTGTTGTGGGCCAACTCGTCGTAGAGGATCAGGTCGTCGGCGCCGAACAGGTGCCCCAGGACCGAGGCGTTCGTGCCGTAGCCGCTGGGGAAGACCAGGGCGGCCTCGACCCCGAGGAACTCGGCGAGGGCCTCGTCGAGCCCGGCGAGGATCGTGTTATCGCCGCCCACCAGGCGGCTGGCCGAGGCGCTGGTCCCGAACCGGTCGATCGCCTCCTTGGCCGCCGCGGCCACCTCGGGATGCCCGGCCAGGCCGAGGTAGTCGAAGCTGGTGTAATTGATCGCGTCGCGCCCGGCGATCGTGGCGATCGGCGCCTTGACCCGCTCGCTGCGACGGAAGAACGGGTTCTCCAGCCCCAGCGCGGCGCCCAGCGCGAGCCGGTCGTGAAAGGCGACACACTCGGCGAACAGGGCCACGTCGTAGTGCTCGGCCGGCACCGGGGCGGCGGGCGGCGGGTCCACCGCGGCCGGCGCGGCGGCGGCGCGGGGGGCGGTGTCGGGCTTTCCCCCGGTTTGGATGTAACGCACCAGGTCGCCGCACGTCTCCATGTCGTACAGCCAGTCCTCCCGAATCCGCAGTCCGAACGCCTCTTCCACGCGATTGACCGCCTCCATGACGGCCACGGAGTCCAGGCCCAGCTCGAAGAGCGAGGCGTCGAGCGACAACCGCCCCGCGGCGCTCTTCGGCAGCACGTCGCGAACGTGATGAAGGACGGCCTGGGCAACCGCCTCGGGGGACTCGGTGTCGGCGTTCAAGCCGGCGGCCATTCGAAGCTCCTTTCGCACGCTAACCCGAGCTCGTACGTGCTGCCGGCACTGGGTTTCGACTGCCAGTGAGTCACTGCCAGGCGTCCGAGCCAATGGGAGGTCTGGGGGGTCTGGGAAGGAAGGGTTTGTCTCGATGCCCTCCCTCACGGGCTTCTGCCCCCCGATCGAGCGAGAAGGCGTCGTTCCGCAACAAGGCCGCCCGCGTCGGAATGTCGTGAGGCGAGGATTTCATAGTAACCGACGGCTAATAAAAAGCAAACTCCCGTCGCTTTGATTCGTCCAGCCCGCCGGTCGGGCAAGAGGTTTTGTCCTTCAGAGCCCGCCCTTACCTCGGGAGGGTGGCGTGTCGCCGACGGCGCGCGGGCGCGGCCGTGGCGCCGCGTGGACGTTGCCACCGCTACAGCCGGGCCGGGCCGGTGGGGCGACAAGTGGCGAGGGGGCGCCAGGGGCCATGTTCCCGTGAGCTAAGCTTTGGTTGACACGCGGGGCGTCGAGCGAGGCACGTCCACGACGTCTTCGGGGCCGAGGATCCGACCGCCTGCGCCCGCCCGCCGACCGAGGAAGGGAGCACCCGGGGTTTTCATGATGAAACCTCTCACTACGACCTATCGCGCTGCGGACTCCAAGGAAGGCGATTTCGAGGAGCTCAAGCAGCGTATTCACAGCAAGCTCGTCGACAAGCTCGACCTGTCGCGGATCGGGGAGCTGGAAGGGGACGTCCTCCGCCGCGAGATACGGCTGGTGGTCGAGCACCTGTGCGACACGGAAGGGACGCTGCTGAACCGCACGGAGCGGGACCGGCTCGTCGATGAGGTGCTCGACGAGACGTTCGGGCTGGGCCCGCTGGAGATGCTGCTGAAGGACCCCACGATCAGCGACATCCTCATCAACGGTCCGAAGAACATCTTCGTCGAGCGCCGCGGCAAGATGGAGCGGACCACGGTCACGTTCCGCGACAACAACCACCTGATGCAGATCATCGATCGCATCATCTCCAAGGTGGGTCGCCGCGTGGACGAGACCTGCCCGATGGTCGATGCCCGCATGATCGACGGCTCGCGTTTCAACGCCATCATTCCGCCGCTGGCGCTGGACGGGGCCGCGGTTTCCATCCGCCGCTTCGGCTCCAACCCGCTGAAGCTGGAGGACCTGCTGAACTTCAAGGCGTTCACGCCCGAGATGGTGATGCTCCTGGAGGGGGCGATCAAGGCGAGGCTGAACATCATCATCTCGGGCGGCACGGGCTCGGGCAAGACGACGCTTCTGAACACGCTCTCGAGCTTCATTCAGAACGACCAGCGGATCGTGACCATCGAGGATGCGGCCGAGCTTCAGCTTCAGCAGGACCACGTAGTTCGTCTGGAGACGCGGCCGGCCAATATCGAAGGCAAGGGGGCGATCACGGCCACCGACCTGGTGCGCAACGCCCTGCGCATGCGTCCCGAGCGGATCATCATCGGCGAGTGCCGCGGGCCAGAGACGCTCGACATGCTCCAGGCGATGAACACGGGCCACGAGGGCTCGATGACCACGCTCCACGCCAACGCGCCCCGCGACGCCGTCGCGCGACTGGAGACGATGATCATGATGGCCGGCTTCGAGCTGCCGCTGAAGGCCATGCGGACGCAGATCGCCAGCGCGGTGGACCTGATCGTGCAGGCGAACCGGCTCCAGGGAGGCCCGCGCAAGATCACCCACATCACCGAAGTGGTGGGGATGGAGCAGGACACGGTGGTCATGCAGGACATCTACTTGTTCCAACAGCAGGGGATCGACGAGAGCGGCCGGGCATACGGGAACTTCGTGTCCACCGGCATCCGGCCCACGTTCATGCCCCGCCTGGAGGCGGCCGGCGTGCGCCTGCCCGCCAGCGCCTTCCGTCAGCGCGTGATGCTGGAGGACTAGCGGCGGGCCGGGGCCGCGCGCCGCCGCTCTGCGGCCCCCGGAGCGAAGCGCCCAGGGACGGATCAAGAACAACCCGGGAACCCCGAATCGACTTGCCCCATGTCACCTCTCCTCGTCGCCATTGCCGCGTTCGTCGGCGTGGCCGCCCTGGTGGGCGGCCTGGCCATCGCCTTCCGCGACGGCTCGTCCAGTCGCATGGAAGACCGGCTGCACATGCTCACCGGCTCGGCGGGACCGGGGTCGAAGGACGCGCTGGAGAAGCAGCGAAGCGTCCTTTCCCAGCCGCTGGACGACCGGCCGGGGATGTTCGACGGTCTGGTCGGCCGCTTCACCAATCCGTCGCTGCTGTTCGAGCAGGCTGACGTCTCAATGACGGTCACCCGCCTGGCCGCGGTCTCCGCCGCGTTCGCCGCCGGCGGGGCGACGATCGGAATGGTGGCCAGGATGCACTACGGGCTGCTGCCGGTGATGGCCCTGTTCATGGGCTGCCTGCCCACGCTGTGGGTCCTGTGGCGGCGCAAGAAGCGGCTGAAGCAGTTCGGCACGCAGCTCCCCGACGCCATGGACATGCTCGCCCGCGCACTCCGCTCGGGGCAGAGCCTGGCGGCCGGGTTCAACATGATCTCGGGCGAAGTGGCGCCGCCGCTGGGCAAGGAATTCGGACGCGTGTTCGAGGAGCAGAACCTGGGCATCTCCATGGAGGAGTCGCTCCGCGACCTGGCCGAGCGGGTCCCCAATCTGGACGTGAAGTTCTTCGTCACCGCCGTGGTGCTCCAGCGGCAGACGGGCGGCGACCTGGCCGAGATCCTCGACAAGATCGGGCGGCTCGTGCGCGAGCGGTTCCAGATCTGGGGACAGATCCAGGCCCTCACCGGCGAAGGCCGGCTGTCGGGTATCGTGCTCCTCGCCCTGCCCGTCCTCCTGTTCATCGCCGTCTACTACCTCAATCCCGAGTACGTGATGGTTCTGTTCACCGAACCGATGGGCAAGAAGATGCTCGCCGGGGCGATCGCGATGCAGGTCGCCGGCGCCCTGGTGATCCGAAAAATCATCAACATCAAGGTCTAACGCGCCGTGTTTGCCGCCACCGAACTGTTCGACTTCGCGGACTTCGTCCCCTTCGCCATCTTCGGGCTGTTCGCGGCCCTGGCATGGTGGGGCCTGGAGCTGATCGCGACGGGCAAGCCCCGCACCCTGGAGCGGCTGGACGAGCTGAAGAACCCGCGCGGCCGCAAGGGGGACCCCGCGGTCAGGAAGCCGGACTCGATGACCAAGGTCCTCGAGAAGGCCTCCCCGCTGGCCAAGGCCCTCGAGCCGAAGACCGACCTGGAGAAGAGCAAGCTCAAGAGCAAGCTCTCCTACGCCGGCTTCCGCGGGGAGATGGTCACCAAGACGTTTCTCGCGCTGAAGTTCGCGGGGCTCCTCAGCGGCCTGTTCATCGGCGGCGGCTCGATCCTCGCCGTGTATGGCGTCTCGCAGAAGACGCTCTTCATGGCCGTGGGGGTGACCGCCCTGATGTTCTACCTGCCCGACGTGGTCGTGTGGTTTCTCGCGCGGTCGCGCAAGGAGCAGGTCTTCCTCGGGCTGCCGGACGCTCTCGACCTGATGGTGGTCTGCGTGGAGGCCGGCCTGGCGCTCGATCAGGCGATGCGCAAGGTCTCCGAGGAGCTCCGGTCGGCCTACCCGGTCATCGCCGACGAATTCGCCCTGTCGAACTTCCAGCTCCAAATGGGACGGCCGCGCCATGAAGTGCTCCATGAGCTGGGGGCCCGGACCGGGGTGGCCGACCTCCGCGGGCTGGCCGGCGTGCTCATCCAGGCCGACAAGTTCGGCTCGAGCATCGCCCACGCCCTGCGCGTGCAGAGCGACTCGATGCGGACCCGGCGTCGCCAAATGGCCGAGGAGAAGGCCGCAAAGACCGCGGTCAAGCTCATCTTCCCGCTGGTGATCTTCATCTTCCCGGGCATCTTCGTGGTTCTCGTCGGCCCGGCGGCGATCACCATGGTTCGCGACATGTTCCCCATGATGAGCGGACAGTAGGCGGGCCGCGTCGAAACCCGCGGAAGCAGGACGGCACATCCCCCTCTGAGAGGGGCTGTTGCGCCCGCGCCTTCCGCGCCAAGGGGTGCGCGCGACCCTCGCACGGGATTCTGGCCGGCCGCCGAGGCAAACACGCCGCAGGCGCACCCGATGGCCGTCCGATATAGAGGTAGGGCTGCCCCTGCCTCGATCCCGTCGCACGAGGCGGCAGCTTCCCGCGTTCTGCGACCCCAACGCTACCCCAGTCGCCTGGATCAAGGGGGATTGTGTCATGTCCGTTCGCGCCGCCGCACTCGTTTCCATCGGGATACTCGCCCTGACGCTCGCCCGGCAGGCGACCGGCCAGGTCGAAGACCAGGCCTATTCTCCGCACGCGGCGCCCCCGTTGCATCAGGTCGCGCCGGCGCAGCCGATGCCCGTGCACAACGGGCCGATCGCCCGGTTCGTACATAGCGTCGTGCGGGACTGGAAGCGGAACAACTGCTGGCCCGAGCCGTTCGTCTGCCCCGACCGGCAGTTCGCGCGCCAGCCCTTCGTCACCATGGTCCATAACGGCTGGCGCCGGCAGAACCTGCTGAGCACGTATCACTTCAAGGGGGAGACGGGCGAGTTGAACCCGGCAGGCGAGGAGAAGCTCCGTTGGATCCTTCTCCAGGCCCCCGAGCACCACCGCACCGTGTACGTGGGGCGCGGGCGCTCCGTGGAGGAAACCGCCACGCGCGTGGCCTCGGTGCAGCGGTCCGCCTCGCAGATCGTGCCCGAGGGGCCGGCGGCAGCGATCGTGGAGACCAACCTCGAGCCCGGCGGCTGGCCCGCCGAACGCGTCGAGGCGATCGGGCGGAGCTTCGAGGAGTCGGCCCCGCCGCCGCGCCTTCCTGAGTGTTCGGGCGGGACGGAAACGGATTAGAGCCCTCCGAGCATCAGGACTCGGCCCCGGCTGAACGAGGCGGGGCCCGATAAGTAAGCGAGGGAAGCTGCGGACCGCGGTTTTCGGCCCGCTTACGCGTCAGGGTGCGATCCCCGGCCGATCCCGGATCTTGAGCACCGACACGCCGCGAGAGCGCCTGACGGTCCGCGCACGCCGGGCGCGACCGGCTGCTGCGGCCGACGCGGCACGGCGTCGGGGGGCCGCTCCAAACGCTCTTCTCCCTGGAATCAAGGCCTGTCGAAAAGAAGGCCCCCGACGGCCGGTGTTGGCGCGCGGCGTGCTGCCGGGCAATTCGCCGACCGGCTGCGATCCGGACCAGCCGCACAATCCGCAAAACTTCCCCAATTCATCAAATCCGATTCAGTGGTCCGGGTTGGGCGGTCGATCAATAGACAGAAAATCCCGCCGGCCGCTTACCCGCGATTCAGCCACGACTCCCAGGCCGGGGGGCGTCCCGCTCGTCACGACCCCCTATCGACGGAGGTTCCAGGTGCGTAAGCCGTCGCAATGGTCGCCAGCATGGGCCATAGCGGGGATGGCCTGGCTGGTCTGCTTCGCTGTCGGCGCGCGAACGGTTGCCGCCCAAACGGTGCCGCACGCAACTCCTGCCTTTCCGAATGCGGCCGATCCGGACTACGGCAAGGCGTACGCCGAGTATCGTCAACGGGTGCAGAGCCGTCCTGTGGTCTCGCCCGCCTTGGGCTACACGGACGACGGCTCCGCCAGCAACGTCGCTTCCAGCGGGGTCGGCGGCAAGCTGGCGTCGATCACCGATTCCATCGGGTCATCGGTCAAGAAGGGAGTCGCATCGGTCGGCAACCTGCTCAAGCCGAACGAGCGGGTCAATCGCCAGCTCGAACCGACCTCCGTGTTCAACGACGCCCGCCCCAGTCCCGAGACGTACGTGGCCATGGCGCGGCTTCACGAAGAGTCGGGAAGGCTGGAGCACGCCGAGAAGCATTACTTGCAGGCGCTCGACGCCTCGCCGCAGCACCTCGGCGCCCTATTGGGCTACGCGCACCTGAAGGATCGCACGGGCAAGCTCAGCGAAGCGATCGAGCTCTACCAAACGGCTTGCCAGACCCATCCCCAGGTGGCCTCGGCGCACAACGACATGGGCCTGTGCTGCGCGCGGGCGGGTCGATTCGACGAGGCCGTCACGGCCTTAAGCCGCGCGGTGCACTTGCAGCCCAGGAAGGCACTGTACCGCAACAACCTGGCCATCGTGCTCGTCGAGGTCGGGCAGGAAGGGCAGGCCCTGATGCATCTCCGCGCCGTGCATGCCGAGGGCGTGGCCCGCTTCAACCTTGCCCAGCTCATTCTCCGGAAAGGCGACCCGCGCGGGGCCGCGGATCAGTTCGCCGCGGCCGCCCGGGCCGATCCCAACATGCAGCAGGCGAGGATGTGGCTGGCCGAGCTGTCGCGCCAGGGGATCGAGCCCCGGCGCGAAGCCCGGATCGCTTCCGGCGGCCGGGCGCCGCGGAACGACGGTTCCGCCGACCGCGCGCTGCCGCCCACGGCGGTCGCGCCGCGGCAGCCCTCGCCGGCGCCGATGTCGCCTCGGATTGGCGTGCCGTCGCGGCCTCCGCCGCAGAACCCGGTCGCGCCGCGGCAGCCCGACTACGGCAACTTCCCGTTGCCGCCGGGCCGCCAGCCTGGCGTGCGTCGGCCGGACGCGGGGATTCCGGCGCCGCCAAGTCGTCCCGTCCCGCCGGAGCCCCGGCCGCAACCGAGGTCCTCTCCGCCGGAGGAGGCGGGCGCCCCGGGTCCCTATCGCGCCGTGGCTCCGGAGCCCAGCCCGGACGGAAGGCCCTGGCCGCCCGTTCTGATGCGCTCACCCGCGCGCGATCTCTCTCGGCGCTGGGAGTCGCATCCTGAAGAGGGCTCGCCGGTGCCGCGGGAAAGGGCTGCGACCGCGCGGCCGCCCGAGACGCGCCGATCCGCGGGTCGTCCCGTGCCGGGTGAGGACGTCGTAGCGCCGCTGCCCCCGGTGGCGCCCGAGCCGGAGCCGGTCGAGCCGTTGCCGCCGGTCGAGTCGGGGCCGTAAGTGGGGAGCAAGGGGAGCATACGCGCCGGTCGCCCGGACGCGCCACCGAGCTACCCGCTTTTCCGGCGGATCCGGTTGCGGCGCTCAACGAGCCACGCCAGGCCCAGGGCGGCCCCGCCAAGCGCGGCCTCGACGATGGCGAACGGTCCGCGGCTTCTTCTGACGCGGCCGAGCCTTCCTTCCGCCGGTCCGTGCGGCTGATGGAAACGCGTGGGGAACCCCAGCTTCTCAAACGGCACGGCCGCGAGGTAGAGCCAGCTCGTGCCCGAGGCTTCCCGCTCGCCGTACACGTGGTCCACGTACCGTCCCGGATGCGCCTTGATCCGCCGCCGAGCCTCGGCGAGAAGCCTCTCCCGTTCGCCGAAGGTGATCGCCCCGGAGGGGCATGCCTTGGCGCAGGCCGGGGTCTGTACGGACTGCCGGTAGCGCGTCTGGGCCTCCCTGTCCAAGGGCCTGCCGTTGAGGAGGACCTGTTCGGCGCGGGCGTGCTGGCGCCCGAGACAGAAACCGCACTTGCCCATCTGCGGGGTCGGCAATTCCCAGTACTCGACGGTCGGGACGTGGAACGGGCAGGAGTCGATACACGCCCCGCAGCCCATGCAGTTGTCGGGCACGTAATCGACCACGCCCGACTCCGTGCGCGCGAACACCTGGGCCGGGCACACGTTGGCACAGTACAACTCCGTACAGTGCATGCACTGCCGCTTGACGAACACCCAGGCCGGCCGCTCGCCGGCCCCCTCGAGCTCGTGGAAGCTGATGTACGTGAAGATCTTGGGCGTGAACCGGGCCGGGCCCGGATAGGAGCCGGGCCGGGTCGTCACCTCCTTGACCTTCTCGCCCCGAAGCGCGTTCGACTGCTTGCAGGCCACCTGGCAACTGCGGCAACCGATGCAGCGCGTCGTATCGACAAGACAGGCGACGGACATGGGGGAGTCAGGGGCGGTGGTGGGTGTCTTCACATCAAGTCTCGTACTGGGTACGGAAGTGCGCAGCACGACAGCCCGAGAGTTACCGCTCACCACTAGTCACTAATCACTACTCACTCGCTTGCGGCCTGGGTCGAGCCCGCCGAGCTTCCCTCCTTCGGCAGGAGCTTTCCGGTCCGCTTGTCCCACTCGACGACGCGCCGCTCCAGCCGATGTTCGCCGTGGCAATCCGTGCAGACCAGTTGCTTCGGATCGGTCTTTTGCGGGCAGCGCTTCTGCCACATGGCGATCACGTCGCGGGCCGGGGCGTCGTGCGAATCGTGGCAGTCGTTGCAGGCCGCGTCGATCCTCTCGGCCGGATACATGATGTCCGGGGGCGTGATGTTGTCTTCGTCGTTGCGGTGGGCGAGCGACTTGCCGTGGCAATCGATGCAACCGACGTTTCCGTTGGCGTGGATCACCGCGAGCGGCTCGTCGTGGTAGTTGTTGTGGCATACGAAGCAGGACGAGTTGTCGGCGACAGGGCCGGAGGGCTTCTCTTTCGGCTCACCCGTCGGCTCGTCGGTCAGGCGCGGCGCGTCCTTGCCGACTTCCAGGGGCGGCAGTCCGCCCGGCTTCTCGTCGGCCCGCGCCGACGACGCCCCGAGCGGTTCGGACACCAGCGGTCCGCGCGTCACCCAGGCGCCGGTCAGCATGAGGAGGACGGGCAAGACGATCCACGCGCCGTGTTTCATGGGGGTTCCTTTCATCGGGGATTGCGCAGCAGGGCGGGTCTCGCTGCGCGACCCGCCCTGCCGCGTTCGATGCGGACTGGGGTCCACCTGCTCGTTCAGTCTTGATGTTGGTGCGTTTCGCGGCACTGACGCACCCTACACGTACTCCCAGTCCTTCAGCCAGCGGTAGTGGTAGGGGAGATTGGCCCACATCTCTTCGGTCGCCCGCTCCAGCTCCGCCCTCTCCTCGACGTCCAGCGCGCGGCGCTCCTTTACGGCTAGGGCGGCGTTATCGACCTGCTCGACCGTGATCATCCCCGGGATGGGCCCCGTGATGGCCGGGTTCTGAAGGATGTAACGCAGCGTGAGCCGGGCAAGGCGATTGTCGGCCTCCTCGTGCGGGTTGCCGGGCGTGCCGTCCCCCTTGAACAGCGAACCGCTGGCGTAGGGCTTGATGCCGAACCACCCCACGTCCTGTTTGTCCATGGCCGCCCACAGGCCGTGCTTGTCCTCGACCACCTTGGTCTTGGCCGTGTATGGGGTGACGACCACGTCGATGATGTCCTTGGCCTTTTCGATCCAGGCCTTGATGTGCGGACGATCGTGCGAGGAGAACCCGGTGCAGCGGGCGCGGCCCGTCTTCTTGGCCCACTCCAGGGCCGCGAGCATCTCCTCCATCTCCACGTCCTCGTGGCGGCTGCTTCCTTCGTGCAGCGTGATCCGCCACAGGTCCACGTACTCCAGGCCCGTCTTGGTCAGACCGTTGTCCAGGGCCTTCTTGAGGCCGTCGGTGATCCAGCCGGCGGGCATCGGCTCGCCCTTCTTCTTGGCCTGCTGCCAGCGGTTGCTCAGGCCCCGCATCTCCTCCTGGTACCAGGAGAAGCCGAGGTACATCCGGTCGCGGCGGCCCTTGAGGGCTTTGGAGTACATAATGCACTCTTCGCGCGTGCACGCGTCGATGTAGTTGATGCCCCGCTCGATGCAACGGGTGACCACGTCGGTGCGGTTCTTCTCGAACTCGGGCATGTCGAGTTTGGCGCTGAGCCAGCCCCGTCCCTGGAACACGCCAGGGACGACCCCGTTGACCCGCTTCCAGTGTCCGCCCAGGCACACGGCCGAGACCATCCAGTCGGTCTTGCCGCAGCGGCGGTACTCCATTTCCGGGTTGTAGTTGATGATCTTGCTGGTGTCGGCCTTCTCCGGGTTGCCGGCGTGGACCGTGAAGGTCGGTGTGAGCCCCACGGCGGCCCCGGCGGCGGCGGCGGCGGTGGTCTTGACGAAGTCGCGGCGGGTGACCTTGCTCTGGGCCATGGCGAATTCCTCCTCGCGTAGGGTCCTCAAGGAAAGAGCGGCCGCCCTGGCGGCCCGGACGGTCGGACGGAAAGGGTAGGGGTGCATCGATGCCCTGCGGCGCCCGGTGAAGGCGCACTGTGTAGCACGATGCTAGCTGGCCGGGGCGCCGATCGTCAAGCGAATTCGCAGCCTGCCCAAACCCCGTGAGGCCGGATGTTACCGCAGCCCGGGACGTGTTACCAGCCGCGGGCTGGAACCCTCTTCCCCATGCGCCACGGCCGCGTGCCCCGACCCCAGCCCGCTTGAGCGGCCAGGGTCGGGGCGCGGGGGGCGCGGCGTGCGAGACGTTATATCCGCTTCGCGGGGGAGCCACTGTAGTCGGCAGGGAGGCTGGCAGGGCCCCGGCGCCGCGCTGCGTGGGTTATGAGAGAATAGGCACGCGTGCAGCAGGTCCGCCGCGGGCTCGATCTGGGGAATTCAGCGCATGTTCACCACCCTTGCGATCCTGCTGCTTCTGACGGTTGTAGCGGCGTTGGTGATCGCAGGCATCGTCGTGCTCTGCCGACGGTTGGCCGGTCCGGCCGGCAGCGCGCACCAGGTGGACTGCCCGTTCTGCGGCCGGGTGACCGACGATCGACGCAATCGCTGCGACTGGTGCGGCCGTCGCTTGCCCTATCGGACGCCGTTGGAGTTGGCCGAGCTCTCGGACCTGGAAGCCATGGTCCGCCAGCTCAAGCGCATGGAGGCGTCCGGCGTCTTGACGCGCGCGGAAGCCTCGCAGCTCGCGACGCGGGTTGCGGAGTACCGGGCCAAGGTGTTGGGCGAGCGCCCCGCGCCGCGCGCAGCGGGCCAGCCGGGGGTCTCCGCGTCCCCGGTTGTCGAAGCGGAGCCGATCGAGGCCGAGGTCGTCGAGGAGCCCGACCTTCCCAAGACGCCCTCCGCTCCCCCTCCTCCTCCGCGCCCCTCCGCGCCCAGCCGCCCCGCGCCCGACAGACCGCGTGGACCGCGGACCCCGGAGCTTCCTCGGCCCGTGGAGCGTCCCAGGATCGGTCCGGCCCCGCGCCCCAAGCCGGCAGGTCCTCAAGCCCGCGAGCCCGTCTCGCGCGAGGAGCCGACCCGCCGGCCGCCCCGATCGCCGGCGGACCGGATGCCTCCCCGAGCCGCCCCGTCGAAGCCCCCGTCGGCTCCCAAGCCACGCCCGCGCATCGCGCCCGAGGCCCCACCGCGGGAATCGCCGGCGCGCCCGCCTCGCGAACCCGCGGAAGCCGAGAGGCGGCCCCGGCGGTCCTGGTCCGAGCTGCTCTCGGCGTTCATGGAGGACCGCAACATCCGCATCGGCGAGCTCGTCGGCGGCCTGCTGTTCGTGGTGTTCTCCGTGCTCCTGACGGTAAGCCTGTGGGACCAGCTCACGCGGATTCCCTACTACCAGTTCTTCGTGCTGGTGGCCGTCTCGTCGGCCGTGTTCGGGGCGGGCCTGTACGCCCATCACCGCTTGCGTCTCGCCTCGACGGGAACGAGCGTGCTCGTGATCGCCACGCTGCTGGTCCCGCTCAACTTCTTCACGATGGTCGGGGTTTCCAGGGCCGAATGGACCTGGCTCTCGGTCGCGGCCGAGCTGGTCTCGTTAGGTGTGTTCACGTTGCTCGTCCATCAGGCCGCCTGCGTGCTCGTTCCCAAGGCCCCCTGGCACCAGGTCGTGGCCGTGCTGGGCGGATCGGCCTCGGTGCTTGTGAGCGGGCGGTGGGTCGGCCCGGAGACGCCGGCCTGGCAGTTCGTGGCGGCCGGATGCCTCCCCGCGGGATTCTTCGTGGCGTCCCTCGGCGCGTACCTGGCCCGGCTGCCGCGGCGCGTGAGGCTTGACGAGTCGGGCGCGGCCGCCGTGCTGACCCTGCTGGGCACCGCCTTGTTCGCCCTGGCCGTGCCGTGGGGTTTGATGGTCTGGCAGGCGTCGGGCGGAGAGAGGGCGACCCTGGCCGCGGCCCTCGATCAACTCGCGGCGCTGCTGGCCCTGGCCGCCGTGCCCGTGCTGGCCTGCGGCCTGGCCGTGATGCGCGGAACGACGCGCGACGATCGGCTGGCCGCCTATCGCACCGGGGGCACCGCCGTGGCGCTGCTGGGCGGGACGCTGCTGTTGGCGGCCTCGGCGCTGGCCTGGCCGCAGCCGTGGGGCGTGACGGCCGTGGGGACGATCGCCGCGGTGGCCCTGGCCCTCGGCGCGCTGCGCTACCGGTTGCCGGTGCTCCACGCCGGCGCCATCGCCGCGGCAGCCTTCGCCTACCTGACGTGCTTCCATTCCCTGGGGGACTCCAGCGCCCTGGCGAGCCTCGCGCGCGAGGATCTCTCGCGGGCCATGCTGGGACGCCTGTTCAGCGCCAGGAGCGGAACGGCCCTGGTGCCGCTGTTCGCCGTGCTGGCCTGCGCGGCCGAATGGCTCGCCCGCAGCGGCCGGCGCCGGCACGGGGCGGTGTACGCCGGCGGGGCCGTGGCCGTGGTGGTCACGAGCCTGGCCACGGTGTCTTCCAACGCCCTTTTGCACAGCGGGGCGGACGCGATCCGCGCGGCGATCGTCTATGCGATCTACGGGGTCGGCTGCCTGGCGCTGAACGCCCGGTGGCGGCGCCCCGCGCTGAGCTATGTGGGGCTGTCGCTGGTGGCGGGAGCCAGCGTGTTCGCGATGCGGCTGGAGCAGATCGGCGGAGCGACCTGGAGCCTGGTGCTGGCGGCCGAGTCGCTGGCCCTGCTCCTCGTCGCGGCGGCCCTGGCGCAAACCACCCAGAGGCAGCGCGGCGTACCCTGGGCCGAGAGCCTCGGCGAGGCAGACGTCAAGGGGCTGGCCGAGTGGGACGCGCTGGTCGAGGTCTTCCGCGTGCCCGCCGTCCACGTGGCCGAGGTGGTGGCGGGCCTGGCCCTGGCGGCCGGGTTGTGGACGGCCTGGTTCGATCGCGCGGCCATCCTGGCCGCGCCGACGCCGCTTCTGCCGGCGGCCGCGGTCGCGCTGACCGCGACATGGCTTCTCTTGGCCTGGGGGCACCGCTCGGCGGAGCGGACCTGGCTGGCGGCCGCGACTGCGCTGGCCGGCCTGCTGCACACGCTGGCGTGGAACTACACGGCCTGGACGCAGATGCCTTGGCCCGTGGCCTTGCTGGCCCACGCCACGCTGGCCACGGCCGGGAGCCTCCTGATCGGCCGGTTGCCCTGGGTCCGCAGCGATTCCCGGATACGAGGCGAGGTGGATCGCGTACTGGTCAAGCCGCTGCGCCTGGCGGCGATCGGGGTCTCGCTGGCCGCCGTGCCGGTCCTGGCTGTCACCTGGAGCCCCGCGCTGGGCTGGACGGCCTTGAGCGCCTGGCTGTTCTGGGTCTCGGTGATCTGGCTGGTGCTGGCCTTCGGCGGTCGGCTGCCGGCCATGCTCTCCGCGCATCAGGCGGCGCTGGCCGCGGCGGCCGTGGCTGGGGCGATCGCCTGGCTGTGGAGCCAGGGCTGGGGCGCGGCGGCCCAGGGCCGTTTCCTCCACCCCTGGACCTTCCAGGCATGCGCCGCGGCCCTGGCGGCCGTGTGCCTCGCCTGGCTGATCGCCCGGATCCTGCTGCGGCGATTCGAGGCCTTCAAGGACTTGCTCGAGCCCGACTGGCCGGCCGTGGACCGGGTCGTGCTCGTCGGCGTGACTTGGCTGCAGCTCGCCTTCCTCGCCCTGTACCTCCTGCCGGGCGTGGGCATGGAGCTCGTGCGACTGGGCCGGGCCGGAGCGCCCCCGACGGCCAGCGCCACGGTCGCTAGCGCATTCGGGCCCGGGGCATGGCTGGTGCTTTTCTGGGTCGCGGGCTTGCTCGCCGGCTCGCTGTGGCATCGCTGGGGCCGGGCGGAGATGCTCGGCGCGATCGCCGTCGCCGTGAGCCTCGCGTGCGTGCTTGCAGGGCGGTGGACCAACGACATGGCCGCGGCCTCGATGCTCCGCTGGGGCCTGGGCACGGTGTTCCTGCTGCTCTCGGCGGCCGTGTGGCTGCGCGACGAACTGACGTCGATGCTCGCGCGGTGGCCGGGGACTTGCATGGAGGGCTCAGGCACTGGCAGACAAGCTGCCCATGGCGCCCCGGCCCGAGGCGCGATCGTCGGTCTGGCCGCGCTGCCCGTGATCGCGCTGACCGTGCTGGCCGCGACGACTCAATTGATCGGGCTGGCTCCGACCAGGTTCCCCGCCGGCGTGCTGTTCCACGAGATCCATCCGGCCGCGTCGTACCTGGTGCCGCTGCTGCTGGTCATCGCCGGGCTGGTGGGCCACGCGGTCCGCGAGCGCTCGGCCGGATACGCCTTCTCGGCCGGGCTGGTGGTCGAACTGGCCGTGGTGCTGGGCTACGCGCTGACCGTGGTGCTGGGCGGCGGATCGTTCGGCAGCGAGGACCTCGTCCGGGTCGTGCAGTTGGCCACGATCGCCGCGGCGCTGTGGGCCGGGCTTTGGCTGGCCGCCCGGCGGCGGATCGACGTCTGGCGCGAAGACACCCAAGACGGTTTGCTCGCCCACCATCTGATGAACGTGCAGCTCGGCATGCCGATCGTCGGTAACCTGCTCCTGCTCCTGCCGGGCTTGGCGTGGATCGCCCTTTCCATCACGGCCTGGCCCAGTGCCTGGGTCAAGGCCACGGGCTGGCCGCTGGGCTGGACCGCCTTCCTCCTCACCGGCGCGGCGATCGCTTTGCGGCGCACCGCGTCGGGGAGGCGACTGCGTCCGGCCGCGGCGGGCATGATCGGCATGGCCCTGCTCGGGCTGCTCGCCTGCACCGTGCACGGGATGTCGCCCCAATGGGGCATCCGCACCTTGATGCTCGGCTGGGCGAGCTATGCCCTGTTCGTGGCCGCGGCCTCGTGGTGGGTGGCCTCGGTGCGGGCCCTGCCCGGCGCCGAGGGCCCGCCGCAGGCCCTGCTCCGCGCCGCGGCCGTGTGGGTGGGCGCGGCCGGCGGGCTGGCCGTGCTGCTGGGGCTGAAGGCGGCGTTGCTGCACGGCCAGCTCGAGGACCGGCTGTGGGCCGCGGCCGCCATCGCCGTGGCCAGCGTGGCCGGCGCGACCATGGCCTACTGGCGCCGGGCCGAGGGCTGGGCCTTCGCGGCCGCGCTGGGTGTGAACCTGGCCGCCTCGCTCGTCGTGTGGTACTTCCAGCGCGAGCTGGCCTTTGCCGCGTGGTGGGTCCTCCTCGTGCAGGCCAACGTGGTCGCCACGTCGGCCGTGGCCCTGGTGTGGCTCGCCGCGCGGCGGAGACTCTACCAGCTCCGCGAGCTGACCGTGCGCAGCAGCCCCTTGCTGGGTACGCAGACCTCGCTGGCCGTGACCGGCGTGACCGTGCTGCTGGCCCTGCCCGTGGTCCGCCTGGTGGCCGTGCCGCAGGGGCTGCCCTCGTGGGCGGAACGGATGGTCGATCCGGGCGGCTGGATCGCTCTGGCCGCCGTGACGGCCGCCGCGGTGGGCTACCTCGTCCAGATCGACCGGGGCCGGCTGTTCCACGCCCTGGGCGGGCTGGGCGCGGCCCTGCCCGTGATGATCGCGTGCATGACCGTGCACCCCGCGTGGCCCTGGGACGTGGCTGAGTGGACGTCCTACCGCGTACTGATGGTCGCGGCGGCGGCCGCCACGCTGGCGCTCCTGGGCGCGGGACTCGTCGCGCGACGACTTCGAGGCCCGGCGGGCCTTGACGAGATGGCTCCCGAGGGCGGGGTCATCCGGACCTGGGTCGCCTGCCTGGGCGCCGCGGCCGTGCTCCTGGCCCTGGCCTGGTGCCCGTTCGATCCGGGCGGCACCTGGTGGCGCGTGGGGACCGTGCTGGCGGTGAGCCTGGCGGCGGGTATTCTGGCCCTGGCGACCCGCGCGGCGGAGTACGTCTTCGTTTCGGGGTTGTTGGCCAACGTGGCCGCAACGATCTGGTGGGCCGTGCTCGAAGGGCCGAACGGCTGGGCCCTCGTGGAGGTGAACACCGCCGCCCTGGCCGCGGCCTCGGCCGGGTGGACCTTGGTGCGGAAGCTTCATCGCCAGGGCGTGCCTTGTACGGAGATCAACGGCCAGCCCGTGATCTTCGCGCACCTGGCCGCGCTGGGTAGCCTGGCGGCCCTGGTGTCCCTGGCCGGGGCGATCGTGGTGCAGGCCCTCGGCGGTCATCTTGCGCCCTCGCCGGACCCGCTCCGCACCGCGGCGACGATCGCCGTGGCGGCGGCCATGCTCGCCCTAGTGTGGGACCGCGCGGCGCCGTTCCCGCTGGGTGGGCTCTACCTCGTCGGTCTGGCGGCACTGGGCATGTCGTGGAACGCCCGGGCGTTCGCGCCGCGCGAGATCGTCTGGGTGGCGGCCACGGAGCTGACCGGCTTCGCCCTGGCGGCCTCCGTGGCCGGGTGGCTCCTGCCGCGGGGACGCAGGCTGTGGAGCGCCCTGCGAATCGAGCACGAGTCGGGGCGGTTCGAGGCCGAGTGGTTCGGCCCGCTGCAAGGTGCGATCGCGGCGGCCGGGGCCGCGGTCTGCGTGGCGGTGAGCCTCGACTTCGGTTTTGACGGCACCATGCAGCAGCAGGCCCTGCTGGGCCTGGTCGGCCGATCGGCGGCGATCCCCGGGGCCCTGATGCTGCTCGGCGTGGCCGTGGTGATGGCGGCCCTGACGCCGCGCGCCGCGCGCCGGGCGTGGCACTACGCGGGCTTCGCCGCGGGGCTGCTTCTGCAATGCTCGGTCGGCTGGGCCCTGATCGAGCCCACCGCCCGGGCGTCCTGGCTGCACCGTAGCGTGACGTTGATGGTGGCCGCGGCGATGATGACGCTCCTTGCCAGCGTGGGCCTGGCGCGGATCATGCCCGGCGCGCGGCGGTGGATCGCCAGCGCACGCCGCGTGGCCCCGGTGATGGGAACCACGGCGCTTGCCGCCCTGGTCGCGGTGCTGGTCCAAGAGGCCGCGTGGTTCCGCTCGGCCGGGGAAGTGCCGATCTCGGCCTGGGGCATCGCCGTGGTGGCCGCCGCGCTGTTGGGGCTGGTGGCGGCGTGCATCGCCTTTGCAGTGGTGCCAGGCCTGGACCGGCTGGGGCTCACCGAGCGCGGCCGCACCGCGTACGTCTATGCGGCCGAGGGCCTGGTGCTTCTGCTTGGCGTGCACTTCGGTCTGTGCGTGCCGGGGTGGTTCACCCCGGAGTTGCTCCAGCGCTACGGGCTGCTGCTGGTGATGGGCGTGGCCTTTGCCGGAGCGGCGATGGCCGAATGGTTTCACCGCCGCATGATACCGGTGCTCAGCGAGCCGCTGGAGTGGACCGCCTTCGTGCTGCCCGTCGTCCCGGCGATCGGGTTCTGGCTGCTGCCCGAGGGACTCGCCACGCTGGGTATCGCGGGCCGGACGCCGGCGGTCTGGATGCTGATCGCGGCGTTCTACGCGACGTCTGCCTGGATGCAGCGCCCGGCCGGCGTGGCCCTTCCGAGCGGGTTGGCGGTGGCGGCCTTCAACGTGGGGCTGTGGATCGTGTGGAACCGGCTGGGGATCGGGCTTTTCGACCACCCGCAGTTGTGGCTGATTCCCGTGGGGCTCTGCGTGCTGGTGGCCGAGTACCTCAACCACGACCGGCTCTCGGCGGCCCAGAGCGGCGCGATCCGCTACCTGGCCCTGAGTCTGATCTACGTCGCCTCGACGGCCGACATGTTCCTGGCGGGGATCGGCAACAGCGTCGTGCTGCCGCTCGTGCTGCTGGGCCTCTCCGTGGGCGGCGTGCTGCTGGGGATGTTGTTGCGCCTGCGGTCGTTCCTCGTCCTTGGCGTGACGTTCCTTCTCGTGCTCCTCGGCACGATGATCGAGTACGTGGCCATCGACCGCGAGCAGTTCTGGGTCGTCTATGCCTGCGGGGCGATCACGGGGGCGGCGATCATCGTCCTGTTCGCCGTGTTCGAGAAGCGGCGCAACGACGTGATGCGGGCGGTCGAGCAGTTCCGGCAGTGGGAACGCTAGACCGGAGCAAACGAGCGCGGATGGACGAACCGGACAGCGATCGCCGACGTCCGCTCCAGTTCGGCGTGGCCGCCCTGTTGGCGATCGCTGTGGCCGTGGGGCTGCTGTTCGGCCTGCTCCGCTGGCTCGAAGTCCCGGCTCGCGCGTCGTACATGGTCCTGGCCGTGGTGATCGTCAGCGTGGTCGCGGCCGTGGGGCTGCTCGCGGTGATCGCGGGGATGGACCGGGAGGAGTGACGGGGATGACGAACGACGCATGGCGCACGGCGCGCTGCGACAGCCCGGGGCGCAGCCCTCGAACACTCACCCCGTCACCGCCTCACCCCGTCACACTCCCAGCCAGTTCTTCACGCCCAGGCGGAGGATGATCCGCAGGGCGGCGAGTGCCTCGCGGCTGTTGATTTTCGAGGCCCCTTGAAGTCGATCGACGAACACGATGGGCGTCTCGCCGAATCGGGCACCCAGGCGCTTCAGGTGCCAGAGGATCTCTTCCTGGAACGAGTAGCCGCGGGAGCGGACCTGGTCGAAGTCCAGGCGGCGCAAGAGGTCGACGCGGTAGCAGCGATAGGCCCCGCTGCAGTCTTTGGGCGCTAGTCCCAGCAGCCACCGCGAGTAGAGGTTCACCCCCCAGCTCATGAAGTGTCGCTTCCAGGGCCAGCCCTCGATGCCGCCCCCCTCGATGTAACGCGAGCCGATCATCACGTCGCGAGGCTCCTGGCCGGGCGGGTCCATACCGGCCCGCAGCTCGGGCAAGTACCGGGGGTCGTGGCTGAAGTCGGCGTCCATGTTCAGCAGGTAGCGGTGCCCGTGCTCGATGCCGTGCTTCATGCCGGCGACGGTGGCCGTGCCCAGCCCCAGTTTGCCTTCGCGGTGCAGGCAGTGGACGCGCGGGTCTTCGGCCCGACGGCGATCGACCCACTCGCCCGTCCCGTCCGGCGAGTTGTCGTCGATCACCAGCAGGTCCGCGTCGGGGGCGTACTGGAAGATCGCCTTGACCAGGCGCGGCAGGGTCTCGATCTCGTTGTACGTGGCGACCGTGATGAGGGTCTTGTCGGCGGTGGACATGATGCGGCGGGCAAGAGGGGAGGGAGTTAAGCAGAGAGGGGGAAAGGGAAAAAAGGGGAACGGCGGCATCGATGTAGGCGCTTCAGCGATGGCTGCCGACCAGTGAAAGCACCGGATCTCAGGCGCGACCTCGCGGGCATGCTTCCGTCGATCGTGCCTCCCTGCGCCCGGTGATCTCCGTGGCTGCCTATGTGCGCGGTTGCCATGGACCGCCCCTCCAACCGCCTCCGGCTTTCTCCCCCTCTTTCCCTCTTCCCCTCTCTCCTCCTTCTATCATCGCATGTAGAAGGCTTCATCAAACTCTAACGCGCAAGCTGAACCCGTGTTTCACGGCGGGTGTCTTCCTGGTCGGTCGCCGACCCGCGGGCCGCCCCCCGAATTGGGCGTTCGCCGTGGGCAGGACAGGATACAATAGTCCTGTTGCCTTGGCCAAGACTCCCCTGACCGTGCAGCCGAGCGCCAGCGGCTTCGCCTGTCACCCCGCCCCCGCCTCGATGATCGCCCTCCGCCGCCGCTCGACGCAAGCTGCACCGCGATCGCCTGTTGCGCCGATTGCTGGCGCGCGGCCCGACGCGGATCGGCCGTCGGCCACGTACGGCCCCGTGTTCTGGCTGGCGTACGTCTCCAACTCGATGTTCTGCGTGGCGCTGGCCCTGCTCTACCGCTACGCCGACTTCGTGACCGCGCTGGGCGGCACCGAGTTTCACCTGGGTTGGATCGTCGGGGTGGGCATGGTCGGCAGCCTGGCCATGCGCCTGTTCCTCGGAAGCGGCATCGACCGCCGCGGCCCGCGCCTCATCTGGCTCGGATCGCTGACCACGTTCGCCACGGTGTGCTTCCTCCACCTCGCGGTCAACCGATACGACGGGCCGGAGATCTACCTGCTGCGGATCGTCTTCTCCTCCGCGGTGGCCGGCGTGTTCGGGGCCTCGATGACGTTCATCTCCGGGCGCGTGCCGCCGGCGCGGATCGCCGAGATGCTGGGCATGCTCGGCACGTCGGGCTTCATGGGGATGATCGTCGGCTCGCAGATCGGCGACCTGCTCTGCGGGACGCAAGAGCTAACGCGTTGGCAGATCGATCGGTTGTTCGTGGTCGCCGGCGCGGTGGGCCTTGCCGGGGCCTGCTTCGCCTGGCTGGCCGTGCGGCGTCTCTCCCCGCCGCCGCGGCGGCGCGCGCCGCCGCCCCTGCGCTGGCTTCTGTGGCGCTATCAGCCGGGCACGATCCTCGTCGTGGCTGTCGCGGCCGGGGCGGGTCTCGGCATGCCGCAGACCTTCCTTCGCACCTACGCAGCCGAGCTGAGCGTGCCGCGGATCGGGCTGTTCTTCACCGCCTACTCGGCCACGGCCGTCGTCACCCGGATCGTGACGCGGCGCTGGGCAGAGCGGATCGGGCTGACGCCCATGGTGCTTCTTGGCCTGGGCATCTTATCCGGAAGCCAGCTTCTGTTCATCGGCGTGCGCACCGAGTGGATGTTCGTCATCCCGGCCGTTTCCTACGGCCTGGGCCACGCGATCCTCTTTCCCACCATGGTCGCCACGGCCAGCCAGTCGTTTCCGGGGCGCTACCGGGGGCTGGGAACGATGGTCGCGCTCGGGGCGTTCGATTTCGGCATGCTGCTGGGCGCGCCGGCCACGGGGGCCCTTCTGCAATACGCCGGCGCGGTGGGACTGCCCCGCTACCCGGCCATGTTCAGGGCCATGAGCGCGATGTTCGGCCTGGTGGGCCTGTTCTACGCCTTGACGTACCGCCCCGCCTCGCGGCGGCGGCGCCGCCGCCCGCGACTCCCCCACGCGGCGATTCCCCGGCCCAAGCATGCGGCCGAGGAGCCGGCCGTGGCCACGGCGGGATAGGTGCGAAACACGAAATCCGAATATCGAAACGCGAAGCCAATCCGAAATCCCAATGACCGAAACCGCGCTGGCCGCGCGCTGGTCGTTTCCGCCATTCGAGCTTCGGTGGTTTGGATTCGTCTCGGATTTCCCAAGCCGGGCACCTGACGGAGCCCTGGAGCCGGCGCGCGCAGCAGTTCACGCCCGAAAGGGGTCGCGCTCCGGCCGAGAGCGCAGGCCGTTGGCCTCGGCGTCCCCCTCGAACTCCTCGGTGGCCGGGTTGATCGTTAGGCGCCGCTGGAGGACCCACGCCAGGGCCGCGGCGTGGCTGGCGATGTGCGAGCGCCGCATCACCGTCGAGTTGCACACCGGGGGCTTGCGCGACTTGACCGAGTCGAAGAAGTCCCGGGCGTGCGCCGAGACGTCCAGTCCCCGGACCCGCTTCGTGCCCTCGGGCAGCTCCTTGCGCAGCGACTCCGGCTCCACGACGATCTCGCCGCTGTCGCCGGTCTCGACCCAGCCCTTCTCGCCCACAAAGCGGACCGGGCAGGTGCCCAGGCGCGTGATGTAGTGCGGGCTGCGGTCGCCGAAGGGGGTCTTGAGGAAGTCGAGGACCAGCTTCACGCCGCTGGCGTAATGGCACGTGATCTTGTCCTCCGCCGGCTCGTACGTGACGGGCATCGTGTCGTCCGATCCGCTGGCCCACTGGCACAAGTCCAGGGTGTGGGCGCCCCAGTCCAGCAGCCGGGCGCCGGAGTCGAAGTCCCAGTAGCCGCGCCACCGGCCGGCCACGTACTGCGCGTTGTACGGCCGCCACGGGGCCGGGCCGAGCCACAGGTTCCAGTCGCACACCTCGGGAGCCGGCGTAGGCTCGGCGGGCAGCCACTCGTTCTTCAGCTCCGGGTAGTAAACGCTGGCGTGGAGCGTGTGCAGCTTGCCGAGCTTGCCGCGCTGGGCCAGCTCGACGGCCTGCTGGAAGTTCGGCACGCTCCGCCGCTGCGTCCCGGCCTGAAACACCCGGCCGGTCCGCTTCATCGTGTCGTCGAGCTGCTGGCACTTCTCGATCGTGATCCCGCACGGCTTCTCGCTGTACACGTCCTTGCCGGCCTCGGCCGCCAGCATCGAGGCCGGGGCGTGCCAGCGGTCGCCCGTAGCGACCAGCACCGCGTCAATGTCCTTGCGGTCGAGCAGCTCGCGCAGGTCGCGATAGAGAACGCACGCCTGGTTGCCGTAGTGCTTGTCGACCAGATCCTTGCCGGCCTTGCGCCGGCTCGCCTGGACGTCGGCGATGGCCACGCACTTCACGTCGGGCAGCTTGAGGATGGCGTTCAGGTCGTACGTGCACCGCGGGCCGATGCCGACCACCCCGAGGACGACCGTCTCGCTCGGCGGCGCGGCGCCCTCGGCGCCGAGGGCCGTGGAAGCCACGGCCGAGGGCAGCGAGATCGCCGCCGTGGCCGCCAGCGAACGCTTCAGAAACTCCCGCCGCGTCGAGCCTTGCCGCCTGGTCATGATGGATGTCCTGTCGTGATTCGTCTTCCGGTTGCACAGCGCGAGAATCGCGTCCGTCCGCTTCGCCCGCCCACCAGTTAACAACGCGGCCGTGCCGCGCGTCAAGCAGGGCGGCAGACGACGGCGTGCTTGGGCCAGCGAACCGCCCCGTCGATGGCGCGGCCGTCGCGGAAGCGGAACCGGGCCCGCACCGCATGGAGCCGGCGGGCGTCGCGGGACAGGGCGTGGCAGGCCTCCGGCCTACGTCCTCCGCCGGCGGCAGGCAGAGCCGACGAGGGCCGCGAGGGCCAGCGCCGCGAGGGCCCAGGTGGAGGGCTCGGGCACGCCGACCGTCAGACGCAGGGCGTCGAAGCCGGCGCCTTGATGGATCGACGCCTCCCAGCGCAGGGCGGGGGTGGTCAGAACCGCATCGTCGAAGTCGAAGGCGATGTGGTCCAGGGCGTCCGCGTTGATGCCTCCGGTGGCCGTGAGCACGTCGAACACGTCGCCCAGCGCCGGCTGGAAGCCCAGGAGGTCCACGTCCACGATCGCGCCCGGCTCGAACACCGCGGCGTCGTCCACGTTGACCTGGTCGTAGCCGTCTTGGGCGCCAGGCGCGTTGCCGGCGATCTCCACCCACAGCGTGCCGGCCTGCGCGTACGGCCCGGCCACGGCCAGCGAGCCGGGCGAGTTGCCGGCCGAGAGCGTGCCGGCCGCTTCGACCGCCACTCCGCCTTCTAGCGAGTGCTGAACGAGCAGCGTGCCCTCGGCCACGGCCGTTGCGCCAGTGTAGGCCTGATCGGCGGTCAGGGTGAGCGTCCCGGCGCCGATCTTCCTGAGCGACCCGCTGCCGCTGAGCGAGCCGGAGAACGTCGTGTCCTGGCCGTTGTTGCCCACCGAGAGCTGGCCGGTGAAGTTCGTGATGCCTGCCCCGTTCCCTTTGAGGCCGCCGAGGACCACGTCGAGGCCGCCAAGGTCGAGCGTGCCGTTGACCTCGCCGATGCCGGTGGCGTCGAAGGTGCTCTGCGCGAGGGCGTCGCCATGGTTGAGCACGATCGTGCCTGCGTTGCTCGTGCCCGGCGCCCAGGCGAACACGGTGTCGCCGGTGTGGGTGCCGGCCGAGCCGAGGAACAGCTTGCCGCTGTCGGACTTCACCAGCCGTCCGGGGCCGGAGAGGGGGCCGCCGAGGGTGACGTCCTTGACCCAGCCCGCGTAGATGACGCCGTCGCCCGATTCGAGCAGCACGCCGCGATTGGCGTTGAGGACGAGGGCGGAGTTGTTGTTCTGGAGCACGCCGCCGTTCTTGAGGACGATGTTGTCCGCAGCGACCGAGCCGGGCACGGCGCCCAGGTATGCGTCGTTGGCTACGCGGAGGTGACCGTTATCGATGACGGTCCCGCCCGTGTAGGTGTTCGCGCCGGCGAACACCTGGACGTCGGAGTTCTTGCTGTTGGAGTCCTTGATCGCGACCTGGATGTCGCCCTCGATCGTGCCGCCGAAGGCCCGCGTGCCCGAGCCGAGCAGGTTCAGCGTGAGCGTGCTGGTCGTGCCGCCGGTGTTGACGATGCTGCCGCCGTCGGCCCCGCCGCCGGTGAGCCAGCGCACGGTCTGGTTGGTGCCGCCCAGGTCGAGCGACGCGCCGGCCGCGTCGGCCAGGTGCACGTTGGTGCCGACGGGCAGACGGTCGTCGCCGCCATCGAGCTCGAGCGTGCCGCCATGGATGGTCGTGGAGCCCGTGTAGGTATGGCTTGCCGTGGGGGCGAGCGTGGCCGTGCCGTCGCCCTCCTTGACCAGGCTGCCGGTTCCTTCGATCACGCCCGCGGAGTATCCCCCGCTGTGGACGAACGCGCCGAGTTCAATATCGCCCGGGTTGGCGGCCGACCCGAGCGTGAGCGTGAAGCCGTTCAGGTCCACGTGCCCGCCGAAGCTCAGCGTGGCGCCCGCCGCGGCGCTCCACGTCGCATTATCCCTGAGCGTGTATTGCCCCGCCGCGCCGTTGCGCTGCACGGTGAACGCTCCTTCCTCGACCGTCATCGACGCGATGCCGAAGTCGTTGCCCAGGTCCACGAAGTAGCTCAGGCCCGCCGCGTCGGTCCCGGCCGAGAGCACCATGCTGGGCTCGTCGCCGCCGGCCAGGGTGTTCCATACGCCCGTGGAGGACGTGCCGGCCGCATCGGCGCTCCAGAAAGCCTGGCCCATCGCATAGTGGGTTCCGTCCACGACGCCGCTTCCCGCCGTGGCTCCGTTGGCGTCGAGGTACAGCGTCACCGGTGCGGCCGGAGCGAGCGAGGCCGCGGACAGGAGGGTTGCCATAACGACAGCCGGAATCGGGACTCGGCGGAGCATGATCAAGCGAGGGCCTTTCAGGTTCGCGGCGGCTGGGGCGCGGCGCGGGAGGGTTCGCGCGCCGCGACCGCCACCTTGGCAGGTTGGATGGCCGCCCGCCCACCAGCGGCGAGACGGCCAGCCGTGAGCGGAAGGTGGAGATCGGAACGGATTCCAGTCTAATCCGCCCGCACCTTCCATCTAGAGGTGGACACCCCAAATCGGCAGGCCGTTCCGGAAATGCGGGAGTTGCGGTGGGGCGAACCTCCCCCAATGGTTCCTTGGCACTCCGTCACAAGCGGGAGACCGCGGCGCTTGACGCTGTTCAACTTCCTTATCAATCCGTGAACACCTCGGCCACGGAAGGCTTGAAGCCGGGCAGCAGGTCCCCGGGCGTGAGAGTCTCTCGCGAAGTCGACCTGCGGGAGACGAACCACCTCGTACGGGCGGCCGTGCGATCCGTTGACACAGGCCGTTTGCCCCTGGCGGCCCTCGGTGATGTAGAACACCTTGCTTCCGTGTGGCCCGACCTTGATCGAGTCCCGCACGATCCGGTCCTTGGGGTGCGGCCGGGTCAGCAGGGTCTCCGTGAGGACGCGCTGCGCGGCACACACGCCGGTCCGCCCCGCCCAGAGGGCCAAGGCGGCCAGGAAGCCCGCCGTCAGGCCCCGATCGATCCTTTCTCACTTCGCGCATGCCATGTCGTTGGCCTCCTTGCGAAGCTCCGGGATCGAAAACGCCGCACGATGCTTGCTCCTCCCTCGTTCCCACGCTCGGCGTGGGGACGCCCGTGAGGACGCTCCGCGTCCGGGGAGTCGACGCAGAGCGTCAGGCCAACAAGTTCCCCCGCAGCGCATGAGAACCAGGGTGCGTCACTTCCCGAACACATCCTTCACCGCAAGCGCGAAGCCTGGAAGGAGGTCTTCGGCGGTGAGCGTCTCGTCCTCGCCTAGCGCCACGATGTCCTGCCGGCTGCGATAGACGGTCACCATGCGCGTCTTCGGATCAACCACCCAGACCGCGACGCAACCCGAATCGAGCCAGTCGAATACCTTCGATTGGACCTCGCTGGAACGATCGTTCGGCGAGACTCCCTCCACGGCCAGGTCGGGAGCGCCGTCGAAGTAGGTCATAGGCGGTTCCTCGCCGATCCGGTCTGCCCGGACGAAGGCCGTGTCCGGCGCACGGACCGTATCAGGGTTGCGGCGGATCAGAAAGCCGGGATCGCCCCCGACCACGGCGCCTAGCCCGCGCTGGCTGGCGAACACGTCCAAGGCAGTTCCAATCTTCTGCGCCGCGCGGCCGTGTCCGAATCCCGCAGGACTCATCATGACAAGCTCCCCGCGCACCAATTCACAGGGTCCGAGGCCTTCGGCCTCGAACAACTGCTCGGCGGTGGTTATTTGGGTGCGATCGACGGGGGCCATGGCGTGGTTCCCTATGACAGACGTTACGGCTGTCCTTCACATCACGTGCCAGTCTAGACCCGGCAGCACCAGGACGCAATGCGTGTCGGGTGCAGTAGTCACTTCCCGCGTTCCGCCGTTGCGCGGGGCGACGCAGCGCGTCAAGGCGGCCGGTTTCCACGCGGAGCATGGGAACCAGGGTGTCGCCGCCAATTGGTCCTACCGCTTCTCCGGCGACGTCGTCACCAGCACGTGGTTCCCGAAGTACTTGCGGGCCGCGGCCACGACGTCGTCGAGCGTCACGGCGCGAATGCGGCTCTCGAACGACTTGTCGTACTGGTAGCCCAGCCCGTACAGCTCGTCCAGGGCCGCCTGCTGGGCCTGCGCGGCGATCGTCGTGTTCTCCTGGGCATGAAGCGCGGCGATCATGTCGATCGCGCGGCGGAACTCCTCCTCGGAGATCTTGCCCTCCTTGGCCCGGGCGACGTTCTTCTGAACGCGGCCGATGACCTCGTCGATCGCGTCCGGGCGGGTCTGCGAGAGCACGGCGAAGAAGCCCGGCGCGGGCCCGGTGACCTGGAAGGCGTGGACGAAATAGACCAGCCCCTCGCCGCGGAGCTCGTTGTGCAGCCAGCCGCCGGGATAGCTGTAGCCCGAGAGGATCGCGTCGAGCACGGTCATCGCCGCGTGGTCCTCCTTGTCGAGGATGCTCGGCCCGCTATAGCCTAAAAGGACCACGCCCGTCTGCTTGGCCGTCTGCTTGTGGCGGACCACGTCCTCCGGGATGGCGTTGGGCCGTTTGAAGGAGATCGGCTCGGCCCGGCGGGGCTCAAGGCCGCCGAAATGCTCCTCGACGGTCCGCAGGGCCTCGTCCGGATCGACGTCGCCGAAAACCGTCACCAGCATGCTGCCCGGCACGAAGAACTCGGCGTGATACTTGCGCAGGTCGTCGGCCGTGAGCGGCTCGACGGTCTCCATCTTACCGCCGCGGATGATGCGGTAGGGTGAGCCCTCGGGCAGGTTGTCGTAGAACAGCTCGAAGGCCTCCTGCTGCGGATCGGCCTGGCGCCGCGCGATGGCCCCCAGGGCCAGCTTCTTGACCTGCTCGAACTCCGCCTCGGGGAACGTGGGCCGCGTGAAGCACTCGGCCAGCACGGCCGCCGCGCGGGGGAAGTCTTCGCGCAGCACCGTGGCGCTGGCGAAGATGGTATTGCGCCCGGCCGTGGTGGAGAACTGCCCGCCGATCGAGTCGAAGTACTCGGCGATCTGCGCGGCGGAGAGGCGCGCCGTGCCTTTGTCGAGCATGTCGGCCACCAGCGCCGCCCGGCCGGCCGTGGCGGGAGTATCGACCAGCGACCCTCCGAGCGCGTACGCCTGCATGTTGACCATAGGCCGGTGCGCGTGGCGCTTCACGAGCACGCGGAGGCCGTTGGGCAGCTTCACGAGGCGGATTTCGCCTTCGGCCCCGCGCGCCGCTTCGGCGGCCGGCCTGGGCGCCCCGCCCGGCGGAGCGATGATCACGCGATTGAGCCGCTCGGGCGCGAAGTAACGCCGGGCCACGTCGCGGACCTGCTCGGCGGTGACCTTCGCGATCCCCTCGACGTAACGCTTGTCGAACAGCGGGTCGCCCGCCGACAGGTAGTTGCGGCCCAGGCTGTCGGCCATGTCCTGCACGGTCTGCTGGCCGAACACCAGCTCGGCGGCCTTCTGCTTCTTGGCCTTGGCCAATTCGGCGGGCGAGACGAGCTCGTCGCGGAGCCGGTACACCTGGCGGAGGATCTCCTCCTCGGCTTCCTGCCAGGTCCGGGGCGGGGCGGCAACGATCACGCCGAACCACCCGTCCACGTAATGGGGCGTGTAGCTCGCCGTGTTGACCGAAAGCACCACCCCGCGCTCGTACTTCAGACGCCGCACCAGGCGCGAGCTGTCGCCCTCGCCGAGGACGTACGCCGCCACGTCCAGGGCGAAAAGATCGGGATGCGAAAGCTCGACCGTGGGCCAGGCGTAGATCATGTCATAGGTGGCCCCTTCCATCTCGCGGACCGCCTCGCGGGGTGCAAGCTGCGCGGGTTCCTCCTCCATGGCCACGTAGGTCTCGGCCCCGCGGGGCGTGCCGGCCCAGTGGCGCGCGACCGCGTCGAGGATCTTCGCCGTGTCCACGTCGCCCACCACGACGAAGACCTGGTTGTTCGGCACGTAGCGCTCGCGGTAGAAGTCGATGATCGTCTGGTTCGTGGTCTGGTTGAGCACGTCGAGGTAGCCGATCGTGGGATGGCGCGCGGGGTGCCGGGTGTACACCGTCTGGCCGAGCATCTTCCAGAGCACGCGGCGGCGGTCCACCTCGCCGTCGGCCAGCTCGCGGCGTACGACCTTCAGCTCCCGCTCGAACTCGCTCGGCTCGAACGTGATGTGCTGCATCGAGTCGGCGATCAGGTCCACGGCCGTGAGCACGTCCTTGGCCGGGCAGTCGATGTAGTAGGCCGTCATGTCGCTGGAGGTGAAGGCGTTGGTCGCCCCGCCGAAGCGGTCGATGATCGCTTCGATTTCCTTCTCCGTGCGGTTCCTGGTGGTGCCGCCGGCCACCACGTGCTCCAGCACGTGGCTCAGGCCCGCCCCCAGGTGGCGGCCCTCGAACGCGCTTCCCGTGTTGTTCACGTAGCACCGCACCGTGGCCACGGGGGCCACGCGGTTCTCCTGGACGATCACGGTCAGGCCGTTGGATAGCTTGGCCAGGGTCACGGCGTCGGGCAGCCGGCGGACGCTCACGTAGCGCGGCAACTCGCCCGGGGGGGGATCCGAGGGCTTAGGCTGGGGCGGGGCTTCGGCAAGGGCGCCCCCCACGAGAACCAGAAAGGCGCCGAGGGCGGCGGCGAAACGGGGAATCGGGCGGGACGAGCCGGGGTCAGCCATCCAGTGCATCCTTCGCAAGGGGGAGTGAATCGCGTGATTGGCGTTACATGCTACGCACTGTCACCATTGTGACACATCCCCGGAGATCGGGGTAGGTCGCTCCGGGATCCCTGCCAGGTCCCAACGGGGCCGGGCTCTTCCCAGCGGGGGCCGTGTCGGCCTGGGATGCAGAGGCGGCCGGAGGGATTCAACGAGGTGTTGCGGCATTCCACGTCGGGGGGCACACCGCGCAGGCCGCAGCGCCGCGTTAACTCGTGCAAGCCGCACCGGCGCCCGATCCGCGGCCAGTGGCCCGGTTTGGCGGAGGTCGCACCGCGACCTATGGTTACAGTGCCTGCCTCTGACGTGCGCCCGCCTTGCCCCGGAACGGATACGCGATGACTTCTCCCCAGAACGCAAGTTCGCACGAGGCCAGCTTGCAGTCCGTGCTGGCCGGCCTGGACCTCAAGCCCGAGGAGCTGGACGACCGCGCGCGCCAGCAGGCGGCCGTGCTGGCGTTCGGGCGTCGCAGCAGCGTGCAGCCTCCGGTGGGCGTGCTCATGGAGGACGCCGCTTCGATGATCGCCGAGGTCGTGGGCACGGACCGGATCGGGGTGGGCGAGGTGATCCGCGGCGGCACGGCCATCCAGATGAAGGTAGCCCGAATCGACCAACGGGGCCAGCTCGTCAAGGCGGTGATGCAGGAGTATCCGCTCGACCCGGCCGTTTCGATGGCCGGCTTCGCTTTGAGCGCGGCCACGCCGGTCAGCGCGCTCGACCTGGTGGCGGAGCAGCGTTTCACCGATCTCTTCCTGCGCAAGCAGGAGGTCACCAGCGCGCTGACCCTGCCGCTGCACTTCAACGGTCGGCCCTTCGGCGTGCTGGGGATCTACGCGGACGAGGAGCGCCGCTTCTCGCTCGACGACGTCCAGTTCGCCGAGACGATCGCCCACCTGCTCACCTCGTCGCTGGCCCGCATCAAGGCCGAGGAGGAGCTGACCCAGCAGCGCAGCTTCGCCACGGCCATCCTCGAGATGGTCGATACGCTGGTGCTCACGCTCGACGCCGAAGGCCGCGTGGAAGGGATGAACCGGGCAACCCAGGAGGTGACCGGCTTCGACGTCAAAGAGATCCGCAGCCGGCCCTTCTGGAGCGTCTTCGTCGTTCCCGAGGAACTGGAGCTGATCCGCGGCATCTTCCGCAGCGCGCGCACGGAGAAGGCTCCCTGCGAGTTCGAGGGCTACCTGATGGCCAAGGACGGGCGCAAGCGCCGCGTCTCCTGGTCGATGAAGATGATGAGCGACGGCAAGGTCCAGTCGATCATCCTCAGCGGCGTGGATCAGACCGAGAAGCTCGAGATGCAGTCCGAGCTCCGCCAGGTCCGCAGCATCGCCGAGAAGGCCACGAAGGCCCTCAAGGAGCTGTGCTCGATGACCGAGGCGAAGGGCGTCGGCATGCCGCCCACCGGGGTGCCGCCGCTGCCGGAATCGGGCGCCCGCGAGGACTTGCCGTTCCAGCCCCTCGGCGGCAAGGCCGCCCACGAGCAGCGACAGTCCGTGCGCCGCAGCTACCAGTACTCGCAAAGGGTCGCGCCCATGTACGGGGCGCGCCCGCCTTCTCGCGACGAGTTCTTCGAGGTCCAGTGCAACGACATCTCGGCGGGCGGGCTCTCCTTCTTCCTCGACAGGGCGCCGGCCTTCGACAAGCTGATCGTGGCGCTGGGCAAGGAACCGGCCCTGACCTTCTTCACCGCCGAGGTCGTGCGCGTGGCCAGCGTCCAGCGCGACGGTCCCAAGGTCTATTTGGTCGGTTGCCGCTTCACGGGCAGGGCGCAGATCGCCTGAAAGACCTCCGAAGTCTCGCAGACTTCGAAACCCCGTGCTCTCCTCGCGGGCTCCCCCCTCAGCGTGAGCCGCGCGGCCGGCGAACGATTCGGCCGATTCGGTCGCCTCCTTCCGCTGCCGGCATCTCGCGCCCACCTGCTTGAGCACCGCACGCGGGGTCGCTAGAATCACCGGTCATGGGGTGGAGTTGCCCGAGTCTCGCTACATCTTGTGCCGCAGCGTTGGGGCATCGGGACCGCGGGAGCGCCGCCCGGGGCTCGTGGTGTCTCGATTGCGAAAGGAGGGGTTCCGATGAGCCGGAGCAAATGGTGGATCGCCTGTGCGGGCTGCTTGCTGGCAGCCGTCGCGCTGGCGCAACTGGGTTGCGGACCGGGAGAGAAGGACAAAAAGGGCGACAAGAAGGCGCCGATCAAATCCGAGGACAAGACCGAGAAGAAGACCGAGAAGAAGACCGAGAAGCCAGAGGAGAAGCCGGCCGACAAGCCGGCCGAGAAGCCTGAGGAGAAGCCTGAGGAGAAGCCTGAGGAGAAGCCTGAGGAGAAGCCGGCCGACAAGCCCGAAGAGAAGCCGGCCGACCAACCCGAGGACAAGCCCGCGGAGAAGCCGGAGGACATGCCGGCCGACCAGCCCGAAGAGAAGCCGGCCGACAAGCCGGGCGATGCCCCCGAGCTCAAGCCGGCCACCGGCGCCGCCGAGGGAACGCCGCTTGAGGTCAAGCCGCCGCTGGGTCTGCCCGCCGTGCCGATCCCCGACGACAACCCCATGACCGTCGAAAAGGTCGAGCTGGGCAAGATGCTCTACTTCGACAAGCGGGTGAGCAAGGACGGCACGCTCTCTTGCGCCACCTGCCACGACCCGCAGAAGGCCTGGGCCGAGCACACGGCCACCAGCACGGGCATCGGCGGTCAGGTCGGCGGGCGCAACTCGCCCACCGTGATCAACGCGGCCTACGCCCCGGCCCAGTTCTGGGACGGTCGGGCGGAGTCGCTGGAGGCCCAGGCCGTGGGCCCGGTCGGCAACCCGATCGAGATGGGGCACTCGATGGCGGCCGTGGTCGAGAGTTTCAACCAGATCCCCGAGTACAAGGAGCGGTTCCAGAAGGTCTTCGGCACCGACGTCACCGAGGACGGCTTTGCCAAGGCCGTCGCCGCGTTCGAGCGCACGGTGCTCAGCGGCAACTCGCCGTACGACAAGCACAAGGCAGGAGACGAGGCGGCCATGAGCGACGCGGCCAAGCGGGGCATGAAGATCTTCATGGACTCCGGTTGCGCCGACTGTCATACTCCGCCCGTGTTCAGCTCGTACATGTACATCAACGCCGGGGTGGGCATGGACAAGGAGAAGCCCGACCTGGGCCGCTTCGACGTGACCAAGGACGAGGCCGACAAGGGCAAGTTCCGCGTCCCCGCGCTCCGCGAGGTGGCCAAAACCGCGCCCTATTTCCACGACGGCAGCGCCAAGACGCTGGAAGACGCCGTGGCCCTGATGGTCGCCGGCGGCAAGGACAACGAGAACCTCTCCGGGATGCTCAAGTCGATCCGCGACGTGGAGATCGACGAGGCGGGCCAGAAGGACCTCGTCGAGTTCCTCAAGGCCCTCTCGGGCGAGTATCCGATCGTCGAGCCGCCGAAGATGTCGGAGTGAGTGGTGAGTACGTGAGTGGTGAGTACGTGACGCATTCGCACCTCCCCTCTCCCGCTGGCGGGAGAGGGGTCGGGGGTGAGGGCGGCGTAAGCAGGTGAGTGCGTTCGCGCCGCGTACTTCGTACAGCGCGCCAGGCGAGACTTCCGGAGTTCCAAAGACTTCGGAAGTCTGGCAATGAGGAACCCAGGGGGGAGGCGATCGACGCGAGTCGGTTGCTGTCCCCCTTTTCCATGCGCCGCCGACACCAGGAGCCCTGCCATGAACCAACCCGGCCGGTCCGCAAGTCTCCCTCGCATTCGTCTCTCTCGGCGTCGGTTTCTCGCCGGGGCAGTCGCGGCCGTTGCCGCGCCGCGCGTCATCCCAGGATCGGCGCTGGGGGTGGACGATCGCCCGGCGCCCAGCTCGCGGATCGCGGTCGGCTGCATCGGGCTGGGGAACCGCGGCCCCACGCTCATGAAGGCCTTCCTGGGGCAGGCCGACGCTCAGGTGGTGGCTGCCTGCGACGTCAACCGCCGCCAGCTTGAGCCCGCGCGCCAGGCCGTGGACCGGCACTACGGCGACCGCGGCTGCGCGGCGTACAGCGACTTCCGCGACCTGTGCGCTCGGCCGGACATCGACGCGGTGTGCATCGCCTCGCCCGACCACTGGCACGTGCTCCAGTCGCTCGAGGCCGTGCGCCGCGGCAAGGACATCTACACGGAGAAGGCGCTGGGTTTGAGCCTCGCCGAGGACCAGGCCCTGCGCGCGGCCTGCCACCGCTACGGCGCGGTGTTCCAGTGGGGCACACAGCAGCGGTCGAGCGAGAACTTCCGCTTCGGCTGCGAGCTAGTGCGCAACGGGCGGATCGGCAAGCTGCACACGATCGAGGTGGGCGTGCCGCACGATTTCGCCTTCCCTCACCAGCCGGTCCAGCCTGTGCCGGATTACCTCGACTACGACCTCTGGCTCGGCCCCGCGCCCTGGGCCCCGTACACCTACCACCGCTGCCGCCCGTGGAGCCGCAAGGAGAGCTACAGCATCTGGTACCACATTTCCGACTACTGCCTGGGCGGGATCGGCGGCTACTGGGGCATTCACCATTTGGACATCGCCCAGTGGGGGCACGGCACGGACCACACCGGCCCGGTCGAGGTCGAGGGCACGGCCGAGTTCCCCCTAAGGGGCCTGGCCGACTGCGCGGTCCGCTGGAACGTGCGCCTCAGGTACGCCGACGGCGTGACCATGATCTACACCGACCGGGAGCAGAACAAGCAGGGCGTCGTGTTCCAGGGCACCGAGGGGTGGGTGTACGTGCGCCGCGGCCACATCGACGCCGAGCCCAAGTCGCTGCTCGCCTCGAAGATCGGCCCGGACGAGGTCCACCTGCAGAAGAGCCCCGGCCACCAGCGCCAGTTCCTCGACTGCGTCAAGACGCGCGGGCCCACCGTCTCGGGCATCGATGTGGCCGTGCGGAGCGACACGATCGCGCATCTGGTGAACGTCTGCACGCGCCTGGGCCGCAAGATCCGCTGGGACCCCGCGGCCGAGCAGATCGTCGACGACCCAGACGCCGCGCGGATGCTCAGCCGAGCGATGCGCGAGCCGTGGAAGGTGTAGCGGAAGGACGCCACGCGCCCCCCGGACTGCGAAGCCGCTTGCAATCCCCCGCGGCGCGAACATACTGGAGGCGGCGCGAAACGGCCTCGGTCTTTTGATCAGCGAGCCCCGAACCCCGAGCTATCTGGTGCCGCCATGAACGAGCTCCGCCATCGTCTTGCCGCGTGCATTCTCTCGCTCGCCGTCTTCGCCGCACTGCCGGGCGGGGCCTGGGGAGCCGTCACCTCCTGGAGCGTCGACTCCGACGGGGACTGGGGCGACGCGGGAAGCTGGGACAACGGCGTGCCGGGGAACGGGGATGACGCCGTTCTTGGCAGCGTGATTACCGCGCCCCGCGAGGTCTCGCTTTCCGGCAACCAGGGCTTCAAGACGATCGCGCTCAATTCGACGCAGTCCTACACGATCGTGACCGGCGGCCACGATCTCACGCACTACGGCGGCGGCGCGACGGACATCAGCAGCGTGACGGGCGGCGATCACGTCATCAACGGCAAGCTGCGGACCACCGCCAATGGCGGCTTCCGGCTCGAGGTTGCCGCCGGCTCCAGCCTTACCGTGCTCGGCGACTTCGAGGCGACCAGGAACTCCGGGCGCGGCATCCGCAGCTTGAGCGGCGGCGGGAGCTTCGTCGTCACAGGGCAGGCCTACACGTCCGGCTGGTTCGGAGCCAGCGTCAACGACAGTTCCCTCCTCGCCCTCGAGGGCGGCCTCCTCTACCGCAACAGCTACAACGCGCAGAACAACAAGACGCTGACGATCAACGACGGCAGCACGTTCCGGGCGGGCGGCACGCTGGGGAGCGACACGGACGTATTCGGCAGCCCGAATTTGGTCATCAAGGGGACCCTGGATCCCTTCGGCGACCTGACGCAGACCGACGGGAACCTCGACCTCTCGGGCGCCGATGCCCTCGACTTCACGCTCGGCGCGACGTCGGACCGCATCCTGTTCTCCTCGCGGGGTGCCGGGAGCGACGGCACCGACAGCCCCACGCTGACCGGCCCTTCGAGTCCAATCCCCCTCAACATCGAGGCGGGCATGGGTCTGACTGCCGGGTTCTACGACCTCATCGACTGGAGCGGCGCCACCTCTCCCACGGTCACCGGCCTGGAGCTGTCGGACTTCCTCCTCGACATGCCTGACGGCTGGGAGGGCGTTCTTCAGTTCGACGGCACGAGCACCAGACTCCAGCTTTCGCTCACCTCCACCGCGCAGCCGATCCCCGAGCCGTCGACCTTGGTTCTGGCGGCCTTGGGGTTTCTTGGGCTGGGCCTCCGCGTCGGGCGCGGCAAGCAGTGAGCGCGCCGAGGCAGGTCACGTCCCGCCCTACTCCGGAAAGCTCTTCTCCACCACCGCCGCGCCCACGGCGTCGCCGAAGACGTTGACCGCGGTGCGGAAGCGGTCGAGGAACCAGTCGACCGGCAGCACCAGGCCGATCAGGGCGACGGGCAGGCCTACCGCGTTGAGCACGATGACCATCGTGTAAAGACCCGCCTGCGGGATGCCGGCCGCGCCGATCGCCGCCAGCGTGGCGGTCAGGGCGATGGTGATCTGCTGGACCAGGGGCAGGTCCATGCCGATCGCCTGGGCGATGAAGATCGCCGCGCAGGCCTCGTAGAGCGCGGTCCCGTCCATGTTGATCGTGGCCCCCAGCGGCACCACGAAGTCAACCGACCGCCGCGCGACGCCCGCGTTCTGCTCCGCGCACTCGATGGTCACGGGGATCGTGGCCGTGGAACTGGCCGTGGAGAACGCGGTGAGAATGGCCTGGCCCAGGTCGAGCATGTAGCGGTAGGGATTGCGCCGCGTCATGAGGAACAGGATCGCCGGCAGCGTGACAAAGGCGTGGAACCCCAGCCCCACGAGCACGGCGACCACGAACCAGGCGATCTGGCGCAGCACGATGGCGAAGTTGCCGTCCAACTGGGCCTGGCCGAACCGCGCGGCCACCAGGCAGAAGATGCCCAGCGGGGCTGCCTTCATCAGCAGCAGCACGAACTTCAAGAGCAGCTCGTTGGCCGCCAGCACGAGCCGGTTGATCGGCTCGGCCGTCCCGCCCATCGTGGTCAGTAGCGCGGCGAAGAAGATGCTGAACACGATCAGCGGCAGAAGATCGAACTCGGCCATCGAGCGGAAGAGGTTGTCGGTGAACAGCATGAGCACGAGCTTGCGGAGCACGTAGCCCATGCCGCGCGAGGCGGGCGCGCCGTCGTCCGGGCCGGTCTTCTCTTCGAGCTGCTGGATCTCGGCCTCGCCCCGCTCTTCGGCCTCGCGAATGATGCTCTCGTCGAGCCCGACGCCGGGGCGCACGGCGTTGACGATGACCATGCCGAGGATCACGGCCAGGACCGTGGTGGCCAAGTAGTAGAGCACGGTGCGCAGGCCCGGCCGTCCCAGCTTGCGGATGTCGCCCATGCCGAGGATGCCCGACATCACGCTGGTGATGACCAGCGGCAACACGACCATCTTCAACAGGCGGAGGAAGATCTCCCCGCCCAGGGCCAGCACGGCGATGGCCGGCTCGGTGCCGGCTTTGGGCAGAAACGGCACGCAGAGGGCCACGACGACCGCCGCCACGATGGCCCCGGCGATGGCCACGGTCTCGCGCATGCTGTGCTTGTGCTGATTGGCGTTGTCCGGCGGGGGTGGCGAAGCGTTAGCGGTTGGCTGGCTCATGCGGCGCGGCAGTCAAGTGAAGGGAACGGGGCGTGGCTCTGGTTCCCACTTCTTCTGGTTCCCACGCTCTGCGCGGGGGCCCGCTTCTGCCTGACGCTCTGCGTCGGATCGGGCGACGCAGAGCGTCACTCTCCGTCCGTCCCCACGCGGGGCGCGGCAGCGAGGGTCGATTCCCTCCGATGCGGTTTCCCATCGTACCCATAACCCAGTCGGCCGGACAACCCGTCGAGCGCCGCGAGCCTCTCTCGGTCTGCCCTACTCGCCCGGCGCGTCGACCGCACAGGCGACGCGGAAGCCGAGGCGGCTGTACCGCTGGTTCGGCTTGAGACCGGCGCGGTACGCCGACCGGCACCCGCCCGCCAGGTTGATCCACCCGCCGCCGCGGAGCACGCGCTCCGTGCCTGCCTCGGGCCCGGTCGGGTCGGTTGCCGGCGCCGTCGCGTAGTAGCCGGCGTCGTGCCAGTCCTGGCACCACTCCCAGACGTTGCCGTACACGTCGTGGAGTCCCCACGGGTTGGGCCGCAACCGGCCCACCGGGTGCGTCTTCTCCTCGGAGTTAGCCACGTACCAGGCGCAGCGTGCCAGGGAAGCTTCCGCGCCAGCCTCCGGCACGCCATGAGGCGCGGCGCTGCACCATCGCCGGCCGCGACTGCCCGCCCGAGCGGCATACTCCCACTGGGCCTCGGTCGGCAGCGCATAGCGCCGCCCTGCCGTCTTCTCCTCAGGCAAATCGGACAAGCGCCGGCAGAATTCCGCGCCTTCGCTCCACGAGACCTGTTCCACCGGCCGGTTGGGATCGCCCTTGAACAGGCTCGGGTTGGCGCGCATCACTTGCTCGTACTGCGCCTGCGTGACTTCTGTAAGACCCAGCCAGAACGGCCTGGTGATCCGCACCCGGTGTTGCGGCGTCTCGTCCGGCAGCCGCAACATGTACCAGGTCGGTGCCTCGTCGCGATTGCCCTCCTCGGTCAGCCGAAAGACCTCTTCGGCTGTCGATCCCATGTCGAACTCGCCGGGCGGGATGAGCACGAACTTCATCCCGATCGAGTTCTCACACTTCGCCGGTTGGCACAGATGCCGCGACCATTGGAGCTGGTGCTTCTTGGCCTCTTCTTCGTCAAACGGCGCGATCGCCAGGGGCGGCTCGCCGGCGGCCGCGGGGGTCTCCAAGCCGTGCCGCTTGATCTCCTCTCGGCGCCGTGCGACCGCGCTCTGGATCGGGCTGGCGGGGTTCTTTGCTTCGGTTGGAGGGTCAGAGGTCGGCTCGCGCCTGTCCTCTTCGGGCTTCGAGTCCGCCACGCCACGGACGGCCTTCTGCGCCCGGCGCGTGGGGTGTTGATTCCGATCCCGGGCGGGCTTGGCCGCCTTCTCCTCGAAGGGCTTCTGAGAGCGCTGGGCGGCTTCCTGCTCCGGCTTGCGCATTGCCCAGTCGGCGAGGAGGGCCACGACAAGCCCCACCGCGAGGATGCCGAGGATCGCTAGCGACGCCCTCTCCGTCAACTTCCGCCGCGGGGTGCGCCTCGAAGCCGTGCGCCGTCTGCGCCCCCCCGCCGGCGCGACGGGGTCGATGTGAATCCGCGGTTCAGCGGCCGCCGCGGCCAGCATGGATGGCGTTGCCTGCTCTGCCCCGAGCCGCTCGCGCAGCTGCCGGTCGTAGACGGCCTTCTTCTCTGGGCTCAGCAGGCACACGCGCGCGGCAGCCACCTCGTTGAGCAGCCTCTGCGACGCGGCGGCGTGTTTGCCGCTCTGGTAGTTTCGCAGATGCCCCATCTGCCGGTCCGCCGCCGCCGCGATCGACTCGGCATGGTCCTCGAACAGCGAAAGCCCGAGCAGGCGGTAATGATGGGGCGGCTGCTCCTCGCGGGGAATGGACAGCCACATGTGATACGGGTCGAACTGCTCGGCCATATGAGATGCGCTCCGCTTGCCCGGGCGGCATCTTGGCGACGGCGAGGACGGGATGCAGACCCGGACAGTGTTGTCAACCTTGTGGGGTTTGTCAACCACGCCAGCTGCGCGGAACTGGCGGTACGAAGCGGCTCGCGGATCCGCTGGGGTGCAAAGACGTTAGGAGAGCATGGGGAAGGGGTGTCCCGGCGGCCGCTCCTTCACGGTCGCGGCTTCGGTTCGATTCACGCGCCTGGGGCTTATTCCTAGCTGCCCAGCTCCTGCAAATCCTTCTCCATCGCCTCCAGCCTCGCCTGAAGCTCCGCCTTGGTCGCTTCCAGGTCGGCGATCTGCTCGGCGGGCTGGAAGGCGAACATGTAGAACTTCACTTTCGGCTCGGTGCCCGAGGGGCGCACGGCCACGTAGTTGCCCTCGGCGACCAAGTCGAGGATCACCATGTCGCCCACCGGGGCGTCCATGGGCTCGGGCGCGGACCCGGGGACCGTGGACGTGCCGTTCAGATAGTCGCGGACTCGGGCGACCTCCATGTTGCCGATCGATTTGGGTGGCGCGGTCCGCACGCCGGCCAAGAGGGCCTTCATGTCTTCCATGCCCTGGGCCCCGGGCATCTTGCGCGAGAACGCCTTCTCCAGGTGGCAGCCGTACTGCCAGAAGAGGGCGTCGAGCTTCTCGTGAAGGGTTTGTCCCTCGGCCTTCGCCCTGGCCGCCAGCTCGGCCAGCAGCATCGAGGCTACGGCCGCGTCCTTGTCGCGGGCGTGCGCCCCGACGAGGAACCCGTACGACTCCTCCGCCCCCAGGACGAACTTCTCCGGATCGCGCTGGTCCATCACGCCGCCGATCCACTTGAAACCGACCAGAAGGTCGCCGACCGTCGTCACGCCGTGGTCGTCGGCGATGCGGCGGATCAGCTCCGTGGTGACGGCCGTCTTGACCACGTAGTGCTCCGGCGTGAGCGTGCCGGACACGCGGCCGAACTCGAGGAGGTAATCGGCCAATAGCGCGCCGATCTGGTTGCCCGTGATCGTCTTCCACTCGGCTCCGTGTTCGAGCGTCAGCGGCGCCGCACACCCGACGCGGTCGCAGTCCGGGTCGGTGGCCAGGATCAGGTCGGCCCCGGTCTGTTCGGCGCGCTCGATGATCGCATCGAACACGGCCGGGTTCTCGGGATTGGAGACGTGGCCCGGCACGTTGGGGAAATCGCCGTCGGGCTCGGCGTGCGGGCCGAAGACCTCGATCTCCCTGAAACCCGACGCCTCCAGGGCCGGCACCACGGCCGTAGTGCCCACCCCGTGCAGCGGCGAGTAGATGATGCTGAGGTCCCGCGGTCCGGGCCGGCTCTGCGACTCGACCGCGGCCAGGAAGGCCTGATCGACCTCGTCCTGGCAGTATTCGACCTGGCCGCTGGTGAGGGCCGTCTCGAAATCGGTCCGCTGGATGTCGATAACGTTCATCACCGCGTCGATCACGCCCTGATCGTGCGGCGGGAGGAGCTGCCCGCCCGTGTGCCAATAGACCTTCACCGCATTGTCCTCGGGCGGGTTGTGGCTGGCGGTGACCATGATCCCGCACGAGCATTGTTTGCGGCGCACGGCGAACGACAGCACGGGCGTGCTGCGGTAGCCGTCGAGGAAGTACACCTTGTAGCCGTTGGCCACCATGATCTCCGCGCACAGCACGGCGAACTCCCGCGAGCGGTGGCGCGTGTCGTAGGCGATGGCGCAGGACAGGTCGCCTTGGGCGTGCCCCTGGACGTAGTCGGCCAGGCCCTGGGCGCTCTCGCCGATGGTCCGCTGGTTGATGGCGTTGGTGCCGACAGGGTACATCTTGCCGCGCCGCCCGCCCGTGCCGAACGGGATGACCTGCCAGAACACGTCGTCCAGCTCCTTCCACTTGCCCGCGGTCACGTGCTCGGCGACCTCGGCGGCGTAGTCGGCGTAGCGGGGCTCGGAGAGCCAGGTGCGGATGTTCTCGACGGCGCCGTCGGACAGCTTGCCGTCGCGGGCGGCCTGGTCGAGTTGCGCGAGGGCCTGGGACGCGTCGAACGCGGAGGTGGGGTCGGGCATCGGTCCGTCCAGCCTTGTCTCTTGGGAGGGTTTGGCGATGGTCCTGCGGTGTGCCTCGCCGGGCGCTCGGGGCACATCCACGCGGGTATTCTCGCAACTTCCCCGGGTCGGAGAAAGGGGGACGACAGCCTGGCGGGCCTTGCGCAACCGTAACCGGGGCCGGCTTCTGCGGCTTCCCGTGTTCTTCTATACTGGCAGCCACGGGCCGTTCGGGTCATGTACTGTTCCGATCCCTGCCGCGGAAAGGGCCTCTGGCGTGGCCGAACCGATCATCAGCGTGTCCGGAATGCGGGGCGTCGTCGGGGAGACCCTGACGCCGGAGGTGGCCGTGCGCTACGTGGCGGCCTTTGCCGCGCTGGCCCCGCCCGGGCCGATCGTGCTGGGGCGCGACGGCCGGGCCTCGGGCCGGATGCTGGCCGAGGCGGTGCGGGCGGGGCTGCACGCCTCGGGGCGGACCACGCTCCAGGCCGGCGTGGCCCCCACGCCCACCGTCGGCATTCTGGTAAGAAAGCATCAGTGCGCCGGCGGCGTGCAGATCACCGCCAGTCACAACCCGCCCGAGTACGACGGCCTGAAGCTCTTCTCGGCCGAGGGGCGCGTGATCCCCGCCGGGCCGGGCCGCGAGGTGCTGTCGGGCTATCGCTCGGGCAAGGCCGCGTGGGTCCCGCACCACCGATTGGGCACGTCGCAGGAGATCGCCGACCCGGAAGGACCGCACCTTCAAGCCGTGCTCGCCACGGTGGACGTCGAGACGATCCGCGCAAGGCGGCTGAAAGTGCTGCTGGACGCCAACCGCGGGTCGGGCGGGCGCCTGGGGAGGCTGCTGCTGGAGGCCCTGGGGTGCGAGGTCACCGTGCTCGGCGAGCAGCCCGACGGCCACTTCGAGCACCCGGCCGAGCCCACGGCCGAGAACCTCACCAGCGTGCTGCCCCAGGTGCGCCAGGCCGGGGCCGACGTGGGCTTCTGCCAGGACCCGGATGCCGACCGCCTGGCCGTGATCGACGCGCACGGGCGCTACCTGGGCGAGGAGTACACCCTGGCCATGTGCCTGGACCACGTCCTCCAGTATCGCAAGGGCGCGGTGGTGGCCAACTGCGCCTCGAGCAGCATGAGCCAGGACCTGGCGCGGAAGCACGACGTGCCCTACTACCGCGCGGCGGTGGGCGAGGCCAACGTCGTGGATCTCATGCTGGCCAAGGACGCGGCCTTCGGCGGGGAGGGGAACGGCGGGCCGATCGATCCGCGCGTGGGGATGATCCGCGACAGCTTCGTGGGCATGGCGCAACTGCTCGACTGGATGGCCCGGCGCGAGCGTCCCATCGGGGAGCTGGCCGACGAGCTGCCGCGGTACGAGATCGTGAAGACCAAGTTCGCCCTGCCGCAAGAGAGGGTGGGGCAGGCCCTCGACGCCCTGGAGCGGCACTTCTCCGACGCCCGGTCCGACCGGCTTGACGGCCTGCGCCTCGACTGGCCCGGCCGGTGGCTGCTGGTCCGGGCGAGCAACACCGAGCCGATCGTCCGCGCCATTGCCGAGGCGGCCACCGCCAAGGAAGCGCAGAAGCTGTGCGAGGAGGCGGAGAGGGTCCTCGGCTCCATCTAGCCGCCGAGCTCGCTCGCGGGGAGGAGGTCTTGTTCAGCAACGACGCTCGCCCTTGCAGAAGCCAGAGGACCTCTCCTGTCGCGCCTAGTCCTGCTCCAGCTTCTGAGATCGTGAGATGAGAGCTTGGACTATGCGCCTTGTCTCCCACTGCTGAAGTGCTCAGCGCAGCCACTCGAGGAACTGGGTCTCGGAGTGCAGTAGGCAGGTGCCAGTCAAGGGGGCGGCCAATCGTCCCTGAATTGCCAAATCTAACACTTCAGAGAAGTCGGTCGGTCGGGTATCCCCAGAGGCTGGAGCAGGCCGAAAGATGGCCGAGCAAGGATACGGTGGGAAGTCGTGCGCGACGGAGACAAGAGCGTAGCGGTAGTCGAGCGAGGGGGCTTTCAAGTACAGGGTGTGCGTGTGACGGAATCGCTCGCCGGGCGGGATCGCCTCTTCAACGTATTCCTCAACTTGCTCGATCGGTCGCGACTCCGACTCCACCTCCCCAACCACAAGCCCCTTGGTCTTTTTCCCGAGAACCACGGCCTGCTCGCGGAGAAACCCCGACGGGCGGGATGACGTCGGTGATGGATAGTTCGTCGGGCCAGAGGTCGCGTTCTGCTTGCGCTATGGCGGCATCCTCGAACCATCGCCGCGGCGCTCCCGGTTGGCGGTTCGGGCGTGGTGCCTGGCCACCAGGGTGGCGGGGCTAGCCGCGCGGCTCAATCCGCTCTTTGCCGACCCAGGGCCTCAGCACCTCGGGCACGATAACCGAGCCGTCGGCCTGCTGGTAGTTTTCCAGTACGGCGATCAGGCCGCGGCTGATGGCCACGGCCGTGCCGTTGAGCGTGTGGACGAACCGCGTCCCCTTCTCGCCCTTGACGCGGTAGCGGATGTTCAATCGCCGGGCCTGGTAGTCGGTGCAATTGGAGGTGCTGGTTACTTCGCCCCAACCCTTGCGCCCCGGCATCCACGCCTCCAGGTCGTACTTGCGGTAGGCCGGCCCGCCCAGGTCGCCGGTGGCCGTATCGACCACGCGGTAGGGGATGCCCAGCCCGTCGAAGATGCGGCACTCCATGTCCCGAAGGTGCTCGAGCATGGGCTCGCTCTGGTCCGGGAGCGTGAAGGCGAACATCTCCACCTTGGTGAACTGGTGCACGCGGAACAGGCCCCGCGTGGCCCGACCGTGCGCCCCCGCCTCGGTGCGAAAGCAGTGGCTCGTGCCGCAGTACTTCAGCGGCAGGTCGCCGGCCTGGAGCGTCTGGCCGGCCAGCATTCCGCCCAGCGTGATCTCGGCCGTGGCGACCAGGCTCAGGTCGGTGCTCTCGATGCTGTAGATCTGCGTCTCCTCGCCGCGGGGGATGTAGCCGGTGCCTTCGAGGACCTCATTGCGGGCAAGATCCGGCGTCGCAATGAGCGCGAACCCCTCGTCCATCAGCAGCCCCATCGCGTAGCGCTGCAGGGCCAGCTCCAGGAGCACGGCCTCGTTCTTCAGAAAGTAGAACCCGTGCCCTGCCACCCGGGCCCCGGCCTCCAGGTCCACAAGATCGAGCTTCTCGCCCAGGGCCACGTGATCGAGCGGTTCGAAATCGAGCTCCGGCACCGGCGTCCGGCCTCGGGCGACCTCCAGGTTGGCCTTGTCGTCGGCGCCGACCGGGGCATCAGGATGCGAGAGGTTGGGGATCGTCTTCTGAATCCGCAGCAGTTCCTCCACGATCCACTCCATCGCCGTCTTCACCTCGGCCGCCTGCTCGCGGATCTGCCGGCCCTCCTCCTTGCGGGCCTCGCGCTCGGCCTGATCCTTGGCCTGCCCGATGGCCTTCGAGTTCTGGTTCGAGCGGCGGTTCAGCTCGTCCAGCTCGACCTGCTTGGCCTTGCGCTCGGCCTCGAGCTGCACGAACCGGTCCACGTCGGCGTGGACGCCCCGTCGGGCGCAGTTCTGCTTGACGGTCTCCGCGTTCTCGACGATGAATCGATGGTCCAGCATGGCTCAGGAGGTCTTCCTAGGGGATTCCGTTCGGTCCGCCGCGGCGCCGGGCGTCCCGCTTCTGACGAGGCCGCTCGGGCGAAGATGGTTCGCCCCGTAAGGTAGCCCCTGCGGCCGGCGTGCGGAAGATGGACCGGCCACGATCTCCGCAGGACGGGGTGCCACTGCGTTGCCCTGCTGTCGGAAGGACGCAATGCCACTCCGCCCAATCGTGCGACGACGGACCAGCCGGGTCATGCATGAACGAGGGACGGACCGGGCAGTCCGTCCTACTGCTGGGCGTTCATCTGGGCCTGCCGGGCCTGCATCAGGGCCTTCTCGGCCTCGGGGATCAGCCCGGCCTGCTGGCAGATCAGGCTGAGCGCAACATAGCTGAACGGATCGTCCGGTTCCAGCTCACAAACCTTGCGCCCGTGCTCCACGGCCTCGTCGTACTTCTCCAGCTTGCCATAGAAGACGCTCAGGGCGGCGTGGGCCAGCGCGTAATCCGCCTGCTGCCCGAGCAGTTCGTGGAGCTTGTCGATGGCCCCCTCCAGGTTGCCGGACTGCTGGACCTGGATGGCCTCGTCATACATTTCCACGACATTCGGCATGGTCTTCTCCGCGGCTGGCAGGTGTTTCAGGGATTGTGGCAAGGCCGACCGGCCGCGACGGGCGGCGGACGGATGGCGCGCGGCATCCTAAGTGTATCGGGCAAGGCAACCTGCGACTACCGATCCCCCAAGGAGGGTGGCGCCCTCGGCGTGCCTGGCAGTGACAGGGAGACGTTCAGTCCTTCCTGCCCCTGCGACCCGCATCTTCCCCAGATCTCGCTGAATCGCGAAGCTCTGCGCAGCCGATACAAGCTGAGGTGCGGCCTCAGCCTGCGCTCGGCATGCGTGGAGCTGGCGCCGATCCCGGCGAGGCCGGTCGCCGCCAAGGTGTATCGCCCGGCACCACAAATTGCCCGTTTCTCTTCGAGGTCCCTTCCGTGACAGGTGCCCAGCATTCGGTCGTCAGCCCCCTGGCCCGTATCGGCCGGGGCGTGCACATCGGTCCCTTCTGTGTCATCGAGCCGGACGTCGAGATCGGCGACGGCTGCACCCTGGCCAGCCGTGTGGTCCTCCGCAATGGAACCCGGCTCGGCTCCTGCAACCACGTGTTCGAGAACGTCGTGCTCGGCGGCCTGCCCCAGCACGTCAAGCGGCCCGAACGGCCCGGGCTGGTCCGCATCGGCAGCGGCAACACGATCCGCGAGAACGTGACCATCCACCGCTCCCTGGAGGAAGGCCACGACACGATCGTCGGCGACGGAAACCTCCTGATGGTCAACGTCCACATCGCCCACGACTGCATCGTCGGCAATCGCTCCATCTTCGCCAACAACACGATGCTGGCCGGGCACATCGAGGTGGCCGACCGGGCGTACGTCTCCGGCGCCGTGGCCGTGCACCAGTTCTGCCGCATCGGGACCCTGGCCATGGTCGGCGGCCAGGCTCACGTCAACCAGGACGTGCCGCCTTACGTCACCGTCGACGGCCAGAGCAGTTGCGTCGTGGGGATCAACCAGATCGGGCTGCGCCGCGCGGGCTTCTCCTCCGAGGACATCCGCGTGCTCAAAGAGGCCTACCGCGTGATCTACCGCAGCGGGATGAAGTGGGAGGCGATCCTCCAGATCCTGCGGGAACGGTTCCGCGACGGGCCGGCCGCGGCCTTCTACGAGTTCCTTTCCACCACGCGCCGCGGCATCCTCTCCGAGCGCCGCCTGCCGCCGAACGCGACGATCAAGATCCATCCGGCCGACGGGAAGTCCGACAGCGACCAGCAGCCCGACCGACGCGCCGCGCCGGCCCATGCGCGGTTCCGGGTAGGGTAGTCGCGGGCAGCCCGGGGCCATCCCCATCCGAGGCGAGCCACGTCCGAAACTCGCGGGCCCCAAACATCGCGAAAAACCAGATCCACCGGTTGACAAGCCCGCTGCCATAGATGCGTGAAACGCACCATCACGCTACAGCATGGTGCGTCATTCTAACGCTTCGCAGTGTCGGGTGTGAAGCTCGCAGTTGCCTCAGGTTCTGTGCGTTTCACACACCCTACGGCTTCCTTTCAAGAGATTGCGTCTTTCTACCTGCATCCATCAATTCACGAGGCAGAGAGGGGAGGCCTGGAGGGAGCTTCCCTCCGGCCTGAGACCCGTCACGTCGCTCCTGCGGCCCTCCTGGCCTTCCGGTCTCATGCGCACCGCCGATCCACATCACAGGCCTTGGCTCATGGGCGCGTTGAGCGAGAGGGCCTCGGGAGCCCTCTCTGGGGTCGCGTCGCCGGGCGACGAGGCCCATCGGGCGACCCACGGCGGGAAGCAGGATTCTGGCGCCCCATCCACTCGATGGGCCCTCATGCGGGGGTCCACCCCTGGAAGACCGCGCGGCTGCTGACCAAGCGGACAGGGCGAATCTCAAGGCGCACGCGAGCTCACGCGATCTCGGGCAGCTCGGCCAGGGCGGCCTCGATCTTCTCCTGCGGATACTCGTAGTCCTCGAGCTGGCCCGAGAAGTACTTGTCGTAGGAGCCCAGGTCGCAGATCCCGTGTCCGGAGAGGTTGAAGAGGATGCACTTCTCCTCGTCCGTCTCGCGGCACTTGATGGCCTCGAGGATCGCCGCGCGGACCGCGTGGGAGGTCTCGGGCGCGGGGATGATGCCCTCGGTGGCGGCAAACAGCTTGGCCGCGTCGAAGCACTCTGTCTGGTGCAGAGATACTGCCTCGATCAGCCCCAGCTTGACGCCCAGGCTGACCGTGGGGGCCATGCCGTGGTAGCGGAGGCCGCCGGCGTGGATGCCCGGGGGCACGAAGCTGTGGCCCAGGGTGTACATCTTCATCAGCGGCGTGAGCTTGGTCGTGTCGCCGAAGTCGTAGCGGTACTGCCCGCGGCTCATCGTGGGGCAGGCGCAGGGCTCGGAGGCCACGAAGCGGATGTCGCGTCCGGCCAGCTTGTGGCGGAGGAAGGGGAAGGCCAACCCCGCGAAGTTGCTCCCCCCGCCCACGCAGCCCACGACGACGTCGGGGTAGTCGCCGGCCAGTTCCATCTGGTTCTCGGCCTCCAGGCCGATGACGGTCTGGTGGAGCATGACGTGATTGAGCACGCTGCCCAGCGAGTACTTGCAGCCCCCGTCCTTGACCGCGGCCTCGACGGCCTCGCTGATGGCGATCCCCAGCGCGCCGGGGCAGTCGGGGTCGGCGTCGAGGATCTGGCGGCCGGCCTCGGTCTCGCACGAGGGGCTGGCCCAGACCTTGGCGCCCCAGACGTGCATCATGGAGCGGCGGTAGGGCTTCTGCTGGTAGCTCACCTTGACCATGAACACGCGGCACTCCATGTCGAGCAGCGAGCAGGCGAAGGCCAGCGAGCTGCCCCACTGCCCGGCCCCGGTCTCAGTCGCCAGGCGGTTGATGCATTCCATATTGTTGAAGTAGGCCTGGGCCACGGCCGTGTTGGGCTTGTGGCTGCCGGGCGGGCTGTGGCTCTCGTCCTTGAAGTAGATGCGGGCCGGGGTTTTCAGGGCCTTTTCGAGGTTGCTCGCCCGGACCAGCGGCGAGGGCCGCCAGATGGCCAGGATGCGGCGGACTTCCTCAGGGATCTCGATCCATCGCTCCTGGCTGACCTCCTGGGCGATGAGGCTCCTGGGGAAGATGGGCTCCAGGTCGGCCGGACCGATCGGCTGCTGCGTGCCCGGGTGCACCACCGGCGGGAGGGGCTCGGGCAGGTCCGCCTGGATGTTGTACCAGGCCGTCGGGATATCGCTCTCGCTGAGGAAGATCCGCTTGGAGCTCATCGAAGGTTCCCTTTCGTCGGGCAAGGAACAAGACCGGGCAAACCATCTAGCGTAGTCGGCGCGCGGGGGGTTGTCGATGGGCTCGGAGCCTCAAGCTGGCCGCGGCAGGAAACCGACTGTATAACGGACACGCTTCTGAATCCCTCGCAGAGACGGCCCCTATTTGCCCCATGTTTGGCAACCTGAATCGATCGCAGTCTCCGCCGCGCGCGATCGTGGGGCAGCGCTTACTGGCCGCCCTTCTCCTTGGCGTGACGGCGCTCTGGTCGGTCCAGGCCGCCGAGCGCAGGGCCTCGCTGCACGCGGCCCTGGAGTCGATCACGGCCGCGGAGCTGAAGGCCCACGTCGATTTCCTGGCCGACGACCAGCGCGAGGGGCGCGCGTCGGGTACGCGCGGCGGGCGCGAGGCCGGCGACTACCTGGCCGAGAAGCTTGCCGCCCTGGGCCTGCGCCCCGCCGGCATCGACGGGGGCTACTTCCAGCCGTTCGGCCACGGATACCGCAACGTTCTGGCGTGGATCCCGGGGAGCGACGAGAAGCTGCGCGGCGAGCTGATCGTGGTCAGCGCCCACTACGATCACGTGGGCTACGGCAACCGCAAGAACAGCCGCGGACCGACCGGACAGATCCACAACGGCGCGGACGACAACGCCAGCGGCACGGCGGGGCTTCTTGAGGTCGCCGGGGCGCTGGCCATGTTGCCCGAGGCCCCGAAGCGGACTGTGCTGGTCGCCTTCTGGGACGCCGAGGAGATGGGTATGCTCGGCTCCCAGCACTGGCTCGATCAGCCCACGCTCCGGAATTACCAGGTGAAAGCCATGCTGTGCATGGACATGATCGGGCGGCTGCGCGGCGAGAAACTGAAGGTCTTCGGCACGCGCTGCGGCTACGGGCTGCGGCGGCTGATCGCCGAGGAGAACGACAGCCTCGGCCTGGAGGTCGATTACGACTGGACCATGCGGCGGAACTCGGACCATTACGTGTTCTTCGAGAAGCGGATCCCGGCCCTGTTGTTCCACACGGGCGTGCACGACGACTATCACACGCCCCGCGACGATGCCCACCTGATCAATCACCGGGGCATGAACCGCGTGGCGCGGCTGGTCTTCCGCACCACCTGGCGACTGGCCGAGGCCGGCGCGGTGACGGCCTTCCGCGAGGCCGGCTCGCGCGAGTCGGCGGACACCCAGCGGCGGATCATCGAACGGGCCCCGGCGCTGCCCAGCCGTCTGGGCGTGTCGTGGTCGCCGCAGGGCTTCGTGGGGCCGGGCGTCCGCGTAACCGAGGTGACCGAGGGCTCCCCGGCCGACAAGGCCGGCATCCGTGCCAACGACCGAATCATGGAGTTTGGCGGCCGCGAGGTCGCCTCCGGGACCGCCCTGCTCGGCGCGGTGATGCTGGCTCCCAGCCCAGCCTCCGTGGAGGTCATGCGGCCGGGCGAGGAGAACCCCCTGAAGCTCCAGGTGGAACTGGACGGCGAGCCCATGCGGATCGGGCTGTTGTGGCGGATCGACGACGCCGAGCCGGGCGTTACGATCGTCCGCTACGTGGTGCCCGGCTCGCCCGCGGCCCTGGCGGGGCTGAAGCCCGGCGACCGCATCTACCGGGTCGTGGGCCGGGATTTCGGCGGCGAGGACGAGTTCCGGCGGCTCCTGACCGAGTCCCCTGGTCCGATCGAGCTGCGCGTGGAGCGCGACGGCCGGCTCCGCGGCGTCGAGCTGGAGTTGGGGGCCGAGCCGAAGCGGCGCGCGGCGTGAGCGCGTCTCACGTCTGGCGCTTCCGCCCTGGGCGCGTGCTGCGCAGGCCTACCAGCGCGGCGAGCAACAGCCCGGCAAGGGCCGAGGAGCCGAACGTGGCCGGCTCGGGCACGTAGGCCGTCTGGAGGCCGTACTTCAGGTCGAGGTACGCGCCCAGGGCGAGATGCTCCGCTTCGCCCAGCGCATGGTCGAACAGGAGGACCTCGGCGATCTGGCCGTCGAGGTTCTGCCACGCGCCTTCGTTGGTGGCTCCCAGGAGGAGCGACGCGTCGGTGTCCGCCAGGTCGGCGACCGCCTGCGCGGCCGTGCCAGCCAGGCGGCCGTCGAGATAGACCCGGGCCGCTTCGCCGGGCATCCACACTCCCACGATGAGGTGCCACTCGTCAGCGGTCATGGCGAACGCGGCGACGGTATCGGGGTCGAAGCTGCCAGCACTGTCCTGCACGCTGAAGACCTGCGTGGACAGGCCCCACTCGCGGCGTCCACTACTGGAGTCGTACTTCGACACGATCCACTGGGCGTCGGCGGTGTTCTCCGGCCGGACCACCGCGGCGACGGTCAGCCCCTGGGCGTTGTCGTGGATCTTGACGTTGCCCGCCGAGAGGAAGTCGTTCGAGCCGTCGAAGTCCACGGCCGGGAAGCCCGCCAACTGGTCCTGCAACAGCAGCGGAGAGGCGCCGCCGGACTGCTGCATGTCCGCCACGCCCGGGCCGCTGTCCTGCCAGCGGTCCACGCGGTAACCGGGCAGGCCTCCGTCGAAGCGGACCTGTGTGCCGTCATCGATCTGGTACCAGGTCTTGAGGCCGGGGATCTGGTCGGGCTGAAAGGCGGGCGTGGTGGCCGCCGCGTGGTGCGCGGCGATCCGTTCGGCCGACAGCGCGCGGTCGTAGACGGCCACCTCGTCGATCCGCCCGGCGAAGTGCTCGCCCGGCCCGGTGGCGAACTGGGCGCCGATCCACAAGGGAGCATTGTTGACGTGGATTGCCGCGGGCACGTCGGTGGTCGTCTCCTGGACCATCGCGCCATCGACGTAGAGCTTCATCGAATGGCCGGGCACGAAGGTGGCGGCCACGTGGTACCACTGGTCGGCCGAGAGGGGCGTATCCGACTCCAGCACCCGAGCGTCGGAGAACTGGCCGCTCGGGGAGATGACCATGCCCAATTCCAGGGACGGATTCAGGTAGAGGTTGTACGCCCGGCTGTTGTCGCTTCCCCGGTACTTGGCCGCGATGCCCTCGTTGGTCGTGGGCGTGGAGGAGTCGTGGAGGACCCATGCCTCCAGCGTCAGCGGCCCGGTGATGTCGATCACGTCGCCGACCGTAGCGTTGTCCGCGGTCTCGGATCGGTTGTCGGTTCCGTCAAAGACCGGGGCGTGGTTCGTGGCGCCGAATCCGGGCAGCGCCGGCCCCTGGGCGCTGGCCTGGCCCAGCTCGCCCGGCGCGTAGTTGAAGTACCGGCCGTGCAGCCGATCGCCCCAGCCGAGGTTGGTGGAGCGGTCGCCGCCGCTCTCCTCCAGGCGGAAGTAGGCGACGGGCCGGTCCGCGAGGACTTCGGCGGAGTAGATGCCTGCGTGACAAACGGAGGGCAGCGCGTGCCCGACCGCAATCCACAACAGGCCGACCGACAGAGCTGCGCGAGGAACCTGCCGCATGGGAAGAACCTCCGCCATCGAGTTGGGTGAGGTTATGTTCGCCGCCGCCCGGTATTCGAGGCACCTCGCCAGCATAGTCGGCCAGCGGGCCCCAGTCCACCGGACGCAGGGAGAACCATGAGGCTTGGAGGCCGCCGCGACGGGTCTGGAGAACGGCCTCACCGCCGCAACACGCGCTGCGGGCGTTCGGCCACGCGGACGTCGATCTCCACGCGGCGGCCGTCGCGGATCACCTCGGCCGTGGCCGTCGATCCGACCTCGGTGCGGGCCACCGCCAGACTGAGGTCCATGCCGTCGTCGATCTCCTCGCCGTTCCAGCCCACGATCACGTCGCCGGGCCGCAGACCCGCCTCGGCGGCCGGAGAGCCGGGAAGCACCCGGGCGACCAGCGCGCCGCGGGTCTCCTTCAGGTCGAGCTGCTCGGCAATGTCCGGATTGATGGACTGGAGCTCCACGCCCAGCCAGCCGCGCTGGACCACGCCGTCGGCCTTCAGACGCTCGTACACCTCCTGGGCGATGCGGCTGGGGATGGCGAAGCTGATGCCCTGGTAGCGCTCGCCGTAGATCGCCGTGTTGATGCCCACCACCTGGCCGTCCATGTTGACCAGGGGGCCGCCGCTGTTGCCCGGGTTGACCGCCGCATCGGTCTGCAGGAAGTCCTGGTAGCCCAGGTCGCGGACAATCCCCCGCCGCCCCTTGGCGCTGATGATGCCGGCGGTCACGGTGCGGGCCAGGCGGAAGGGGTTGCCCACGGCCAGGACCGAGTCGCCGACTTCCATCTTGTCGCTATCGCCCCAGGTGGCGGCGACGAGATCCGGGGCGTCGATCTTCAAGACGGCGATGTCGGACAGCGGATCGGAGCCCATGACCCGCACGTCGTCGATCGTGCGTCCGTCGGCCAGATGCACGGAGACCTCGTCGGCCTGGCCGATCACGTGGTAGTTGGTGACGATGTAGCCGTCCTCGTCCATGATCACGCCGGAGCCTTCGCCCTGCGCGCGGAACTGCTGCGGCCCGCGAAACAGGAAGCCCCATTCGTCGGCGGCCACCCCCTGCACGACCTTCTCGGTCTCGACCCCCACCACGCTGGGCTCGATGGCTTTGGCCACCGCGGCAAAGCGCCGCTGCGGATCGGGCAGCTCGCGCAACGTCTCCAGCGCGACCTCCTGCCGGGCCCGCTGCTGCGCCTTGGCCACGGCATAGACCACTTGCTGCACGAAATACGGCACGATCATTACCACGAGCAACGCCACCAGCATGACCAGCAGCCAGGGCAGTCGTCGCGACGGCGCATAGGGCACGGGTGGGGGGCTGGACCGCTGCTGCGGCTCGGAGGGGGAGAGACCGTCGTACATCGCCAGATACCGTATCTGCGGGGGAGATTCCGGGGGACTACGACGATTATACCCCTCGGTGCCCGGACATGAACCCGTGGAACCTCCACCCGGGAGCCCGGAAGAGCCGCGGCGCGTTGCGGCGGCGGTGCAAACCAGGCGGCTCGGACGGCCTGACGGCGGACGATTTCCGAGGGCTCACGCCGTGGCCGGACATTGCTTCATCTTCCGGCCACGCCGGGGTATGCTGAGGAGGCGCCGCCTCCGTGTGCGGTCGGTGCAGGTCTTCTCCCAGGCATCTACCATGTTCGGCCTTCGCCCCATCCCGCTGAAGAACCTGGCCGAGCTGTCGCGACGCCTGGCGATCGCGCTGGGCGCGGGGATCGACCTCCGTCGGGCGCTGGAAACCGAGGCCGACCGCGCCGGCGGATTCGCCCGTGGCCGGCTCTCGGCCGTGCGCGACGCCGTGCGCGAAGGCCAGTCCCTGGCCGACGCGTTGGCCGCAGCCGGTGGGTACTTCCCGCCCCTGTTCCGCAAGATGGTCGAGCTGGGCGAGAAGACCGGGCATCTGCCCGACGTACTCGGCCGGCTCGCCGACCACTACGAAGGCCAGATGCAGCTCCGGCGGATGTTTCTCTCGGCCATTGCCTGGCCGCTGGCAGAACTGGCCATCGCCGTGGTGGTGGTGGGCCTGCTGATCTGGATCGTGGGCCTGATCGGGGAGTCCACGGGCACGACCATCGATCCTCTGGGCTTCGGCCTGACCGGCACGCGCGGCCTGGCGGTCTACGTGGCAGTCGTGGTGTCCGCCGCGGTCGCGGTGGTGCTGATGGTGCAGGCCGCGCGACGCGGACTGTTCTGGATCCGGCCGGTGCAACTGGCCGCGATGCGCCTGCCGGTGATCGGCCCATGTCTGAAGGCGATCGCCCTGGCCCGCATGACCTGGGCCCTCCAGTTGACCCTGAATACGGAGCTGGACGTGCGCGAGGCCATGCGCTTGGGCGTGGAGACGTCGCTGAATCCCCGGTTCGCCGGGAAGGCGGACCGCATCGAGCGCGCCTTGTCGGGCGGCTCCACGGTGACCGAGGCCGTGGAGACCGCCGGCGCGTTCCCGCCCGACTTCGTCGCCGCCGTCGGCATCGGGGAGCACACCGGCAGCCTGCCCGAGTCCATGGCCCTGCTTTCGCGCCAGTACCAGGAGCAGGCCCGGGCGGCGCTGGCCACGCTCACGCGCCTGGCGGGCACGGCCGTCTGGCTGGTCATCGCCGGGCTCATTCTCTTCCTCATCTTCCGCCTCGCCTCTTTCTACCTCGGGGCCTACCAAGACGCCTTATCCATGTGAGGAAGCGAGCCGTTATGGGTCGCCGCGAGGTCAAGCCGAGCCAGGAGGCTCCTCCGAGCACGCTCGTCGAGGAGTTGTGCAGCCGTTTCGAAAGCGAGCTGCGGTCGGGGCGACGTCCGCAGATCGAAGCGTATCTCGCCCAGGTGCCGAACACCGCCCAGCACGCCTTGATCCACGGCCTGCTCCCGATCGAGCTGCGTCACAGGGCGTCGCGCGGCGAGCGGGTCGTGGCCGAGGAATACGTGCGCCGGCTTCCCGAGCACGAGGCCCTGGTGAGCACGATCTGCGGCTCGGTAGGGCGATCGGAGGGCGCGGAGGTACCCATGTCCGACGTCGTCCTCGCCCCGGGCGAGCGGGCGCCGGCGCAGGCCCTGCCCGTCTCGCCCGATGACGCCCTGGCCCGGACCTGGCCGTTCTCCGAGCTGCCGCCGTCGATCGTCGAGGAGATTCGGTCCGGCATGGCCGAACACGAATTCGACGTGGACGAGGTGCTCATCCAGCAGGGCGAACCGGGCCGGGGACTGTGGCTGGTCTTCCAGGGGCAGATCGAGGTGGGCGTCGAGGAGGAAGGGTCCTGGCGCGGCGTGGCGGAGCCGGGCGGCGCCGTGATTCTCGGCGAGATGTCGCTGGTCACGGATCAGCCGTGCACGGCGACCGTCGTGGCCACGACGCCGGGGCGCGCCCTGCTGCTGCCGGCCGACCGGTTCCGCCAGATCGCGGCGCGCCACAGCGTGCTCTGGGTGGCCCTGAGCCGGCTCATCGCCGAGCGCCTCGGACGGCTGGAAGTGGACGTGCTGGCCGGGAAACTGCTCCACGGCTACCGCATCCGCCGAGCCGTGGGCCGCGGCGGGATGGCCGTGGTCTATGAGGCGGAAGACGAAGCCGGCCGGGGGCTCGGGCGCGTGGCCCTGAAGATGATGAGTCATCGCCTGGTCCACGACCTGGAGGCCCAGGGCCGGTTCGAGCGCGAAGTGCAGATCTGCCAGGGCCTCGACCACCCGAACATCACCCGCATCCACCAGTGCTTCACCTCGTTCGGCACGAACTTCATGGTCATGGAGTTCTGCGACGGGGCGTCGCTGGCCGAGATCATACGGCGAAGGGGGGCCCTCCGCCAGGAGCAGGTGCGACGGGTCGCTGGCCAGCTCGCCGCGGCGTTGCATCACGCCCACGAGTCCGGCGTATGCCATCGGGACCTGAAGCCGGGCAACGTGATGGTCGATCGACAGGGGACGCTCAAGCTCATGGACTTCGGCCTGGCCAGGCACTTCAGCGACGCCGAGATCACCCGTGCCGGCGACGTGCTGGGCACGCCCCGCTACATGCCCCCCGAGCAGTTGACCGGCAAACAGGTCGATTTCCGAGCCGACCTGTTCGCCTTCGGGTGCATCGTGTACGAGCTGCTCACGGGCAAGCCGCTCTTCGAGGGCACGGACCTGATGGAGATCGTCGCCGCGCAGCTTCAGTGGAAGCTCCCGCCGGCCGCGCGAATCCGCCCCCGTCTCGACCCGGACCTGCACCGGCTGCTCCGGCAGACCCTCGGCCGGCGTCCGGAGGACCGGGTCGTCGATCTGGGCGCGGTGGCGGCGTGGTCCAAGAGGCTCGATCCCTCGCTGCTCTCCTTTCCGGCCTGACGGCCCACGGCCCTTCCGCCCGCCGCGGCGGTGTTCTACACTTGCACATCCCCCGGGCGGGGCCTGCGGGCGCGACCCCGGGGCGCTTCGACACCTTCGCAGAGGGCCTCCATGCGCACCTGTCTGGTCACCGGCGGAGCGGGATTCATCGGCTCGCACCTGGCCCAGCGCCTGGTCGAGGACGGCCAGTCGGTGCGCGTGCTCGACAATCTGAGCACCGGCCGGGAGGCCAACATGGCCGCCTTTCGCGACCGCATCACGTTCTTCCACGCGGACCTCTGCGAGGTGGAAGTCCTCAAGGAGGCCGTCGGCGGCGTGGACTGCATCTTCCACCAGGCCGCCCTGGCCAGCGTGCCGCGGAGCGTCGAGGCCCCGCTGGACACGAACGCCGCGTGCGTGACCGGGACCGTGGCCCTGTTGGACGCCGCGCGGCGTGCGGGCGTGCGACGCGTGGTGTACGCGGCCAGCTCCAGCGCCTACGGCGAGCAGCCCACGAGCCCCAAGCGCGAGACCGATCTGCCGGCCCCCATCTCGCCCTACGGCGCGGCCAAGCTGGCCGCCGAGCTCTACTGCCAGGCGTTCTCGGCAACCTACGGGCTGGAGACGGTGGCCCTGCGATACTTCAACGTCTTCGGCCCGCGCCAGGACCCCGACAGCCCCTACTCCGCCGTGATCCCGCTGTTCATCACCGCCATGCTCGCCGGGCGGCGCCCGGTCGTGTACGGCGACGGTCGGCAGTCGCGCGACTTCACCTTCGTGGCCAACGTGGTGCAGGCCAACCTCCGCGCGGCCGAAGCCCCGGGCGTGTCGGGCCGCGTGTTCAACGTGGGCAACGGCCGCGCGACCGACCTTCTCACCTTGATCGCCTCGCTCAACCGGCTGCTGGGCACGGACCTCCAGCCCGAGCACGCGCCGCCGCGGCAGGGCGACATCCGCGAGAGCCTGGCCGACATCAGCCTCACCCGGCAGCGGCTGGGCTACGAGCCGGAGGTCGGCTTCGAGGAGGGGCTGCGGCAGTCGATCGGCTACTATCGGCAGCTCGTCCCGGCCGGCTGATCGTGTGCGGCTTTCTTGGGGCGGGCCGGGGGCCGGGCCGGACTCGCGAATCCTTCTTTTTCCGCGCAGGATTTGGTATCCTGGGCCTGCACCTGGGCGAGAGCCGTCGCGCCGGGGGCGCGGCGCGAGATACCCGTCGTCGAACCTGCCTTGTCTTCGGGGGGATCCGGACATGGCGCGGCGCACCGCATTTACGCTCGTGGAGCTGCTGGTCGTCATCACGATCATCGGCATCCTCATCTCGCTTCTCCTCCCGGCCGTCCAGGCGGCTCGCGAGGCCGCCAGGCGCACGCAGTGCACGAACCATCTGAAGCAGTTCGGACTGGCCTTCCACAACCACCACACGGCCCACGGCTTCTTCCCCACGGCGGGCGGCCCGAGCTGGGACTGGCACATGACCTACAAGGACGGCCAGCCGGCCATCGGATCCGACCAGCACGGCGGCTGGGGATTCCAGGTCCTGCCGTACATCGAGCAGGAGGCCCTGTGGCTCGGCGCCGACAAGACCGACGATCTGGAGAAGTCGATCCAGGCGATCAGCACGCCGATCAGCATCTTCTTCTGCCCCAGCCGCCGGCGGCCCGAGGTGGTCGAGGCCCAGTGCTGGTACAACCATCCCAACGCGGGCCAGCGCTACGGACACGCCAAGAACGACTACGCGGCCGGGAGCCTGGACTGGGAGACCACCTTCGCCGACGACAAGAAGGTCCGCGTGGAGGGGGGCGTGGGCCCGGTGGTTTACGTCAACCCCGACGATCCCCAGCACCGCCGCGTGTGCACGATCGCCGACGTCCGCGACGGGACGAGCAACACGCTGCTCCTGAGCGAGAAGCGCATGAACCTCTCCAAGATGGGAACCATGCAGGCCAACGACAACGAAGGCTACACCTGCGGCTGGAACCACGACACGGTGCGGCACACCAACTGGGACCCGCGCCCCGACTTCCAACACCCGAGCAACTACGACGACCGCTTCGGGTCGTCGCATCCGGGCGGACTGAACGTGCTTCTCTGCGACGGATCGGTCCGGTTCGTGCAGTACTCGGTCGATCTGGAGCAGTGGAAGCGGCTCGGCCACCGCCAGGATCGCCGTCCCCTGGAGATGCCCTGACCGGGCCGGGTGTGACCGGCCTGGTTGTGACACGGCGGGAGTCTTCACCTCATGCAGCACCTGACTCGGAGACTCGCAATCCTGCTATCGGGTCTTTCCTTGGCCGGCTGCGGCGGCAGCGGGGAGGAGGTCGTGCCCGCCCGGGGCCGCGTGCTATTGAACGGAGAGCCGCTCCAGGTGCGCGGCCGCGACGTGGGGCTGGGCAGCGTCAAGGTCGAGTTCTATCGCCTCGGCGAGGAGGGCGCCCCGAGCGACGCCCCCGAAGGGATGGTCGTGGACGAGCGGGGCTATTTCGAGCTCCCGGGACGCGACGGCCGCGGCATCCCCCCCGGAAAGTACCGCGTCGCCGTCTATCAGTACGACCCGCACCCCGAGGACAAGCTGGGCGGCCGGTTCGGCAAGGACAACTCGCCGATCGTCGTCGAAGTGTCGGGCAAGGAAGACCTCGCCATCGAGCTGTCGGAGTACGAAGGGTAGGGGCGTTCTCCGCGAGGCATCGAGGCCGCGACGCCGCCTCACTCCGTCTCCAGCAGCACGATCTCGTAGGTGTCGACCACCGGCACCACGCACTGGACGCTCTGGCCGGCATGGCGGATGGCGAGCGAAGTCCCCGCCTTCAGCAGCCGAGCGGACTTCACCTTGCCGCGCGGCTCGATCGTGATCTTGATGTCGCGGATCGGAACGGGCTCGTGGAGCACCTGGCCCATCTGCCCCGCGTGGTTGATGAGGCTGACCCACTGGAAATCCCCGTCGCGCCCGGCGCGATGGCTCATCTCGACCAGCGCCGGGGCCTCGACTCGCACGCGGCGGGGGGCCTCGAGCAGATGATCCAGCGCCGCCATGACGAGCCCCCGATGCCCGGCATGGCCCTGCTTTTCGTAGTGCGTTCCTACTTGCCACGGGAACCAGGCGATCGAGCCCCGCCCGTGCTTGCGCACATACAGGCATGGCACGTCGGAGACTTCCGTGTAGTAGCACTTCTCGGGCGGGCCGAACATGGCCGGCGGGATCAGGCGCAGCAGCCCCTCGACGTCGTCGGCCATCTCGGCCGTCCACAGATCGCCGTCGAGAAACACCAGGTTGAGCTTGTCGAACACGGGGTCGTCAAGCCGCCTCTTGTCCTCGTCGCGAATGCGGATGTACGTCCCCTTCTCGCGCTTCCGCACGCCCGTCGCCTTGCGAATGCCCAGCGACGCAAGCGTCTCCGAGGCCGGGCCGGTCAACAGCACGCGCCCTCCCTGCTCCACGTACGCGCGGAGGCGCTTGGCCGCTTCGTCGGACAGCTTCTGCACCGAGGGCGCGACCAGGGCCGGGTAGCGCACCGGATCGGCATCCTCCAGCAGCACCAGGTCGAAGGCCACGTGCGACTCGGCCAGGGCCTTGTACAGACCCCGGTACTCCTCGCTGCCCCGAGCCGTGTCGAGCACTAGGCCCACGTCGGGTGCGGGCACGGTGTCGACCAGCCATCGCTCGTTCTCGGCGTGGAAGCGAAACACGTCGCGGACCTGGTCCAATCCCAGCCGGTCTTCCTGGGCGTGCAGTGGGCCAATGCAGTAGAAGTCGAGCCAGCCGCCATGGACCATCTGCTGCACGAGCCGCCGACGCGTGAGATGCGGCGAGACCGAGGCGTGGCGGTGCGGGTAGTGGATGAAGTGCACCGCCGCGTTGGCCAGGGCCTTGCCCGGATTCTCCAGCAGCACGCGGCGGCACTTCTCGCTGTCCTCGTAGGGCCAGCCCGAGTGCGAGCGGTTCGACTCGCTGCGGATCACGTCCACGCCCGAGGAGGTGTACGTGCAAATGGCCAGGTCCGCGCGCTTCTGCTTGATCAGCCGGTTGACCCGCTCGAACTGGTCGCTGATCGTGCGGCGGCAGAACTCCTCGTACTTGCGATAGTCCGGGTCCCCGCGGTCCTGGCGCTTGGGCAGGTCCACTTCGTGCATCTTCCGGAACCGCTCGCGGCAGCTTGCGCACTGGCAGATCCCCAGGTGCCGCCCGCTGTAGTCGCGGCGCGGGTAGCCGATCATGTTGAAGAACACGCCGTCCAGGGGATAGCGGTCGATCGCCTCGCCGAGGATGCGGAACATGCCCTCCTGCTGGTAGCCGCCGTTCAGGCACGTGGGCACCTGGCCGTTGTACGGCGGGTAGGCATTGCCCTCGACGTCGCGCGAGAGCCACTCGGGGTGCTGCCTGGCGATCCGCTCGTTGATCTTGCTGAAGTCGAAGCGCCCGATCACGCGGATGCCCTCGGCGTGCAGCCGCCGCACGACCTCGGCCGTCAGATCGCCCTGCATGTTCGGGTTGCGGTACTGGAAGTCCAGCTCCGTGGGATAGTTGGCCACGATGCCGCCCACGTTGAAAAGCACCACGCTGGCACGGCAGTCCGCCAGGGCCGCCACGTACGCGTCGAGGTCCATCCGGGCGTCGATCTCGCGGAGGTTGGTCTGGATCATCCGCTGTGGCGTCATCCACCAGCCCTCCTCGGCCCGGCCGGTCGCCGCCATGGCGATGAGGAGCGCCAGGAGGGCGGCACCAGCGATCCCCTTGTAGTGTGCGTGCATCTCGTGACTCCTGACCATCCAGCTCGCGAACCCAACGAAGTTGCCGTGACGTTGAAGTCACCGTGACGTGCCGTCCCAGCGGTGCTCGGGGTCGGGAAGGAACGCCATGCCCGCCCCCGACTTGCCGGCGCGGATCTCGCCGTGCCAGACGAGCCAGCCGCCGGGCACCCGGGCACGCTTGGTGTGCACGTCGTACTCCGTGCTGTTGCCCTCGCGGGCGATGGTCTCCCACCTCAGCGCGTTTCCCGCACCCCGCGGTGCCCCTTGCGCCTCGGAGACCCAGGGGGGCTCCCTCGCCGAGTCAAAGGCCTCGCGCAGGGCGTGGGCCGTGTAGAACAGCCCCGCCACGAGAAGAACGGCGACGACCTTCCAGAACCACGTGAAGTACATGTCGGGTCTCCTTTCTTGCTCCTGTGCTCTGAGGGCCAAGCGCCGCGACTGGCAGTACCGAAGTAGGGTCAAGCGCACCACCATGCGCGCATCATCGGGCAGCGGCGTCCGCAACGCAATCCGCTGTCGCGCTGGCGCTTAGGGCTGCCGGGTGGGAGGACGCGTGCGCGGTTTTGGTCATCAACTTCGAGTTCTTCCAGGTCGATTCCCCCGAATGAGGGATATCAAATTGCAACTCATTGGCGCAGCGCCTCTTGCGCCGAATGGGTCGCAGGGATGGAGGTGGACGGCGTGACATGACTTTGGACTTGCTCAATGGGCCCCGCATCCTGTCGCCCGCGGCAGGGCAGCGGAGGACCCCGAGGGAGGACCTTGAGCGCCGCGAGCGAGCCGCCCGCCATTATCCCAACTTGCCCGGGGTCCGGCAAATCGGGAATTGTACCCACTTGCGAGGGGCAGGAGGCGCAGCCCGCCCCGTTCTCCGCGCTTGAACCGACCCCCTATTCGTCCTTCTCGGCAGCGTCCTGGTCCGGCACGCGCGCAGAACCTTGGACGCTGGATTCGCCGAATCCCGTGGGATCGGTGGCCTTTGCACTTGCCCGACGGCCGCTTGACCGCGCTTGAAACGCCGGGATGGCGACCGCCGGTACGCCAACAAGTAGCACGGCAAGGACCTAGTGTGCCGAGGCGTCCCGTCGGGCCGGCCGGTCGCCGCAGCGGGGGCAGATCCTGGTCTCAACCGAGTTGTCTCGACCGCACCTGGCACACGGAACCGTCGCGCATGCCCTGGCAAGCTCGAGCTCGAGAGCCTGCTCCTCCGCGTGCATTCTCCCTCCCCGCGTAGTGCGCGGCATGCACGCGGCCAGCCCCACCGAGATCAGCCCGCCGACGACGGGAAAAAGGAAGACGGACAGGAACAGAGGAATCGAGGTCGCCCGGACGACCGTGAGTGAACCGAGAAAGCAGAGGTAGAACGCCATGACTTGCCCCACTATGAACAGCGCCACGCCTGCAGGCAATCCAATCGCGACGTGCCAGCCTCTTCTGACACTTATCCTCGTGATCGCCCACACGACCAGCACGAACACGACGACGATCGTCACGGGCTCCATCGCACGGCTCGTCGGGGGTGAAGAAACAGCACGGCACCAGATCGCCTTGCACGAACCTGGGCGGCAACGGGCGTCCGGACCTGTTTGTGTGAAGCACCCTGCGGGCCACACGGCAAAAGGGCCCCGCCTTCCTTTCCCGGAATCACGCAACGCGACTTGGCTGCCGCCGCGAGGACGGGACGGCCGACATGGTGGCCCGACCTCAACGCGCGACGGCGGCCCAGGATGGATCGGCTAGTGCACGCACTCTATCACATCGCTCACAGCTCCGCAATCCAACCGGCGGCCCGGTCCGGGGCGGCGATCACGGCGCCCATCAGCTCGTGGAGCGGCTGGGGCTCCAAACGCGCCACCTGCATCAGGGCCTCGGGCAGGGGCCGGTCGTCGGGCAGCACGGCCAGCAGGCGCCGCCACAGCTCCGACCCGGCCTGCATCAGCCACGTCTCCCACTCGATCCGATCGGCCACGTCCACCACGTGGTCGTAGGTCTGGCGGTCGAGGGTGTTCAGGCCGCAGAGGCACACCAGCTCGGCGGTCCCCTTGGTCAGCTCGTGGGCCAGAAGCGGCCAGACCCAGGCCCTGGCCATCACGCGGAACTGCGTGCCGGCGCGCACGACGCCGCCGTAGCCGGCCGCCGCCGCGCGGATCATCCGCCCCATGCGCGTCGCGGGCGTGCGGACCGCGCCGAACTCGACCTCGGCGGTCAGCTCCGCGTCGAGTCGCTCCTCCTCGATGCCCCAGATCAAGTGCGTCGCCCGCCTGGCCAGCGCTTCGAGCCGGGCCTTGTGCTGCTTCTCCCTGGGCATGGTGCGGAGGACCAGCCACATGGCCTGGGCCGTGTGCAGAAACGGGGTCACGCAGACGCCCTTCCGCCGCGCCCGGGCCACCCCGTGCCGCCGCGAGGCCTCGGCCAGCGCCGCCCCGTGCTCCGCCAGCAGCGGATGGCGGCAGAACGGATGGTCGGGCCGCCGCACGCGCTTCCAGAACCGGCTGGGGCGCCCGCAGACCAGCACCACGTCGCCGTACCAGTAGCCAAGGATCACGCAGAGGGCGATCTTGTCGTACCGCGGGATCAGCTTGCCGTCGAGCCCGTCCAGCTCCTCGCGGACCAGATGGTGCGCCGTGAGAAACGTGTGCGTGGCCGCTCCCTGGATGAGCAGGTTCAGCGTGAACCGCTTGTTGACCGCGTCAAGCCGCTCGTCCGGCGCCGATCCCAACGCTTCGCTCCTCCCAGGCCGACAGTCGGGCACGTGGGCCCATTATGCCTTGGGCGGAGGCTCGGGGAAATCGTCCGGCCAGTCGGGGTTGAAGGGGTCGGGCTCGCCCTTGCGCGAGGGCTCGGGCGGGGCCCGCTCGGGCTCGACCTCAGGCTCGGCCGGGGGCGCTTCAGGCGTGGTCTGGAGCATGTCAGGTCCTCCGGGGGAAGCACGCGATGCGACTGCCGAAATCCGAAACAAATCCGAAGCACGAAGCCCGGAGTATTCAAACGGCATGGCCCCACGCATAGCGCACGCCCCGGAGGTTTCGGCCATTCCCTTCGTCCGTCCTTGGGATTCGCCTCGGATTTCGTGCATCGGATTTCATTTTCCTACCGAGTTCACCGCTTCCGCCGCGCTTCCACCAGCCGATCCAGCTCCTCCTTCAGCCGCGGCAGGATCTCGTGGTAACGGTAGGCCCCCAGCGATTCCCCGCCCCGCTTGAGATTGACGGAGCTCGGGCCGCACCACAGGCCCAGGTCGGCGTCGTCCGTCTCGCCCGGGCCGTTCACCCGGCATCCCATCACCGCGATGGTGATGGGGCAGTCGGCCGCGTAGCGCGTCAACTCGCGGACCTCGGCGGCCAGATCGACGAACGCCTCGTTCTCCACGCGCGAGCAGCTCGGGCAACTGATGATGTTCAGCCCCGGCGGACCGAGGGCGACGGCCGTCCCCACGCGTCCCGCAGCGACGTCGTCGAGAATCTGCCGGCCAGCCTCGATCTCCTCGTGCTTGCGGGCGTTGGGCACGGTGAGCGAGACGCGGATCGTGTCGCCGATGCCCTGGCGGAGGAGCGGCTCAAACGCCAGGCGGGTCTTGAGGATCCCCTCGGGCGGCATGCCGGCCTCGGTCACGCCCAGGTGCAGCGGCACGTCGGGCCGCGCGCCCGCGAACCGCCGGTTCACCTCGATCACCTGGCGCGGGTCGGAGTCCTTCAGCGAGACGCAGTAGCGCGCGAAGCCGAGCCGGTCGAGCAGCTCGCAGTGCTCCAGCGCGCTTTCTAGCATGGGACGGATGGAATCGTCCGCGGCGAACTTCTCCTTCTTCGCCGGATCGACCGATCCGCAGTTCACGCCCACGCGGATCGCGCAGTCGTGCTTCGACGCCACCTCGACGAGGAAGCGGACCTTGTCCTGCCAGGGCAGGTGGCGCTGGTGGTGGTAGAGATGGCCCGGGTTGTAGCGGATCTTGTCCACCGAGGGGGCCACGGCCTCGGCCAGGCGATAGCTCTCCTGGAGATCGACGGACAGGTTGGCGTCGGTCCCGTCGCGCACGGCACGCAGGGCCTCGGCGTCGCGGCGGCTGTCCACGGCGATGCGCACGACGCCGGCGCCGGCAGCCACCAGCGCGTTGGCCTGCCGCGCCGTCGCCTCTAGGTCCGTGGTCTTGGTGGCGCACATGCTTTGGACCACGATCGGGTGCCCCCCGCCGATGGTGACCTTGCCGACAAGGACCGCCCGGGTCGGATTGCGGTGCGGATTTCGGGGCGGGATGGGGTCGGACTGAGGCATCGCGGGGCTTGCTCCGGGCTGGAAGCTTGAACGCTCCATTCTACGGGGGATTGGAGATTGGGGATCGGGAAGGGGGATTGGACGCCCGACCACTGCCCCGCCAACTCACTCACAACCTACCACTAGCCACTACCCATCCAATTCCCATTCAAACTGGAGTATCTACGCCGAGTTTGCCGATAACGCAGACGCTTCCGGGCAGTTCCGGTCCGGCGCGAAGGCCAAGCAGGGGGCGCTTGCTCTTCACAAACTTTTTTTCGACAGCATGTTACGACTTCTGCTCCCGATTCTGGCCCTGCTTCCGGCCGGCTGTTCGCTGCTGCCGGAAATCGCCACGCAGCCGGTGGTCCACAACCCCTTTCCCCAGCTTTCGAGGGTTGCGGTAGCCCCCTTCTTCAACCTCAGCAACGAGCCCAACGTCGATGGCCGGCAGTTCGCCCTGGCTTATTTCAACGAGCTTCAGCTCGTGCCGGGCTTTGAGGTGATGCCGGTCAGCCAGGTGGAGCGGCTGCTTCAGGACCAGCGCCTCCCGCTGAACAGCCCGGAGGACGCCCGACGGATCGCCCAGGCCCTGGGGGCCGACGCCCTGGTGGTGGGGGCCATCACCGACTACACCCCGTTCTACCCACCGCGGTGCGCGATTCACGTGGAATGGTACGCGGCCAACCCCAACTTCCATCCGATCCCGCCGGGCTACGGCCTTCCCTGGGGCACACCGGAGGAGGAGCTGATTCCCGCCTCCCATATCTTCGAGGCGGAGATGGCCCTGGCCAAGGCGCAGATGAAGACGCAGACGCCGGGCTACGACCCCCTGCCCCTGGACTCACGGGCGCCGGCCCCGTTCCGCGAGCCGGAGCTGGAGCCGAACGCGGCCGAGGGCGGCGAGGGCGTGCCCGACGCGTCCGGCCGGCGTCCCGGCGGAGAGATCCAACTGCTGGCCCAGAGCGAGACGTCCGCGGCGACCGACCCGACCGCTACGACCGGTACGACCGACGCAGCCGAGGCATCCGGCGCGATCGACGCCGAGGCGACCGGGATTCCCGACGGCTGGCCCGACGCGCGAGGGTTCATTCCGCCGCCGCCCGGCCCCGCGCCGCCTCCCGGCGAGCCCAGCGCGGCGCCCGTGCTGGTGCATACGCGCACCTACAACGGCCACGACACCTGGTTCACCGAGCGGCTGGCCAAGTACTACCTGATGCGCGACGACGCCCGTTTCGGCGGATGGCAGACCTATCTTGAGCGGAGCGACGACTTTATCCGCTTCTGCTGTCACCTGCACGTCGAGGACATGCTGGCAAGCCGTGGCGGAGCCGGCGAAACGCGAGTGGTCTGGCGATGGCCTGCCATCCGATAACAACCCAAGGAAACGTGCCCCCCAACGCGCCACGAGGAACGGAGGCCCTGCGGCTCGAGCCTGGCCGCCCCTTCTTCGGGCATTCGAGGTCCCTTGCGAGAACCAACAAGCCTGGCTTGGCAACCGTGGTAGGAGAAGAGCGGTCATGACGCAGGATATCAACGTGCTCGCGCTGGTGAAGGGCCAGGAACGCTACGTGTTTCTGTACGATGACTCCAGCCGCGCCGAGACCCTCCGCATCCTGGGCCGTTTCGCCTCAAACCCCGAGCTCAGCTTCACCTGGTACGACGCCGCCGTGCTGAGCCAGAAGATCCGCCAGGAGAGCAGCAAGAAGATGGGCCTCGCCCAGCGCATGAGCCTGCCGCTGCCCAGCGACAGCGAAATGGACGACGGATTCTAGGGGCAGGAGTCAGGGGACAGGGGTCAGGAGGCAGGAGTTCCCCATCCCCAATCCCTACCCTCTCTCCCATGCGCTCCGCGATCGATCGCTTTCTCCGCTATCTCCAGGTCGAGCGCAACGCCTCGCCGATGACGCTCAAGAGCTATCGCGAGGATCTCTCGGCGCTGGCCGAGTACCTCGCCGAAGCCTGCGGGGGAGAATGCCCCGGGCCGGAAGCGATCAGCGTGCTCGATCTGCGCGGCTACGCGGCGGCCCTGGCCGAGGCCGGCTACGCCAAGAGCACCATCGCGCGGCGCCTGGCCTCGATGCGGAGCTTCTTTCGCTTCGGCCAGCGCGAAGGTTGGACCAAGGCCAACCCGGCCAAACCGCTCCGCAATCCTCGCAAGACCCGGTCGCTGCCGCACTTCCTCTCGTCCGAGGACATCGGACGGCTGCTCTCCGCCCCGCCGCCGGGCTCTCCGATGGGGCTCCGCGATCGGGCGATCCTGGAGACGCTCTACTCGGCCGGGCTGCGCGTAAGCGAGCTGGTCGGGCTCAACGACGGCGACGTGGACTTCGACGCCGGCCTGCTCCGCGTCCGAGGCAAGGGCCGGCGCGAGCGCCTCGCCCCCATCGGCTCCTACGCGGCCGACGCCCTGCGGCGATGGCTCCACGTGCGCAAGCTGCATCCCCGCGCGCCGCAGGGGAGCGAGGCCCCGGTGTTCACCAACAAGTTCGGCCGGCGACTCTCCACGCGGAGCGTCGCCCGGATGCTGGAGAAGTACCTTCGCCACACCGGACTCGACCAGCGGACCTCGCCCCATTCGCTGCGGCACAGCTTCGCCACGCACCTTCTTGACCGCGGGGCCGACATCCGCAGCGTGCAAGAGCTGCTGGGGCACAAGAGCCTGGTGACCACGCAAATCTACACGCACGTCAGCTCCGCCGCCCTGCGCGAGGCCTACGAGAAGGCCCACCCCCGGGCGAAGTGAGATTGGCGCGGCCGCTCCGGGGAGACTTGCGAAGTCATCGAGACTCCGGAAGTCCGGGTGGGGACGCGGAGCGTCCCGGGCAGCGGGTTCCCACGCGGAGCATGGGGGCCAGGGGGAAGTCTGGCGCATCCCCGCCTTCTTTTTCCCGCCTCGTCGCGCGGGTACACTGGCTCGCCAGCGGGATCGCCGCCCTGCGCGTCCCCTCGGCCAGCCTTTCTACACGCCCGGAGATCGATCCATGACATCCCTGGTCCGCATCACCCTTGTTTCGCTTCTCCTCGCCGCCGCGTCGGTCTCGGCAGCCTCCGACTGGGAGGCCCGTGCCACCGGCGAGGCCGGCATCGAGATCGCCTCCCGCAACTCCCCCGTGGCCAGGGCCCATTACGTATTCTGGGGCGAGAACTGGAAATGGGCCGGGGCGAAGATCAAGCTCGGCGAGATGGATGGTGACGTGCAGACCTTCGGCGGCAGTGTCGAGGCGCTCGGGCTTTCCATCGAGGGTCGCATCACCACGCCGCGAGCCAACCAGATCCGCTACACGTGGGACGTGGAGGCGGCCAAGGATCTCTCCGGGGTTGTCGGCGGCGGCCTGGAGCTGAACCTGGTGCTCAACAGCCCCGCGCTGGGCGATGACCCGCCGGAGCCCGAGCTGCTGGCCGACAACCGCGGTCTGAGCTGGGCCGTGGGCAAGGGAGGAGTCCGCATCGAATTCGATCCGCCTGCGGCCAACTGCTACTTCGAGCGCGGCAACAAGTCGCAGATCCGCTGCATGCTCTTCGGCGAGAACCTGGCCCAGGGCAAGCACCAGTTCATGATGACGGTCACGCTGCCCGAGGGCGGACGCATCGCGCGCACGCTCGTGCAGCGCTACGGCCCGGTCGATTCCTCCACCTGGTATCCTGAGGCCCTGCGCCACGACACCAGCCCCGTCGACCTCAGCTTCCTCAACCACAAGCCGGCCGGCAAGCTCGGGCCGGTCCGCGCGTCGGGCGACAAGCTGGTCTACGGCGACGGCAGCGAGGCCCGGTTCTGGGGCGGCAACATCGCGGCCTACGCGATCTACAGCGACAAGCAGCTCATCGAAGCCCAGGCCAAGCGCATTGCCCGACTCGGGTACAACCTGATGCGCATCCACCATCACGATTCGATGGGCTGGGTGGGGCACACCGTGATCGATAAGAGCCGCGACGACTCGCAACACCTCGACGCCGAGGTCATGGACCGGCTCGACTATTGGATCAAGTGCCTGAAGGACGAGGGCGTTTACGTGTGGCTCGACCTGCACGTGGGGCGGCTGTTCAAGCCGGGCGACGAGATCGGCGAGGGCTATGCCGAAATGGCACGCCGCTCGAAGCGCAAGGACCGGGGCGCCGAGGGCAAGGGCTACTGCTACTTCAACGATCGCCTCGAGGAGTTGATGCGGGACTTCAACGAGAAGTACCTCAACCACAAGAACCGCTACACGGGTCTGGCCTACAAGGACGACCCGGCCGTGATGGGCCTGTTGATCACCAACGAGAACGACCTCACCTGCCACTTCGGCAACCTGATGCTGCCCGACAAGGGCAACCCGTGGCACAACAAGCGATTCGAGGCTGCCGTCGCTGCGTTCGCCAACAAGCACGGCCTTCCCCGCGAGCAGACGTGGCGCACGTGGGAGGCCGGGCCCAGCAAGCTGTTCCTGGCCGACTGGGAGCACGCCTGGAACCGGCGGATGATGGACCACCTCGCCGGGCTTGGCGTCAAGGTCCCTGTGAGCACGACGCAGATGTGGGGCGGGATGAACCTGTGCGGCCTGCCCTCGCTGACGGCCGGGACGATCATCGACGTGCACAGCTACGGCGATTCCGAGGCGCTGAGCACCAACCCGCGGTACGAAGACAACTACCTGACGTACTTCGCGACCGGGGCCGCCCACGGCATGCCCGTCTCGATGACCGAGTGGAACGTCCCCTATCCCGCGGTCGACCGCTTCACCGCGCCGCTCTACGTGGCCGGCATCTCGGCGCTTCAGGGCTGGGACGCCCCGATGATCTACAACTACTCGCAGGTGACCTTTGAGCGGCCCAGTCGCGGGCGGACCTGGTCGAGCTACTTCGACCCGGGTCTGACGGCCGTCACACCGGCCGCGGCCATGCTCTACCGCCGCGGCGACGTGCGTCCGGCCAAGGAGCACTACTGCCTGATGCTCGACCGCGAGAAGCTCTACTTCGAGCCCAGCCACCCCAGGAACCTGGCCGCGCTGCGCACGCTCGTGGAGCAGAGCAAGCTCACGCTGGGCTTGCCCGACGTTGAGGAGCTGGACTGGGACAAGGCCACCGTGCCTGAGCAGGGCGTCGAGCGCGTGACCGACCTGGGCCGTGACTTCATCCCCCTGGGGCAGAACGTGGTGCGATCGGACACCGGCGAAATCGCCCGCGACTGGATCGCGGGCTACCAGACGATCGGCACCGACCGGACCCAGGCCGCGCACGGCTGGGTCGGCGGTCGCCGCCTGCAAGTGAAGGATACGGTCTTCGCCGCCCAGACCCCGAAGTGTGCCCTCGCCGTCACCAGTCTCGACGGCGAGCCAATCCGCCAATCGAAGAAGATCCTCATCACCGCCGTCGCCCGGGTCGTCCCCTCGCCGGGCAACAAGACCCCGCTCCTCTCCGAACCGGTCAAGGCGAGCCTCGAAATCGCGGCCCCCGCGGGACTCAAGCTCGTTCCCCTGGCCGCCGACGGCGGGCACCTGGAGCCGGTGGCGACGTCCCACGAGAACGGCGCCTATCACGTCAAGCTCCCCGCGCCGCGCGGGACGCATTGGTTCTTGCTGACGCGGTAGATGAGCTCGAAAGAGAGAGACGTGGCGGACAACGGACCGTGAAGCTGTCGTGCCAGCTTCCCCTGACGCGATAGACCCGTCTCCAGATTCCGTTTGCCGGCCGGTTCCGCTGACGGGATAATGGTTGCTGTCGGGTGCCACTGGCTGCTTGCCACCCAGTGTTCCCTTGAGGCAGGCTGCGAGGCGGGAACGGGAAGACGGAACGTGCGACGGTTTCCCGAGATGGTGCATTGGAGCCATCTCGCGGTCTCCTGCATGCAACACTGGCTGAAAAGCAGCCAGTGGCACCCAACGACCTGCCGTACCGTCTGAGAGCGGCTCACCGCATTCACCCACAAAGCCATCACCCACCCCACTCCATCATGCATCACCGCCCTAGGACACCCTTCACGATAGCCGCCCTTGCACTGTCAATCGCAGCGCTCTTGTGCTCCAGCTTCGCCCCGGGCGAGGAAGCGATCAAGAAGAGGCCCAACATCGTGTTGCTTTTCATCGATGATTGGGCCTGGAACGGGACGCCCGTGGCCATGGATGATGCGAGGGAGAATTCTCGCATGCCGGTGCTGAGGATGCCGAACGTGGAGAAGCTGGCGCGGGAGGGCATGAAGTTCCGCAATGCGTACGCGTCGCCGCAGTGTTCGCCCGCCCGCGTCTGTGTGCAGACGGGGCAGTCCTCGCCCCGCAACGGCTTCACCGTCTATATGAACGACCGAGGGCAGGAGTACTACAACGAGAAGCAGTACAAGGGCTTTCCCGTGGTCGCCTGCGTCTCGGACATGACGATCGACGAGGACGCGGTGACGATCCCCGAGGCCCTGAAGGCCCTGGGCTACGTCAGCGCCCACGTCGGCAAATGGCACATGCGCGGCGACCCCGGAGAGGAGGGCTACGTGCTGCACGACGGCGACACCAACAACAACCCGGGCAACACCCTGCCCGACGACGCCAAGCAGCGCCTGCCCGACGACCTCACCGACCCCAAGCTGATGTTCAGCCTCACGGAGAAGGCCATCGGCTTCATGGACGAGCAGGTGAAGGCCGGCCGGCCCTTCTATCTTCAGATTTCGCACTACGCCATGCACGCGGGCCGCGAGTGCCTGCCGGCGACCCGCGAGAAGTACACGCGCCATCCCGCCGTACAGGCCTACTATAAGGAGATCGGTAAGACGGCCCAAACGGTGAAGCGCAAGGAAGATCCCGCGATCTGGCTGGGGATGGGCGAAGACCTGGACGGCCGCATCGGCGCCGTGCTCGACCGGATCGAGGCGCTCGGCATCGAGGAGAATACCTACGTGGTCCTCGTGGCCGACAACGGCTACCGGCACAAGTTCCTGCCGGGCCTCACGCAGCCGCTGCACGCCGGCAAGTGGTGGGTCTGGCAAGGAGGCGTTCGCGTCCCCATGATCGTGAAAGGACCGGGGATCAAGCCGGGGTCCGTCTTCGACGGGAACGTGGCGAACTACGATTTCCTGCCGACCTTCGTCGACTGGGCAGGTGGCAACCCAGAGGCCCTTAAAGACATCGACGGGGTCAGCCTGGCCCCTTACATGGCAGGCAAGGAGCCGAGCAAAGAGTTCTTAAGCCGCAATCTCTACTTCCACTATCCGCACTACCGCTCCACCATGCCGCATTCCGCGGTGGTCTCCGGGCAGCGCAAGCTGCTGCACTTCTACGAGCGTCCCGACGTGCCCATGCTCTTTGACCTCTCGAACGACATGGGCGAAGTGCACAACCTCGCCAAGCAGCACCCGGTGGAGCACAAGAGGCTCTTCGACGAGATGATGGGCTACTTCAAGAAGGTCGGCGCTCGCATCCCGAGGCCGAATCCCGATTATGACGCCGACGTCTACAAGAGGGACAAGAACTACGAGAAACGTATGGCTTGGGGGCCCTTCGAAGGCCGCCGGCCACTGGACGAGGACGAGAAGTAGGTGTCGCCGCCATTGGCGCAGATATCAATAGCATAACGGAGACCATCACTTTGAAGACCAAGAACCTGACCGCAGCCGCGATTCTGGCCGTGTTGGCCGTGACTGCGCTTTGTGCGCAAAGCTATGCGAGTGACGCTGCGCAAGTTGAGCGTATGAACGTCCTGTTTCTGGCCGTGGACGACCTGAATACTTGGTTGCTCTCCGACCCGAACCGCTACACGGGCAAGGTCATCGCCCCGAATATTCAGAAGCTGGCGAGCGAGGGCGTGCTCTTCCGTCGGGCCTACTGCACGGCCCCCAAGTGCTCGCCGTCCCGCACGTCCGTCCTGTCCGGCGTGGCCCCGTGGAAATCGGGGATCTATCAGAATTCGCAGGCGATCGAGGACAGCCCCGCCCTGAAGAGCGCCGTCCCGTTGCGCCAGCATTTCAAGGACCACGGATACTACCTGGCCACGGTCGGGAAGATCGGGCATGGATGGAAGACGAACGTCGAGTTCGACAGCACACCCGCGACGAGGATCAGCATCCGTGACCCCTATCCGCCCAATGCTCCCCTTTGCCCGATCGGTCGGGGAGAGAAGGACTGGGGACCGATCCATCTGCCCGAGTCGGAGATGAGCGATACGAAGTGCGCGGACTTCACCATTGCCGAACTACAGAAGAAGCACGACGAGCCCTTCTTCATCTCCTGCGGTATCTTCCATCCCCATTACCCCTGGTATGTGCCGCAGAAGTATCTCGACATGTATCCGGTCGATGAGATCGTCCTGCCCGAGGTCAAAGAGGACGACCTGGCGGATGTGCCGGAACAAGGCCGTAGCCTGGCCAACACCTCGACGCATGAGAGGATCCTCCAGGCCAACCAGTACAGGCACGCGGTCCAGGGGTATCTGGCCAGTACGACCTACGCCGACGCTCAGATGGGCCGGGTCCTCGCGGCGCTCGAGGCCAGTGCGTACAAGGACAACACCGTGGTCGTGCTATGGTCCGATCACGGCTTTCACCTGGGTGAGAAGTGGCATTGGGCCAAGGGCACCATGTGGGAAGAGGGGACCAACTCGCTCTTGGTGTTCAGAGTCCCGGGCGTAACCAAGCCGCGCCAGGTCTGCCACCGGACGGTCTCGCTGGTGGACATCTATCCGACCCTGGTCGAGCTTTGCGGGCTGCCTGCGCCGTCCCACAATCTTGACGGGCACTCGCTCGTCCCGCTACTGAGAGATCCGACCCTGGCATGGAACAACCCGGCGATCACCGGCTATCTGGAGATGCGGGACACCCGTGCCTATCTGACCGTGCGCACGGAGGCCTATCGCTACATTCGCTACGGCGAAGGGAGCGAGGAGTTCTACCACTGCGCCGACGACCCCCGCGAATGGACCAACCAGATCGACAACCCCCAGTACCGGGAAGAGATCAAGCGACTTCGGGCGATGACACCCGATCCGGCGACCCCGATTCCCTTCAAGGTGCGGGGGAAGAAGGCTGAGTAAGTCCTGAATAACTCCGGGGATAAGGATAAGGATAAAGGACAGGCATCATCCCATTGACGCCGGGCGGCCCGGGTGCTAGCCTGGCGGG
>CAYSUS010000007.1:0-80378 GCA_964434165.1 uncultured Pirellulales bacterium
TCCGGCCCGCTTCGTCCAGCAGCGGCAGCTTGGTGGTCGAGACCCACGTGACGCGGCCGTCGGGCCAGGTCTCCTTCTCTTCCTGGTCCAGGAGCGGCTTGCCCGTGGCGATGATCGCCTCCTCGTCGGCCAGGGCCTGGCGCGCGTGCTCCTCAGCGAAGAAGTCGAAATCGGACTTGGCGATCGCGGCGGAGGCGTCGGCCAGCCCGAAGTACCGCGCCATGGCCTTGTTCACGCGAATGAATCGGCTGTCGCGGTCCTTGAAGTAGATGTTGTGCGGCAGGGTGTCCATCAGGGCGTGGAGGAGGGATCGCTCCTTCTCCAGGGCGGCCTCGGCCTGCTTGCGCTGAGTCACGTCCCAGAAGATCGCCTGCACGCCGGCGATCTCGCCCGCCGCGTCGTGCACGGGGAACTTCATCACCTGAACGAACCGCCGCCGTCCGTCCTGCGTGTTCTCCTCGATGGTCTCCAGCAGGGCCCCGGTCTCGACCACGCGGCGGTCGTCGGCGCGGAACTTCTCGGCCAGGTCGGGAGGGTAGAAGTCGGAGTCGGTCTTGCCCAGCACCTCGGCCAGGGGACGGCCGAGAAGCTTGCAGAACGACCGGTTGACGAAGGTGAACCGGCCCTCGAGGTCCTTGCGCAGGACCATCACGGGGAGGTTCTCGACGAGCGACTCGTACAGGGCCTCGGACTGCCGCAGCTCGGCCTCGCCCCGCTCCAGGCTCTCCTTGGCCTCGCGCAGCTCCGCCGTGCGCCGCTCCACGAGCCGGCGAACCTGGGCCGTGCGCCCCATCAGCGCGTTCGCGTAGGCCAGCAGAAGGCCGGTGATCATCAGGCTGGCGATGAGGGCCACGGGAGGCAGCAACGTTGGTTTCCAACCCACGTAACGGTCGGTCGGGCGGCAGTAGATCCACCACTGCCGTCCCGGGAAGTCGATCATCGCGGACTCGTGCAGGCCGCGGACGACGGCCCTGCGATCCAGCGGCCCGGACTGCCGCGCCCGGGGCCAGAGACGACTGGGACGATAGTAGAGCAGCGCGTCGTCCTCCTCCGCGCCCCCGTGGAAGACGTACACGTCGATGCCCACCGGGTCGATCAGGCTCAACGACGTCTCGACCACCTTGCCGACAAGATAGACGCCGAGCACGAAGCCCTCGATCTCCTCTTCGCGCTGGCGGGGCGTGACCACGTCGCGTCCCCGACGATAGACCGGTGCGGTGAGCATGAAGCCCCAGGGCGCATCCTCCCCCTGGCCCAGACGCATGCGCGCGGTCGCCTGCATCTCTCCCGTGCGCCGCGCGGACCGCAGCACGTCGGCGAACTCGGGGCTCGAGGCCAGGTCCCACCCCGCCCGCAACCACGTCTGCTGATTGGCCTCGATGTACTGCACGGGGAAGTACTCGGGCCGATCGCCCGCCGGCACCACCCTTCCTTCCGCGTCACGATCGACGATTTCGAAGTCCGGCAGCGCCTCGCTCAGATTCTCTTCGTAGAACTCCCTTTCTTCTCCCAGCACCAGCGGGGCCCAGGCCAGTTCCTGAATCCCCGCGTGGCGATCCAGGAGCGGTCGGGTGAACGTGGCGAACTCGTACGGCTCCACCGACTGCGAGGCCTGAAAGAAGGCGGCCAGCGCGCGGACCACATCGAGGTTCACGCCGAAGTTCCGCTGGATCATGCTGACCCGCTGCTGCGCGTCGAGCCGGAACTGGGCCTCGCGCATCGCGCGCTCTCGGAGCAGAAGGGCGCGATAGACGATGACGCAACCGGCCAACCCGATCAGACCGAGGACCCCGAGCACGACCAAACGCGACCGCAGCGTTTCGGGGCGGAGATCCCTGGACATAGGAGAGCGTCCCGCGGGAAGAACCTTCCACCTGCCCCGGCCAGCGCGGGCGAGCGAAGTGAATGCGCCCGCACGGACACCGCGCCGAGAGCCGATTCCTGAATGGTAGCCCCCCGTCCGCGGCAACGCAAGCATCGGGCCGGCAGGCCGGCCCCCGCCTCGTGACGCCCGCGCAAGACCTCTAGAAGGCCGAGCACGATCCCGGGAGGGAACCCGGGGTCACGCAAGGCGGTCTAGCCCGACACGCACCAGGTCTCGCCCCCGAAGAACAGCTCGTCCAAGTCGCCGGGCCCCTCCCGGGCGACGCCCTGCTCGATCTGCTCGTTCAGGCGACGATCGTACACGGGCCGCTGAACCGCCCGGAACACCCCAATCGGCTCGGGGAACTCCGGCTGATTCATGCGGCTGAGCAGGTAGGCCAGGGTAGGCTCGTCGGCGCGCTCGTCATGGACCAGCAGGTCGGCCTCGGTGGAGCCCTCCCCCAGGATCGTCACCTCGGGTTCCATGCCGCGAAGACGGATTCCCCGGTCGCGGTCGCGCCCGAAGATCATGGGCTCGCCGTGTTCCAGCTCGAGCGTCGTGTCGGCGCGGGTCGCGCGGTTGGCGGCGTAGTCGTAGGCCCCGTCGTAGAACACGACGCAGTTCTGATAGACCTCGACGAAGGACGTGCCGCGGTGCTCCGCCGCGCGGCGGAGCACCGCGGCCATGTGCTTCTGATGGACGTCCACGGTGCGGGCGACGAACGTCGCCTCGCACCCGATGGCCACGGAGAGGATCCGCAAGGGGTTGTCGATCGATCCGGCCGGCGTGCTCTTGGTCCTCGTGGCCAGGGGCGTGGTGGGCGAGTACTGGCCCTTGGTCAGCCCGTAGATGCGGTTGTTGAAGAGGATGATGTTGATGTCCAGGTTGCGGCGGATGGCATGCATCAGGTGATTGCCGCCGATCGACAGCCCGTCGCCGTCGCCGGTGATCACCCACACGGACAGGTCCGGCCGCGTCACCTTCAGCCCCGTGGCGACGGCCGGGGCCCTTCCATGAATCGAATGGATGCCGTAGGTGTCGAGGTAGTAGGGAAAACGGCTGGAGCAGCCGATGCCGGAGACGAAGACCAGGTTCTCGCGCGGGATCCCGAGATCGGCCAGAACCTTCTTCATCTGCGCCAGGATGGCGTAGTCGCCGCATCCGGGGCACCATCGCACGTCCTGGTCGCTGGCATAATCCTTGGCCTTGGGCTTGTCGGCCTGCACCGGCGCGGCAGGGCTCATGGTCTCTCCTCTTCCAGAAGGCTTTCGACGGCTGCCTCAACCTCGGCCACGGCGAAGGGGCGCCCCGAGACCTTGTTCAGCCCGACGGCATCCACGAGAAACTCCGCCCGCAGGATGCCGCGCAACTGGCCCCGGTTGAGCTCCGCGATCAGGACGCGGTCGTAGCGGCGGAGGACCTCGCCGAGGTTGGCCGGCAGGGGATTCAAGTAGCGAAGGTGGGCGTGGGCCACCTCGGCCCCGCGCTGCCACAGTCGCCGTACGGCCGTGGCCAGCGCGCCGTACGTGCCGCCCCAGCCGATGACGAGGACGCGGCCGCGGTCCGGGCCCTCGACGGCTTGCGGCGGGATGTCGCGGGCGATCGCCGCGACCTTCCTCGCCCGAAACTCGATCATCCGCTCATGGTTCTCCGGGGCGTAGCTCACGTCGCCGGTGACGTCCTGTTTCTCCAGTCCTCCCAGGCGGTGCATCAGACGCGGGGTGCCCGGCAGGGCCCAGGGACGCGCCAGGCGCTCGTCCCGCGCATAGGGATGGAAGACGTCGCCGTTGACGCCGGGCCGCGGGTGCGCGACGGGGATCGGCGGCAAGTCCTTCACGCGCGGAATCCGCCACGGCTCCGACCCGTTGGCCAGGTAGGCGTCGCTGAGCACGAGAACCGGCGTCATCGAGCGCACCGCGATGCGCCATGCCTCGCAGGCCGTGTCGAAGCAGTCGGCCGGGCTCTTCGGGGCGAGGACCGGCATCGGGCACTCGCCGTGCCGCCCGTACAACCCCTGGAGAAGATCGGCCTGCTCGGTCTTGGTGGGCATGCCCGTGCTGGGCCCGGCCCGCTGCACGTTGATTACCACCAGCGGCAGCTCGGTCATCACAGCCAGTCCCAGGGCCTCGGCCTTCAGCGACATCCCGGGACCGCTGGTGGCCGTGACTCCCATCGCCCCGCCGAACGACGCCCCGATCACGGAGGTGACCGCGGCGATCTCGTCTTCGGCCTGGAAAGTCCTCACGCCGAAGCTCTTGCGCTTGGAGAGCTCGTGGAGGATGTCGCTGGCCGGGGTGATGGGATACGTGGCGTAGAACAGATCGCAGCCGCTGAGTTTCGACGCGGCCATCAGCCCCCAGCCCAGGGCCTGGTTGCCGGTGACGTTGCGATACGTGCCGGGCGGGAGCCGCGCCGGATCGACCGAGAAGCGGCTGGCAAAGGACTCGGTGGTCTCGCCGTAGTGGTAGCCGGCCCGAAGCGCCCGGCGGTTGGCCTCGGCCACCGAGGGCCGCCGGCCGAACTTGTCCTCGATGTACCGCAGCGTGGGCTCGAGCGACCGGTCATAAAGCCAATACACCAGCCCCATGGCATAGAAGTTGCGGCAGCGGTCGGCCTCCTTGTTGCTCAGGCCCAGGCCGTCCACGGCCAGGCGCGTCAGCCGGGTCATCTCGACCTGGAACAGGCGGTAGCCGTCGAGGCTTCCGTCTTCCAGGGGATTGGCCTGGTAGCCGGCCAGGTCCAGGTCGCGCTTGGCGAAGCTGTTGGCATCGACGACGAGGATCCCGCCCGGGACCAGGTCGGAAAGGTTGGTGGCCAGCGCGGCCGGATTCATCGCCACGAGGGCGTCGACGGCGTCGCCCGGCGTGAAGATGTCGCGGCTGGCGAAATGGATCTGGAAGCCGCTCACCCCGGCCCGCGTGCCGCGCGGAGCGCGGATCTCGGCCGGGTAGTCGGGGAACGTGGCCACGTCGTTACCGGCCAGGGCCGAGGTGCTGGTCAGCTGGCTCCCGGCCAGTTGCATGCCGTCGCCCGAATCGCCGCAGAAACGGACCGTGGCGGCGGCGAGCTTCTCGGGGGCGTGATCGACGGGCGGATCGGAAACGCTGGTCTCCGGGCCGTGGGAGGTCATTGCGGCGGTGGGGTTGGACATTGCGGAAATCGGGCGACCCTCCGGCGGGAGTCAGCCCGGGCTTGTATTTTTGCCAATTGTACCAGTCTTAAACTACTTTGTGAATCGACATTGGTAAGATTGGCATTCAGCCCGATCCGCAGGATTTCCCAACTCGTGCGGGGCACGAGCATTACCGCTCACGCTGCGCGGAGACGCGAGGGAATAGAAGACCGCTGCCGTGATCGATTCTCTGCCTCGGCTCCTGTTCGGCGGAGGGGGCTTCGCGCGACGGTCGTGGTTCGTCGGCGGGCTTCAATCGGCCGCCGCCCCCCCCGATCCGCCTGGCCTTCCCTTGCCATAGAACCGCGACAGGTTGATCCCCCCGCGGAGTTCTTCCTCCAGGAGCTTGATCCGCATCTCCAGCCGGTCCACGCGGCGAAGCAGCAGGGGGACGAGGTTCTGCGTCGTCTCCGCGGGCCGGGGTCTGGGGACCGAGGGGTAGCCGAGCTGGCGTGACAGGGCGGAGAAGAGATAGAGCGGGTCCTTCCGGCGATTGGCCAGGGCGATGCGGCCCTCTTTCTCGCCGAACAGGATCGGCCGGCCCGGGTCGCCCTGGCGCTTGACGTACTCCTGGCTGCGGACATACACCATGTCGGCGAAATCGACGATGCCCACCTGGCGCCGGACGGTGAGGATCCACGCGCGCCAGCCCTCGTCGAACACGGGGTCGCGGGAGATTGCCTCCAGGCCCGGGTCGTAGCCCAGCCGGTTGCGGCAGATGGCCTCGAACTGGTAAAGGAAGCAGCCTTGGGGCGAAGCGCCTTTCGCCCGGTAATCGGCCTCGCGCTGGAGGATCTCCAGGCCGACGCGGAAATCGAACCGGCCTTCTTCGCGCTCGGCCTCGCCGATCACGTAGGCCTGGAAGGGCGTGAAGTAGTGCGCCAGCCGGGCCATGGCCGGGCCGAACGCGCCCGTGTGCCGCAGCTCGGAGGCCATGAAGTCGATGGCCATCGGCAGTTTGGTGGTGGCGAGGACCTCCAGGCGCACCGAGGCGAGGAGGTCCTGCGTCGACACCCCTTGCTGCATCCGCTCGCGCAGGGCGCGGAAGAAGTAAGCCTGTTCGATGTACTCTTCGCGTTCGAGCATTGCGGGGAAGGGGACCGGCGAGTACGAAGTGGAAGGAGCACGCCCGACGCGTCCTCCCCCCGCTTCGTCATCCGCTATTCATCATTCGCCATTTCCCCTCACAGCGTCCACCCCTTGCGATACTCGCGGCGGAGGAACCTCTCGGCCTCGGGGCAATTGGCTGCCTTGAGGTTCTCCGCGTCCCACTCCAGAGGCGACCCGACGCGGTAGGACACGGCGCCCAGCAGGGCTGCCTCGGTGAGCGGCCCGGAGTAGGCGAAGTTGCAGGTCGTGGGCCCGCCCGACTTGCAGGCTTCGACCCATTCCTTGTGATGACCGATCGAGTTGGGGATGGTCGGCTCCGGGGGCTTGAAGTCGGCGTACTTCTTCTTGGGCAGCAGGTAGCGGTGCGAGTAGTCGGCCAAGAGCATGCCGGTCGTACCGACGAATAGGATGCCCTGCTTCTGCCGCGGGACGGGCTCTTGGATCCCCGTCATCGCGGCGAGCTTCTTGTCGAGCTCATCGTAGTCGGGCTGCTTGCCGCCGTCGTACCAGGTGAGCCGGACCGGCGGCCGCTTGCCCCGCGCAGGGAAGTCGTAGCGGACGATGACCCATTGGTGACAGCTCTCCGGATGCACCGGCTGCGAGCCCTCGGCCGCCACGCGCGTGGGGTACTTCAAGTCCAGGGCCCAGAACGGCAGGTCCGAGTAGTGGCAGTAGAAATCGCCCAGTCCGCCCGTGGCAAAATCCCACCAGCAGCGCCACCTGAAGGGACAATAGGCCGAGTGATAGGGGCGGTAGGGCGCCGGGCCGAGCCAGAGGTCCCAGTCCAGTCCCTCGGGGACGGGCGGGGTGTCGGTGGGGCGGTCGCCCATGCTGTATCGCGCCGGGTTCCACACGTGGACCTCGGCCACCGGACCGATGGCACCGCCTTGAACCAGCTCCACGACGCGGCGGTAGTTGTCGCCCGCGTGGATCTGCGTGCCGAGCTGGGTAACGAGCTTGTTCTCGACGGCCAGCTTGGTGAGCGTGCGGGCCTCGTGGACGGTGCGCGTCAGCGGCTTCTCGCAGTAGACGTGCTTGCCCAGTCGCAGGGCCATGGCCGCGGCCGGGGCGTGGGTATGGTCGGGCGTGCTGACCACGACGGCCTGGACCTTGGAGCCGATCTTGTCGAGCATCTTGCGGAAGTCCTTGAACTTTTCCGCCTGCGGATACTTCTCGAAGGTCTTGGCGGCGTGCTTCTCGTCCACGTCGCACATGGCGACGAAGTTCGCGCCCGCCGAGTCCACCCCGCTGACATTGCCGCGGCCGCGGCCGCCGATACCGATGCAGGCCACGTCGAGCTTTTCGCTGGGAGAATCGCCCTGGGCCCACACGCGGCCGAGCGAGAGGAGCGCGCCGGCACCGGCCGCCGTGGATGCCTTCAGTACGTCACGTCGGGTCGTCTTGCGCAGCATGGTAGAGTTCTCCGGAATAGCAGGGGGCTGGGAGGCAGGAGTCAGGAATCGGAGGTGGGAGCACGGATGGGGCCGCACCAGTGCCGGAATGCAGCTACGTGCCTGGTCATCGGATCACCAACCGGTCAGGGCGAAGGCGGCTGCAGGACATGGACTCTGCTGCGCCCGCAGACATCGTCGGAGTCCCGCGCATTCGTCGTCAGGAGATAGTCGAGTCGTACATTGCGATCGGAGATCGAGTGCCTACATCCGATGATCGTCTCACCGGGCGTCGCGCTTCATTGCCCCATTGCTCGCGAAGGCCGCCACACAACGTGCTCTTGACGAACGCGGGGACCGTGAGTCCAATGGCCACTTGCAGCCAGGTCCTTCGGCGTTGGGTGGCATGGCCCGGAAACGCCGGCCCATGGGAGTCATGCTAACCCGGTCCCTCCCGACGTGCAATCCCGAGGGAGGCGGGCGCCTCTCGATGTGGTCTCTCAGGCGGCGTGTGTCTCGGCTGGGATAAAGAAGCATGGACAACACGCTCAACGCCGCCCTCAAGCGGCACGGTCTTGAGCTTCCGCCCGACCAGGTCGAGCGGCTCGACCGCTTCTGCGCGCTCGTCTGGGAGTGGAACCGGAAGCTTAATCTCACCCGGCACACCGACTACGAGAGGTTCGTCGGCCGGGACGTGGTCGATGGTCTCGCCCTGGCCGAGTTGCTTCAGACCGGCGAGCGCGTGCTCGACGTGGGGACTGGCGCCGGCATGCCCGGCGCGATCCTGGCCATCGTGCGCCCCGACCTGGAGGTGTGGCTTTCGGAGTCGGTCGGCAAGAAGGCGCGGGCCACGGCCGACATCGTGGACCGGACCGGCCTCTCCTTGCCGGTTCACCACGGACGGGCCGAGGATCTCCTGGCGTCCCGGCCGTTCAACACGCTGGTCGTCCGTGCCGTGGCCAGGCTGAAGAAGCTCCTCGAGTGGTTCCAGCCGCGGTGGCAGGCGTTCGACCGCATGCTGCTGGTCAAGGGGCCGGCCTGGGTCGAGGAACGCGGCGAAGTCCGGCATTTCGGCCTGCTGGCGAACCTGGCCCTCCGCAAGCTCAAGGCGTATCCCCTGCCCGGCACGGACTCCGAGAGCGTGATCCTGCAAATCTGCCCGAACGATCGGCTCCTCGGCGAGCTCGGTTGCCGCCTGCGGCGGTGGTAGCCCCGTGGCTGGCGGCCCCGCCAAGCCCTTTCCCCGAAGTCCGCAAGAAATGTCAAGCGTGTTGGGCGGCCGGCCCCCTAGAATCACCCGGTGTGAAGGAGACGTGCCATGCGCAGCACCACGCGCGAGACCTATCGGCAGCGGATCCTGAGAGTCCTGGTCCATATCCAGGAGCATCTCGACGAGCCGCTTACGCTGGAAGAGCTCGCTCGGGGGGCCCACTTCTCGCCCTACCATTTCCACCGCATCTTCCGCGGCATCGTGGGCGAGTCGCTGGGCGAGCACGTGCGCCGGGTTCGCCTCGACCGCGCCGCGCAGCATCTCCTCTACACCGAGAGGCCGGTGACGCGGATCGCGCTGGAGGCCGGGTACGAGACCCACGAGTCCTTCACGCGAGCGTTCCGCGCCGCCTTCGGGGCCTCGCCCAGCGAGTACCGCCGCAGCGGCCCGTTCGGCCAGTGCGCCCCCGGGCGCCCCAAGGCGCGGCGCGGACAGGTTTCCCTCAACCCTTACCAAGGAGAAGTGACCGTGGAGGTGGAGATCAAGAACCTGGAGCCGATCCGCGTGGCCTTCGTGCGCCACATGGGACCCTACGATCAGTGCGGAAGCGCCTGGGGCACGCTGTGCGGCTATGCCGGGCCGAAAGGGTACATGCGCCCCGACACCCTGGCGATCGGCATCTCGTACGACGATCCCGACGTGACCCCGCCCGAGAAGCTGCGCTACGACGCCTGCATCACCGTGGGCGACGACTTTCAGCCGGCCGGCGAGGTCGGCGTGCAGGACATCGCCGGCGGCGACTACGCCGTGGTGACGCACCTCGGGCCGTACGACGGCCTGAAGGAGACCTACCGCAAGATCTTCCGCGAGTGGGTCCCCAACTGCGGGCGGGAGCTCCGCTCGCAGCCCTGCTTCGAGATCTACCGCAAAGACCCCAACACGACTCCGCCGGAGGAGCTGGTCACGGAGATCTACGTTCCGCTGGAATAGCAGCAGGCATTCTCCGCAGTGCCGTCCGCGTCTTCTGGCATCTGGTTTCCACGCGCGGCGTGGGGACCGCGCGACCTCGGCCGTCCGCCGACGCGCAGCGTCGGGAGGTGCGTTCTTACGCGGAGCGTGGGAACGAGGGACGGGAACGGAAGCGGACGGAACACGGAGTATGGTTGCTACCGAAGCCGATAGGAGAACACCCCAGGATCGCAATCGAGCTGCACCTGCTCGTTGTCGAGGCGAACCGGCTGCCGCGCCGTCACCTTGCCCTGCTCGTCGAGGACCTCCACCTCGGCGGGCAGGGGCGCTTTCCACCGGAGCTTGTCCCAGCGGATCACGACCCGACAGGGCTTGTCGCCCTCCGGCAGAGGCGTGACCAACACGGCATTGCCGTCCCGCGTGATCCGCACGGCCCCGCACGTCACGACGGGGCCGAAATCGACCGGCTTCGCCTTCGGGTTCTGCCGGGCAAGCAGGGGATCGGGGCCCGCTTCGAACGTCGACCACGACAGGCGCGCGCCCTTCTCGCCCTCGCCCTCCACGCGGAGCGTCCCCAGCCGGATGCGCCGGCCCCCGTCGTCCGGACCGGACAGCCACAGGCGCTCGCCGCCTTCTGGATTGTAGAGTCCGGCGCGAAGCGCGTACTCGGTACCCGACTTGGCGCCGGCGGGAACCTCGCCGGTCACCTTGGCCTCGATCTCGCCCTGCGCCGGCTTCTCGAAGTGACCCGGGCGGTGTCCGGCCTGGAACACGATCTCTCCCTCGGCGTCGCAGAAGTGAAGGAACGGGCGGTAGCCGGCTGGAATCGGGGCGTCGGCCTGCCAGGCAAGGTCCATCTCGAAGCCGCGCTGGCCGACCGCGCGGAAGGCACCAACCGAAGGGCGGATCGCCCGCGGCCCGCCCATCACCTGCCGGCCGTTGACGTAGAGCGTGTGGGGCGATCGTGCCGTCTCCACGATCAGGCCGTCGCGGCGCGCGATCGAGGCCTCAACCACACCGCCCTGGATCGGGACGCGCGCAAGGAACCCGTATCGCGGTAAGACGGCGCCTTCGACATCCCAGTCGCTCTCGCCGCGGTTGACCCACACGTGGCCGCCGCCGGACCACACGACGTGCTGCCGGTGGATGTCATCGCCGACGAACGCGACCGTCTCGATCTGCTTCAGGGCCAAGGCCCGCGCGAGACTCGACGTGAGCCAGTACTTGCGGACGACGTCGCGGCCGAACGGCGAAGGCACCATGCCCGGATGTCCCGTGAGCACCTCGGTGCAGATGTAGTCGTCGCTGTAGATGCCGTGCAGGCGGCGGTCGAGCCCGCCCTCGTAGCGCGCGGAGTAACCGGCCCCGTGGAGCACGAAGCGGTCGTGGTGCGCGGCGTCGAACCACGGTACGCGCTCGGCGTCCTCGCACTCCCAGTTCCACACGGCCCAGCGGTAGCGCCCCTCGCCCACCGGCGGCCCGACCCGGAGGTGGTTCGTCTGCGCCCCGTCGAGCCAGCCGATGAGCTGGTCGTGGCCGCTCTCGGAGATCTGCGGGGCGTCGCCCCCTAGCAGGCCCCTGATCCAGGCGAAGTGCCGGCCCCAGGCGTCGCGGCTGGACTTGCGCGTGAATAACCGTCCGTCCGCGGTCCAGTAGTGATACGGGCCGATGCTGCTCCACACGTCGATGAAATAGGCCGTGGGGGCAAGCTCGCGCTGGATGGTCTCGAGGTTCGCCTTGAGGTACGGCTCCACGCGGTCGGAGCGGTAGCGGTACGACCGGGCGTCGCGCCCTTCGTTCAGCCACGCCTGGACCGGCCTGCCGTCGGCGTGGAAGGCGATGTTCCTCTCATAGGAGAACCCTTCGGCGTCGGGGTAGAAGTCGATGTAGTTGTCGTGCAGGGCGAACGGCACGCCGGCCTCCTTGCAGACCGAGATCAGCCGCCGCATCTCCCCAAGCGCGCCCCAGCGGGGATTGGGCGGGTAGATCTCCGGGAGCCGGTAGTCGTAGCCCCATCGCTGCCAGTTGTGCCAGATGACCATGCTGTCGGTCAGCCCGTAACGGAACGCCCTCTCCAGGGCACCGGCGCTCGGGCCGTAGCGGCCGCCCCACAGGTCGAACACGAACCGGCCGGCCGCCCGCTTCACTCCGCCGGCGGCCTGAAGACCGTTGGTGCGGCGATAGGCCTTGACCGCCTCCCACACGCCCGTTGCCGGGATGAAGGTGAAGGTGGGGGCGTTCTCGCAATGCATGGCGTAATGCCGCTGGCCGGGCGCGACGGCAAGATGCGAGGGCGGGAGATCGACCGCCTGGAGCAAGGCCAGCTTCTCGTCGAATTCGAGTCCCACGAACGACGTGGCCATCCGGTGGCCGTCGAAGCTCAGCCGGAACGGCCCGGGCCCTCGGATCACGTTGCCGTGCCCCGCGTAAACGGCCGAGACCGTGCGGCTCCACGGGCCGGGCGCGGCATCTTCCAGGAACACGACCTGCCAGGGCGTAGGCTTCGGCGTGTTTTCGAGCCACAGCTTCGCACGGAGTACGCCTTGGTCAAGCCAGAGCCGCACGAGCAGGTCGAAGTGGCCCAGGTGGCTTTCGAAGCGATGTCGCATCTGCAGACCGCGGTCCTTGGAGGGCTCCTCCTTCACCTCACGCAGCAGGAGGGGTGAGTGGGGATCGTCGAGCCGCGCTCCCAACACGCGCGCTTCGAAACCGCGAAAGAAGAGCCGATCGGATCCACTCTTGAAACCCACGGCCGCGTCTAGCAGGCCCCGCTGACCCGGCCACACGTGAACCTCGTACTCTCCATCGCCGCAGGTCGCCTCGCCGAGCAGACGCGAGCCCGACTCGCCGGCCGGAGGAAACGCCCCCGGCTCGGGCGGCGATCCGCATCGGAGCGTCGGCTCTGCCCAGAACGAGCGGTCCCAGCCGGTGTTGTTCTTCGGCCCGGGGTGCGATTCGAGCTGCAAGACCACCGCTTGGCCCGCCAGCTTGCTGAGGTCGACCTCGCACGGCTGCCATGACTTGGCCACGGTGGTCTTCTCGAACAGCACCGTGCCGAGCTCGCCTGCGGGGGAGTCGAAAGGCACGGCGCCCACGCGGAACGTCAGCCCGTCGCTCTGGCCGTCGGCCGTCTGCCCCAGCGCGAAGGTGAGCTTCAGCGGCGTGGTCTTGGGGAGCCTCAGGGGAAACTCGATTGCCGCCGTACCAGCCTTGCCGCCCCGCCATGGGGGATGGATCGACACCGCGCTGCGCCGCTGGCCGTCGAGGCTCTCCGCGGTAATCTGCACGCTCGTGCCAGTCCGCTCGTCGCCGCCTTGCCAAGCGATGGGCATCACGTGGGGCTTGTCGCCGAATACCTGATACGCGCCCCGCCAGGCTGGCAACTGCCACAGGGCCAAGGCTCCCGGCTCCGGGACATCGGCCGGCCTCCACGCGATGGATCGCCTCCGCGGCGTGCGCGGCAATCTGGCCTGGAGGATCAGGATGGGGTGCGCGGCGAGGTCTTTCCCCTCGTGCTTGAAACGTGCATAGGCGTGGATCGGATAGTGGGCCGAATAGGTCCCCTCGCCGGCCGTGACGCGGAACGACAGTTCCGCCTCTTGGCCCCCCTCGACGGTGAACGCCACGGCCTCGGCCGGCTCGCAGGTCCAGCGGTCAATGACGCCCAGCCGCAGGGTTCCCTTCACGGTCGCTTCGCCCTTGTTCTCCATCACCACGCGCACCGGCTGCGGCACGTCGGTCTCCGTAACGTCCTCGGGGCCCACGATCCGCACCGTGAGCGGCCCGGCGGTATCGACAGGCGGTTCGTAGGCAGGCGCCCCTACCGGGACGAGGAAAATGGCGAGGCTGGTCAGCAGCAGGAGAGGGCGTCTCATGGCGGGGATCTCATCGGAGAAGGGGACTTCGTTGTCAACTGGTTCCCAAGTGGACCGGGAGAACGAGGAAGCGAGCGGCATTCGGAGAACACGCCTGCTACCGTGAAAGCTCCTCGATGGCCCGGGCGATCGCCGCGCGGCGGGAGTGAATCGGGCGGGGATCGGTCGTGAACGTGGTCATGTCCTTGGTGATCGCGTCGGGCACCACGAGCAGCGACTCGTAGTGTCTGGCTTCCTTGGCCGAGAGGTCGCCCCGGCGCTTGGCGATCCGATCGCGGAGCAGCCACAGGTATTCGTAGTCCTCCACGCCCTCGCGAAGCATCTCCCAGCGAATGCTGGAGACCGGCGGGGCGATCACCGGATCGGGCCCCGACTTGCCGGGCACCGCGGCGGCCAGCGGGGGATACAGGAACCGGCCGTCGCCGTTGCCCCAGTGGCGCTTCACTCCCTTCGGCGTGGAGTAGCCGCTGACGTAGCCCATCGGGTCCTCGTAGGGATTCTGCCACGACTCGGGAAAGGCGGCGCTGCTCGTCCAGTAGTTCGTGCTCCACACGAGCGTGCCGGCGATCTTGCGCTGCCAGGTCTGCCAGTGCCAGACGCGGAGCTCCGTGGCCGCGTGGTCGATGAACAGCGTGCAGTAGGGGGCCTTGGGACCGCAGCAGACGTACCACCAGAACTCCTCGCCCCTGGCCCGACGCCTTTCCGCAGTCTCGTGGTCGTAGTTGAAGCTCACTGGGCACCAGATATCGACCGGGGCCTTGAGCTCCTCGCCGGGCTCCTCGGTGAGCATGCGCCGCAGATTGGGGGCATATTTCCTGAGACGCTCGAAGCCGCGGGTGACGAACTCGTAGTCCTTGGGCGCCGGCTCGTCGAACCAGTAGATGTAAGGCATCCAGAGCCAGCCCTTGGCGCGGAAGTGGTCCTCGAGCTGACCGACGTAGCTGGAGAACATGGCCTGGTACTCGGGCGTGTCTTCGCCGTAGCTGCCGATCTTCGGCTCGTAGCGGCGGTGGAAGGTGCCACCGCCCATCCCCTGGATCGGAAGGCGAAAACCCGTGAAGTGGTACCTGGCGATCGCGCGTTCCATGACCGGATCGAACGCCGAGAAATCGACCTCGGCCCTCGGCGGGTCGGCCTCGGGCAGCCACTTCACGCGGATCCGATCGAGCGGGGCCGGATCGTACGGGCTGATGCGGTGCTCGGCGAAACTCTGGAAGTACAGGTCGAGCACCTTGCGCTTGTCCGCCTCGGTCTTGAGCTGGTGGTAGCGGAAGACGGTACTCGGCGAGAGGCCGAACGCCGTCTCCAGGTGGTTGCGGTCGGGAAGGGCGAAGTCCCAGACGTGAAGGTTCAAGGGCACCTCGGCTTCAAACCCCTCGGCCGCGAGCCGGATCGTGCCCGAGTAGTCGCCCGGCGCGGCCTCCCTGGGGACATGGACCAGGACCCACAGGGGCTGGTTCTGGCCGGCCGGCACGTCGATGGGCCGATCCCATGGCGGAAGGGCGTCGGGCCACCAGTCGCGCACGCCCGTCTTGTCGGTCGGCGTGTGCACGTAGTGATAATACACGTACGACAGTTTCACTCGCTCCGCGGGGATCGTCGCGCCGCCGGGACCGGAGAGCGGCGAGACCGAGGCCGTCAGCCCCTTAAGCTCCTCGTGCGCACGAACGACGACCTGGACCGCCTCGCGATCGTTGCGGCAGGCCTCCCCGTAGGCGGCGGTGCGCGGCCCGGCGGCGCCAGGTTCGGGAGCCGGACGGCTGCGCGGCACCTTCCATCCGGCCTCGCACCACCACACCGTCGCCCGGTCCGTCGTGTGCACGTGCTGCCCGTAGTCCGCGCGATAGAACTCGGCCACGGCGTATCGCACGTTGAGCACGGTCGGCTCGACGCCGTCGGCCTTGAGCGTCAGCCCGACCAGATGCTCGCCCGCGGAGCGAGGCGTGGGAATCTCCAGCGAAGCAGTCCCGCCCGGGGCCACGTCGCGCGGCTCGATGGAAGCCATCGGCTGCGACCGGCCGTCCCGAGTCACTTCGGCGCCGAGCGCGACCCGCACCGGCTTGCGGCCGGTGTTTCTCGCGTGCACGACGAAGCGAGGCTCGCCCGACGAGTCGTCCCGCAACTCGACGCGCTCCACAGCGATCGCACCGGCGGCCTGCACCTCGGCGTAGGAAGTGGCCCCGGCCGCGTCGGGCGGGGGTCGGTCGAGCGCCCCTTCGAAGGTGATTTGGTTCACCTGGAAGCTGCTTCTTGCGTCCGCGCCGCGCAAACGCAGCCAGAGCGCTTCGGCGGGGAGCATGTCGGGCGGAACCGCCGCCTCGGCCGCGCCGACCTTGTCCAGGGATGCGACCTTGCGCCACTTCCGGCCGTCGGTGCTCACCTCGGCCGCGCAGGCCCCGCGCGTGTGGTAGTTGACGTTGAATGCAAGCTGCCCCGAAGTGACTTGGCGCTTCGGCACCTGAAAACGGTACGTCACCTGGTCGTCGCCAGACAAACACCAGCGGTCGCTGTTGAACCCGGCCGTCGCCGCCTGGAGCACGCGGTGGTGGTTGCTTCCCTCGTGGCCGAACGTGCCCCGAAACGCGTATCGCCCATCGCGAATCGTCTCGCCTTCGCCGAAAACCAGTCCTCCGGCGTCCACGCGCGTGTGGACCGGCAGCACGGGCCGGATGCGCACCGCGTCGAACTGCACCTTGCCCTTGGCCTCCCAGATCCCGAGTCGCAGGTGGGCCCTTTCCATGTTGTCTGGGGCGCGGAACACGTGGCCGAACCACTGCCACGCGTCCGAAAGGCCACGGTGGTCGCGGTTCGCGAAGCTCGGGCCCGAGACCACGCAGCCGCCGGAGATCGAGCCTCGGGCGCGGAATTCGAAGCGATAGAGCCGGCCGGGCGTGAGGCCAACGTCGCATCGCCAGTGGGACGAGCCCCGCCCGTCGCCGGCAATCTGGAGGGACTCCTTCCCGACCCAGCGTCCTCCCTCGCCGATGAGCGTCCAGCCGGCCGGCGCCTCGTCGCCCTCGCGGAACTCCGCGTTGGGCACGATCGGGCCCTCGGCGAGCACGTCAAGCGCTCCGACGAGGATCAGCGCTATCGTCAGGAGAGGCAGGCCGGATCGCGTCGGCGCTGGCAGGCGGGCGGGCATGAGAAGGCCTCCGTATCGGGCGGGAGCATGGAGGAAGGGGGCGTGTGCGGCCGCCATTGTATTTCGCGCGGCCGGAGAACGTCAAACACCGGGCGGCAACACCGAAACCCGAAGCGTCAGCGAGGGACGCGACTGGCCTCGCCTGCGCCCCTTGCGGTTCGGGTTGTGATGGGAGACCTCAGCCTCGAGCGTACAACATCCGGCGCGGCGGCCGACTGAGCACATAGACCCACAATATGGCGATGCCGGCCAGAAGCAGAATGCTCACGTTCTGCGAGATGCTCAAGCCCGTGCTCCACATGGCGGCCTCGTCCGTGCGGATGATCTCCAACAGAAAACGGGAGATGGGATAGATCGTCAGCAGCGTGGCGAAGAGCTGCCCGTCGCGGCGGCAATACGGATCGTAGGCCAGAAGGAAGAGGCACAGCAGCAGCGCGTGGATCGCGGAGTAGAGCTGGGCCGGATGGACGCGCAGACTTCGCGGGGGAATCTCCACGGCGGCAATCTCCACCAGGCCGCGGTCGGCCACCTCGACGAGCAGCGGTGCCTCGTTCTCGAACGACGCCGCAACCACCGCCTGGGCGTCGCCCGAGGAATCCACTTCGAAGCCGTTGATCTCCTCGATGCGGTCCCCCTGGCGCAGGCCGGCCTCGTGCGCCGCGGAGCCGTGAAGGACCGCGAGGACGACCGGCTCGGACTCCGGGTTGCCGTTGAGCTGAAAGCCGTAGAAGTAGCCCCGATCGACCTGGCTCTCGTACGGCGGACTGCCGGCCGGGAAGGTCACGGCCCAGGGCAGGTCGCACAGCCCGCCGTAGCAGCAGCCGTTCAAGAGGCAGCCGATCCGCCCCAGGGCCAGGCCGAGCACCATGCTTGGGGTGATCAGGTCGGCCATAGCCAGAAGAGGAAGGCGGTTGAGCCGCACGAAGATCACGAGGCCGAGCATCCCGCCGACGACCGAGCCGTATACCACCAGTCCGCCCTGGGCCACGTTGACGATCGCCCGCAGCGTCGGTCCCAGCTCGGGCGCGCCGGGCACGGGGCGGAGGAAGGTGTCCCAGTACTCGATGACGAAGAACAGGCGGGCCCCGACGATCCCCGGGATGAACATCCAGAACGCGAGGTTGAAGATCACGTCGGGGTGGATGCCGGCGCGCTGGGCCCGCCAGGCCGCCAGGGTCACCCCCGCGGTCACTCCCAGCAGCATCATCAACCCGTAGCTGCGGATGGGGAGCCCCTCCTCTTCGCTCAGCGCCGGCAGCAGGAACGCGATCGCCGCACCGACAAGGAGCAGAAGCGGGACGTAGCTCAGCGTATCGCCGGTCCATCCCTGGCGCAGTCCGAGCCAGACGAGGAACCCCACGCTCAACGCGGCCCAAACGGCCAGCAGCAGACCGAAACCGAAAAGCGGATAACCGCCGACCTCCGGCGGGATGTGGAAGAGCGTCGAGTGCATGGTACAGGGTGTTCCGTTGGGCGGGGTCGATTCAAGGGGGCGCGATCACCAGGTTGTCGATCAGGCGCGTGCCGTCGATGTTCACGGCCACAAGCGCTACTGCGGGGTGATCCACGCGGACGACCGGGGCCAGCGTCTCCGGATCGGCCAGGGCCGCATAGTCGATCGAGGCTCCCTCGGCCGCGAGAATGGTCTTCCGCATCCGCGCGACGATCGTCGCCGCGTCGCGCTCGCCGCGGGCGGCCGTCTCCCGCGCAACGCAGAGCGACCGCCATAGCACGAGCGCCTTCTGCCGTGCGTCGGAATCCAGGTATCGGTTGCGCGAGCTCATCGCCAGCCCGTCCGGCTCGCGGACCGTGGGGCAGGTGTGAATCGCGACAGGCACGTTCAGGTCGTCGACCATCTTCCGAACCACGCGGGCCTGCTGGTAGTCCTTTTGCCCGAAGTAGGCCACGTCCGGTTGGACCATGTTCAGCAGCTTCAGCACCACGGTGGCCACGCCGCGGAAATGCCCCGGCCGGCACTCCCCTTCCCAGGGCCCGGCGACTTCGCCCGGCTCCACCCAGGTGGAGCAGCCCTCCGGGTACATGGTCTGGTTGGACGGAACGAAGGCCACCTCGGCACCGCAGCCGCGAAGCTGATCGAGGTCCGACTCCAGGTTGCGCGGGTAGCGGTCGAGGTCTTCGGAAGGGCCGAACTGCGTGGGGTTCACGTAGATCGAAACGACCGACAGGCCGCACTCGGCCTTCGAGGCCCGAACCAGGCTCAGGTGCCCTTCGTGCAAGGCCCCCATGGTCGGCACGAGACCGATCCGCTTGCCCTGGCCGCGCGCGGCCGCCACCACCTCGCGGAGCCGGCCTACCTCCGTCAGGACCACCATGCCGGCCTGCTTCTCTTGTGGCATATCTTCCTTTGGGGTCAACGTCGGCCGGCGCGGGACGCTGGGCCGAGGCGGTTTCGAAAGCGGCACGTATTCCGCTTCACAACATCGCCGCAGCCGCGGCGAGGACCTCCCCGAGAATCGACTGCCGGCTCTCGCAGGTCAAGCGGAGGACCGGGCCGACTCCGCGTCGCGTCGCGCGCCGGAGGATCGCCTGGCGAATCCGCTCGAGCGTGGCGAGCGACAGCGCCAGCTCGCCGCCGCGCCCGCGGCGGCGAATGCGCTCCACGAGCAGGTCCACGGGGGCGTCCAGCAGCACGACCAGCCTGGGACGCACGACGCTGGCTTGGACCTCCTCCCATGCCCGGCGAAACGCCTTCAAGCGCTCGGTCGGGAGCCACACCGCGGCGAAGGCCAGGGACTGCTCGAACCAGAAGTCGCTGGTCACCAGCGAGCCCGACTGCCAGCAGATCCTCTCCCGGGAGAGGAGGTCGCCCCGCTGACGAAGGAATTCTATCTCCATCTCCCAGGCCGTGCCAGAGGGATCGCAGTAGAAGCAGTCGAGCCGCGCCGAGTCCACCTCCTCCTCGATCAGGGTGGCTCCGGCATGATCGGCCAGCGTACGCGCCAGCGACGTCTTGCCCGCGCCGATCGGTCCGGCCAGAGCCAAGTACGGCGCGGTGGCGTTGAGGTGTGCGAGCATCTCCGCGACCGTCCATCCAAGGATCGGGTGAAGCATCCGCGGCGCGACCTCCGCCGCCGGCTCCAGCACGAACCGCCGCCACGCCATGCAACGGTGCGGAAGGACGATTCGCTCGGTCTGAAGAACGAGTTGGTCGTAGAGGAGCAGGTCCAGGTCGATGACTCGTGGGCCCCAGTGTTCGCCCCGCTCGCGCCCAAGGGCCCTCTCCACATCGTGCAGCACATCGAGAAGGGACTCCGGGGCAAGCGAAGTCTTCAGGTGGGCCGCGGCATTGAGAAACGGGGGCTGCCCTGGAGGTCCGCCCACGGCAGGCGTCTCGAAGAACCGGCTGAGCGCCGCGACGCGGATTGCCGGGTGATCGACGAGCCGCCCCGCGGCCCGGCGGAGCATCTCCTCACGCGGTCCGAGGTTGGCGCCTAGCCCGATCAGCGCGGAAGGCATCGGCATGGCGAGGGGCGGCTCCCTCTGACTGCTTCCCCGACGGATTGCCTGCTATCGGCAGCGGAGGCCACCGGAAGACCCCAAGGGGGAGGCCCGCATGCCCTTCCACCGACACGGTGAAAACGAGGGGGGCCGTCGTGGCCACGACCTGGGTCGCCGGCGGTCGATCCTTCCCGTCGCGCCCCCCGAGCAAGTTCCCGCTGGAGATGGGACCCCGTGGTCCCGATGCCGCAATCGCGGAGCCTCGCATTGCGAGCCCCTGAGCTCGAAGGAACTCAGCGGGCCGCCCCGCCACCGATCCTTGCAGGGCCGGCAAGCTGCCAATGGCGCCATTCTCCTCGCAGCGCCGATCCTGTCAAGAAGGCGATTGGCAGGCCGCGCACTCACGGGGGCCTCGCCATCCCATCGATCGCGAAGCCCCGTGGAATGGATCGCACGTCTTCCCGCGGTCGGAGCTCTAACGCCCGCTCATCGGCGGCGCGGGAGCTGGCTGGACATCCACCGCCCCGACCGGAGGCGCTTCGATCGGCTGGGCCCCGCCGGGGGCGCCGCCGTTTACGTTATTCCGATAGGCGAAGTAGCCCAGCGGCTCATGAGGCTGCGCGTGCCAGGGGTAATCGAAGTAATGCCGGTAGTTGTAAGGCTCGCGGTAGTAGTAGCCGTGGAACGCGGGGTAGCGGTGCATGTGCCGGTTGTTGCCCGGATAGCAGCCGAATCTGGGGGCATAGCAGGTTTGAGGCATCGGCCCCCACCAGTCCCAACTCCACGAGGCCAGTCCACGGAGCACCCCGACGCCACGACATCCGTGGCCACACGGATCCGCATGGGAGCCGCACGACGCGCATCCCTCGCCTACGTGCTCCACGTAGGCTGGCTGCTCCACAGGCTCCGCGTAGGGGTTCGCGCCGGTCACAAGAAACAAGGAAAACAAGACGCCGTGCATCATCTGTTCCTCCGGGGAAAATTAACCCCCTTCTTCCGAGGGGAACTCTATCAACGGAGCGTGTATGGCGGTCTTACGCGTCAGGACAGCGCAGGCACTGCCACGTAATGGGGATCGACCGGGGGACTCCGCAGGATGAAGTCAGATCGCAGCGATTGCGAGAATCGGGCCACCCCCCCGAGCTAACGGGTACCCCCGAACACTCGTGTTAGCCGGGTTTTCTGGCGCAAACGGCGATTGACGCAGGGATGCAACGCTCGATTTGCGCCGCCAACCCGGATTTACACTTGTGATTCTGGGACGTCTGAATAGTCTGGGGTGTATGGGATGTTTGCGTGCTCTCGCTGCCCGCCATCCCGATTGGAGTCAGGCCTCCGCGAGTCCCTGCGAGCTGTGACCTGGAAAGCGGCCTTCGGCTCGCTCCGGGAAAGAGGCCACAGGCAATTCCTCGCCCACGCTTCCAGAGAGTCAACCGCGAATGAATCCAAGCCTGTTGGTGCTTACCCGGAGTCCGGGATTGGTCGAGCAGCTCCACGCGCAAGCCGCCAGGAAGTACCGGGTGCTTGCCGCGGATTGTGTCGACTCCCTCCACACGCACCTGAAGTCCACCCCCGTCCGCGCGGTTCTGGCCCACCTGGCCAAGGGCACCCTCAACGGCCACTCGGTCGGACGGCTGCTCAACGAGGTTCGGCAGATGGCGGCCGGTGTGGCCGTCGTCGGACTGATCGAGCCGGATCTGCCCGCCGACGTGCGCCGCGAAGCCGAGACGGCGATCCATCCCAGCCTGCCGTTGCCGCTCGACCTGCCGGATCTCGAGAGACTTCTCGAGCAGGACGATCTGGCGGCCGACCCGCAGATCCTCGGCAGCTTCGCGGGACTGCCCCACCGCACGCTCCGCGGCATCACGCGCTCGCTGGTGACGTTCGCCCCTTCGATGTTCGACATGTTCGACGAGCTCAAGGTGGCCGCTGCGCACGAGGTAACGGTCCTGCTGATCGGCGAGACCGGCAGCGGCAAGACCTACCTGGCGCGACTGATCCACGAGTTGTCCTCGCGTCGCAACCAGCGATGTCTGACCGTGGCCTGCGGGGCGCTGCCGCCCGATTTGATCGAGAGCGAGCTGTTCGGGTACGTCAAGGGCGCCTTCACGGGGGCCGACTCGGACAAGCCCGGCAAGTTCGCGGCCGCCGACCGCGGGACCCTGCTCCTCGACGAGATTGACGTGTTGGCCCCCGAGCAGCAGGCCAAGCTCCTTCGGGTCATCGAGACGGGCGAGTACGAGCCGGTGGGCAGCAACGACACGCGCACGTCCAACGCCCGGCTCATCGTGGCCTCGAACATCGACCTGGAGGCCCTGGTCAAGGCCGAGAAGTTCCGCATGGACCTGTTCTACCGCCTGAACACCCTCAGCTTCCACCTCCCCCCGCTCCGCGAGCGGCCGTGGGACATTGAGTATCTCGCCCGCCGATTCGCCGTAGAGCACAGCCGGGCGCACCAGATCCACCTGAAGCACATCGAGCCGGAGTTCCTTGCCGCTCTGCGCCAGTATCACTGGCCGGGAAACATCCGCGAGCTGGAGAACATCATCCGCCGCGCGGTGCTGTATTGCCGCGAGGGCGTCCTCAGCTCGGCCGATCTGCCCAGCGCATTGCGACCGGCTGGCGGCACGCGGCCGACCAGCAACGGCGACAGCCGCCGCATGCTGACGCTCGACGAGCGGGTCAGCCAGGTGGAACGGCGGATCATCGAGGAGTCGCTCCAGCGGAACAACTTCCACCGCACCGACACGGCCCGCGAGCTCGGCATCAGCCGCGTGACGCTCTACAACAAGATGAAGAAGCTCGGCATTCTCAACTGAGCTCGTCCTCCGGCCCACCATCCCCACGAGATCGCCTTGCAGGACCCTGCAAGGCAAATTCCTGGCGTCCGCGAAGACCCGTCGAGGGACCATGACCGCAACCCCACCGCCGACCGTCGATGTGCGCGCGCCCAACGGAGGGCGGATCGTCCTGGAGCCGGTGGTCCGCATGGACCGTTTGCCCGGCATCAGCCGCGACATGCTCCTCGTCCTGGCCGTGCTCTCGGCGATCTTCCTGGCCACCAGCGTCAACCGGCTCAACCACACCGACCTGTGGGGCCACCTCAATTTCGGCCGGTGGATCGTCGAGCATCGCAGCCTGCCCGAGACCGATCCGTTTCGGCCCTCGGCCGCGGGCGACGGATTCCTCAACGTGCCCTGGCTCGGCCAGGTGCTCGGCTACGGTTGCCACGGGGCGCTGGGGCTGGAAGGCCTGGTGCTTGGGCACGTGGTGTTGGTGACCTTCACGTCGCTCCTGCTGGTCCTGGCGGTTCGCGGCCGCGGAGCCACGCTCGGATGGGCGGCTGTCGCCGCGCTGGCCGGCTACGTGCTCGCCCTGCCCGTGCTCGGGACCATTCGACCGCAGCTTTTCGGAATGGTGGGGCTGGCGGCCACACTGTGGGCCATGGCCCAGCTTCCCTCGCGACGCACCCCGCTGCTCTGGCTGCCGCTGCTCTACGCGATCTGGGCCAACCTGCACGGCTCATGCGCCATGGGGCTGGCCGCGCTTGGCTGCCACGCGGCGGGGCTCGCGTGGGAGGCCTTGCGGGCAGGCGGCGGTCTTCGCGCGGTGTGGACGAGCAAGCCTTTTCGCCGCGCATGGATCGCGCTGGCCCTGGCGACCGCCGCCACGTGCCTCAATCCGGTTGGGCCGCGCCTGCTGTGGGAGATCGCCACCTTCGGCGGCAACGGCAACCTGGCCGACCTTTCCGAATGGCGGCCGATGACCATCGACAGCCTCTCCGGCTGGCTCCTGCTGATCTCCGTCGTGGCCAGCGGGGCGCTGTTGCGATGGAGCCCGCGGCGCGTGTGGGCGTCCGAGGTTCTGCTGTTCCTGCTGTTCGGGCTGCTGGCCCTGTCGGCCATCCGCATGCTGGTGTGGTGGGCCCTCATCTGGCCGTGGATCGCCGCGCCCCACGCGGCCGCCGCCTGGCTGCTCCACCGGCGGATCGATCGACGCGAGGCGCTCGAGGCGACCTCGGGCGCCACGGCCGCGGGCTGGCGTACCGTGCTCGCCGCCGCCTGCGTGGTCACCGCGCTGTGGTGGGCGCCGCCGACCCACGCGATCCTCACCGGCAGCCTCCGCCCCGACGAGGACGTCCTCTCCAAGGACACGCCCCAGGGGCTCGCCGAATCGCTTCAGCAACAAGGGATCCGAGGGCGGCTTGGCGCGCCCATGGACTGGGCGGACTATCTCGTGTGGAAGACCCGCGGCGCCGTCGAGCCTCTGGTGTACACGCACGTCCATCTCGCTAGCGAGGACGTGTGGCACGACTTTCGCCGCCTGGAGTCGGGCGCGGCCGACTGGCTCCAGATCGCCGACCGCCACGGGCTGGATTACCTCGCCGTCAGCCCCGCGCGCCAGGCACGACTCGCGCGCCGCGTGGCGTCCGAGCCGCGATGCCGGCTGGTCTATCGGGACGCGCAGGCGGCGCTGTATCGGATCGCCGCGCCGTGACCTGTATCCGCGGCATGCCCGCCGCGCGCGAGGGCATGCCAGGCAGCGCCAGAAGCGAAAAGGGCCGAAGCGATCGCTCCGGCCCTCGTATGCTCTCTCGCTCGGCGAACAAGCGTTCTAACCCGCGCGCCCCTTCCTGCGGCATGAAGCGTAGCCCAGAAGTGCCAGCCCGCCCAGGCCCAGCAGAGTTACGCTCATGGGCTCGGGGATGATGGCGTCGCTCAACTCGACCAGGTTCGCTGCCTGCACGCTGGCCAGATCGAAGCCCGGCGACGGCCCGATCAGATCGAGCCCTTCGATCTTCACGGAATACACCAGATCGTTAATCCCGTATTCGGCCAGATCCAAGAAGAAATCCACCAGGTAGTACGCGTCCGAATCGGGATCACGCGTCGTGGCCAAGGACGAGTCCGTGGGGTCGAGCGTTACCAGCGGAATGAACGTATCCGGGTCGCTGACCAGACTCACGGAGACAGCCGCCGTCTCTACCCCTTCGCCCGACTCATAGACCTGCTGGATCAGCAAATCATCGCCGTCACCGGCGGGATCGATCGCCATTCCGTCCGAGCGGACGACCACGTAGGTGTTGTCGCCCCCAGCGGACTGGCCCGGCAGGGACAGGAAGTCCACCGGGGTATTCTCTGTGTTGTAACGAGGGTACGGGCCGTATGCAGGATCGTTCGACTTGGGGATCGCCGAGATGTCCGGCTGGGCCTGATCTCTCCAGCCAGGCAGGTCCAAGCGCGGGTACGGATAGACGGTCGGGTCATAACCGCTGGGCTCTTGGTCAAAAATGAAACTCCCAATGTCGTTGACGCCGCCGGGGAACTCGAAGTTCAACCCGGGCGTGCCCGGATGGCGCTCACTCTGCCCCGCCACGCTTCCGCCATCGTACCAGCCCCCGTATGGACCGAGGCGCTCGCCCGAGGGAACGTACAGCCAGTCCCAGCCATCGGCGAGGTAGGCTCCCCCAAGTTCGTTGTCGTAGAACTCATGGACAACGTCGAACGGCACGAACGGATCGGCCGTTGCAGTGCCGGCACCCAACCCCAGCGCCGCCACGGCGGCAACCGCGAGCGTCAGGCGCATGACCAACCCCAAGCCGGGAAGGTGTCCCCAAACGGAATGCTGCCCCTTCCGTGAATCGCGCGCGCAAGCCATGACACGTCGCTCCTTAGTCTAGTGCGTCCTCTGATCCGCAATCAACGCGATCTCCATCTTGTAACGAACGCACCTCCTGTACTCAATGTGGCTCCTATCATACTACCCCGGCGCGCGCGACGCAAAGGTTTTTTCGGATTCGTGCAGGAATGCGCCCCCCAACGGGGTAAAACCCCAGATCGGTGGGTATAGGTCACCGTCTCCTGCGCAGAAGCAATGCGGAGCCGCCTGGCCGTGAGATCGACGGTCGCAACAACCCTAATGGGTGGTGCAATTCACGTTTCCCCCGTTATACACGCTTCCGTTCAGGGATCGGAGCGCGGTTCAACGGGTGAAGCAACCTGTGCGACCCGCAACTAAGAGTGTCTTCAGGCGGGAAGCGCGCAAGGCGCTGTCCGAGGAACCGTTACATCCCGCCCCCTACTTCCCGGTGGAATGTCAATCCAGTTTGGCACGCATTGTGCAGCGGATTGCGTCCTCCGTAAGACCGTGCCGCGCTAGTGCATCGGGCAGGTGGCCTGCCAAAACAGCAAAGGGGACACGCGGGTGAGAAGCTCGATTCTCAAGGCCGTTCAAAGCGACGAGGGCGTTCTGACCTTTGAGTGGGTTCTCCTGATTACGGTACTGGTGATTGGTATCGTAGGGGGGCTCAGCGCGGTGCGGGACGCCGTGATCGTCGAGCTGGGCGATGTTGCAGAGGCCATGGCGGCACTGGATCAGTCGTACACGATCCTTCAGCCGTGGGAAATCGTCACCCCCGACTGTATCGAGGACGGAGGTTCCGACTCGACCTTCGAGGACGAAGCCTACCTCTCCGAGTTCCGGCCCGAGGAGCCCGCCGCCGACATGCTGCGAGGGGAAGTGCTCCCGGCTTGCGCCGGCGGAACGTAACCCGCGGCTGAGCAATCGGACCGGCTTCCCGCCGACGTCGCGACGATCGATGCGCCGCTTGCAGTGCGCATGATGCTCCCCATTCGAACCCTCCCGGGTCCGCGCGGTGAGGTTGCATGGGGCCGATCGCCACGACCTCTTCCTTCCCTCCTGCGGGACCAATTCATGGCGCCACCAGGCCGACGGGAGGGTTGCCGGCCCTGCTTCTGGCGCCCCGGCGCTGTTCCGCGTCGGAAGATCCTCTGCGGCGTTTCAATTCGGAAACACGGCGCCCCTCCTCCCGGGCCACGATGTTTAACCAAACAGACGTGCGACCCACTCGCTGGGCGGTAATTCCAAAGGGGGGAATGCGCAAGTCCCTGCTGTAAATGGACTAAATGCGCGAGAAGGACAGTTTGGACAAACTGAGGCGAGTTGGTACGCCGGTTGCTTTTCAAGCAGACCCGAAACCCGCCACATCGGGCACAACCACGTGGTGGTGTGGCCGGTCCGGCGTAGGGCCGGTCAGTGTTGTTCTGTTCCGTAGTGTACGGCACAAGGAGCTACAGAGTGAAGAGTCTGCTGAACCGAGTGTGGAAGGAGGACGAAGGTGTCCTGACCTTCGAGTGGATCCTCCTGATCACGGTGCTGGTCATCGGCATCGTGGGTGGCCTGAGCGCGGTCCGCGACGCCATGATCACCGAGCTCGGCGACGTCGCCGAGGCGATGATCTCGCTGGACCAGTCCTACACCATCCTGGCTCCGTGGGAAATCGTGACCCCGGACTGCATCGAGGATGGGGCGTCGGATTCGGAGTTCGTGGACGAGGCTTACCTCAGCGAATTCCGCGCCACCGATCCTGGTGCTGTTGACCAGGGCGCCGTCGACGACTGCGTCGAAGCCGGCAACGCCGGCTAAGCCGGGAGGCCTGCCGCAAAACGGGCTCGTCCCGCTTTCGGCACCTGTTGTCCAAACCGTCTCCGCGGTACGGCCGATCGCGGCCGTACCGCGGGGCACCTTCAACCGCCCGACCCCTTCAGACCTCATCCGCCTTGTCGCCACACCTCGCCGAGACGGCCAAGACCCGGGACAGGGAACCTAACGTGAAAACACTTATCAAGCGCATTTGGATCGAGGACCAGGGCGTCCTCACCTTCGAGTGGGTCCTGCTGATCACGATCGTGGTGATCGGCATCGTGGGCGGGGTCTCCGCCGCACGGGACGCGATCATCGACGAACTCGGCGACGTGGCCGGGGCCGTCGTCTCGGTCGATCAGTCCTACACGGTCACCACGGACGCGTGCCTGGAGATCGGCAACGAGTTCGGCTTCGACGATCCGGCGCCCAACTTCGGCGAGTGCGAGCCGGGCGAGACCAACGTCTCGCGGCAGCGCTCCGGGGCGGCGACGAGCCAGACCGTCGAGGACCCCTGCCAGTAACTCCGGTGTCCTCGCCGAACCCGCCTGAAAACGCGGGGAAAACCGCGGCTACCTCAAGAATTACGGAAGAGGCATGAACCTGCTGAAGCGAATCTGGAGAGAGGACCAGGGCGTGCTCACCTTCGAGTGGGTGCTCCTGGTGACGCTCGTCATCCTCGGCATCGTCGGGGGCTTGAGCGCGGCCCGCGACGCCACGATCGACGAGTTGGGCGACGTGGCCGGCGCGATCATCGCCGTGGACCAGAGCTGGTCGGTCGAGGTCAGCCCCTGCGAGACCTGCCCTCGCATCTTCGGAAGCTACGAGGACGACGACCCCACGCCCGAGGTCGAGCGCCAGCGCCGCACGGAAACACCCTGAGGCGGGCAGGACCGGTTCGCCGCTCCGCCCGCCGCACGTCGCCTTGTCAACGCTACCACGGAACCTGGAGAGATACTGGATGGTGGTTTTCGTCCTGGCCGTCGGGATCTACGTCGCCGTGGCGGCCGTGACCGACGCCCGCATGCACCGCATCCCCAACTGGATCACCGTGCCGGCCGCGCTGCTGGGCCTGGTGTTCCACAGCGTGTCACCGACGGGTTTCGGCCCGGCGGCCTCGCTGATCGGGCTGGCGGTCGGCTTCGCGATCCTCTTCGTGCCCTGGCTGTTCGGCGGGAGCGGCATGGGGGACGTCAAGCTGCTGGCCGCGCTGGGCGCCTGGCTGGGCTGGAAAGCCCTGCTCGTGGCCTTCGCCATCGCCATCGTGTTTGCAGCCGTCGCGACGCTGGCAATCCTGGCAATCGGCGTCGTGGCGGGCAACCGCCCGGGCAAGTCGGCCCCGGACCTGCGGCAGTTGACCTCCGGCCGGCATCGGTCGCAACCTGCGGCCCGAGTCCTGCCCTTCGCCATTCCCGTGGCCTTGAGCACGTGGTCGGTGCTGGCCTGGATGGTCGTGCAAGGCGGGCTGTAGGCGCGCGGGCGACGCATTCGATGTGGAAGCGCTGCCGCAGGGCGGACGCGCCCGCAAAGCAGCGCGAGATGCAGGCCTCCATCGGTCGGCTGTTTATGAATCCTTACATTGGTTACCCGAAGGGAGTTTCGAACCGCCTGTAAAAATAGGAACTTTAGGTCTTCTAGGTAAGTTCACACTCCCTGGTTTCGCCTTTCTCCGAGCCCATCCCTCTGTTCCTGCTTTCAGGAGACTTTTGCGATGAGACGTATTACCCCCGGCACCGTGACCGTCGGCGTGTTCGCCATCCTGTTCGGATTGGCGGCCGCTTATGCGGCGCGTCGTTATCTTGAGGTCCCGCCGGCCGAGGCCGCCAAGCCGGCCCCGCCGCCGAAGACCGCCGAACTGGTCGTGGCGGCCATCAACCTGCCCACGTACGCCCGCGTCCGGGATCAGGACCTGAAGGTGATTCAGGTCCCGCCGGACAAGGTTCCTGAGGGTGCGGTCACTTCGAAGTCGCGGGCGATGTTCCGCGTGGTCAAATCGACGATCATGGCCGACCAGCCGGTGATGGAGGACAAGCTCTACGGGGTCAGCGAAGTGCCCAAGCTGGCCGACCGGCTTCCGCCGGGGCACCGGGCCGTGACCATCGCCGTGCCCGCCGAGAGTGCGCTGAACGGCATGATCCAGCCCGAGTCGCGGGTGGACATCGCGCTGACGTTCGACAGCAAGGATCGGCGCCTGGACGGCACGGCCACGATGACCGTGCTTCGCAACGTCCTCGTGCTGGCGACCAGCGAGATGAGGTTCCCGAAGTGGGAGGACCAGCCGGACAACGTCCGCAACATCACCGTGGCCGTCGCGCCCGAGGACGCCAACCGGCTGATCCTGGCGCAGCGGTACGGCTCGCTGGGGGTCACGCTGCGGGGCCCGCAGGACGCGGGCGAGGAGGTCCTCCTGGCCGACGCGTCGGATCGGGACCTGATCGACCGGGCCACGCTTCTGGGACTTCCGCCGCTCCCCACGCCGGCACAGCCGATCGTGGTCAGCAAGCGCGTCGAGATGTATCGGGGCGGCGCCCGGGGCGAGGTCGTGTTCGGCGCCGACGAGATTCTCGAATCGATCAACGCCACGGCCGTGGCCGAGGGGCGCGAGCCGATGACGGCCCTGCCGATCGGCACGCCGCAGTCCGCGTCGAGCGAGGCCGGGGAGGACTGCCCCGATTGCGAGAAGAAGCGAGCCAAGGCGGAGGCCAAGGCCGCGGCCGAGAAGGCCGCCTCGCGGGAGGTGCTGGAGCGGATCGAGGCTTCCGAGAAGGCCGCGCGCCACGGCGCTTCGTCCCGCGGCGCCAGCAACCCGCAGCCCACGCCGGCCCCGGCTCCGTCGGCCGTTGATGGGGCGGCGAGCACGATTCGCTTGCCGGCCGGGGTCATCGACGTGCAGGTGGAAGCCGAGATCGGCGCGAGGAGGTAACCCCGTCCCGCGGCGGGAGCCGGCGCGATCCGCCCGGGTCGCGGCCGCTCGTGCCGTCGGACAAGCCGTCGGTGGCGACTTCGACTTCCTGTCCCGAGGTCAGCCGCGCGGACCGTTTTGGCCGACAACCCTCCGCTTGGAGTGAGATGTAATGAAGATCAGTCTTTTCAATAAGCCGAGCGATACTGAGGCCGACGCGGTCGTGGACCGGGGCGGAGGGCCGCCGGCGGACCAGGTCGAGGCCGAGTTCCAGAAGCTCAAGACGCGGATCCATCGCGAGCTGATCGATTCGCTGGACCTGTCCAAGCTCGCGATTCTGGACGAGGCCCGTCTGCGAGCCCACATCCGCAACCTCGCCGAGGCCCTGCTCCGCGTTCGGCCCGAGGTCCAATCCGCCATCGACGAGGAGCGGCTCATCGACGAGCTGATGGCCGAGTCGTTCGGCCTCGGCCCGCTGGAGCCGTACATGCAGGACCCCGACGTGACCGACATTTTGGTCAACGGGCCGGGCGAGGTGTACGTCGAGCGGCTCGGGCGCCTCCAACTGACGAACACGGTGTTCGCCGACGAAGAGCATTTGATGCAGATCATCCAGAGGGTGGTCGCGCGGGTGGGACGCCGCATCGACGAACAGGCCCCGATGGTCGATGCCCGACTCGAGGACGGCTCCCGCGTCAACGCGATCATCCCGCCGCTGGCCCTCAACGGCCCGGTGCTCTCCATCCGCCGCTTCGGCTTCCGGCCGCTGGAGATGAACGACCTGGTCGGGCTCGGATCGATCTGTCCGGAGATGATCTCCGTTCTTTCGGCCGCCATCGAGGGGCGCATCAACATCATGGTCTCCGGCGGCACCGGCTCCGGAAAGACCACGCTGTTGAACAACCTCTCCCGCTTCGTCCCCGGCGAGGAGCGCCTGGTCACCATCGAGGACTCGGCCGAGCTGAAACTCCAGCGCAAGCACGTGGTGAGCCTGGAGACCCGGCAGGCCAACGCCGAGGCCCAGGGGGAAGTCACGCCACGCGATCTGGTGCGCAACGCCCTTCGCATGCGGCCCGATCGCATCATCCTCGGCGAGGTCCGCGGCGGCGAGGCCCTCGACATGCTTCAGGCGATGAACACGGGCCACGAGGGCTCGATGACCACGATTCACGCCAACGACACCCGCGACGCCCTGTCGCGTCTGGAGGTCATGGTGAGCATGGCCGGCTATGATCTGCCGGTGGGCGTGGTCCGCCGCTACATCACCTCGGCGATCGGGCTGGTTGTGCATCTGGCCAGGCTGAAGGGGGGCGTCCGCCGCGTGATGCGGGTCTCGGAGATCGTGGGCATGGAGGACGGCGACTACGTCCTCCAGGAGCTCTTCGGATTCCGGCAGCAGGGGGTCGATCCGCAGGGCCGCGCCCAGGGCGTCTTCTACGCCACGGGCAACGTGCCCAGCTTCCTGCGGCGACTCGGCGAGCTGGGGATCGAGGTGCCGACCGGGCTGTTCGCGGAACGCACGCTCCGGCTCGCCAAGTCCAACGGCTCTTCCAGTCAGGAGGTCGTCTCGTGAGTCTTACGGTCCTCACCATCCTGATCTTCGCCGCGGTGGCCAGCATCGTCCTGGCGATCGTGCTGCTGATCCTCGATTTTCGCCGTCGGGGCGAAGACGACGAGCGGCGCCTCGATCTGGAGCTTCAGCTTCAGGTCCAGCAAGTCGCGATGACCCGGGCTCCAGGCTACCAGCCCCCGCGCGGCGTCGATGCCTGGTTCTACGACCTGATCGAGCACTCCGGCAGTCCGCTCGACGGCAACACGGCCTTGGCCCTGGTAGCGGGCCTGGCCGTCGTCGGCTGCGCCGTGCCCCTGGTTCTCTTCGAGAGCATGCTTGGCGCGGCGGCCGGAACCGTCCTCGGCGGGCTGGCGCCGATCCTCTGGTGGATGTTCCGCCGCGAGCGCCGCATGCGGGCCATGCAGCGAAACCTGCCCGAGACCCTCGAGATGGTGTCCGACTCCATCCGCGCGGGCCAGACCCTGGAGCAGGCGGCCGAGCTGGTCGGCCAGCAGGGTCCCGATCCGCTGAAGGAGGAGTTCCGCCACTGTGCCCGGCAGTTCCAACTGGGGCATCCCCCGGTCTCCGTGCTCTCGCGCATGGCCCGGCGCGTGCCGCTGGCCGAGTTCAAGGTGTTCGCCACCGCCGTGCTGGTCCATCGGCAGACGGGCGGCAACCTGGCCCTTTTGGCCCAGCGTCTGGCCGCCTCGGCGCGCGACCGCGCCGAGTTCCAGGGCCACGTCCGCGCGGTCACCGCCGGCAGCCGCCTTTCCGTGATCGGGCTGACCGTAGGCACCGTGATCGCGCTGTTTCTTCTGGCGGGGATCCGTCCGGAGTACCTCAAGGCGTTCTTCGAGCATCCCCTCGGCCCCACGATCCTCATGACCTCCGCCGCGCTCCAGGTCGTCGGCATGGTCTGGGTCTGGCGCGTGATGAAGGTCCCCTTCTGAACCGGCCCGTCTCCCTCTTCTCCCAGGTGACGTTCGCATGAACCAACTCGGCCCCAAGATCAACGAGCTCTGCGGCGGGAATCTGCCCCCCTGGCTCGTCGAGTGGACGCCTTCGATCCTCGTGTTCCTCGTGGCCTCGGCCGCCTTCTTCCTCGTCGGAGCGTTGTTGCTGGGCAGGTCGAAGCGAAGGCAATTGCGCCGGCAGCGCATCGGCGCCGGCGGCATCGAGATTGAGGACGACGAGAGAGGCCTGCTGTCCGCCGTGGCTCCGGCTCTGGCCGCGCAGATCCCCGAGTCGGAAAAGGAAAGACGCGACTTCGGGCTGCTGCTTCGCCAGGCCGGGCTGTACAAGCCGAGCACGCGGACGACGATCTATGCTCTGCGCTTCGTGCTGCTCATCGTGCCGGTGATTGTGGCGGGCATCTGGATCGTCTGGGCGAACGACCCCGGAGTGACTTGGCGCGTCCTCATCGGCGGGGTAATCATGGGCGCGGCGCTGTCCGTCGTTCCGCGTCTCTACGTCTGGTGGCGCCGCCGCCGCCGTCTGGCCCGCATTCGCCAGGGCATGCCCGACACGATCGACATGCTCAGCATGTGCGCCAGCGGCGGGATGGGGCTCAGCGAGAGTCTCGAGCACGTGGCCGGCCAGCTGGCCCCCTACCCCGAGCTGGCGCAGGAGCTGTTGATCCTCAGACGCCAGGCCGAGGTGGGCAATCTCAACCACGCCCTGGCCGACTTCTCGCTCCGGGTCGATCTGCCCGAGGCAAGGCAGCTTGCGGCCCTGCTGACCCGCGGGGCGCGCCTGGGCACCGGCCTGGCCGGGTCGCTGACCCAGCAGGCCGATCATCTCCGCGTGGCGCGGCGGCAGCAGGCGACTATGGCGGCCAACAAGACGCCCGTGAAGCTCGTCTTCCCGCTTCTCTTCTGCCTGGCGCCCGCCGCCTTGCTGCTGCTGATGGCGCCGGCCGTCTTCGACCTGCACGACTTCCTGTTCCCGCGGGCGGAAACGGCGGCTGGAGCCGCGCCCGGCGAGGCCTTCGGCACCGAAGCGATGCTCCGGACCCTGGAGAGCCTCGACCAGCGGATCGATCCCATGGTGATCGGCGGCGGGGAGTCGGGTTCGCCCCAGACCCAACCGCCCGGCTTCTGATCGATCCGGCTGAGGCATAGCCTCCCAACCTGACGGCGCGAGCGATGGGAAGCGCTGCCGGACTTGCCTCGATCGCAGCGGGTGCGACACGGTCCCGCGTTACCGCGTCGTCGAGGCAGTCCGGCAGCAGCGCCGTGACGCGCTCACTCCATCCCCGGCATCCACAGCTTCTTCTCGGCGCCCGAAGGCTGGCTTTCGGGCGTCCACAGGTTGCCGGCCGCAGGCTCCACCGGCCCGCCCGGCGCGCCAGTCTCCGCGGCCGCCTCGGGCGGTATCGCAGGCGACCCGTCGGGGCGCAGAAGTCCCAGCTGCATAAGCATTCCGGCGAGCGCCTCGCCAACGTTCGGCTCGTGAAGATGCTCGGACTCAATGTGCCGCAGCACGCGCGAAGCCTCATCCGCCTCGCCGCGCGCGAAACGCAACGACAGTTCAAGCAAGTCCCAGGGAGCCGAGGAAAGGCCTCGATCCACTGAGGTGGTGCGGCCGCGCTCGACGTACTCCAGCGCCCGATCGGTGTCCCATTCGGTCCGCGCCGCATTCTGGCAGGCGACGAGCCATTCCTCCCGGCCCTGGAGCGAGGGCCGGGCGACGACCTCGGCGGCGAAGCGATGGGTTGCCGCGCGGATGTCGAACGCCAAGGCCCGATGCATCGCAAAGATCAGGTCTTCGTCGGAGACCCGGGAGACCTCCACACGATCCAGGCGTATCGAGGGGAGCGCGCAGATCGGCGTCTCGGTCGGATCGACGGGCTCCGGGACGGGCAGCCCCAGCTTCTCGCGGATCGGATCGAGATCGACCGTCTCGGACGCGGCTCGGGAGGAGTCCTCCAGGAACATCAGCACGCCTGCCAGGCGCACGCGCAGGCCCGGCACCGACGCGGCCTCGGAGGGGGTCTTGTCGCCAAACACCGGAAGCGGTCGCTCCGGCCAGCGCTCGCCGAACTGGACCAGCCGCCTTTGGCGGGTCAACCGGCGTCCCTCCGCAGCCGAGGTTGTGGGAGGAAGCCAGAGCCGAGCGGTAAGCAGGTCCTGGCTCCAGGAGACCTTGCCGTCGGCCGATTCCACCGAGGGCTCGGAGCCAAGCCCCGCGCCGGTCAACTCGGCCAGCACGTCTTTCACCCGAGGCACGTCTCTCTGCGTTACTTGCCGCACTTCCAGACGCGCCGGTCGATCCGTCTGGCGGCCGAAGAGCAACGCCGTCCCCACCACCTCGGGCACCTCCTCGTGCGAGTCAACAGGAGACTCGGAAGGAGGCGCCCGATCGAGCAGGATGAACACGCCCTTGGGTGGCGGATCGTCCCCTTCCGCCAGGGACCTGGGATCGACGGGCGGCCGCACCGCACGGCGAACCAAGGACAGGGCCGCGTTGAGTTGATCCGCGTCCTCGACCGGGTAGATCAGGTTGCAGAGATTCCCTTCGTCGCCCAATGGATCATCGACCAGATGGAGCGCCAAGGCCTCGGCTTCGACGGCATCGTCGTAAGGCACGTCCAGCGCCGCGAACCGCCGCAGGGCCTCGACAGCCCCCTCGTGGTCCGCCAACCAAAGCCGAAACGTCGCCAGGTTGCACCACGCCTCCGGGGCCTCCGGGTACTGGCCGACGATGGATTCCAGCTTCTCCACCGCCTCGGCCCACAGGGCTCGCTGAACGCAATGCATGGACTCGTCGAACGTCTTCTTCCAAGGCTTCCCTTCATCCACGTGGTCGCAGAACCGTCGCTCGTCGCGGAGCAGAAGGGGCAACGAGCCCGTCCGGTTGATCCTCACGAGCACTTCGAGCGGCTCGCGATCCTCGGAGTTGATCTGCGCCAGCAGGACGAAGTGCGCCCTGGCCGCGGGGACAAAGCCGTCGGCAAGCAGGGCCTGGGCCACGCTGAAGACGGCCTCGAAGCATCGGAAGGAGATACTTCCGCCGGAAAGGGAAATCGCCTGCTGAATCGGGCCTACCCCGGCCTTGCCTCCCTCGCTGATGGCCGCGAGCATTGCCACCTCGCCCAGTGCGACCGAGCTTCGCGGGTGCGTCTGGATGAAGCGCTCCGTGGCCTGCCTCCAGGCGTCGATCTGCCCCGTGAGCCGGAGCAACATCGTCTTGATCGACTGGAGGCACGCGCGGTCGGGGTGCTTCGTCTCAAGGTGCTCCACCTGTCGGAGGCAGGCCGCGTGCTGATCGCCCTCGAGCATGCGCTGAAGCTTGTTCAGATCGTCGAGCAGGTCCGGGCAGCAGAACTTGATCTTCTTGCCCGAGCCCCCCGGGCAGGTGGAATAGGGGTCGATAGCCATCGCAGCGCAACCTCTGACAGATCGGACCGAAAGGGTGGGGGTTTTGTGCTTGGACGAACCCTGGATCCTATCAAAACGCGCCGCGGCGGGCGAGAGCCGCAGCGGTCGGTTGGCGTTGGCGGCGATCCGCAACTTGCGGGACGGGAGGGTGCCCCGACACACGCCCAGGGAGCCGGCAGGAAACATGCGGCATCTGGCGAATAGGAGATGGGCGGGGGCTTAGCAGCGTCTGCTCGGCATGGGCGTTTTGCGCGTACTTTTTGGATTTTGTCGATTATTCCTTTTGTCCGGCCTGCGAGTTAGCCGATTAGGCGGTTGTGTTACTCCGGGAACTGCTGGTTGCCCTGGGCGTCGGGGCATCGCGCGGGGCATGTCAGGGGAGGAGATGACGGATGCACTTCGAACGGAAGCACCTCAAAGCGGTCTGGGCGATGACGGTGGTATGGGCCGCCGGACCGGCATTGGGCCAGGGGATCTCCTCGTCGCAGATGCGGGCGCTGATGGACGGGGCCAGGCCGCTGTCCTTCGAGGCCTCAGACGACACCCCAGCCGACACTGAGCTGGACCGGGGATACCTCGCGGACGACCGGTCCGATCCCGAAGCTCGTCAGTTGGAGCAAGCCAATCCGCTGGCGTCGTCGTACGGGGCGTCGCCGGGGACCCAGTGGGGACAGTACCAGCCCCCCGACTACGAGGACGGCCTCCAGTCGGTCGGCGCGTGTTGCGAAGTGTGCGGCAAGGGGGCCAACTGCCCCGACGTCTGGCTTCTAAGTCAGAGGGCGATCCTCTGGCATCGCGGCAGGACCCGCGCCGTACGCACCAGCGGTCTGGGGACCTTCGACACCCTGGGGAACTTCGGCACCGCGGGCGTGCTCAGCTCGCGGAGCACGGTCTTCGACGTCACGGCTGGATACGGGGCCACCCTGCGCCGCTATTGGCGCCCCGCACCCGACCACCGCGACATGTACGTTGAGGCCACGTACTTCGGCATGCACACCTGGCAGGCGCACCGCGAGGCGAACGCCACGCAGCTCCTCCAGTCGAATCTCAACGCCAACGAGGCCGTCGTTTACGGCAACCTCTTCAGTCCCTATACCGACGACGCGGGCGGCCCGTTGAGCGGGATCGGCGGCTTCGACCGGGCCGACGTTCACCGCCTCTACTACGAATCGCGGGTCAACAACGTCGAGGTCAACCTCCGCTGGATCCCCCGAGGCCGCGCCGACCGCATCGTGCTTCATCCCAACGGCCGCTGGCGCCGGGAATGCCAGCCCGGCATCTACGGCGCCTATCTGGTCGGCATTCGCTACTTCTCGCTCACCGAGCAGTTCAACTTCCACGCCGACGGCGAGAACCAGGTCTTCGACCGGACCAACGGCAACCTGCTGCGGACCGAGGACACGTTCGGCCGGTACGACATCGACACGTTCAACGAGATGCTGGGATTCCAGGTTGGCCTGGACTTGAAGTACCGCCGCTGCATGTGGGAATGGGGCGGCGAGGCCAAGGTGGGTCCGTACATCAACTTCGCCGGACAGAAGAGCATCGTCCGCGCCTCCGACCCGGCCTTCGGCACCAGCTTCAGCAACGACATCTCCGACCGTGAGGACGACGTTGCCCTGTTGGGCGAGGTCTCCGTGGTCGGCCACTACCACGTTCGTCCCAACCTGACGATCCGAGCGTCGTGGGACATGATGTGGGCGGTCGGCGTGGCCCTCGGTCCGGAGCAGCTCAATTTCCAGCCCGATCCGCCCAACCACGTCAACACCAACGGCGTGGCCTACTACCAGGGCATCTCGCTGGGGTTCATCTGGACGCGCTAAGAAGCTTCGGTATCGGACCGTCGCCGACGCCGCCGCGCGCGACGCGTTGACTCCGCGCGAGCACGGTCTCGGCGCGCAAGCTTGCCCCCCCCCTTTGCGAAGCGACGCCGGGCTGCGGCGATGCAAGCCACGGGCCGGCTGCGTCTCTTTGGGCACCGGGGACCGGACCGCCAGACCGCAGCGGCGGCCGGCGGCGATGCGCTTGATCCGCTGTACGCCTGTGCCCTATAATTCCGGGTTCTTCGCAGCACGACGAGCCTCGAAATCCAACCCGGTCTGATGGCCGCCAGCGATATCCTCATCCGCGGGGCGCGGGAGCACAACCTCCGCGACGTCAGCCTCGTGCTCCCGCGCAACCGCCTCATCTGTCTGACCGGCGTCAGCGGCTCCGGCAAGAGCTCCCTGGCATTCGACACGCTGTTCGCCGAGGGCCAGCGGCGCTACGTGGAGAGTCTCTCCACGTTCGCCCGGCAGTTCCTCGGGCAGATGCCCAAGCCCGACGTGGACCTGATCGCCGGGATCAGCCCGTCGATCTCCATCTCGCAGAAGACGGCCGGACAGAATCCGCGAAGCACGGTCGGCACGATCACGGAGATCTACGACTACCTCCGGGTGCTGTTCGCCCGCGTGGGGCGCGGCCACTGTCCCGACTGCGGCCGCGAGATCACCGCTCAGACCCGGGAGGAGATTCTCCAGCAGATCCTCTCCCTTTCCGGTGGAAGCCGCATCCTGGTCCTGGCCCCCGTCGTGCGCCAGCAGAAGGGCGAGCACCGCGACCTGTTCGAGGATCTGCTCAAGCAGGGCTTCGTCCGCGCCCGCGTGGACGGGAGCGTGATCTCGCTCTCCGACGATCTGCACCTCGACCGGCAGATGCGTCACAATATCGAGGTCGTGGTGGACCGGCTGGCGATCGCCCCGGATGTGCGCTCCCGCCTTGCCGAGGCCGTCGAACTGGCCTCGCGCACGGGGGGCGGCAACCTGATCGTCGCGGTTGAGGAGGCAAAGGCGAACGATCGGGAAAGCGGAGGCGTTGCGCGCCGGACGAAGGGCAATCGTGCGCAGCGCCGGTCGTCGCCTCAGGGCTCGCCCTTCCGCGATATTCCCTTCTCCGCCCACTACGCCTGCACGCACTGCCAGAAGAGCTTCGAGCCGCCCAGCCCGCAGATGTTCAGCTTCAACAGCCCCCAGGGCATGTGCCCCAGGTGCGACGGGCTGGGCGAGATCTACACGTTCGATCCGGACCGCCTCGTGCCCGACCCCGCGCGGTCGTTCCAGCAGGGGTGCGTCGAGCCGGTCGGCTCCTGGCGCGAGATGGGCCGGTGGCGCCGCCACATCTACCGCGGCGTGGCCGAGCTGCTTGAGCGCCGGGAGGGCGTGGAGAAGGGCACGGTCCTGGAGACCGCCTGGGAGGAGCTGGCCCCGGTCTTCCGCGACGCGTTGCTCTGGGGCACGGGCGAGGCGCACGTCACCTTCACGTGGCGGTCCGGCGCGTCGGGACACAAGTGGGGCGGCGTCTATGAGGGCATCATCCCCAAGCTCCTCGCCCAGTACCGCAACACGAAGAGCCGCATGCATCGCCGGGCACTTGAGAAGTACATGAACATCGTCGGCTGCGCGGCGTGCGGCGGAGCGCGGCTCAATCCCCAGGCCCGGGCGGTGAGGATCGCCTCGGCCTCGCCCCGGTTTGCCGACTCCCCATGGAAGAGCCTGCCCGAGGTCTGCGGCTTGGCCGTGTCCGAGGCCGGCGAGTTCTTCGGCGAGCTTCAGCTCGACGGCACGGGGCGGGCCATCGCGGCCGAGGCGCTGAAGGAGATTCGCGGACGGCTCGGGTTCCTCGCCAACGTGGGGCTCGATTACCTCACGCTCGACCGCACCGCGCCCACGCTCTCCGGCGGCGAGATGCAGCGGATCCGGCTGGCCGGGCAGATCGGCTGCGGGCTGGTCGGGGTGCTCTACATCCTCGACGAGCCCTCGATCGGCCTCCATCCCCGCGACAACGACCGGCTGCTGGAGACCCTCGCCAGTCTGCGCGATCAGGGAAACACGGTCGTCGTCGTCGAGCACGACGAGGACACGATGCGCGCGGCCGACCATATGGTGGATTTCGGCCCCGGGCCCGGAGTGCGCGGCGGGGAGGTCGTGGCGGCCGGGCCGGTCGAGGAGGTGCTTGCCGCGCCGCGGAGCGTGACCGGGCAGTACCTTGCGGGCAAGCGGCGGATCGAGGTCCCCGCCAAGCGCCGTCCGACGAACGAGCACTGGCTGACCATCCGCGGCGCCACCCACAACAACCTCAAGCACATCGACGTCGAGATCCCGTTGGGAACGCTGGTGTGCGTCACGGGCGTCTCCGGGTCGGGCAAGAGCTCGCTGGTGGGCGACATCCTCATCGAGGCCCTGCGCCGCGACCTGAACGGGGGAATCGGCAACCCGGGGCCGCACCGGGCCATCGAGGGCCTGGAGCATCTCGACAAGATGATCGCCATCGACCAGTCGCCCATCGGGCGCACGCCGCGCTCCAACCCGGCCACGTACATCAAGCTTCTGGATGAGATCCGGCACCTCTACACGCAGCTCCCCGAGTCCAAGGCCCGCGGCTACAGGCCCGGCCGTTTCAGCTTCAACGTGGCGGACGGGCGCTGCGAGGCCTGCGAGGGCAACGGCTCGAACAAGCTGGAGATGGACTTCCTGGCCGACATCTGGGTCACCTGCCCGGTGTGCGAGGGGCACCGATTCAACCGCGAGACGCTCCAGGTGCGCTTCAAGGGCAAGTCGATCGCCGACGTGCTGGAGATGGACGTCCAGGAGGCCCTGGCCCACTTCGAGAACCAGCCCAGGATCCGCCACAAGCTGCAAACGCTGCACGACGTGGGCCTCGACTACCTCAAGCTGGGCCAGCCCTCGCCCACGCTCTCCGGCGGCGAGGCCCAGCGGATCAAGCTCGCCCGCGAGCTCGTCAAGAAGAGCACGGGGCGAACGCTCTACCTGCTCGACGAACCGACCACGGGCCTGCACTTCGCCGATATCGAGCTGCTGCTCAGGGTCTTGCAGGGCTTCGTCGCGGCGGGCAATACCGTGCTCGTCGTCGAGCACAATCTGGAGGTCGTGAAGACGGCCGACTGGATCATCGACCTGGGGCCCGAGGGGGGCGAGGCCGGGGGCCTGATCGTCTGCGCCGGCACGCCCGAGGACGTGGCCCGCTGCAAGGACTCGCATACCGGCCGGGCCCTGCGCGGCGTGCTCCGCGCCGCGGAAAACGGCCGGGCGCCGAAGAGGAACAAGCCCACCGCGACCAAGCGGGCCCGCCGCGCCCGCCTGGCCAGGTCGATCCAGGTGCGCGGGGCCGCGCAGCACAACCTCAGGGGCCTGGACGTCGAGGTGCCCCGCGACCGGATCACCGTGTGCTGCGGCCCCAGCGGATCGGGGAAGACCTCGCTGGCCATGGACACGATCTACGCCGAGGGACAGCGTCGCTACGTGGAGAGCCTCAGCGCCTACGCCCGGCAGTTCGTCGCCCAGATGCAGAAACCCCGCATCGAACACATCGAGGGGCTCTCGCCGGCGATCGCCATCGAGCAGAAGCACATGGGGCATACTCCGCGATCGACCGTGGGCACGGTGACGGAGATCTACGACTACCTCCGCGTGCTGATGGCCCGGCTCGGCCAGCCCTACTGCCCGGACTGCGACGTGCCGGTCGGCACCCAGTCGGCCGACGAGGTCATCGACAAGGTCATGGCCCTGCCCGCGGGCTCGCGCATCTACCTCATGGCGCCGATCGAGGCGGCGGTGGGCGAGACCTACCAGCGGTTGTGGGAGGAGATGCGGGGCCAGGGCTACGCCCGGGTGCGCGTCGACGGCCAGACCTACCCACTCGACGATCCGCCGCGGATCGACCGCCGCCGCAAGCACCAGGTGGAGGTCGTCATCGACCGCGTCATCGTGCGGCCCGACGCGAGAAGTCGCGTGGCCGGCAGCGTGGAGAACGCCCTGTCCGTGGGGCGCGGGGTGCTCCGCGTCGCACGCGCGCGCGACGACGTGGCGGAGACCAACTGGGAGGTGGCAACGCACAGCCAGCACGCGGCCTGCGAGCGGTGCGGCCGCAGCTTCGAGGCCTTGACCCCGCACCACTTCTCGTTCAACAGTTCGCTCGGATGGTGCCCGGCCTGCGAGGGACTGGGCGTGCAGACCGGCACCAACCCGGCCGCGCTTCTCCGCGACCCCAAGCTCTCCCTGGTTGAAGGGGCGATCGCCCTGTTTCCTGCCCCCGGCGTGCCACTGTTCCGGTCCATGCTCGAGGCCTTCTGCCAGGCGACGGGCGTCCCGGCCGACATGCCTTTCGAGCTGCTCGACGCCCGGCACCGCCGCACCGTGCTGCACGGGACCGGGGACCGCTGGTTCGAGGTGCCGCCGCCGGGTCGCCCCGCGGACGGGAGGCGAGGGCAGCCGGCGCCGGTCCCCCTGCTGCGGTTCCAGTACAAGGGCCTTTACCCTGCCCTGGAGGAGGCCAGCCGCGTCTCACCCGGCTTCCGTGCCCGGCTGGAGCACCTCGTGGACGAAGTCGAGTGCGCGGTCTGCGGGGGCAGCCGTCTGCGCGACGACGCCTCGGCCGTGCGCCTCGGGGGACGCACCATCGACCAGCTCTGCCGCGTGCCCCTGGGCATGCTGCACCGGGACTTCGTCCACTGGCAACCCACGTCGGCCGAACAGAAGATCGCCGGAGAGCTGTTGCGGGAGATCCGCAGCCGATTGGCGTTCCTCTGCGACGTGGGCCTGGAGTACCTGACGCTCGCCCGGCCGGCCCCCACGCTCTCCGGAGGCGAGGCCCAGCGGATCCGCCTGGCTGCGCAGGTCGGCAGCGGGCTGTGCGGCGTGCTCTACGTGCTCGACGAGCCGACGATCGGCCTCCATCCCCGCGACAACCGGCGCCTGCTCGACGCCCTGAAGCGCCTTCGCGACCTGGGCAACACGCTCCTGGTCGTGGAGCACGATCGCGAGGTGATCCGCCAGGCCGACCAACTGCTCGACTTCGGGCCCGGGGCGGGCCGCAACGGCGGCGAGATCGTGGCCCGGGGCTCGCCAGCGCAGGTGGCCTTGCGCCGCACGTCGGTCACCGGGCCGTACCTGTGTGGCAAGAAGGCCATCGCCATCCCCACCAACCGCCGCATGCCCTCGACCTCCCCTCTCCAAGCGGGAGAGGGGAGCGCGCCGGGCGGCTGGCTGGAGGTCCTTGGCGCGCGCCACAACAACCTCAAGAACATCGAGGTTCGCATCCCGCTGGGCACGCTGACCGTGGTCACCGGCGCCAGTGGGAGCGGCAAGAGCTCCCTGATCGAGGACGTGCTCCACGCCTCGCTGGCGCGCACGCTGCACCGCGCGAAGACCTTCCCCGGGGCCCATGAGGCCCTGCGCGGCCTGGAACAGATCAACAAAGTGATCCGCGTCGATCAGCAGCCGCTGGGGCAAACGCCTACCTCGAACCCTGCCACCTTTACTGGCGTGTTCGACCTGATCCGCGAACTGTACGCCCAATTGCCCGAGGCCAAGCTCCGCGGCTATTCGCCGCGGCGGTTCAGCTTCAACGTACCCGGCGGGCGGTGCGAAAAGTGCGAGGGCAACGGCCAGCTCAAGATCGAGATGCACTTCCTGCCCGACGTCTGGGTCGAGTGCGACACTTGCCGCGGACGGCGCTACAACCCCGAGACCCTTGCCGTGAAGTACCACGGCCAGTCGATCGCCGACGTGCTCAACATGCCGTGCGGACAGGCCGTGAAGCTCTTCGAGCGAATCCCCAAGGTCCGCCGCATCCTCAAAACGCTTTGCGACGTGGGCCTGGACTACCTGACCCTCGGCCAGCCCGCACCCACGCTCTCCGGCGGCGAGGCGCAACGCGTCAAGCTCGCCGCCGAGCTCTCGCGTCCCGACACGGGCCAAACGCTCTACCTGCTCGACGAGCCCACGACGGGCCTCCACTTCGACGACCTGGCCAAGCTCCTCGACGTGCTCAACCGCCTGATCGATCTGGGCAACACGGTCGTGGTCATCGAACACAACCTCGACGTGGTCAAGACCGCCGACTGGGTCATCGACATGGGTCCCGAGGCGGGCGACGATGGGGGCTACGTGGTCGTCTGCGGCACGCCGGAAGACGTGGTGGAGCACGCGAGGCGATGGGAGAAGAAGTCGGGAGTCAGGGGCCAGGAGTCAGGGCATTTCCGATCGTACACGGGCGAGGCGCTCGCGCCGGTGCTGGCGGCGGGGCCCTATGAGAAGCGCAAGAGGCACGACTTCGCGGCCGAGTTGGAAACCGCGGAGGACGACCTCGAAATCCAGGACGTGGGACGCGATGCGCGCATGCCCTGGCAGATCGACGGGCCGCGCTGGCACTGCCACGACCGCGTGGGGCGCCGGGGCCAGCCCTGCCGCTGGGACGGCCGCATCCTGGCCGAGGTCGTCGAGCGGATCGAACAGACGGACTGCTTCAGCGCGACCGACTGGGCCAATCGCAGCGTGGTGGAGATTCGCGGTCTGAAGAAGTCGGACGGCTGGTTCTTCCACGCCATCACCGCCGAGGAGTGGCTCTTGAAGATGAAGTTCCGCGCGCATCGAAACACGTTCCGCCGCGAGGAGCTCGTGCGGCGGCTGGACCTCAAGCCGCTCAACGACGTGCCCGAGCTGCCGCTCTACGGCACGGAGCCGCGGGTCCGCTGCAGGAACCTCCGCGGTCCATGGCAGGAGGTCGAGCTTCGCGTCCACGATTACCGCGAGATCGACCGCCCCGAGTTCTGGAAGTTCCTCGACGAGGCCGTGAAAGGCTTCCAACGGTTCTCCACGCGCGTCCGGCAGAACCCCGAGGAGCTCATGCCCTGGAAGGCCCTGGGCCGCAAGTGGCACTTCGCGCGGCGGGGTTTTCGGCCCGGCGCGAAGATCGTGTGGGAAAGCACGGTGCTCGAGCAGCTCCTGGAGATGCTGGCCGAGACCGCGCCCCGGGCCCAGTTCCTCTGGAACAACAAGCAGGTCGTCCCGGTCTACGTCCCGCAGCAGCGCGAGCCCTGGGCGGCCGTGCAGACGAAAAAGCCCGACGCCATTCACCTCACGCTCGCCGGCCCCAAGGGCCGCTTCCCCCTGGGGCGTCTCACGGGGCTGGGAACGGAGCCGGAGCTCGACGCCGAGCGCCCTCAGCGGGACTACATTCGGCTGCGGTTCTCCTCCGAAGACGATCTCCAGCGGGGCGACCTCGAAGGGTTCCTCCGCGAGCACCACACGGCTGTGGTGGACGGCGGGTAGATCGGCGGGGGCTGCCACGGGTTCGCGGAGCGAAAGCGGGGCTGTCCCCCTCCGGGTCTCCCGTTCTCCGGAGGATGACTGCATTGAGCCGCGTTGCCGTCCTTCGAAGCGGACGGCAACGCGGCCCGTGCGTGCCGTCGGGCGCGAGAGCGGCGGGTTACGGCCCGGCACCGGTCAGGATACAATAGCCCCCTTGCCCCCGCTGCCGCGGAGGCCGCGTCCCTCTTCCCTGACCCACGCGCCACCACGATGAACCTCGCCCTGCTGTCCAGCCTGCTGGGCAACATCGCCATGCTCATCGGCGGCTCCATGGCCTTCAGCCTTCCGTGGGCCCTGCCGGTTTTCGGCGGGAACTGGCGCCACGAGCAGGCGGGCTTCTTCGCCATCCTCGGGTCGATGGCCCTCTGCCTGGGTGTCGGGCTCCTCCTCCGCCGGTTCGGCCAGAGCGGCGGGCAGCTTTTCCGCAAGGAGGCCATGGCCGTGGTGGGGCTGAGCTGGGTCATGGCCACGGTGCTGGGGGCCGTGCCCTACATGCTCAGCGGCACGCAGCGCGAGCCCGGCGTGCGCATGACCGTCGTCGACGCCATGTTCGAGGCCCAGTCGGGCTTCAGCACGACGGGCGCCACGGTGCTGACCGACCTGGAAATGCCCGACGACCCCGAGAAGCCGCCGCTGGTGCCGCGGTGTGTTCTCTTCTGGCGCTCCAGCACGCACTTCCTCGGCGGGATGGGGATCATCGTGCTGTTCGTGGCGATTCTCGGCCAGGGATCGGCCGGCAAGGCCCTGATGCGCGCCGAGATGCCCGGCCCGTCCAAGTCGAGCCCCCAGTCTCGCATGCAGCACACGGCCTGGGTCCTGTTCGCCATCTACGCGTCGCTGAACGCGGTGCTCGCCCTGCTCCTGTGCTTGGAGGGGATGTCGCTGTTCGACGCCCTCTGCCACGCCTTCGGCACGATGGCCACCGGCGGGTTCAGCACGTACAACAAGAGCGTGGGCCACTTCGCTACGGTCCCCGGCTACAACGGCCCGCTGATCGAGATGACGATCACCGCCTTCATGCTCCTGGCGGGGACCAACTTCATGCTCATGTACTTCGTGGTCCTCCGGCGGATGGACGTCGTGCTGGGCGATCCGGAGTGGCGGGTGTACGTGGCGATCATCGTCGTGGTCACCGTAATGGTCGTGGCCTTCGGACTCTACCACGGCGACTTCCGCCGCGCGGGCATGGGCAACCGGGCCGCGGCGTCCGCCGCGAACGATGCCCCCGAGCCGTCCGCCAGTGAAGAGCAGCCCGACGACTCCCTGCCCCTGGGCAGCTCTCTCCGCTACGGCCTGTTTCAAGTAGTCTCGATCATGACGACCACGGGCTTCTGCACGGACGACTTCGACGCCTGGAATGCCTTTGGCCGCGGCATCCTCCTGCTGCTGATGTTCATCGGCGGATGCGCGGGCAGCACGGGCGGGGGAATGAAGGTCATCCGCCACATCCTGTTCGTCAAGATCCTCCGGTTGGAAGTCGAGCAGGCCTACCATCCCAACGTGGTCCGGCCGCTGCGACTGGCCGGCGAGGTGATCGCCGACCCCGACCTGCGTCGCCAGGTGATGGTCTATTTCGGGCTGATCCTCGCCATCTTCGCCGCCAGCTGGCTGTTCATCCTCGTGGCCGAGCCCGACTCCACGTGGACCGATTTCGGCCACACCCGAGAGCACAAGCTCATCGACGCCGCCTCGACCGTGGCCGCCACGCTGAACAACATCGGTCCCGGCCTCGGCGTGATCGGGGCCACGAAGAACTACGCCAACTTCACCCCCTGGACCAAAGTCCTGTTCATCTGGTTGATGATGGTCGGCCGGCTGGAGATCTACACGATTCTCGTGCTCTTCGCCCCAGGGTTCTGGCGGAGCCAGTGACGGGCCGGCTCGGCATCCATGCTTTGCGAGCGACCGCCGCCCACCCCACAGACACCTCGCCGCTGTGGCGGGCTAGCCCAGGTCTCTTCTCCGCGGCAACGCCTTGACGCCCCCGCTGAAACCGGGACACAATATCCTCCATAGGAATGGCTCCTCATCGCGTTCCGGAGACCTGTCCATGCGACCTCTTCTTCTGCTCTTCGGCCTAACGATCGGGCCGATCGCGGCGAGCGAGGCGGAGCCCGCCGCCAAGGCCCCGGCGATGCTTCAGAAGTCGGAGTTCACGGTGCTCTCCGCCGAAGGCGGCAAGGAGTTGGGCACATGGGCGATTGAGGCGAAGCTGGTCGAGGACGGCCACGAGATCGTTATTGAGGAGAAGTTGGAGCTGGTGCACGATGGCAAGCGAGTCGGGTACCAATCCACGGTCCGCTGCGCGGCCGAGGCGCCCTATGCGCCTCGGGAGGCCCAGGCGGAGACGGTGCTGGCCGGCCGCGTGTGCATGCGGGGCAAAGTCCAGTTCGGGGCGAAGTCCGTCTGCTACGCGGGCACGACCCATCTGGATGGGCGGGGAGAACCGCTCGCAGAGCCGCTGAAGTTCGGAAAGACTGGCATGCCGCTTCCGCAGGGCCCCCTGCTGATGCAGTCGGCGCTGCCCGTCGTCGGTCCGCTTCTGCTGAAGGGAAAGTCGCAGCTCGACGGCGTTTTCTTCGGGGAGTTCCCCGACGATATCGATTCGCCGGAGCTGATCAACGTGAAAGGGAACCACCGAGTCGTGAAGCTCGCGGTCGAAGAGGGGGGCTATATCCTGCAACTCTACGACGCGCTCGGCGAAGAACCGAAGGCCACGCTGCGTTACGACGCCCAAGGGGCGCTGCAAGGAGGCGGCCTGTTCGGCAAGTTCCGACTGGCTCGTAAGGAGTAGAAGAGGGGCGGCCGAGAGATCTCCTCGCGCCCTGGGCCCAGCGAGGATCTCGAGCGGGGCGGCTCGCCCCGTCGGAGCGTTCGGCCGGGCCGACACGGTGCGGCTCGGATGGCACCGTGAAGGCTTCGTGGGGCAGTTGGCACCCGTCCTTCTGGCAAATCGCGCCGGGGCTCGGCGATTCGACGCGAGGCGGCTTCAATCGCCTTGCCCTGCCTTCCTAGTCGGCAATCTCTGCCAGGCCCGGGCCTCTGGGCTCGTTTCTCTGTCAGGTTGATCCGTTACAAGCGGGACGGCGGCTCGCGCCCGCGTCGATGTATAGGGAAGCGGCCCGCGGTCCGGTCATCGAGGGCTCTGAGGATCGCCGGCCGCCCGGTGGACAACCCGGGCGACGATGCCCAGCCCCGTTCCGACGACCGGATGCCAGCATCCGGCCCACTTTTTCCAGGTGGAGTTGACCTTAGGAACCGATCCCTGCTATCGTCCTGTCCCAATCGATCCCGTCAGGGGAGGCCCCCCTGCAACGGGCCGTCTTGTCGGCAACCCGAACTGGAAGCTCAGTTTGACGACTCTCCGTCGCCCCGTCCCCGTATCTTCGCGGTGACTTGACCTGCGACATGGCTTTCCGCCTCGATCGACCCCAGACTGGAGAGGATCCGATTACCGCCTCAGCCCCCAACGCGCGTGTGAAGTTCCACGTCGAGCTGATCAAGCCCTCCCACTACGACGATGACGGCTACGTCATCCAGTGGGCCAAGTCGTGGCTTCCGTCCAACTCGCTGGCGTGTCTGAACGGCCTGTTCGCCGACGCGGCGGAGCGCCGCGTGCTGGGCGAGGACGTGGAGATCTCGGTCGAGGCCTACGACGAGTGCAACACGGTGATCCCCGTGCGCAAGATCATCCGCCGGATTCGCGGCAACCCGGCCGGCGGACTGGTGTGCATGGTCGGCGTGCAGTCGAACCAGTTCCCCCGGGCCATGGATATCGCCCGGCAGTTCCGTGCCGCAGGCGTGCCGGTCGTCATTGGGGGATTCCACGTGAGCGGCTGCCTGGCCATGCTGCCGGAGATGCCCGACGACCTGAAGGAAGCGATTGCCCTGGGGGTGACGCTATTCGCCGGCGAGGGGGAGGGCAGGGTCGAGACGCTGCTGGCAGACGCCTACCACGGCCGGATGCCGGCGATCTACAATTATCTGGGGCGATTGCCTGACCTGCGTGGGGCGGTCAAGCCGCACCTTCCCACGGAGCTGGTGCAGCGCTACGTGGGCACCTTCGCCGGATTCGACGCCGGCAGGGGGTGCCCCTTCCAATGCAGCTTCTGCACGATCATCAACGTGCAGGGCCGGAGGTCGCGGTTCCGCACGGCCGACGACGTCGAGCAGATCGTCCGCGGCGGGCTGGCCCAGGGCATCAACCGCTACTTCATCACGGACGACAACTTCGCCCGCAATCGCAACTGGAGGGAGATCCTCGACCGGCTCATCGCCATCCGCCGCGAGCAGAACGGCGATCTGGGATTCCAGATCCAGGTGGACACCCTGGCGCACAAGATCCCCGGCTTCGTGGAGAAGGCCGTCGAGGCCGGCGTCTCCAAGGCGTTCATCGGCCTGGAGAGCGTCAATCCGGCGAACCTGCTGGCCGCCAAGAAGCGGCAGAACCACATCGCCGAGTACAAGTCGATGCTCCTGACGTGGCGCAAGGCAGGGGTGATCACCTACGCCGGTTACATCATCGGGTTCCCGTTCGACAGCCCGGAGACGGTGGCGCGGGACATCGAGCGAATCAAGGCCGAACTGCCCGTCGATGTGCTGGAGTTCTTCGTGCTCACGCCCCTGCCCGGCTCCGAGGACCACAAGAACCTGCTGATGCAGGGCGCCGCGATGGACCGGGACATGAACCGCTACGACGTGGAGCACGTGACCACCGACCACCCGCGCATGAGCCGCGGGGAGTGGGAGGCAACCTATCGCAGGGCGTGGGACCTTTACTACTCCCCCGCGCACGTGGAGACCCTCATGCGCCGCGCCGCGGCCACCAGCAGCAACCCGCGCAAGCAGACGGGAAGGCTGGTCTTTCACGTGGCCCTCTTCTACGGCACGATGATCTACGAGCGCGTGCATCCGCTGCAGAGCGGCTACTTCCGCCGCAAGTTGCGCACCCAGCGCCGCAGCGGCATGCCGCGCGAGAACCCGCTGCTCTTCTACCCGCGTCGGGCCTGGGAGGTCCTTTCCACCTACCTGCCGTTCCTGGGTTTCATCCTCAAGCTGCTGTGGATCCGCCGCCGTGTGCTTCGCGGCATGGGCAGGGAGGACTACCGCGACCTCGCCCTCACCTCGGCCGATCCCCTCCAGCCCGCCGTCACGTGCGTCTCCTTCGAAGAGCCGCAGGAAGACCGGTCGGAGCCGGCCGATGGGCAGGGGGACTGCCGGTCCGTCCCGCTGCGCGTGCGACAGGCAGCATAAGCCTGCGATGCGCGGCGGCGGTTCTGCCCGCACCCGCTAGGCGCCCGTGGAGCGGTCGATGGGCGAAGACCGCAGATCCCGGGCGGGCGGCTCCAGGAAGAGCCGTAGCAGCTCCTCGACGTCCATAGGCTTGGCCAGATGGGCGTCGAAACCGGCCTGGCGCGCTTCAATACGATCCTCGGGCTGGTCGAAGCCGGTCAGGGCGATCAGACGCACGCAGTCCAGATCGGGCCGCCGCCGCACGCGCCGCGCGAGCTCGTAGCCGTCGATCCCAGGCAGGCCGATGTCAACCAACGCGACATCGGGCCGCTGGAAATCGACGATCTCCAGGGCCCGACGGGCATCGGCGGCGGTCTCGACGTCGTGGCCTTCCAGCTCAAGGATCGTGCGAAGCGTCTCCCTCGCGTTGACGTTGTCCTCGACGACCAGGATGCGCATAGGCTCTAGCCTACATGGGCCGCCCCTGCCAGCTCGCGCTGGATCTCCTCGACCAGGCGTTCCGGGTTGACCGGCTTGCGGAACCAGCGATCGATCCCGCGCGGACCGGTCGTGACCCCCAGGCTGGCCGGCGGCGTGCCGCTGATGGCGAAGACCTTCAGGCCCTCGTACCTCGGTTGGCTGCGAATCTGGCCGACCGTGGTCGGGCCGTCGCAGCGTGGCATCAGCATATCGAGAAGCACCACGTCGGGGCGGTGATGCGAGTCCAGGTAGTCGATGGCGTCGCTTCCGTCGCCCGCGGTATCCACGTCGAATCCGCTAAGCCGCAGAAACCCCGCCAGAAGCTCGCACTCGTTGGCGTCGTCCTCGACCAGCAGCGCGCGGCGCGGCGCCGCCTTGGACTTCAACCGCGCGGCCGGCTTGGTTGGCGCGACCGCGGCGTCGCGCGTGGCCACAGCTTCCTTTTCCAAAGCCTCGAACTCCTCGAGGATCTTCTGGAAGGTGACCGCGGCCTCCTCCTCACGCCCCATCGCGATCTGTCGCCGGTAGAGCTGGAGGGCAAGATTGGCGGAGTTCAAGCGATTGAGCACGTCGTGGCGGAATCTGGCCAGCTCCGAGAGCGGCCGGCGACTGATCGCGACCGCGTCCTCGGCGTCGCCGACCAGTTCATCGCGCAACACCTTGACGTGCGGAGGGGCCTTGATACCCAGGCGAGAGGTGTTTCCCTTGACCCGCAGGACGTTGATGGTCACGCCGATCGTGGGGAACACGATCTTCTCGCCCTCGCGGCGAGAGAGAACGAGCATGGTGGGTCTCCTTTCCAACTCGATCGATGTCGATGCGGCCCAGCCTCGGTGCTGGAGGCCGCCCGTCGCGGCCGCGCCGCGGTCCGAGACGCTTCGAGGTCCCGGGCGGGTTACCACGCGCAGGGTCGCCGCGGCGGTTCCGGCAAGCGTCCGACATCCGTGTCGATCGGGCTGCCCGCGAATCGTTGCGGGAGCGAGGGTTCCCTACCCACGCAATCTGCCACGCTCATGCCGCCCTTTGTAGCCCAAAACGCCGTGTCGGCCAAGAGCAATTCTCTGTCGGTTTTCCGCAGCGGATGCGGAACGGCGAGGATGGGCTGCCGATCACATAACCCACCATTTTAGAACAGCTTATGGCTTCCATCGGCACGTCCCCGCCCCAGCGCGGCAGCATCGCCAGCACGGCCGACCCGCCCCCCCGGGGACTCGCCGGATTGGGAGAGCAACCCTCCTTCATCCCCCGCAAGGCCGCAGTCCGATCCCTGCCTGCACCCCAGGCACGTCGCGCGCAAGGAGTCGGTTGCCGGGGGTCGCATCGGGCACTAAGGTGGAGGGTCAACACCGACGCCCGGGGTACCCCCGCATGAAAGCTCTCGTCCTGACCCAATACGATCAGCTTGACCTGCTCGAGGTCCGACAGCCTGACTTGGGCCCCGAGGACGTGCTCATCCGCGTGCATTCCTGCGGAATCTGCGGGAGCGACGTCCACGGCATGGACGGCTCCACGGGCCGGCGCCGGCCGCCGGTGATCATGGGGCACGAAGCGTCGGGCACGATCGTCCACGTCGGATCGGCGGTCGAGGGCTGGTCGGAAGGTGACCGCGTCACTTTCGATTCGACCATTTACTGCGGCCGCTGCTGGCACTGCGCGGCAGGCCGCATCAACCTCTGCGACAACCGCCGCGTGCTGGGTGTCTCCTGCGACGAATACCGTCAGGACGGAGCCTACGCGGAGTTGGTGGCTGTGCCGCAGCGGATCCTCTATCGGCTGCCCGAGGGCCTGAGCTTCGAACGGGCGGCACTGGTCGAGCCGCTTTCCATCGCCTTCCACGCGGTGAACCGCACGCCGATCCGCCTGGATGACACAGCTGTCGTGGTGGGGACCGGCATGGTCGGCCTGCTCGTGGTCCAGTCGCTGCGGGCGGCCGGTTGCGGCCGCATCATCGCCGTGGACTTGAGCCAGGACCGACTCGACCTGGCCTGCCGTTTGGGGGCGGACGAAGGCCTGCGCGCGGACACGACCGACGTGGTCGCCCAGGTGCACCATCGAACCGGCGGCCGCGGCGCCGACGTGGTTCTGGAGGTGGTGGGCGTGACCAGCACCGTGCAACTGGCCGTGGCCTGCGCGCGCAAAGGCGGGCAGGTCACGCTGGTGGGCAACCTGTCGCCCTCCGTCGAACTGCCGCTCCAGGCCTCGGTCACGCGCGAGCTGACACTTTGCGGCGTCTGCGCGTCCTGCGGCGAGTATCCGGCCTGTCTCGACATGATTGCGCGGGACGCGGTCAAAGTGGACCCGCTGCTCAGCGCCGTCGCACCCCTGGAGCAAGGACCGCAGTGGTTCCGGCGCTTGCAGCAGGGCGAAGCGGGGCTGTTGAAAGTTGTGTTGCAGCCCTGATGGGCGCGGCTGAAAGCTGAACCGCGCGGACGGCTCTGCCAGGCCGCCCGAAACGCCGCGGGCCCCACCGTCCGAAGTGTCCCCAATTCGGTCAACCCGTCCACGGCTTCGCGCAGACCGCCTTTCGCGCGGCCTCTGCCGCGCAGACCGCTGCCACGCGTGTTAGCGTTCGGTGCGCAGCCTTCCCGTGTCGATTGCTGCCGGGATAATTGCCGCAGGAGGGAGTCTCGATGCAGCAAGCAACGACGCAAAGCCTGGAGCCGGGGACCACGGAGCAGCCCCCACGGTCCCGGGTTGAAACGACCTTACCGCCGCAACGTCGGCTCGGCGCGGGAAGCGGCGCGGTCCGCGTGCTGGCGCCGGTCGCGAAGCAACACGCTGGCTTCGACGGGGTGGCAAGCAAGAACACCGAGGGCCGGCGGGGCAGACGCCGCTGGCATGGCTTTCGCGTGCCGCCGGCGGTGTTCGCCCTGCTCGGAGCCACCGGCGTCTCCGTGTATTGCGCGTTGGTGATCCACCCGCGATCCCTCGTGGTTGCGGGGGTCTCGTGCCTCGTGCTCTTTCTGGGCTCGGTGGTTCCCTGGCTTTCCGTTCGGCGCGTTCGCTGCGAGGTGGGGTATTCGCGGCGACGGGGCCAGATCGGAAGGCCCCTTTCCGTGCGTCTTCGATTGCGAGGCGGCTGGCCCTGGCCGGTTTACGGCCTCGTGGTCCGCTGTGGGTGGACCGACGGGTCAACCCGCGAATCGGACCCAGCGCGGCTGGCCGTGTCTCGACTGCCGGGCGGTCGGGAAGCGGAGTTGACCGGCCACCTCGTCCCAAGTCGGCGAGGTGTTTTCCCATGTGGCAAGGCGAGCATCTCCTCGGGCTTCCCGTTCGGCTTCTGGGAACCTTCCCGCCGCATCCGTGTGGCAGGGCAGGTGCTCGTGTGGCCCGAGATCGTTCCGCTCAAGGCGCCTCGCGACGGGGTGTGCCGCTACGGATACGGCGATCTGACCAACATGCACCGCCAAGGGACGGTGGGCGAGTTCCGCGGCACGCGTCCTTACCAGCCCGGCGAGTCGCTCCGCAAGGTCCACTGGCGACAGACCGCCCGGCACGATCGTCTGATCGTATGCGAGCGCAGTGCGCCGGCGCGTCGTGGCGTGGTGCTGCTGGTGGAGACCGATCCGGGTGTGCACGACCGATTCGCCGAGGGCGACACCCTCGAGAGGGTCCTTTCGGTCGGCGCCAGCCTCGCTTCGGCCATGGTCCAAAGCGGCCTGCGCGTCGCGCTGGCCTTCGAGCGGGGCCGGGTTTTCGAGGCGGAGAGCGCCGCGGAATTGGCCGCGGCCTTCGACGCCATGGCCCGATTCGACTCCCGTCGGGGCGCATCGCTTGCGGAGCTTCGCGAAGCGGTGTTCCGCCGACGCTCCACGGCCGGCGAGCAGTTCGTGGTCACCACGGCGAAAGGGCATCGGCATGCTTCGTCGCGGAAGACCGGCGCCGAAGGCGGGCAGTTGCTGGTTGTCGATCCCGAATCAGGCGCGCCGTCGAAACCGACCGGCGCGATTCCGGCCGGGCCGCACTGGAAGATGCACGTGGTTCCACTGGATGATCCGGATCACCGCGGGCTTCGCCGGGCGTGGCAGGAGGTGCTCCGTGGCCGGTGAAAGCTTGCTGCTTGCGGCGCGATCCTATCCGCCTCTTCGCGGCGTTACCCTGACGATGGCGGGCCTCGCCGCGCTGGCTGCCGGGCTGGCCGAGGGCCAGGCGCTCGGGCTGCCACTCGAGTCGCTCCTCATTCCGGCGCTTCTCTGCGGGGCCATGGTGCTCGCGCACCGGTGGCTCGGCGCGCTGCGCGAGGCGCTGCCGGACCGTCGGGCGGACGGGGTGCTTCTGGCCGTCTTTTCTGCGCCCTTCGTGCTGGACGCGGTGGGCATCCGACCTTTCGGCAGCGTGTCTCTGGAGTTCCTCCTCCTGGCCGGCCTCAGGAACGTCGCCCTGGCGGCGGCCGCCATGAGCGGGCAGCCCAAGATGCTGCGCGTGGGCGCCGTGTCGAGTCTGTTCGTCGTGCTGATTGCCTTCGCGCTGGGCGGCGGCCTCTTGCTTCTGCTGTTCGCCGCCGCGTACGCGATGGTGGCGATCCTCTGGTTGATGGTCCGGAACTGGGCCACGCTCGATCGGCTCGCCCCGGCGGCGGCCGGTTCGGTCGCGGGGTTCAGGCTGCCGCGTCGGCCCGCCATGACCCTGGGCGTGCTGGCCTTCCTCGCGCTCGTGGTGTCGGTCCTCGCCTATCCCGAGAACCTCGACGCCTTCCTGCGCACGCTGGCCGGATGGACCGACGCCGGCTCGCCAAGGGTGGATCGGGCGGAACAGCAGCGACTCGCGTATGTCAATCGCAAGGCCCTGGGCGCGTTGGCCGACCGCAAGTACGGCGGGGAGGCGGCCACCCCCGAGCAGGCGTCGTCGCCCGGGGACGAGGGAGCAGGAGGTGACGGACAGCAGTCCTCCGACGGCGAAGCTCGCCCGGCGCAGCAGCCATCGCCAGAGCGTCAACGGCCCGACGACTTCTCCCTTCTGCGCGACCGGAGCCCCTCGGAGGAGACGGGCTCGGATCACGACGAGGTCCTGTTCCAGGCAAAGGGCCAGGGCCCAATGCACCTGCCGGTGACCACCTACCGCGGCACCGACGGCAAGAAATGGCAGGCCGACCCGCACCGCAGCGGACCCCAGTTCTCCGCAGAGCTGACCGACGGAGACGGATGGTTGACCGTGCTTCAACCGCTGGGATTCTCGCTTGACCCTTCCACGCCAGGCGGAAGCGCCCGCGGCGGCGACTTGCCGCGCCTGGCCGACCACGAGGACTCCATCGAGTGGAGCCGCGCCATGGCGCGACAGATGGCCCTGCAAATGCAGGGCGGCGGCAGGGTCGTTGAGCCCCAGACCATGCCTCTGGACGTGAAGCGTCTGGCAGACGCGCTTTCGCAAGGACAGGGTAAGGCGAACGATCCGGAGCATCTGCTGACCCCGTACGACCTGGAGGTTATCCGCCGGCGGCTCGAGCAGTCGCCCGACATGGCCGACCGGGTGATTCGGATGCTCGAGCGGTCCGACGATTTCCGCCGCGACTTCCTCCACCGGTACCTGGCTTGGCGCATGGCCCAGCGAGCCCAACCCGTCCCGCCGGAAGTGGATCGGCTCGTGCGGAGCTGGACCGAGGGCAAACGTCCCGGGTGGGAGCAGGTCCAGGGGGTCGTCCAGGGTCTCCGCAATCATGCTGAGCACGACCCGGACGCGACCGTGCCGCCCGACACCGACGACCCGATGAAGCATTTCCTTCTGGAGAGCCGCCGCGGTCCCGATTACATGTTTGCCTCGACGGCCGCGATCCTCCTCCGCCACCTGGGCCATCCCAGCCGCATGGTCGGCGGTTTCTACGTCCGGCCCGATGCCTACCGCCGTCTCACGGGGACCACGCCGGTCCGTTCGGGCGACCTGCACTACTGGACCCAGGTGCAGCTTCCCGACGGGCTGTGGGTCAACCTGGAGCCGACGCCGGGGTTCGAGCCGGCGAGGCCCCCTCAACCGTGGACCTCGCCCTGGATTGCGGCCTGGGAGCGGGCGAGCCGCTTCGCCCAGCAGCACGCGGCGGGAACGCTCCTGGTCGGCCTGGCTCTGGTCGGCGCCGTGCTGTTTCGGCGACGGCTCGCCGAGCGCGCCGCCACGCTGTGGTGGGCGGTCCGCTTGCGCGGCCGACTCGACCGTGCGGTCGTGGCCACGTGGCGCCTCCTGGAGCATCGCTCGCGCCTGGCCGGATGCCCCAGGCCGCGTGGCCGAACGCTGCTGGGATGGTATGCCCCGTTGCTGGCGGAAAAGCCTCAAGTCCAGTCCCTCGTGGGAGAGCTGTCCGAGATCGCCGACTGGGCGGCCCACGCGCCGGGCGGGCTTCGCGCGCAAGGGCCGTGGTCCGAGCCCCGGGTTCGCCGCACATGCCGCGAGGCGGTCGGCCTCTGTTCCGTCTCCGCGCTCCGCAGCGCCAGGAAGTCCCATCGTCCCTGACCCCTCCAAACCGGGAAGCACGTTCGCATGTCAACGACCACACCGCCTGCCGTCTCCAACCCGCCCGAGGAGCTCGATCCGCAGGTCGACGCCGTCCGCTCGTCGTTGAACGCCTGCCTGCGGGGCAAGGAGGACGTGGTGGAATTGGTCCTGGCGGCCCTGCTGGCGCGAGGGCACCTGCTGATCGAGGATCTGCCCGGACTGGGCAAAACGACGCTGGCCAAGGCGCTTGCGGCGGCCATCGGCGGCCAGTTCGCGCGGATCCAATGCACGCCCGACCTCCTGCCCGGCGACATCACGGGCTTCAGCATCTTCAACCAGCAGAGCAGGGCGTTGGAGTTCATGCCGGGGCCGGTTTTCGCCGACGTGCTGCTGGCAGATGAGATCAACCGGGCGACGCCTCGCACGCAAAGCGCGCTGTTGGAGGTCATGGCCGAGCGCCAGGTGACGGTGGACAACGTTACGCGGCGGCTTTCCGACCGGTTCTTCGTGATCGCTACCCAGAACCCTGTGGAACTGGACGGAACATTCCCGCTGCCCGAAGCCCAGCTCGACCGGTTCGCCATGAAAGTCCGCATCGGCTATCCCGGCAAGGACCATGTCGTCGAGCTTCTGGGGGCCTCGGTCGGCATGCCGACCGGATCGGGTCCCCAAGTGAAGACGTCGATCTCCCACGACGAGTTGATCTCGCTCCAAGCGAAGGTCTCCTCGGTGGCCGCGGGGCCGGGGATTCGGGAATACCTGGCCGATCTGGGCGAGACGATCCGCCGCCACCCGCGGGTCCGACTCGGCGTCAGTCCGCGCGGCCTCCTCCTTTGGCTGCGGATGGCGCAGGCCTGGGCCGCGCTCAAGGGCCGCGATTTCGTCACGCCGGGCGATATCCAGGCCGTCGCTCTGCCCGTGCTCGAAGTGCGGCTCGGCCTGGACGACGCCGACCCGGCCGAGCTGGTCGCCGAAGTCCTCGACGCGACAACGGTTCCCGTCTATCCGGGCTGATCGGTCCTCTCGTCGCACCATGGCCGCCTCCACGGCGCTGCTTCTTCTCCGGCCACCGCCGCGCGGCCTGAAAGGGGCAGCGCTGCGGGTATCCGGGCGTCTGCGGCCGTCCGGTTAGAGAGGCGTTGGCGATCGGTTAGGCTAGTGTTTTCGTGTCGCGTTGACCTCGGGCGATCTCTCAAGCCCGGAGAAGCAGTGGTCGATTCCCAGGGGGCCTGTCGCCTCCATTTCGTATGCGCGACGGAATCGAGCGTTACAATGAGGTCCGCATGGGGACCTTGCGCTGGGCGCGGCGAGAAGTGCGTGAGACGCGCGTGCTTCGTCCGTGTGCTTCTGCCGTGGAAAGGTCGCCGAGTCTCCGTCCTCGATACGCTTCCGGATGCCAGGCTCCATGAAACGCCCGTTCCTGCGGAATCGTCGTCGGCCGACTCGTCCGTGGATTGGCCGGACGAGTCCGGCGGGGTCATCGCACTTGCTGCGTCTGGCGAAGCCGGCTCGGGGCTGCGCGATCGCGTTGGCCGGGGTGCTCGTCGCCGGCTGCCACCCGCCCGCCGATCTGGAGCCGTATCCCCTGCCCCCTCCGACGGTCGGAGTGGAGCAACCGCGCAAGGCCGACTTCGAGGACTTCGCTGAGCTGATCGGGCGCGTCGAGGCTTCCGCCCGCGTGGAAATCCGCGCGCAGGTCGAGGGCGCGCTGTTGAGCGTCAAGGACAAGAGCGGCGGCCAGGAGGATGACTTCGTCGAGGGATCGCAGGTCGCGAAGGGCGACCTGCTGTTCGTTATCGAGTCGGCGCGTTGCGAGGCGCGACTCCATGCGGCCGAGGCGGCAAGGGCCCTGGCTGAGGCCCGGGTCGCGCACCGCCAGCAGCAGTGCGACCGAATCGTCCGAGAGATCGACGGCCAGGAGACGGATGCCGAGAAAGCGGCCGAGACCCAGGCCGCGCTGGCCGTCGCCCGGGCGGAGCTCCTTGCCGCTCGGGCCGAGGTCGAGCGGGCACAGGCTGACCTCGCCCTGACGGAGATCCGCGCGCCGATCGCCGGCGTGGTCGGACGGCGCCTGGCCCATCCCGGCGACGTTGTGGCCGCGGGTGAGAATACCCTGTTGACCACGATTACCGTCCTCGATCCGGTTCACGTGGATTGCGAGGCCGAAGAAGAGGTCTTCTCCCGCCTTGTTCGCCATGCGTCGAAGCAGGGCGGGGCTTCGTCCATCAAGGTCCGTCTGGGATCGCTGGCCGAGCAGGGCTTCCCCGTGGAAGCGAAGCTCGGTTGGCTCGACGACCACATCGACCCGGTAACCCGCCGCGCCACGGTGCGGGTCGTCTGTCGCAATGCGGATCGCGTCTTCCGTCCGGGGCAGCGCCTGCGGGTCCGCGTGCCACTGGGGATCGTCCACGATGCGATCCTCGTGGACAGCCGGGCGATTCGGCACGACGCCCGGGGCAAGTACCTGCTCGTGCTGGGAGAAGGCGGAATCGTCGAGCAGCGCCGCGCCGGGCCGGCCACACGCGTTCGAGGATCGCGGGCCGTCCTTTCCCTGTACGATCCGGAGGCCGGGACGGGCCTGCGGCCGGACGACCTTTGCATCGTGGAAGGATTCCACCGGGCCCGGCCGGGCCTGCCCGTCCTGGTTGAATCGAGCCAGGGAGGTACCGACCGCGAGAAGGAACCCACCGAGGCCGACGCGGACCGGCGGAAGTGACCGGGCGCGGGAGTCAGTCCGCAGGGAGTCCGAAGCATGCTCACGGGGTTCATTCAGTTCTTCACGGGCCGTCCGGTGGTTGCGTCCGTGCTGGCTCTGGCGACGGCCATCGTCGGGGCGTGGGCGGTTGTGTGGATCCCTCGCGAGCACCTCCCGGCTGCGGCCCGGACGACGGTGGTCGTCACCACGGGGTGGCCCGGCGCGAGCGCCCGCGCCGTCCGCGATTCAGTGGCAGTTCCCGTGGAGGAGGTCCTGGCCGACCTGAGAACCGAAGCGCAGCCCAGCCCCGAATCCATCGTCTCGGCGCTCGTCGAGCGGGTTGCTTCGGCGGGCGCCTCGGCCGTGCCACAGGACGGCAGGGTTCTGCCGGATTCCCGCCCGGTGTCCTTCTCTTCGGTTTGCTCGAGCGACGGGCGTTACGTGCTGACCCTCGCCTTCCCGGTTGGGGCGGACGGGCGAGAGGCCGCCGCCCTGGTCCGCCAGCGACTGAGCAGCGTGCTTCCCAGGCTGCCCGAGGCCGTCCAGCGCGAGGGGCTCGAAACGAGGGCGCGATCCACGAGCCCCCTGCTGATCGTCAACCTCACGTCCCCGGACGGCGTGTTCGACCGCGGCCAGCTCGAGGATCTCGCGGCGGCCGAGGTCGTGGACGCGCTCCGCGGTCTGCCTGGGGTCGGCATGGTCGAAGTGCTTGGCGCCGGGGACCCGGACCTGCAAATCGGGCTCGATCCGCGGCGGCTCAGCGAGCGAAGCCTCACCGTGGCTGATGTCGTTCAAGCCCTGCGGGAAGCCCAACAGCCGCTGACGGCCGGCCGGTTCGCCCCCGCCGGAAGCGGCGGTGAGCCGCCGTTCTGTCTGACGGTGAGCACACTGGATCGCGCGTCGGATGCTGCCCGCGTTTCGGAAACGGTCGTGGGCGTGGATGGGGAGGGACGCCGCGTCCATTTGCACGAGGTGGCGGACGTGCAATGCACCGCCGCTTCGCCCGACTGGAGTGCCTCGCTCGATCGACGCCCTGCGGCGGCCGTGGCCGTCTATGCGGAGCCGGGGGCGAACGGGCCGCGTCTGGCATCCCAAGTCCGTTCCGCCGTGGCGACCCTCTCCGAGTCGCTTCCCGAGGGGCTCCACTACGCCATCTCGCACGACACGACGCGGTTCGAGGCCGCCGCGATGCGCGATCTGGCCCGTGGCCTCCTGCTGGCAGGCGTGCTGTTGTTCGTGACGCTGTGGGCGATCCTCAGGGGGCTTGCTCCGGCCCTGATCGCGTTGACCCCGTCCGTGGCCGGATCGCTGGCGGGCCTGGCCGCGATGCTGGCGGTGGGGGCCTCGGCGAACACGCTCTCGCTCTTGGGGCTGGTCTTCGCGGCCGGCCTGGTCTCGGCCGACGCAGCCATCATCGTGGACTCGGCGCGGCGGCTCACGCAGCGCGAGTTCCTCCACCCCTTGGAATCGGCAGCTCAGTCGGCATCGCGCGGTGCCCCCATGCTGATTGCGGGCACTTTGGCAATCCTGGCGGTTCTCGCTCCGTGCGCGGCGCTGGGAGGCACGGCGGGCGGACTGTGCCGTGCGCTGGCGCTGCCCTTCGCGGCCGCAGCCGGGCCGTCTGCGATCCTCGCGATCTCGGTCGTGCCGGCTTTCTGCGGCCTACTCCCTAGCCTTCCGCCTGCCAGACCAGGCCGGCTTGCACGGATCGTGGCGTACCTCTCGGCGAAGTCGTCCGTGTTTCACACGGGGGTGGTCGGGCTTCTCACGCACCGCGCCGCCATCGGCGTTCTGTTGATCGTGGGCGTCGTGGGACTGGTCGCCTCTCAGTGGCGTCAAGTTCCGGCGGGCTTCGTCCCCGCGGAGGACCGCGGCTTCCTCATCGTCGAGGTGCTGCTTCCCGAAGGCGCGTCCTCGGCCCGGACCCGCGAGGTCATGGACGAGGTCGCCCGGCGTCTCCTCGCCGAGTCGGGAATCGCACACGTGGTGTCGGTCTCGGGCTACTCCGCCACCGATCAGGTCCGACTGCCGAATCTGGGTACCTGTTATGCCACGTTGGCCCCCTGGGAGCGGCGCGTCGGCCGGGCCTCGAGCTCCGCAGCCATCATCCGCCGCGTCCAGGCGACATTGAACGGGATCCGCGAGGGCCGTTGCGTTGCCCGCATGCCGCCGGACATCCCCGACCTGGGAACGACCGGCGGATTCGAGATGCGGCTGTGCGGCTCGAGGACGACGGGACCAGAGCAGATCGAGGCGATCGCCGACGACTTTTCCGCCGAAGCCAGCCGGCTCTCCGCCCTCGCCCAGGTGGGGCACTCCTTCGGCGCGTCGAGTCCGCAGTTGGGCCTGGAGATCGACTTCGCCGGGGCCCGGGAGCTTGGCGTTGCGCCCGACGCCTTGCGCGCGACGATTCAGGCGTCGCTCGGCTCGACGGAGGTCGGCCGGTTCGTGGCCGGGGGCCGGACCGGCAGGATTCGAGTGCACGCATCGCGCCAATTCCGCAGCGGGCCCGAGGACCTGCATTGGCTCGAGGTCCGCGATCGCAACGGCAAGCCGGTACCCGCCAGCGCGCTGGTCGCGTGGCGCGACACGGCAGGACCCGACGCCATCTATCGCTACAACGGGCGGCCTGCGGCGATTCTCCGCGGCACGGCCGAAGCGGGAATCGCCTCGGGCGAGGCCATCGAGCTGGCGGAGTACGTGGCAGGACGCGTGCTGCCGCCCGACTTGGCCGTGGCCTGGGTCGGCCTGGCAGGGGAGCAGCGTCAGGCCGCGGGCCGGCCTTTAGCGGTCCTGGCAGCGGCCGCTCTTCTGGCCTACCTCGTCGCGGCTGTCGGGCTCCACTCCATGTCCGCGCCGATCGCCGCAGTTCTCGCCGCGCCGGGAGCGGTGCTGGGTGGCGTGGCTGCCGTGTGGCTGGGGCCCGGCCAGCTCGATGTGTTCTCGCAGATCGGCCTGCTGCTATTGGTGGGCGTGGCCGTGAAGACAGCACTACCCCTGCTGGCCACGGCGCGGAGGTATCGCGCCGTCGGCTACTCGATCCCCGGCGCCGCCACCGAGGCGTCGCAGCAGTGCGCACGGGGCATGCTGGTGCAAGGGGCGTGCCTGGCGGTGGTCGCGGCGGGCGTGATGACGAGTTGGGGGCCGGGCGCGGTGGGGCGCGCCGCCGCGGCCGGCGTTGTCTGTGGCGGGGCCGGAGCCGTGACGATCCAGGGCCTGTTCCTTCTGCCCGTGCTTTTCGTCGTCGCCCAATGGCTCGGCGAGGCGGTCGCGGCCCGCCGCGACCGCTCGCTGCGCGAGGATCTGCGTGCGCTCATTGAGGGACTTCAGTTGCGGGCGTTCATCAGGGCCCTCATGGAGGCCCTCTTCGGGTACGGCCGGAAGAAGGGACTCGACCGGGTCCACATCGTCACGGTCACCGGCACCATCTCGCCGGAGAAAGCCGGCACAACTCTGCCGCACGAGCACGTGCTCACCGATCCGATCGGGGCCGCCGCCGTCAGCCCGGACCGCTACCAGGCCTCGGAGGTCTTCCTCCGCATGCTCGACGTACTCACCCCGGTCCGGCAATACGGGGCACGAACGCTGATCGACGGCACGACGGCGTACGAGGGCCGGAGTCCGCGACTCCTTCGCAAGCTCGCCGAGGCCACAGGCCTGCAACTGGTCACGAACACCGGGTACAACGGCATCGAGCATGGCAAGTTCGTCCCGCAGGAGGCCTTCGACCAGACGGCGGACCAACTCGCGGCCCTCTGGCTTGCGGAATGGCGGCACGGCATCGAGAACTCGGGCATTCGGCCGGGGTTCATCAAGATCGGCGTCAGCGGGGCGCCGCTATCGGAGATCGATCACAAGCTCGTCGCGGCCGCCGCGCGAACGCATCTGCAAACGGGCATGGTGATCGCCTCCGAGACTCCGTGCGGAGAGGCCGCCGAAGAACAGCTCGAGTTGCTGCGCAGCGAGGGAGTGGCCCCCAGCGCGTGGATCTGGGTCCACGCCCACGCTGAAGCCCGCCGCAAGATCGTGCTCAGCGCCGTGCGCCGCGGGGCGTGGGCAATGCTCGACGGCGTGGGACCGGAGACGGTAGCCGGGCACGTCGAGCTTCTCGTGCTGATGGACAAGCTGAACCTGCTCGATCGGGTCCTCGTCTCCCAGAGCTCCTGCGGCTTCCGGGTGGGCGAGCGCCGAGGCGGAAGAATCCCCTATTACGACGCCGTGTTCAAGCTCTTGATCCCGGCAATGTTCCGCGCCGGACTGAAGATCGAGCACATCGAGCAGATCACGGTCATCAACCCGATGGATGCGTTCTCCACCCGCGTCCGGGCGCTTTCAGACTACGGCGACTCCGCCCGAACCTAGTCCCGGCCCAACCCACAGGACGAGATGAGGACGCGCACGCACGTCAGGCGGTAGGCGAGCGCGGCGGCCGGCACCGGCCCTTCTGGAATCGCCCGACAGGGCCGCGGGAGATCTCACGCCCGCTGCGCCACCTGGAGGTCGTGATCGACCATCATTTCGACGAGTTCCTCGAAGCCCACCGTGGGCTGCCAGCCGAGCTCGCGGCGGGCCTTGGAGGCGTCGCCCAGCAGCAGGTGCACCTCCGAAGGCCGGAAGAGCTCGTCGCGCGTCACCACGTGCTTCCGGTAGTCGAGCCCCACGCGGGCAAAGGCCACTTCGCAGAACTCGGCCACCGAGTGGGTCTCGCCCGTGGCCACGACGTAATCGTCGGGCTCGCCCTGCTGCATCATCAGGTGCATCGCCCGGACGTAGTCCTTGGCGAACCCCCAGTCGCGCTTCGCCTGGAGGTTGCCCAAGGGGAGCGAGTCGATCTGCCCCGTCTTGATCCGGGCCACGTGGGAGGAGATCTTGCGGGTGACGAATTCGAACCCGCGGCGGGGCGACTCGTGGTTGAAGAGGATCCCGTTGCAGACGAACATCCCGTAGGCCTCGCGATAGTTGCGGGCCAGCTCGAAGCCCGTCACCTTGGAGATGCCGTAGGGCGAGCGGGGATGGAACCGCGTGGTCTCCTTCTGGGGCACCTCCTCGGCCTTGCCGAACATCTCGCTGGAGCCCGCGAAGTAGACGCGGCAGTCGGGGGCGGCCTGGTGCACCGCCTCCAAAACGAAGTGCGTGCCGTCGATGTTGGAGCGCAGGGTCGAGAAGGCGTCCTCGAACGAGTAAGAGACGAAGCTCTGGGCCGCCAGGTGGTAAAGCTCGTCCGGCCGCACCTCAAGCACCGCCTTGTAGAGGCTGGGGAAGCTCTCCAGGCTGGCCGAGTGCAAAGTCACCCGGTCGCGGAGGTGCAATAGCCGCGAGAGCCGATGGGTCGGATCCTCCAGGGCGGTCCGCCGCACCAGGCCGTGGACCTCGTAACCTTCCTCCAGGAGCAACTCGGCCAGGTAGGAGCCGTCCTGGCCGGTGATGCCCGTAATGCACGCGCGTTTCATGGACGGGGAGTGGAAAGGGGCTTTGTTCCGAGGAGGCGGAAGGGCCGGCAGCCCGCCGCAAGCTCGCTCCCAACCTGGGAGGCCAAAACCCCATTCTGAAACGGCAGGACGAGCAAGTCAACCGGCATGCGGCGCCAGCAACGCCGGCACCATGGGGGAATCGGCCGCCGGCTCAATACCCCAATCAATACTGCTCGCGCAGCGACCACTTGCTGAAGAGGTCTTCCTTGTTCACGTCCGGAACCGCGTTCGCGAAGCCGTTGGCCCCGCCGTTTTCACCGAAGCCGTTGTTGATTACCCCGTCGTTGTTCAGGTCCTCGATGGAACGGACTCCGCCATCGAGGAAAAGGATGTTACACGATCGCTTGTGGACAGGCGCGAACCGGCGGTAGTCCTGGAGCGTGTTGTTCCAGGTGCTCCAACCGCCGTCGGTGAGGTGGGCCATGGACGGATTGTGGACCGGGCCACGCGTGAGTGAAGCTACCACCGGCGTCCCGCTTTCGTAATCCCCTACCTTCCTCGAAAGCAAACCGGCCTGCGCCCCGCAACCCAACGCGGGCACGAGGCTCAACGGGGCCGCCGACGAATCGGCGTAGGCCTGCGAAAGGGGCCCCAGTGTCGAAGGACGCCAATACGTCTGCAAACGTACATCGGTGTTCGCGCAGCCTCCCTCAACGATCAACGCGCCGCCGGATGCCCCGGCCGTCGTCTTGACCCCCGTCCGCACCAGGAACCAACTGGCCGTGTAGTTCGTGTTGTAGTGCTTCCTGAGGATCTCCTCCTCGACGATCTGCGTGCGCAGATCGCCGGGCCCCAAGGGGGCACCGCCGTTGACGATCCGACGGCACGGATTGCTCCACGACGTGCCGCCGGGCGTCAGCTTGGCTTCACTCCCGTCCAGGTCGGCTTGCGCGCAGGTGTGGATGTAGTTCCCGTCCGAGTCGGTGCTGTAATCTCCGGTCGTGATGTCCGCGTCCAGTAGATCGATGTAGGTGTACGACAGCTTCGCCGGATTGGAAGGGCAAAGCATCCGTCCGACCGGGATGTTCGAGTTGACCAGATCGGCCACCCAGCCGTAGTCGGTCACCGAGCCATCGCCGAGCCAATCGAACGCGCCGGAACAGAACTGCCCGCTGTGGCGCGACGCATACTCCTGGAGTCCCTCCCCGAACTGCTTCAGGTTGCTCTGGCAGGCCGTCTGACGCCCGCTCTCCCTCGCGGAATTGAGTGCCGGGAGCAGAATCGCCATAAGGATCGTGATGATCCCGATCACGGTCAGCAGCTCGACCAGCGTCACCGCGGTTCGCGCGGTAGCCCGACGCGAGCGCCCGAGAGGAATCCTGTCGCTCATCGTGTTCCTACCTTTCAGGGACGGAGGCCCCGCTCTGTGCAACTGGCCCGCGTGGCCGGCAGACGGGTACTGCCAGCTAGCCCCTCCATTATCCGCTCTAGGATGAGTCGAGCGTTCACAAAGCGCTAGGGATCTGTTAGACGAGCATGATATTTGTACTTGGGAAGGGGGCGCGCATCCACAACGGTGGCATGAACCAGAGTGCGCAGCTTGGCGTTGATGCGAAGCTGACGCAACCGAGCGCGATTGCGAAGAATGGGGCGCCTCGCGGCCGCCGACGTGAGCCCCATGCCCCGCGGGTCTATCAGAACCACGCGTTGACCGCGTGAACGGCCGCCGGGGTGAGGGCCTCGGGCAGGAGCGTCGCCTCCAGACGCACCGTGGCTCCGCGACGGCTCAAGGCTATGGCGCGCAGCGCCTTGCCCACCTCCCCTTCGCGCCCGGCCGCGTCCCTGGCCGCATCGAGCTTCTCGCGCACGACGGCCTGGAACCGCTCGGCCGCAGCCTCGTCGGCCAGGTGAATCGTCCGGCTTAGCTGCATCTTGCTGCTGTACTCCGCCTCGTCCGTCGTGGCCACGACCTGCGAGGTCAGGTCGTCCTGGCCGTCCAGTTTGTTTTCCGCGAATTCCCTGGGAATGCCGGGCGAGATCGCTACCAGCGTCCGCGTCAGGTCGAGTTGAGGGATCAGCGTCTTCAGCGGGTCGCCGACCTTGCCCTGAGGGTTGCTCAGCGCCTCGGCCATGTCGGCCTCCAGTCCGGTCACGACCAGGTTGGGGCGGGGGAATGCGAAGGCGCTCGGTCCGACCACGAACACGCGCTGCCCCCCGATCCGGGTCTCCTTCTGCTCGGTGTTCTCCCAGCGTCTGAACGGCTTTTTCCGCATCACCTCGTCGGGATCGACCGGGTCGGCCAGCTCATACACGGCAATGGCCGACTCGCCAGTCGCCGCGCGGCCAACCCACACTTGAATCACCCGATGGGGATCGATGCCAGCGTTTTCGAGGAACTTGCCACATCGGTCGGCGAGCGGCACGGGACGGGCGCCGCTGGAGAGTCGGTAGGCGTGACTTGAGAACAGCTCGTGCGGTTTCATGGCCACGTAACCGTTGGCGGAGGCCGGCAGGTAGGCGGCCTTCTCGATCCCACCCCAACGGAGAAACACGTGCCGCGCGACCAGCACGACCCCGACCCCGACGCACGCGTAGGCCGCGTACTTGACGTACGCCAGGGGAATGGCCGGCATGGACCAGCCCTCTCCCTTCGACGGCCGCGTGCGGCCGCGGCTGGGCTCGCGCCACAGGGGACGCTCGGCACGCCGTCGGAGCTTCTCTCTGGCACGGCGCCTCGCCGCGGCCTTTCCGTCCTGTTCAGCCGCCTCCGGGGTTTCCTCCTCGCCCTTCTCCTCCTCCGCGGCGGCAGCGGGCTTCGTCTCTTGGACGGCCTCGGCGGCGTCCTCATCCGCGACGGCGGTCGCCCCTTCGTCCGGCTCGGTCTCGACGTCTTTCGCGGCGGGGCCCGACTCCCAGGGGCCGTCTTCGTCGGTCTCCATGATCTGCGCATCGCCGACGGCCGACAGCGCCAGTTCCTCCGCTGCTTCGGCCGTTCCGGAGTCCGCTTCGGGCAAGGGCACGATCCGAATCGACGACGAGTCGCTGGCGATCGAAAGCACGGAACGGCAACCACGGCACCGAATCTGCCGCCCGCGGAGATCCGGCATCAGGCACAACTCCTGCTGGCACCCGGGACAGGCCTGCCGCACGAACCGCGGTTGCCCCGGCGCCATCGTTCCGGACTTGCCGTTGCCCATCGTCGCGGCCGTCCCGCCGCCCCTGCCTGCGCCGACGGGCGAGACGGCCCACGGGCGGGTGGAGACCTCCAGCACCTCGTCGCATCGTCGGCAGGAGATCCGCCGGCCGTGGAGCTCAGGGATCAGTTTGAGCGCGTTTCCGCACTTGGGGCAAAGCGTCGTCGGCATGGCGTTGGATTGTTGCGCTTCGGCGTACGACAAGGAACGGTTCGAACCAAATGGCCGTGCACTGTGAAAGGTTGAAAGGTTGGTATTTAGGGGTCGGGACCCCTTTTGTGCGAAGCACCCTTCGGGCCGCTTGGGCACGAAGGGTCCTGACCCCTCTTCGCGAAATCCCACAAGGCGATTCAGATCCCGGTCGAGCTCGTGGCGCTCGACCGGGAGCGGGCGGACGCTTCCCGCTCGGCCTCCGCCGGGGCGTCGCTACCGAACCGGTACACGGCGACCCGATGAACCACGCAGCCCCCGAAAATCTGCCGCAGACCGACCAGGGCCGGACCGCCCGACCGGCCCGAAGCGCCCTCCGGCTGCGATCCCTCAACAAGCAATCCTCCGTCCAAGAACACGCGGATGCTCCGACCGCGGCGCTCGAGCCTGGCCACGTGCCGCACCCCGGCGACCGGCGGATAGTGCGAGTTGACCGCGAGGACTTGCCGCTCCTTGCCGTTGATCCACGCCAGCGAGACGTTGCCGCTCCCGTCCGGCAGCGCCACTTCCCAACCGGCCGGCAAATCCACGTGGTACGGCAGGAACCGTTCCCGCTCGGGCAACTGCTCCGCGAGTCCGACAACAAGCCGGAAGTTCTCCGCATCCGCCCCGCACCGCAGGTAGTTCTCCTGGTAACTCCGGTCCGCGTCCCATGGGGGCTTGGGCAGGCGCGGCGGGACATACTCGAACACGGCCTCGAGCGCGAAGTCCCCCTTCAGGCAGCCGCGGCGCATCACCGCCGGCATCGCGTTCGGTCCGCACAGGATCAGCTGGTCCTCGACGAGCACCGAAAACTCCGGCTGGGAATGGAACCAGCCGCTGGAGACCAACTCGCTCGCCCCGGCGGAGAACACCTCCTCGCCGTTGGCTGTCTGCGGGGCGGACCAAGGGGCCCCCCGGGGAAGGCGGCCAAGCTCCTGACGTTCGGCCGGGGGAAGGAACGGCCTTCGCAGGGCGATGTTGCGAAGGCGGACTCCGGTTGTCGCGCTGCCGCCCTCGGCCCCCAGACCCGCGCGACCGTACAATTCCCCGGCGAGCGGCTTCTCGTCCTCGAACACGAAGGTCTGCGTGCCATCGATCCACAGCCGTACGCGCCCTTCGTCGCGGCGGAGACGCGCCGCGTGGAAGACGTCCTCCTCCAGCGGAGGCGACAGCGCGAAGGTCTCGGCCGGCTCTCCCTCGCGCAGCAACTCGCCACCATCGCGACGGAGGACCACGCAGTAGCCGCACTGTATCGAATTGCCTCGCCCCGGCCCGCCCAGCCAAGCGCAAAGATCGCCGTCTTCGGTCAGCGCGAACTGGAAATCGAGCGCAGCCCGCTCCCCGGAGGGCACGGGAAGCCAAATCGCGGTGACGCTCTGGGCCCCGGCCAGCCGGATGCCGCCGTCGTGCTCGACGGCCGCGTGCCCCGCATGCTGCCCGATCGCGCACCGGAACCTCGCCACCGACGCAGGGCGCCGGAAGGCTTCCTCGAAAACGCACGGCCAACCGACTTGGCGCAACCAGGGCCCGTGCTGCGTTCGCGGCTGCGGTATCTCCGTCTCCCCCGCAGCGACGATTCGCTCGCTGGCAGTCGGGGGAAGGGTTGCGTCGGGCGTTTCGAGCCAAGCCTGGTGATACCAGAAGGCGGCCCGGAGCCGGCACGCCTTCTGGGCCTCGCCTTGCAGCCTATCGCCCGTCTTCCACCACCCGTTTCCAAGCGTGGAGGGGGCGGCGCAGTCGGGGACGCCGGCGCGGGCGACGTCGTCCAGGCGCAGCGCCAGCCGGGGCGGGGCTCCTTCCGGCGCGTCTTGAAGCCGGGCTTGCTCGTACCACCAGGCGGCGCGAGACCATAGCGCGTCCTTCTCGCTGCCGGTGCGATCAGCCGCGGCCTCCCACCAGGCATCGCCGCGCTGGATCATGGTCGGGCGATCCGGCGCCGAAGCCCGCAGGTCCTCCTCGGCGAGCCCGGCCAGGCGCGGATCGCTGCCCTTGGCCAGGTGCGAGAGGGCGGCCTGCCAGTCGCATTGGTGAAGTCCTCGCCACAACCCGACGCTCAAGTGGGCTTCGGCATCGTCCGCGGCTTCGCGCAGCTGCTCCTCGGCCTTCTCTGCCTTCTGCCGCGCCAGCGAGGCGGACTGCACGCCGGCCCGCCACCGGGATGCCCTTGCAGACCCCGCTTCGTCACCGTGACGGTCCGCCACGGCCGAGGCAGTCTCGGCCAGTCCCGCGGCCAGATCGAATCGCTCGCGCACCATCGCCCACCGGAAGAGGCCCTCGCAGGCGTCCAGCAGCGCCTCGGCCTGGGCCGTGTCGGCGGCCGCCGGCGCGCAGGACTTGAGCACGCGGACCTTGCCCTCCAGAAGATCCCGCTCGAACGAGCCGCCCAGGGAATCCACCGCCTCGAAAGCCAACGACACGTCGCCGCCGCGCGCAGCCAGCTCGGACGCCTTGCGAAGCAACCCGCGGTGCACGTCGCGAAGCTCCGGCCACTGGTCCGATCGAAGGAGGATCTCGCGGGCCAAACGGAGGCACGCCGCCCGGGAAGCCTCATCCCCGCCTCCCTCCGCGGAGCTCGTCGTTTCAGCGATTCGCTTCTGGAGATCGGCCAGCGACGCTTCCGCCAGGGCGGTGGGCGGGGCCGGCTTCGGCTTCGGTTTCTCGGAAGAACGCGTCAATTCCGGCGGCACGAGGTCGCGAAGGCTCCCCGGCGCAAGGCCCGTGAACTTCCGTAAGGGCCGCGGGCCTTGTGCAGGGGCCGACTCCGTCCCCGTCCTTCGCAGCGGCAGGTATTCCCACGCAGCCAGGGCCAGGACGGCCACCAGGGCGGCCCCAGCCACGATCGGAAACAGCCTCCGCTTCGGCGCGGCGGGCTCCTCGGCGGGCGCAGCGGCCGGCCCCGCCTCGTCGAACGGGATCTCCTCTCCGCGGGGCACGACCTCGTAACCGAGATCGTCCGGCAAGGCCTTGTCATCCGTTGCCGGTGGCAGCAGGACGTATCCGGCGTCCTCCGGCACGAGCGCTTCAACGGGATCGGCTTCGGGTGCGGGCTCCTCGACCGGCCGCCGCGGAGCAGACGGTTCCACGTCGGTCTCCGCCCCGTCTTCCTCGGTTGCGACCGAAGCAGGAAGACCGGCCGGGTCGCTCTCCAGGTCCGCCAGCTCGGGCAGTCCTGGGGCCGGCTCGGCGTCCTCGAACTCCTCATCAAATTCGTCCAGGTTCTCCAGCAGGCCCGGCGAAAGGCCCCCCAGAAGCTGGCTCAAAGGATCTTCTTCGGCTTTGGGGGGCGCGGACGACGGCGCAACCGATTCGGACGGCGGTGCTTCGTGCGGCGATGCGTCCTCCTTCGCTTCCCTCTCGTCCTCACGCCAGGAAGTCGGCAACTCCTCGCCGTCGGGGGCAAGGTCCAATGGGTCCAGCGCATCGAATGCCGCCTGCGCTGCGGGCGAGGAGCCGAGGGACTCGATCGGCTCCTTCTCCAGGTCGGGGTTGCTCGCATCCGCCTCGGTCGCCTGGACTCCGGCGGTCTCCGGCGTGGGCGGTTGGGACGTCTGGGGAGGCGACGGGGACGACGACACGCTCAGCTTCCGCCGAAGTTGCGCGTCGTAGGCTGATCGGAGCTGCGGACTGAGAAGGCAGGACTTGGCGACGTTGATCTTGTAGAGGACCTCGTCGCAAAGCTTGCCGTGCCGGGTGTTTCGAAAGGTCACCACCCGACGCGACTGCCGCTCGGCACCCTCCTCGATCGCGCGGCGGTCTTCCTCAAACCGCTCGACTCCCAGCAGCCGGTAGTAGTCGGGCGGCTGCTCGTCCGGCGGAATTCCGAGCCACTGTGAGTAAGGATCGAAGCTATCTGCCATAGTCCTGCGCCGCCGGTCATGCGACGATTCCTCCCGAGAAACCGGCTCCCGGTCACCCTCCTTTACAGGCCGCGCATCTCGGCCGCGCGGAGCCAGCTTTGCTGGAGGTTCTCGATGACCTCCGGCGGCGGAAACTGGCATACGCGCTCGACGTCGATCTGCATGCCGTACTTCTCATAGATGACGAACGGGCTTTCCGGAAACCTCACCGGCACGCGGGGATTGCCGGGCCGAAAGCCGTGGTTCATCGAGCGGGTCTGGGCAGGCTCGCTCATGAGGAAAGCGAGAAACGCCTCGGCTGCGCGGCGGTGCTCCTCGGTGCACCAGTCCGTCCCGAGAACGTAGTAGGGATTGTCGTTCCAGACGTTGAAGGGCGGATAGACCACCCGCAATTCGTCCCAGCGATCCTCGGCGTTCTTCAGATAGTCGATGACGACCGACTCGTAGACCATCAGGGCGTCGCAGAAGGAGGGCCCCTTGAGCACCATCTCGCGCATCAGGTTTCCCGTGGAGTTGGATAGCGCCGCGGCGCCACGGGCGAAAAGTCCGACGCGGGCCTGGAGATCGGGGTCCATGATCTCCTCGACCTTCAGCCGCGTGGTCTTCCCCTGGGAGTCGTACGCCATGAGGATGAGCGTCATCAGCCCCGAGTTCGACTTGTTGGGCTGCGTGTACCCGAACTTGAAGAGCCCCCAGTTGGGCTTCCCCGCGATTCCGCCCCAACCGGTCTCCGTCTCCATCGCCTCCTGGATCGTCTCGAACGAGACTCGTTCGTACTTCTGCATGAACGGCTCGTAGCGCTTCTTCCACATGACGAAGACCATGGGGGTCAGCGCCAGCGCCTCCTCCTTGACGATCGGATCGCCCACGTGCTTGATCTGCCACTCGCGCATGAAGATCTCGCGGTACATCGAACTGGCCGGCGACCAGACGTGGATGTCCGTATCGCCGCGGAGGATGGCATGCGCGCTTTCGACCGAGCCCATGGGAATCAGCTTCACCCGGATCCCCTTCCCCTCCGGCGACTGGGCGAACTGCTCCACCTCCTGCGTGAGCCATCGCCGCTTCTCCGTCCCGTAGGCGATGCCGATCTCGACCACACCGCTTCGATCGACTCGGGCGGGGGGCGTCGAGCCGGGATCCACCAGCGGCCGACCCTCAGGCTTCTGTCCCGAGGCGCCCGGCGCCACCGGGCCGCGCGGGGCCGGCGGGGAGGTATAGCGATAGACCCCGTACGCCGCCGTCGCCAGCGCCAACGCAAAGACGAATATCATTCCCTTGCGAAGCAAGGCCCGTCTCTCCATGGAATCGGCGCCGCTCATGGGGTCTCCTCCCGAGCGGACCTGTGCCCTTTTGCGGCTGGCTCGTCGGGTCGCGGGGGGCGGCCCCCGCCTGCCGAGAGCCGCCTCAGAAGAACGTGGAAATCTTCAGGAACACCTCGCGCACGGTCTCGACCGTACCCTCGTAATACTTGGCTTTCGTCGCCTCGGCGATCTCCTTCAGCGGGCCCGCGTCGGCGTCCTCGCCATAGCCGATGGTGAAGACGCTGATCACGTCGGAGCCCTCCGCGGGTCGGATCTCCTTGACCAGCTCCGCCAGAGAGACCCGACTCGCGTTGTCCCGCCCGTCGCTGAGCACGACGATCGCCGTGATCTTCTCCGGCGTGGGCTGCTGGCGGAGGTAGCGATGCGCGGCGGCCACCGAGTCGTACAGGCGGGTCTCCCCGTCCGCCCGACAGGCGTCGATCAGCGAGTGCGCCTCGTCCTGCTGGGCCCGCAGCGCGAGCCCTTGACCGCGCCAGCGATACGTGCTGCTGAAATCCATCAGGGAGAGGAGGTCGCCCTCCCCCAGCATGTTGGCCATCTCGTGGGAGCCGGACTTCACCGCCGAGAGCTTCTCGCCCCACATGCTCGCGGACGTGTCGAGCACCAGCACCACGTTCGACCGCTTCTTGTGCTTGCGAAACAGGTCCTGGATCGCCTTCATCACGGTCGCCGAAGGCACGGCCAGCGTCGTTTGCGGCTGGTCCGGATCCACGCCGTGCGCCGCGTCCAGCGGCGGGCCCAGCGGCACGTCCGGGTCGGCGGGACGGAAGCCGTACTGAAGGGCCTCTTCCTGCTGCGGCCGGTCCAGCAGGTACTTGATGTACTGCTCGGCCGCCTCCTGGTGTTCCTCGGTCACCCAATCCCGCTGCACGATGCCCACCGGGTGATCACTCCAGAAGGTCCCTTCCTTGGGATAGACCGCGACGACGGGGAAGGGCAGCGAGTTCTCAGGATCGTAGGACTCGATCACCAGGGACTCGTACAGCACGGCCGCGCTGAGGAACTGGGGACCGTTGGCGAACATCTTGTCGCCGAAGAAGCCCGTGGAGATCCCGTAGTGAACCACGGAGCTCTCAATCTCCTGAAGAAACTGGCCCACCTCAGGCCGGGCGACGTCCTCGACGGTCAGTCCCGCCACCTTCAACTGCCCGGTCGCCTTGCTGACGCCCGCGTAAGCCTCAGCGAACAGCGAGATGATTCCGCTGTTCGAGTGGTCCGGATGGGTGTGACCGAACTTGAACCGCCCCCACTGGGGATAGCCGTACTTGGCCCATCCTTCAGGGCTCCGCACGAGCTCCAGGATCTCCGACCAGCCCACCGGCTTCTTGCCCCAGCCGATGGCCTCGGCCATCGGTTTCCACATGGCGATGACGACGGGCGAGACGACGAGGCTCTGCGTGCGGCCGAGCATCGGCCGGCCGGTCCGCTGCATGGACTCCGCGTTGCCCAGCACCACGAAGACCCCCGACGCCGGGCTCGCCAGGTGGGCCTTCATCTCGCCGTCGAGAATGCCCCGCGTCATGGATCCCGATCCGATCGGGAATGACTTCACGCGAATCCGCCTGCCCGACGCCGTCGTGTGACCCGCGTCGTTGAACCGCTTGGTGACCGCCTCGAGCCAGTTCTTCTTCTCCGAGCCGTAAGGGAACTCCAGCTCGACCACGTCCGCGTCGCCGGCGAAGGGTTTCTCCGCCGGGGACTCCGGAGTCTGCCCCTGCGGCGCTCCCTCCGCGCGCGCCTCGGGCGCGGGGCTCGTGGAGGCCTGTCCCGGGCTGCTTCCGTCGATCTGTCCGCCGCAGCCAGCCACGAGCAGAAGACCGAAAGCCGCCCACCGCGTCGTCCACGGAGGAACCGACGTCATCAGGGCCGCGCGCTTGCCGGGCGATTTCATACTGCCAGCCATCGTAAGCATCAGGAGGGAATCCGCATGGGTTGGCCGACCGCTGCCCGGCTCGCTGCTCAAGGGACGCCCGCGCGGCCGGAAGTCCCACTCATTCTATGACCGGCCGAAAACCCTCGCAATCAGCAGAATCGCTCAACTTGCCTGCGTTATCGTCTCGCTAACGCACCTTTAACACGGACCGCCACGCCCGATCCCCGTTCAGCCAGTCGCCGTTTGCCAGAGCCGAAACGGCAGCGGCGCACGCCGCCCCTCTGCGGTTGGACGACCGCCGCATAAGTCGTCAGTTTGCTGATGGTTCGGGAGAGCCGGTTGAGAACCGCTTGTCCAACGCGCTCCGGCGACCCGCCGGGCGCCGCCGCCTCCCGATACCTCTCGCGTCGAGATCCGCTTAGCGCGCTTCTAACACAAAACGAACCGACACTCGCGCACGGCAGACCCCCGTTGTCCTGGCCAAGGGGAGTTGTCGTCGATTGCCTGAGCGATCCCACCCCTACGGCACCGATGCCCGGCGGGGGGCATCGCCCGCGAAGGCCGGCTTCCTTCCGGGGGCGGCCTCCCGTCACACCGCGGTCTAGGAGCACCGCGTCGCGCGTGCCTCGGCGGTGGATTCCCCCGTTGGCTGACAGGGCTATACTAGTCCAGTACCGCCCACCCAGCACCGGATACATGTCATGCTCGCACCGGAACGAACCGTCGTCCTCGTTCTCGCTGCGATCCTCCTCACCACCTCTGGACCGGAGGGCTCAGCCCCGCAGGCCCGGGCCGACCGACCCAATTTCGTCTTCCTGCTCAGCGACGATCAGCGGCACGACACGATCCACGCCCTGGGCAACGAGGTGATCCAGACGCCCCACATGGATCGTCTCGCGATGGACGGTTTCGTCTTCACCCACGCCTTCGTGATGGGCTCCACGAGCCCGGCCGTTTGCATGCCCAGCCGTGCCATGCTCCACAGCGGGCGGTCGCTGTGGAGGGCCCCCTCCGACCTGAAGGGCGTGTCCATCCTGCCCGAGATCCTCCGGCAGGCCGGCTACGAGACCTTCGGCACGGGCAAGTGGCACAACACGGCGCCTTCGTTCGCGCGCGGGTTCTCCGGCGGCGAGGCGATCTTCTTCGGCGGCATGTCGAATCACCTCAAAGTGCCGATCTACTTGTTCGAGCCCGGCGGCCGTTATCCTTCGAGCCGCCGGTACACGGGCCCGAAGTTCTCCACCGAGCTGTTCGCCGACGCGGCGGTCGAGTTCCTCCGCACCTACAGGTCGGAGGAGCCGTTCTTCCTCTACGTGGCCTTCACCGCGCCGCACGACCCCCGCATGGCTCCCGAGCCGTACGCGGACATGTACGACCCCGCGAAGATCCCCCTGCCGCCCAACTTCCTGCCCGAACACCCCTTCGACAACGGCGAGCTGAGGATCCGCGACGAGATGCTGGCTCCCTTTCCGCGCACGCCCGAGGCGGTCCGCCGGCACATCGCCGACTACTACGCGATGATCTCGCATCTCGATTTCCACGTGGGCCGCGTCCTCAAGGCCCTTGACAAGTCGGGCCATGCGAAGGACACGATCGTTGTCTACTCGAGCGATAACGGGCTGGCCGTGGGGCAGCACGGTCTTCTGGGAAAGCAGAATCTGTACGAGCACAGCCTGCGCGTGCCCCTTGTTCTTCGAGGACCCGAAATCCCCCGCGGCAGGACCGACGCCCTCGTCTATCTCCACGACCTTTTCGCCACGATCAGCGAGCTCGCCGACGTCAAGACGCCCGAGGAGATCGACAGCCAGAGCCTCGCGCCGGTGATTCGCGGCGAGCGGACTTCAGTGCGCGACCATCTGCTGGGCGCCTATCGCGACGTGCAGCGATCGGTGCGCGACAAGCGATGGAAGCTCATCGAGTACCGCGTCAAGGGCGAGTCGCACACGCAGCTCTTCGATGTGGAGAACGACCCTCACGAGAGGACGAACCTCGCCGATGTGCCGGCCCAGCAGGAGAACCTGAAGCGCCTCAAGACGCTTCTGCGCAGGACCCGGCGCCTCGCGCACGATCCGGTGGACTTCTGATCGCCCCGTCTTCTCTCTACAGCAGCTTCGTGATCCCCGGCATGGGCAGGGGGTAGTTGCCGGTCTCGTCGGGGAGCGTGGGCGGGGGCGTCTCGAACGTGGCCTCGTCGGGAGACGGACCGTACTCGAGGTCGGACTTGTAGGCCTCGTCCCACTTCACCGGCTTGCCCGTGTAGCAGGCGACCTGCCCCATCACCCCGATCATGGTGCTGTTGTTCATGTGATAGCCGCTGTTGATCGGCTTGCCGCTGCGGACCGATTCGATCAGGGCCTTCTGTTCGTCGTCGTACGGATTATTGCGAGGTCCCTCATACTGCCAGTTCGTCTCGCCCTTGATGCGGCACCGGGCCAACTCGCAGGTGCCCTTGCTGCCCATGATGATGTCGCCCGAGTTGCCGTAGCAGCCGTTTTGCGTCCGGCACAAGGCATACATCCGGGCGCCACTGGCATACTCGTAGACCACGGTGTTGTGGTCGTACATGTCGCCGTAGACCTCGCCGAACGAGGACGAGCGTCCGCCCAGGCCGAAGCACCAGGTGGGCATCTCCTCCTTCATGATCCAGGACATGCGGTCCACATTGTGGACCAGCGACTGCGGCACGTCGTCGCCCGAGAGCCAGCAGAAGTGGTACCAGTTGAAGAACTGATACTGGGTCTCGGTGAGGTCGGGACGGCGGGCTTCCAGCCGGTACGGGCCGCGGAGGAACATCGATTGCATGGCCACCACGTCGCCGATGGCCCCGTCGTGGATCCGCTTGACCGTCTCCTGCCATCCCAGGTGGAAGCGGCTCTGGAGACCGGAGACGACGCTCAGCTTCTTCTCCTTGGCCAACTTGCAGACGGCCTCCATGCGGCGCACGCCGACCGGGTCGATGGCATGGGGTTTCTCCACGAACACGTGCTTCCCGGCCTTGATCGCCGCCTCGGAGTACATCGGGTGGTACTTCGAGGCACAGGCGATGAGCACCACGTCCACCGCGTCGATCACCTTCTTGTACCCGTCGAAGTCGCTGAAGCAGTGGTCGTCGGCGACCCGGACCTGCTCCTTGGACTCCTTCTGCAGGGCCTTGCGCGCACGCTCGACGCGCTCGGGGAACACATCGTACATGGCCACGAGGTTCACGTCGGGGCCGGCCTTCATGCTCTGGGCCGCCGCGCCCGAGCACCGCCCCCCGCAGCCGATCATGCCGATCTTGATGGTCTGCTTGCCTTCCGCGTGGGCGCTGCGGGCGAAGGAAAGCCCTCCCAGCGCGGCCGCGCCGGCGGTCGATGCCTTGAGGAAGTCGCGTCGCGAGGGGGTCGATCGATCATGGCTCTGCGTCATGAGGAGTCCTCTCTTGGTTGAGGATAGATAGGTGGGATGGTGGTGTGGATGTGCTGTTGTGCCGGAAACTCCCGAAGCCTGTGAGACTTCGGAAGCCTAGGGTTGTTCCCAGATCCAGACTTCGCTAATCACCGCATTGGCGCCCGTGGTTCGTTGGACCACGACACGCATCTGCCCGTCGCGGGCGAACGTGACCGGGAGAGGACACCGCTTCTCGGCGGGCGCCTGCTTGTCGGTCGTGTAGTTGGGGAGGCGAATCGTCGGGACCGCAAGGCGGACCTGCCGGCCATCGGGCGAGCTGAGGACGACGGACTGCGAGCGACCGCCGTCATCGTAGTCCCACCAGGTGAGCCCGAGCGTGTACCTCTTGCTCCGATCGAGCCCAGTGATCAAGAGCGGGATTTCGCTCTCGTCGAAGAAGACCGTGGCCTGCGTGGAGGGCACGTCCCGGGCCTCGCTCGCGAACCGATACGCCTTGCCCGAGACGTAGACGACCTTCACCTCTACCGAGGTCGTCGACTCGCGCTGCGTACCGCAATCGAGATACGCGACGAGCTTGGCGCCCTTGGGTGCCGACTGAGCGAGCATCCTCTCTCGGGCTTCAATCGCGGCTTGGTCGGCGGGAACAAGTTTCAGCTCGGAGGCTTCCTCCCCCAAGCACGTCAACCCGCCGAGCG
>CAYSUS010000007.1:80388-117799 GCA_964434165.1 uncultured Pirellulales bacterium
TTGTCGAGCCCGTAGAGCGTGCCCGCGATGGCCGCGAGCGTGGCCGACAGCGCCGAAACGGCAGCAACCAATCGGATTCGGCGCTTCGTCATGGGAGTGCTCGTCTTCGGTGGCAAGGACGCTGTGGAAGCTCTCATTGCTTCTCCTCCGGAATGCCCAGCTCGGCCAGCGTGGACCGAAGCCAGGCCAGCGAGCGTTCGATCATCGGGCCGCCCGCCCCCTCGCACTCCATGCTAAGGACTCCGCGGTAGCCTCGGTCGCGGAGGATCGCGAGCACCCTCTTGATGTTCTCGGCGTTGACGCCCTCGCCAATCGCGCAGTGGCTCACGGCGATGCCCGTCTGCTCCCCGCGCGCCGAAGCGGCCAGCGACTCGCTGACGTCCTTGACGTGGACGTGGTTGACGCGGTCTTTAAGCCGCTCGCAGAAGGCGACGGGGTCCTGGCCGGCGATGAACGTGTTGCCCGTGTCCATGTTCATGCGCAGGAAGGGGCTGTCGCAGAAGCCGAGCATCCGGGCCATCATGTCGGGGTTGGTGGTGAAGTAGCCGTGGACCTCGATGTTGATCGTGATCTCGTAGGCCTCGGCCACTTCGAGAACCTGCCCGTAGCTTCGCTTCATCAGCTCCATGGCCTCCTCGTCCGAGAGCCCTTCGGGCTTGTGGAGGCCGTCGGTGGTGGCCAGGCGGGGACAGCCGGCGTGCTTGGCCCAGGGGATGGTCTTCAGCACGTACGGCACGCCGTACAGGGGGCCGTCCTTGCCGGAGAGGGGGAAGGCCGCGTCGATCTGCGAGAACCGGACGCCGTAGCCTTCCATCTTGCGCCGCAATAGCAGCGGGTCCTCGTAGAGGGCCACGTGCGGCTGGTAGCCCAGCCCGTGGATCCAGCTCACGCCGTCGATCGGTCCGCACTCGATGAAGTGGACGTCGTGTTCCTGGGCCCACTGGAGGCACTTCTCGAAGTTCCAGTAGGACGAGTTGAATGCGTCGGTGTGGAAGCCGATTTGCATGGTGCTGTTGCTCGCGTTTTGGGGTCATGAGACGGCCGCGATGTGGGCCGGGCGTTTCAAGTGGCCGCCGCACCGACGCCCTTCTCCTCGCCACACGGCCCGGAGAGCACTCCCATCAGTCCCTCGACGATCGACTGCTGTTCGGTCGGGTCGGCGATGTGCGGCTCGAAGGCGGCCCGAATCTTCACCCCCTCGATCGTGGCCAGCATCAGGTCCACGGCGCGCCGGACACCCGACGTCCGCAGACACCCCGCCGCCTCGGCGGCCAGCACGAGGCCCACGTACATTTCGCGAACCGTGTCGTAGAACTGGGCCCAGCCCTTGGCGACCTCACGGTCGTGGAGCGCCCGGGCGAAGATCTCGGTCGTGAACACGCGGCTCGAGTCGTCCACGACACAGGTCCGCACCGAAAACTCGAGCATCCGCCGCAGCCGCAGGAGCGGATCGGTCAGCGGCGCGATCTCCGCGTGCACGCGCTGCTGATAGGTACGGTAATAGTAAGAACAGGCCGCCAGGATGATCTCGCGCTTCGACTGGTAGTGGCTGTAGAAGCTCCCCTTGGTCACCCCGGCGTGGGCCGCGATCTCGTCGATCGTCACTTCATCGAACCCGCGGCCTGCGAACAAATCGAAGGCGCTTTGCGCCAGCCGGGCGGGCATCTGGGGAGAGAGTCGGGGCATCCGCGAGGACCTCGTTGATTGGCTAGCGCGCTTGTTGGCGTGTGGCGTCAACCGCCGAACGAGCCGGCGAGGCTCGCGCGCAACTGCCTGGGGAGAAACCGGTTCAGGCCGCTCCGGGCCGAAGCTCCCGGAATATACTTGCCGGTATCTCGTGCGTCAAGCGGCGGGCGGCCGACGTTCTTCCGCAATCCGGGAAACCAAATGGCTTGCTTTCGCGGTCGGCCCAAATACAATCATACCCGTCAGTTCGTATGGCTGTTCTCTGCGTGCGATCCTTCCAGCGCGATCGCCTGTCGCTCGCACCCGATCACCTGCTCGCGTAAGGGGACCCGAGATGAGCGCCGTCTGCATCCACCCGCGAAGAGGCTCGGCCCGTCCCGGGCGGCTTCCGACTCTCACGACCGCCCTGCTCCTGGCCGCGCTCGTGACAGGGACCCACCCGACCGCCGCGGCGACCATCGCCTACGTCGTCCCCGACGGCACCGTCGGCGAGCAGGCGTTCGGCGGGGCGCTGGGCATGGACTTCGACGTCACCTCGCCCGTGCAGATCAGTCAGCTTGGCGTCTTCGACAGCGGGCAGGACGGGCTCGCTCGCGGCATCATGGCCACGCTCTACGATCGCGCGACCCAGACCGAGATCGCCTCGGTCTCCTTCACCGAATCCGATCCCGGGGTGCTGCAGGGCGGCAGCCGGTTCAAGCCACTCCAGCAGCCGATCCGCCTCCCCACCGGCTTCCAGGGCACGATCGTCGCGGCGGGGTACGGTTCTGGCGAGCCCAATGGCAACAGCGGTTCGCCCTCTTGGAGTACAGACCCGGGCGTGGGCGACCTGCTCTCCTTCGTGGGGAGCGCCCGTTGGGGTTCGGACGCGGGGCTCTTTCCGCCCAACACCGACGGCGGTCCGGCCAATCGATACGCGGCCGGGACCTTCGTCTTTCGCTCCGCGGTCGGCGCCCCCATCGTCCTGCCGAACTTCAGTTTCGAGGAGCCAGTCTACGCCAGCGACGGCGATTTCGGGCCCGCGGCCGGCTGGAACGGCACGAGCGCCGGGGCCTGGAATCCGCCCGCCACCCAGCTGGCGCCCAGCCAGGGGAGCCAGGTCGCCTACGTGAACCAGGGTAATCAACTCCAATCCGATCCGCTCAGCGCGAGCCTTCGCGACGGAACGCTCTACATCTTGGAGGCCGATTGGGGAAGGCGAACGGCCTACCCGAACGCCAACCACATCATGGCCCTGCTCGCCGGCGATACGGTTCTCGGCTACGTCAACAACAGTACGGTCGGCAACGGTCCCGTCCCGGCCGTGGGCGAGATGACGACGGCCCGGGGCTACTTCACAACGAACCACGACGCAGCGTCCGGCGCGCCGCTAAGCATCCTGTTCGGCGCCGCCAACGGCCAGGCAAATTACGACAACGTCCACCTGTTCAAGATCGAGAACGCCGCCGTGCCGGTCGCGAACCACAGCTTTGAGGAGCCCGCCCTTAGCGGCGAGTACCAGCAGGGAGCGCCGGATTGGATCCAGGGCGGAAACGCGGGCATTTTCGAGAGGCCCGAGCACATCACGCCGGCCGACGGTCTCCAGACCGCGTACACGACGGACGGCGCCTCGCTGACGCAGATCCTCGACGGCCAGGGCAACCGCTCGATCCTCCATCTGGAGCCCAACACCCGCTACATCCTCATGGTCGAGGTCGGACGGCGCAACAACATCGACTTCGGCGGCTACCTGGTCGAGCTCCTGGCCGGCGATACGGCCTTGGCCCTCGACGACGGCACATTGGGAGTGCCCATCCCGGGCGAGTTCGTCACCACGTCGGTGATTGACTTCTTCGCCGCCCCGGATGATCCGGCCCTGGCCGGCCTTTTCGGTCGGAACGTTGGAATCCGTTTGACGAACCCGGGCGCGCCGTCGCCTTCCGGCCAGACGATGTACGACAACGTGCGGCTGTTCGCGTATGCGGTGCCCGAGCCGAGCTCGGTCGTGCTGCTGGGGATCGGAGCCGCCGGCGCGCTGCTTGCTGTCGTGCGCCGCCGTCAACCACGCGCCGCCATGTAGGCGCTATCACCCCCGTATGCGCCCCGGAAGCCCACCGCACGGAGGACGCCATGGAAAGGCCCCGCGGTTTCACGCTCGTCGAGCTGCTGGTGGTGATCGCCATCATCGGCATTCTGATCGCCCTGCTGCTCCCGGCCGTGCAGGCGGCGCGCGAGGCCGCGCGGCGCATGCAGTGCACCAACAACCTGAAGCAAATCGGGCTCGCGCTTCACAACTACCATACCTCCAACCGCCGGCTGCCCCACGGCAGCCATCACGCGGACCGCTGGGGATGGCAACCTCGGCTACTTCCCTTCGTCGAGGGGCGGGCCGAATTCGACAAGTACGACTGGAACCTCTATTCCTGGCAGGGCGACAACTTCCAGTACATCAAGCAGATCCACCCCCTGTTCCTCTGCCCGTCCGATTCCTTCAGCGAGGAGATCCTCGAAGAGGAGGCCTTCGCCGCCCCCGAGTGGGCGATCTCCCAGTCGGACTACGCCGCATGCATCGGCGACTACCGCAACCATACGGGCGTCGGTGAGGAACCGAGGTACGGCAACGTGTTCTTCGGCCCCGGGCTGACCGAGAATGAGGTGCGGGGGATGATCGGCCGGTGGCGGTGGGCCGCCGCTTTCCGCGACGTGACTGACGGGCTATCCAACACGATCTGCGTCGGCGAATGCATCGGGTCGCTGTGCATCACACAGAACTTCGGCACCCAGTCGTTCGCCACGACCGCCCACCCGATCAACTACATGAACCGATCGCTGATCCAGGACCGTCCGGTCCAGGCCAATCCGCGCTGGGACGAGTCGATCGGGTTCCGCAGCTTCCATCCCGGCGGGGCGAACTTCGGACTGGGCGACGGCTCCGTGCGGTTCTTGAGCGAAAACATCGACGGGACGACCTACCGCGCCTTGGCCTCGCGCGCTGGCGGGGAGGTGGTCAGCCTGCCCGACTGAAATCGCGGCGGAGCCCGCCCGCGCTTCCACTCCTGGCGTCGCTTCTCGAGAGGATGGAGAGGACACCGTGGCAACCGCGCCTCGCCTGGCAATTCTGATGGTCGTCTCTGTCTCAGCCGCGCTCGGCTGCGGACGCTCCGATCGCGTCCCCCTGGGGCAGGTCCGCGGCCGCGTGACCTACCAAAGCAAGCCAATCCTTCGTGGCACGATCATCTTCGAAGTCCCGGGAGCGCGGCCCGCCACCGGCAAGATCGTCGATGGTCGAATCACCGAGGTCACCACCTACGATCCCGGCGACGGCGTGCCGGTCGGCACGGCGGCCATTGCGGTGTTCGCCACCGAGTCGGCAGCGGAATCTGCGGCAGGGCCGGGCGGCTCCCCTCCGGCCCACCCTGCCCAAGCCGCCGCTCCCGGGCAGGGCTACATGGGCGGCGGCGCCCGATCGCGGATTCCCTCCCGGTACAACGACCCGTCCCGAAGTGGCCTGAGTCGCCGCATCAGCAAGGGGGCGAACGAGATCGAGCTGGAACTCGGGGACTGAGCGGATGCCTGTTCAGGCTGGCAAAAACCGGCTATGTTCAAGCTCGGTCGCCGATTCCCTCAAGGCAACGCGAAAGGCCGATCATGGCAGCCTCGGGTCATCCACAAGTCCTCGTCGTCGGCGCCGGTCCGGTCGGCTTGTTCGCCGCGCTGGCCCTGGCGCGGCGGGGCGTGGACGTGCGGGTCATCGACCGCGACTGGCGGACCGGGGCCCACAGCTACGCCCTCGCCCTGCACCCCGAGTCGCTCCGCCTGCTCGATCCGGTCGGGCTGGGCGACGACGTGCTGGAGGAGGCCCTGCCGGTCAGCACGATCGGGCTTTACGACCGCGAGGCCCGCCGCGCCGAGATCCGCCTCGCCTCGGCCGATGAGCCCCGCGCGGCCCTGGCCATCCTGCGCCAGGACGTGCTCGAGAACCACCTGGAAGACACGCTCCGCGACCTAGGGGTGCGCGTCCACTGGAACCATGAGCTGGGGGCCTTAACGCTCGGCGAGCGGTCCGTCGCGGCAACCGTGGACCGCTTGGAGAAGGACACCGTGGGCTACGCCGTGGCCCACACCGAGTGGACCGTGGCCGGGACCGCGGAGCACGATTTCCCGCTGGTGCTCGGCGCGGACGGTCACCGCTCGACGGTGCGCCGCGCGCTGGGGATCGACTTTCCCCAGGTCGGCCCCGCCCAGCTCTTCGCGGTCTTCGAGTTCCGCACCGACGCCGACCTGGGCAACCAGATGCGCGTCGTCTTCGGCGAGGCGACCACCGACGTGCTGTGGCCGCTGCCCGACGGCTACTGCCGCTATAGCTTCGAGTTGCCGGCCGAGTCCGTGTCTGTGCCGGGCCGCATGAAGGGCCGCGTTGGCGTGCAGCTCGGCGCGTCGCAGTATCCCGTGCTGTCCGAGGAGAGCCTGGGGCGCCTGCTGGCCGAGCGCGCCGAGTGGTTTCGCGGCACGGTCGAGCAGGTGCGATGGCGCCTGGTGGTCCGGTTCGAGCGGCGCCTGGCCCGGGCGTGGGGCCGCGGCCGGGTGTGGCTGGCCGGCGACGCCGCCCACGTGACCGGCCCGGTCGGCATGCACAGCATGAACGCGGGGCTCCACGAGGCGGCTGCCCTGGCCGACCTGTTCGCCGAGGGCGCTCGGGGGCAGCCGCCCGCGGAGAAGCTCGCGGCCTTCGCCGCCCGGCAGACCGAGCGGTGGCGATTCCTCTTGGGCCTGGAGGGATCGCTTCAGCCGGGCGAGACCACCGATCCGTGGGTCGCGCGCTACGCCGATCGGCTCCTCGCCTGCCTGCCCGCCGTCACGCCCGAGCGGATCGCCGAGCTGGCCGGGCAGGTGGGGCTGGGGCGGTGAGGCCCCATGCCTCGCGCGGTCCGGCAGGCCTCAGGGGCCTGCTTGAATCGCGTGCTTCGTATTTCAGGTTTTCCCCCTAGCGTTCCACCTCCACCCGATACCACGTCGTGGCGGGCTGGCCGAGCGGGAGTTGCCAGCCCTTTTCGGTCTTCGTGGCTGCCAGGGAAGACCCCAGGGGCTTGCCGACCGCGCTGAGCGGCTGCGCGCGGACCGCGGTGGCCCCCTTCAGGCCGCGGAGCGTCACGCTCCCGGCGACCGGCTCGATCCGCGTGGGAAACGTGCCCCACTGCTTGACCGTCTTGCGGTCGGGGTTCCACGCGAAGCCGGTGTGCGTGGATCGGGCGGTCGTCGCCAGCAGCAGCCGGCCGGTCGAGCCGATGGGCTCGCGGTCCAGTGACGTCAGAACCACGGCGGCAAAGGGCGTCTCGATCGCCGCGGCCAGGTTCGCGGTCTGCCTGGAATCCCCGGGGTCCTCGCCGAGGAAGCCGACCAGGGCCTGCGTGCGCGGCGAATCGACGACCACCCGGCCCTGCTTCTCGTCGGCGCCGTACCAGCCGATCTGGCCCGTGTCGGCCTCGATGCGTCCCAGCGGCGCGGCCTGGGGATACGGCGACGCCTCGCCGCCGGTCGTCCACCGCGTGGCGTGCACCAGCGGCGCCGAGCGCGGCAGGTCGGGATCGAAGAACGGCCGCTCGCTGCGGGGCATGCGCAGACCCTCGATCATCTTCTCCTCGTCGTAAACACGGACGATGCACCGCTCGGCCGCGTGGAGGTCCCGACGGTGCCACATCAGCGCGCAGGCCGCGAGGTTGGCCAGCTTGACTGGATCGTTCTCGATGGCGAAGCTCCGCTGAAACGTCCGCCCTGGATCAATGCGGCGGCCGGCTTCCCAATTGAACCAGTAGATGCCGTCCCAGTCGTGCAGCAAGGCGTAGGCGGTGAGGATGGGGATGCCCTCGCAGGCCCATTCGGCCGGGTAGGGGTGGTTCGTCTCGCTGATCGTGAACGGCCGGCCGACCATCGGCGTGCGCGCGAACTGCACCACCGTGGAATCGAGCGGATCGTTGACCATCGGCGTGTTCTGGATGCGGAACGGATTCTTGGCCGGATGCTGCCAGTACCCGTGCCCGTCGATGTAGTCGAGGATCGCGTTGTTGCGGACGTGGGCGTACGCGCAGTAGCTGTCGCTGTGGTCGGCCGTCCCCACCAGCGGCGAGCGCAGGCCCAGCTCGTCCTTGAGCAGACGCCGCATGCCTTGGAAGAACGTCCGCTCCAGATGGTTGTAGAACCGGGCCTCGGTGTGGAACCGCAGCGTGGAGGCCTTCTCGAACTCCCGGGGCGCAAGCCGCGGCACGCGCGGGGAGCCGGCCTCCTTGCGGATCGCCGCGAGCTTCTCGGCCGGGACGTTCTCGCCAAGCCACGCGTTGTACTGGTCGGTCAGCTCCTCGGCGTAGGAGACGGGAATCGGCGTCCATGAGCCGGGCTTTTCGACGTCCTCGCCCACCAGCCGTCCCCGCACCCAGGCCTCGAGCACGGAGTTCTCGTTGACCAGCTCGACCGTCACGATCGCCGGCTCGCGGCGGTACTCATTGCCGGTGTACGGATTGCGGTGCGTGAGGAGCTTGCGCGCGAAGTCCTGCTGGAGGTCGATCAGTCGCGGGTTGAAGTAGGTGGCCGACTTGCCGTAGCCGAGCAGGTGGCCCGCGCGCACGCCGTCGCCGGCCTTCCACGGCCGGGCGACGTTCAGGTTCAGGTTCGAGTAGATGCCCCGCTCGGCGAGCCTGGCGATGAAGAAGTCGAGGCGGTCGAGCGCCTCGGGCTGGAGCACCTGCGTGTCGTCGCGCGACCGGTCGAACAGCGGACTCCAACGGCTGTCGATGCCGTGGAGGCGCACCGCGTTGATCCCGCACCGGGCAAGGTCGTCGGCAACGGCGGCGGCCTGGTCCTTCGGCGGGAAGGCCCACAGGCCCCCCGTGTTGACGCCCCAGATCCGCAGGCGCGAGCCGTCGGGCTTGACCAGGTGCTTTCCGTCCACGCGGACGAATCCGTCCTTGCCGGCCGGGGCGTCGAGCAGGACCGACAGGTCCACGACCGACTCGGCCGCGCTCTTCCAGTCCACGGAGTAGGGGACCATCGCCGGCTCATCGGCGTGCAAGGGGGACCAGGTGGAGAACAGGATGGAGGCGGCGACGATCGACAGCACAAAACCGCGTCTCATGGCAGGCACCAGGGGTGGGAATCAGGAGTCTGGATGAACTTCGGAGAGACGGACAAACAAGGAAAGATCAACAGGATGAGGTGATCTGCGGCAGGGGCAAGATGCACGGGCAGGACGACCCGGCGTCGGCGCGATCGCGCGCCAAAGCAACCAGAAAGTGGGGGTCGGCGCGCCAGGCGTGATCGCATCAACCGCTCCGAACCGGAGCGCACAAGCAGTCTGGGAATCATCCTTTACATCAAGCAGGCGGGCCGGGCTGTCCGGGTGTTGGTCAACCGCTTGCAGTTTTTCCAGGGCGTGCGCCCCGAATGGGTGGTTTTGCTTGATAAATCACTACTGATAAACGAGTTCCGCAATCGACGGCGTTCTGCATTCAAGGCGGGAGCATTGCGGAAATCCCGTCGCGGTCTGACCCTCGATGGCTTGGAGGGAAACGTGGGGCGGGCTCTGGGTGCTTCTGGATGGCGCATGGTCTCCTGCCTGCGTCGAGCAGGCGATCACCCATTATCTCACCCCGAAAGGCCGTCCGCAAATGAGGGAATTGCGCCTTGCTTGAATAGCAAATCCAGGTCGTTTAGGGCAAGAAGGATAACAGGGACGCTTGCCCCATCCGGACGGCGGAGGTCGCCTGCGGACCCTGGCTCTGGAACATTCCGCCGCGCAGCCCGCACGCCTGAGCCGGGCCAACTGACCTACGCCCCCCGCACGGGATGCATTAGAATCCGCCGGCGATTTGCCGCGTCTTTGTCCGCCGCATGGAGGTGGCCTGCAATGTGCCGATCCGGGGTAGCCGCGCTCGCGGCGTCGATCGTTTTCCTTGGGGCGACCGGCCCGGGCGCTGCGCAGATGGCCCGACCGGGCATGCTCCCCGCGCGCTCCGCGCGGCCGATCCACGACCCGCTCACCTCGGCCGAGATGCGGTCCGACGCCACGCTCCGCGACGTGGTGTTCATCGATCGCCGGCGCGGCTGGGCCGTGGGCGACCGCGGCACCATCTGGCACACGGCCGACGGCGGGCAGCACTGGGCGCTTCAGCGGTCGGGCGTCGATTGCCGGCTGGAGTCGGTGTGGTTCCTCGATGCCGAGCGGGGCTGGGCCGTGGGGGGCCGGGTCCATCCCTACACGCACACGAGCGCGGGCGTGGTCCTTTTCACCCACGACGGCGGCGGAACCTGGGAGCAAGTGCGCAAGCCCCTGGTGCCCACGCTGGGGCGGGTGCGGATGTTCGACGAGCGCCGCGGATTCGCCGTGGGCGCGATCTCGGCCATGTACCCTTCCGGCGTGTTCTTTACCCGAAGCGGCGGCCGCACCTGGGAGCCTCTGCCCGGCGAGCGCACGCCCGGCTGGCTGGGCGGCGACTTCCTCGATCCCCTCAACGGCGCGGCCTGTGGGCGGGTGGGCGCGGTGGGCGTGATCCGCCACGGGGGGATCGCCCCGGCGCAAACGCCGGGCCTGGGCCTGCGCGCGCTACGGCGGATCGAGCTGGTTCCGCCGGTGCACGGCTGGATGGTCGGCGACGGCGGCCTGGTCATGCGGACCGACGACCTGGGCGCCTCGTGGCAGAGCCCGCCCGGCGAGCTTCCGCCGGGCACCTTGCAGCAGTTCGACTTCCACGCCCTGGCCGTGCGCGGGGCCAGGGTCTGGGTGGCCGGCTCGCCCGGCACCGAGGTGCTGCATACCGAGAACGCCGGGCGGACGTGGACCGCCCTGGACACCGGGCAGACCGCGCCGATCCGCCAGCTCTACTTCATCGACGAGGCGCACGGCTGGGCCGTGGGGGCGCTGGGCACGATCCTGGCCACCGACGACGGCGGCCGCACGTGGCGCCGGCAGCGGTGCGGCGGAACGCGCGCGGCCGTGCTCGGCGTGTTCGGCGATCCGAAGCGCGTGCCGCTGGAGCTGTTCGCCAAGCTCTCGGGCGACGAGGGCTACCTCGGCGTGGTCGACGTGGTGGGACGGCGCGACCTCGAAATACCCCAGCCCACCCGAGCGCATCCCTCGGAGCGCACCGACCGCGCCCTGGTGGCGGTGGGCGCGTGCGGCGCCGAGACGGCTTGGCGGTTCCCGCTCCGCCAGGACGGCATCGACCTGGACCCCGAGAGGATCGTCGATGCGTGGGACCGGGCGAACGACGGCCGCGGCCTCGACCGGCTCGAGGCCCACCTGGTCCGGCAGATTCGCACCTGGCGCCCGGAGATCGTCGTGACCCACGACGCGAGCCCCCGCGGCGGCGATCCCCTGGGGCACGTGATCAACCAGGCCGTGCTCCAGGCCGTCGAGCGCGCGGCCGACGCCACGGCCCACGTCGATCAGCTCACCCAGGGCGGGCTGCGGCCGTGGCCGGTCAAGCGGGTTTTCGCCGCGGCCGGGCAAGGCGGCGGCGAGATCGAGCTGGCCACGGTCCAGCTTGCCCCGCGACTGCGCCGCTCGCTGGCCGACGCCGCCACGGAGCCCCGCGGCCTGCTGCAGACGCGGTTCGAGCCGAGCCCCGACCTGGTCACCTTCCGCCTGCTCACCGACCGGCTCACCCAGAGCCGCCGGGCGCGGGGGTTCTTCGACGGGATCGTCCTCCAGCCCGGCGGCGAGGCCCGGCGCCTGCTCCCCGAGGCCCCGGCCGAAGGCGCGGACCTGCTCCAGCGCGTGGCGCAGCGGCGGCGTAACATGGAAGCGATTCTGGAGCGCACCGGGGACGACCCGCGCAGCGGAGCAGGGCTTCTGGCCCAGGCCGGGCAGCTCACCGACGGTCTCGATCCGGACGGGGCGGCGCAGGTGCTGTTCCAGCTCGGGCAGCGCTACTACCGCAGCGGGCAGTGGCCGCTGGCCGCCGAGGCCTTCGAGCTGCTCCTCCAGCGCTACCCGGACCACCCCACGGCCCAGCCGGCCCAGATCTGGCTCGTGCAGTACTTCGCCAGCGGCGAGGCCTCGTGGAGGGTGCATGGACGCAACCGGCGGACCAACGTGCAGGTCTCCACGATGGCCATCGACGACCAGGTGCTGGCCGAGCGGCCCCAGCGCGCGGCCGCCTTCGGCCGGAGTATCGAGGAGACCGACCCGGCCCTGTACCGCGAGCCGGCGGTGCGGTTCCCGCTTTGCGCGGCCGACCGCGCGCGGGGATTCGCCAAGGACGCCGAGCGGTTCCTTCTGTACCAGCGCCGCAGCGGCGCGCGCGACGCGTGGTGGGCGTGCGCCCAGGCCGAGCTGTGGCTGGAGCAGCCCGAGGGCGAGCCGCCCAAGCCGGTGGTCTTCTGCGCGCCGGCCTCGGCCAAACCGCACCTCGACGGGCGCCTGGACGAGCCGTTCTGGCAGCGCGCGCGGCCCGCCGCCCTGAGCAGCCCGCGGGGCGACGACGCAGCCTGGCCCGCCGAGGTCCGCCTGGGCTATGACGACGCGTTCCTGTACCTCGGCCTCCGCTGCCGCAGAGCGCAGGGGGTCGCGTACGAGGAAACCCCCGGGCCGCGCACCCGCGATGTGGACCTCGGCAGGCACGACCGTGTGGAGGTGCTGCTCGATACCGACCGCGACTACGCGACCTGGTGGAAGCTGGTCATCGACCACCGCGGATGGACCGGCGAGAGCTGCTGGGGCGACAAGACCTGGGACCCCAAGTGGTTCGTGGCCGCCGGGGGCGACGCCGATTGGTGGACCGCGGAGGCGGCTATCCCCCTCGACCAGCTCACGGGTCGCTATCCCAAGTCGCCGACGGCCTGGGGGCTCGGTCTTCAGCGCATCGTGCCCGGGGCTGGCTTCCAGTCCTTCAGCCAGCCGGCCTCCACCTCGGTCATCCCCGAAGGCTTCGGGCTGCTGGTTTTCGACTGAGCGGCGAGCCGGGGGCGAGGGGTGAGTGGGCGCGCGGCAGGTGGTCGGTGGGTGGCGGCGCCTGCCCGCATCACGATCCGGCCGACAAAAGGCTCAAGTCGGCGGCCCATCTGGCCGAATAAGTGATTGCCCCGCGTGGGGCGTTCGCGCCCACGAGGGGGCTCTTATTCCCCGTCTTCCCATTCGTGCCGGATTGCCGACATCGTCTCCGGCTGGAGATCGCGCCGGCAGCGGAGCATCCAGCCATGGCCACAGGGCCCGGATCTCCTCGCCTCCTCATCGCGCGGCTCAGTCACATGGGCGACTGCGTGACCGCGCTGCCCCTGTTGACCGCGATCCGCAAGGCGTGGCCGCAGGCCTTCATCGGCTGGGTGGCCGAGCGCCCGGCCGACCAGTTTCTCCGCGACCACCCGCTGCTGGACTTCTTCCTCGGCCTTCGCCGCGGGTGGCTGAAGTCGCCCGAGCAGGTGCTGGCCGTGTGCCGGCGGCTCCGCGGGCAGCGGTTCCAGGTGACGCTCGATCCGCAGAGCCTCACCCGAAGCGCGGTGATCGGCTGGCTGTCGGGCGCGCGGATGCGGATCGGGCTGGCGCGGCCCCATGGTCGGGAAGCGGCCCCATGGCTCCACAACGTCCTCGTGCGACCGCGGCACGCGCACGTCGTCGCCCGCACCCTGGACCTTCTCGGTCCCTTGGGCGTCAGCTCGCCCCAGGCCGAATTCCACTATCCGCAGTCGCCCAGGGCGGAGGACGCGATGGACGCGTTTCTCCGCCGCGTGGGCGCGCGCGACGGATTCGCGCTGATCAATCCCGGGGCGGGCTGGACCTCGCGACGGTGGCCCGCCGCGCGCTACGCCGAGGTGGCCCGGTACCTGGCCGCGGCGCACGCCCTGCCGAGCGTGGTCGCCTGGGCCGGGCCGCGCGAGCGCTTCTGGGCCGGCGAGATCTGCCGCGCGGGCGGCGCCGGGACCGTCGCCGCCCCGCCCACCGACCTGATGGAGCTGGCGGCCCTGCTGCGACGGGCGGCGTTCTACCTGGGCTCCGACACCGGCCCCATGCACGTGGCCGTGGCCGTGGGCACGCCGTGCATCTCCCTGCACGGGCCTACGCGGCCCGAGGAGAGCGGCCCCTTCGGACCGATGCACATCGCGATTCAGCGATTCTTCCAGGACGGGACCCGCCGGGCGCGGCGCCAGGGCGACAACGCGGCCATGCGGGCGATCGACGCGGGGCTCGTCTGCCGGGCGTGCGACGAGATGCTTGCGCGGATCGCGCGGCGCGGCGCCGCGGCGGCGTGAGGCGGGGTCCGATTCTTCTGGCTCCCCGGCAGTCGGGCCGCAGGGATGCTCGCGGGGAAGCGCGCCGCCGCGCGGAGGGTGGGAACGCGACGGGCCGATCGCCGCAGCAAGTCACCTCCAAATGGCCGCACAGCATCCCGGAATCACGCAAGGCGATCTAGACGCGGCGGCGGATCGCCAGGCCGGCCACGGCCGCGCCGCCCAGCAGGAGCAGGATCATGGAGGCGGGCTCGGGGACCGTCGAGGAGACGTCGTCGAAGGTCCCGCGGAGCGGGGCAAAAAGCGAATTGCCCTGGTATGTCCCTTCGGACGCCGCGGCCACGACCACGCCCGACAGGCCGCTGGTCAGGGTGGAATCGTTCGCCGCGACTTCCGCCAGAAGGTTGCCGCCCGGCGCGTCGTACGCGCGGCCGATCAGGGTCGAGCCGTCGAGGCCGAACCAGAGATAGACGCTCGCGTCGGGGGCCAGCCCGGGAATGTCTGCGGCCGCCAGCTCGCTCTGGTTCTGTCCCTGCGCCAGGGTCAGGTCCAGCGACTGGGCGACCAGGTCAACCGTCAAGGCATACGCCGAGACCGTCGCAGGTTGGGCCCTGGCGACCAGGCCGATCTCCCAGTTGACGGGGATGTTGTTGTTCTGCCAGTCCGCGTTGCTTTCGCCGAGGGGATTGATGGTGCCGGCCACGCGCACGTGGTCGAAGACCTCGTCGGTGACGAACCCGAAGCCCAGCGCGGCTCCGCCCGCCGCAGCGGTCGTCGGGTCGGTCAGCTCCAGCACGTCGCCGGCCGTGCCGGCGGTGAAGGTGGCGCTGGACCCGCTGAAGTCGCCCTTGAGATTGCTGAACTCCCAGCTCAAGTTGGGATTCAGCCCGCCGTTGAAGTCGTCGCTCCAATCGGCGGCGGCCGGCGACAACGAGAACAAGGCGGTGCACACGGCAGCCAACGACATGACGGCGATCGACCTGGAGAGATGCATCGCTCCGCTCCTGAAAGGGCTGTGAAGCACGGTGCCGAACCAAGCAGCAGCGGCCCCGGAACTCGCCCCCCCCAGCGTCGAATTCGCGGGCTCGCCGGAAACAGCGAACCAACATCAGCACCGCGATTATAATCACCGTCAAGGCGGGAGGAAGCCCCCAGCCCCCGTTTTCTCGATACTTCTGGTTCAAAGACGTGTCACGGGCCGTGTCCCCCACTGTCGGGCTGTATGGTCTCCGTTCAGGCAGACCACCCGGCGCGCGGAAATCCCGCTACGGCCGGGCTTTGGAGCGAAACTGGTTGACAGGCAAGGGGGTTGGGGGTCGAATGTAGGAAGAGCCGAGGGGCGACGCGCGGTCGCATGCGCCGGGCCGCCGCCCCGTGTTGCGGCATTTCCCCGCCCGGCATTCGTCGGGCGCCAGGCACGGGCCAGCCTTGTGAGGGCGAGGTGCGCTGTACGTACGTGATAACAGGAGCCCCACGATGACACGCCTCGTTCGCGGTCCGGTCGCCGCCCCTGCCGCCAGGCGCGGCTTCACGCTGGTGGAAATGCTCGTGGCCACCACGCTGACCCTCATCATGATGTTCGCCGCGGTGCAGGTCTTCGGCCTGGTCGGCGACAGCGTCAACGACTCGCGGGCCACGCTGGAGATGAGCGAGCGGCTCCGCGCCACCGCGCGGCGCCTGCAGATGGACCTGGAGGGCGTGACGGTGACCATGCTCCCGCCGCGCTCGCCGGGCGGCGACGAGGGGTATTTCGAGATCGTCGAGGGCGCGGCGCGCGAGACGGTTACCGCGGCCGCGCACGTCATGCCGCTGTACGGAGCCAGCGGGCTGGCCACCGACTCGGAGACCTCGGACACGCCCCCGCGCGACACGACGGTCATCGACTTCGACGACATCCTCATGTTCACCACGCGGAGCACGGACCGGCCGTTCGTCGGCCGACTCAACGCGACGACCACGGCCGAGTCGCGCCTGGCCGAGGTGGCCTGGTTCGTTCGGGGCGGGCGGCTCTATCGCCGCGTGCTGCTCGTGCTGCCCAACGCGACTAACCTGCCGGGCGCCGTGGGCTACTACGCCAACTCCGACGTCTCGGCCCGGTATGATGCGACGCTTGGCGTGGTGGCCAACACCCTGGGCGATCTGACCAAGCGGGAGAACCGCTACGCCCATCCGGCAAAGACGGGCTCGACTTACCCCTGGGACGTGCGCTGGTGGGGCAACGATTACGTGTCCAGCACCTTCTACGGCAACGGGCTGCCCACGCTGGGCGAGACCTCCAACGGAACCTGGACGCTTGGGGCCCAGGCGCCCGGCACGCCGCCGGCCGCGCCCAACCAGATCGACTTCTGGATGGATCCCCAACCGGAGGAGGGCACGCTGGCGTCGGTGGCCACAAGCAAGCGCGTTTACGAGGACGTGATCCTCGACCACGTGATCGGCTTTGACATCAAGGTCTGGGACCCGCACGCCCCGCTCGTGGGCCGCAGCGGCTCCCAGGTGGGCCTGGGCGCCTACGTCGATCTGGGTGGGCCCGGTGCGGTGGATTTCGCCACGCCGGATTCCAAGTCGCAGCTCATCGGCACGTACGACACCGGCTCGGACCACTACGAGTACGACGCGTCGTACGGGAACAACCGGATCGCCAACGGCTTCGACGACGACAGCGACGGCGTCGTGGATGACGTGGGACCGGACGGCGAGAACGTGACGTCGCCGCCCTACTGGCTCCCGCTTCGCGGCATCCAGATCCGCATCCGCGTGTTCGAGCCCGACAGCCGGCAGGTCCGCGAGGTGACCCTGGTGCAGGACTTCTGAGCCCGCAGGCCCGCGCATTTCCCGCCATCGGCAGTTGCCATGCACCTTCCCCTCCCGCGCTGGTTGAAGGGCAGTACCGCACTCGCCATGCTGCTCGCCACCCCATGGCTCGCGCCGGCGGTGGCTTCGGAATTGGCGGAGGAACCCCAGCGGCCGGTCCGGCTGAAACAGGTTCGCGTTCTGGTATATGGGTACACTCAGGAATTGCGGGTGCCGGACGGACCGTTTGGCGCGTACCGCGAGCCTGGCGGAAAAGGGCCGTCGCTCTACGCCTCGTGCGACGTGGCCATCATGCGCACGATCATGGGTGAGGACTTGAAGGAGTCGCTCACCGAGGCCGAGCGCCGGGCGTGGATCGACCACATCAACTCCTTCGCCCGGGAGGACGGGACCTACGCCCGCTACCGCGGCCACTCCCACGAGCACGCCAACGGGATGGTCATCGGCGCGCTGGGCGTGCTCGGAGGGCGGCAGAGGCATCCGGTGCGCCTGTACGACGCCTTCGACACGCCCGAGGAGGTGGGCCCGTGGCTGGAGCGGATCGACTGGCGCAAGCAGTGGAGCGGCTCGCACCTGTTCTGGGGCGGCATGCACTGCTACAGCACCAGCCGCCGCGCCAGTCCCGCGTGGCGCGACGCGGTCTTCACCTGGCTCGACGCGAATCTTGATCCGCGAACCGGCTGGTGGCGCAAGGGCGTCGCGCATGCCAGCCCCCTGGAGCCGCTGGGCGGGGCGGCCCACATCTGGCCCATGTACCAGCACCACGATCGGCGCTTCCCCTATCCGGAGCGGGTGATCGACAGCATCCTCGCCCTGCAGAAGCCCGACGGGAGCTGGCTGAGCTACGGCAACTACATGGAGCTTGACGCCCTGTACGGCCTGTGCATGATGCGCGCGCTGGCGCCGGAGCACCGCCGCGAGGAGGTCCTTGGGGCCGCGCGGCGGCACGGCCGCGGGCTCGCCGCGCGGTGGCCGCAGATCCTCCGCCGCAAGCCGACCCTCCACGCGCTGCTGGGGACCGTGGGCGCCTTCGGGCTGCTCAACCAGATGCTGCCGGAGACCTATCGCGACAACGTCCGCTGGACCGACATCTTCAGCGACCGGCGGCTGTATCAGACGTCGGCAGTGGCGGTGGGGGGAAAAGGGGTCGGGACCGTTTTGCCGGCACGGCCCGAAGGGTGCTTCGCACAAAAGGGTCCCGACCCGAGGACCTTTTTTAGGACCGGCTGCGACTGAGGACTGCAAGGCTAACGCCTGTCCGCCTCGCGCGTGACGTACTCCAGGGCCTTCATCAAGGCGCGGTCGGCCGCGAGGTCGTCGGGGTCGAGCGCCTCGGGGTCGTGCTCCGGATCGAGGGTCTGATTGGCGTCGCGCCGGTTGCGCCAGTGGATCAAGCGCACCCGTTCCTCGTCGTCGAGCGGCACCTCGTATCCCGGGTCGGGCTTGACACCCCACTCGTCCTTCTCGGTGGCGCCCTCGGCGCGGTTGATGTCGCGGCCGCTGGGGCGCCAGTAGCTGGAGGTGGTCAGCTTCAGGGCGCCCATGCCGCCGTCGAGCTTGATCAGCTCCTGCACGGTCCCCTTGCCGTAGCTCCGCTCGCCCACCACGACGGCCACCTCGTGGTCCTGGAGGCACGCGGCCACGATCTCGCTGGCGCTGGCGCTGAGGTGGTTCACCAGCACGGCCACGGAGAATCCGTTGAAGGTATCCTTGGAGCTGGCGTCGAACTTGTGCTTGATGCGGCCGTCGCGGTCGCGGGTGGTGACGATCACGCCCTCCTCGACGAACAGGTCGCAGGCGGCCCAGGCGGCCCCCAGCAGCCCACCGCGGTTGTTGCGCAGGTCGAGGATCAGCCCGCGCATGCCCGCCTCGGTCAGCTCGTCGAGGATCGCCTTCAACTCGTCCACGGTGCGGGCGCCGAAGGTCTGAAGGCGGAGGTAGGCGATCTTGTCGTAGTCGTCGAGGAAGTAGGACCAGTGGCCCTCGGCGTCGCGGCGGTCGCCGACGACGCTATCGACCTGGATCGTGTCGCGGAGGATCTTCACTTCCAGCGGGTCCGGCTCGCCGGATCGCTGGATGGTGAGCGTGACCGGCTCGCCCGGCTTGCCCCGCATCCGCTCGGCGGCGTCCTGAAGCGAAAGCCCCTGGGTGCCCTGCCCGTCGATCCGCACGATCCGGTCGCCGGCGCGGATTCCGGCCTTGTGGGCGGGCGTGCCGTAGAGGGGCGTGACCACCGTGAGCTGGCGCGTGCGCTTGTCGAGGTACACCTGGATGCCGATCCCGCCGAACTCCTGGTCGAGGTCCTCCTCGAACGCGGTGTACTCGCGGGGCGGGAAATAGCCCGAGTGCTCGTCGAGCAGACGGGTCATGCCGTCCAGGGCCCCCTGGAGCAGCTCCTTGCGATCCTTCTTCTGCAAAGCCCGCCGCTCGATCTCGTTCATGGCGAACACGAGGACGCGGCCGTAGGGGCTGACCTTGACGTAGCAGCCCAGCGAGATCCCCAGGACGGCGGCCAGGACGGCGATGTTGCGACGGGGCATGCGGGGGTTCCGGATAAGGGAGAGGATCGCGCTCGGCGCGGGCGACCTTCCCCTATGGTACCCTTGGCCGGCGCAGCGCGGCAAGGCGACCGGCGCGAGCGACGGACGCCGGGGGGACGGGCCTCACGGCGCCCGACGCACCGTCACCGCGCGCCGAGCTTCTCGAGAATGGTCGTGAACAGCCGGTTGGCGTAGCCGAGCCCCGCGGTGTTCTCCAGGGCCTGGCGGATCTGCGGCACGGCGGGCCGGGCCCGCTCGCCCAACCGCTCCAGGACATTCGCCGCGCGGAGGCGGATCCACTCGCTGTCGTGGCTGACGGCCTCCTGGACGACCGGCATGACCCCGTCCGGCCGACCTATCCGCACCAGCGACTCGGCCGCGGCCATGCGCACGGCCGGGGAGTCGTCCTCAAGCGCCCGGCGCAAGACCTCGGCCGAGGGCCGCGCCTTCTCGCCCAGCGAGCCGAGGCCCGTGGCCGCCCAGAATCGCACGGCCGCGTCGCCGTCGTCCATAAGGCGGGTCATCTCGGAGAGGGCCTTCTCGCCGCGGCCGACGAGCACGGCCGCCGCGCGGATCCGAGCCAGGGGGTATTTGCCCTCCGCGCGGGCCATCTCGCAGGGGGTGCTCCCCTCGCTGCGGCGCATCATGTCCGACTCGGGCAAGAGGCCCAGGTCGCGCGTCGCGCGCTGCCACCGCTCGTGCTCGGCGCGCATCCGACGGAGCACCTCACCCATCTCGGGCTGGCCGGCCAGGTTGTGGACGTTGTGCGGGTCGTTCTCGCAGTCGTAAAGCTCCTCGACCGGCTTGGTGGGAGCGAACCAGGCGGCGGGTGGGCCCTCGAGTGCGCCCTCGGCCGCCAGCCGGGCCCACACCTGCAAGGTCGGCATCTGGTAGGTGTACGAGACGATCTGCCCGTTGGTCAGGTCCGGCCGGTAGTTGCGGAGGTAGAGGTAGCGCGGGTCGTGCACGGTGCGGGCCATGTCGTAGCGCTCGGCCATGCGATCGGTCATCGAATAGACGTAATCGCGCGGCTCGCCGGCCGCTTCGCCGAGGAAGGCCACGCCCTGCATGTGCCCCGGGATCGCCACGCCGGCCAGGCTCAGGATCGTCGGCGCGAAATCGACGAAGCTCACCAGCCGGTCCGTCTTGGTGCCCGGCGCCCCGGGGGCAAGCTGCTTCATCGACTCGGGAAACCGGACCATCAGCGGCACGCGCGTGCCGCCGTCGTAGCACCACTTCTTGCACCGCGGCATGCCGGCCCCGTTGTCGCCGAAGAAGAAGACGACGGTCTGGTGGGCCAGCCCCGCCTCGTCCAGCTCCTTGAGAAACGCCCCCGCGCGATGGTCCATCGCGGTGATCAGGTCGTGGTAGCGGGCCCAGTCGCGGCGGACCTCGGGCGTGTCGGGGTGGAACGGCGGCACCGGGATCTCGGCCGGGTCGTGGCGGACCTCCTTGGGAACCCCTTTCATGTGCTGCTCGTAGCGCGGCTCGGAGCAGCGGATCTGGCCCTCGTGCGAGCAGGTGATGTTGAACACGGCGAAGAACGGCTGCCCCGGCCTGCGGTGGCGCCAGTGGGCCTTGCGGCTCGACTCGTCCCAGGCCGCCTCGGGCACCGGGAAGTTGTAGTCGGTCTTCGAGTTGTTCGTGCAGTAGTAGCCGGCCGCGCGGAGGTACTCGGGAAAGCACTTGATCCCGTCGGGAAGCCTGGTGCGAAAGCGCATGCCGTGCGATCCGATCGACGAGGGGTACATGCCCGTGATCAGCGACGATCGGTTGGGCGCGCATACGCCGACCACGCCAAAGCAGTTCGTGTAAAGAATGCCCTGGGCGGCCAATCGATCGAGATTCGGCGTCACCGCGTGCTCCACGCCGTAACAGCCCAGGTCGGGGCTGATGTCCTCGGCCGTGATCCAGAGGATGTTGGGCGGAGTGGGCTTGTCGGCGGCGCGGGACGCTCCCGCGCAAAGCAGAACCGCGGCGGCGAGGAAGCGGAGGATCGCGGTGCTCATGGCGTGTCCCCTTGGTGGCGAGTGGATGCGTGTCGCGGGGAGCAACTATAGTCGCAGCGTGCGAAGGCGGCAAGCGACGGCGTGGGGAGTCCTTTCTCGGCCAGGCATGGGTTGCATGGTTCAGCGTGTTCGAGAGAGGACTCCCGACCCCCTTGGGCGCCCCCGGGCTCGTCGCTTTGCGGGACGGGGGCCGGGCGATAGACTGGGAATCGCCGACGCAACCGACCCTTTCCAGACTTCCCAAGTCTCGAAGACTTCGGAAGTCCCAGGAGCATACCATGGATGCCGACCGGCTCGACCGACAGATTCGCTTCCTCGTCGAAATCGACCAGCTCAAGGGCATCGTGCGCCAGACGTGGGTGACCGACGGCTCGCGCCGCGAGAACTCGGCCGAGCACTCGTGGCACTTTGCGATGTTGGCGTGCGTGCTGGCCGAGTATGCAGCCGACTCGGGCGTCGATTGCCTGCGCTGTGTGAAGATGGCCCTCGTGCACGACCTCGTGGAGATCGACGCGGGCGACACCTTCGTGTACGACGAGGCGGCGGCCGCGGACAAGCCCCAGCGCGAGCGGCGCGCGGCCGATCGCCTCTTCGGACTCCTGCCCGACGATCAGCGCGAGGAGCTTCGCGCGCTATGGGACGAGTACGAGTCCCGCCAGACGCCCGAGGCCCGCTTCGCCGCCGCGCTGGACCGCTTGCAGCCGATCCTGAACAACTACTATACGCAGGGCCGGGCATGGCTGGAGCACGGCGTCACCGCCGAGCAGGTGATCGCCAAGAACCGGCACATGGGCGAGGGGGCCCCGGCGCTGTGGCAGTACGCCGAAGACCTCATCCGCGACGCGGTCGAACGGGGGTACCTGGCAGGCTGAGCAGGCAGGCTGTTCCGGAGAATCCGGGCGGATTGACGGGCCGGGCTCGCAACAACCGAAAAAGGTTGCGCATCTTGTGCAGGCCTCCCGGCCAGACGCCTCCCGGACGCGGAGATGCGTTAGAATGCCGCGGGGCTTGCTTCCGGGCGATTCGCTCCATAGACTCCATTAGAGATGGATGCGTTTCACAGGGAGGTGCACGCATGGATGGATCACCCCACTTGTGGAGAGGTCGTGCATCATGAAGGGTCTCTTGGTGGTTGCGTTGGTTCTTGCGGTCGCTCCGGCGGCCTGGGCCGACTGTGGTTGTACTCCGACGGTCGTGCAGTACGGCGCGGCACCGGCGGCGGTCTCGACGCCGGCTCCCACGGTGACGTACTCGCCGGTCGTCCAGACGGCGGTCCCGGCACCCGTGGTGACTTACCGTCCCGTCGTGCCCGCCCCGACGGTCGTGTATCGCGCCCCCGTCGTGGCGGCGCCGGTCACCGTCTATCGTCCCGTGGCCCCGGTGACGGTCTACAGCCCCGTGGTCGCGGCACCGGTCGTGGCGGCCCGCCCCGCCGTGGTGCGGACCAAGGTCTATTACCCGGGCGAGCCGATCCGCAACTTCTTCAAGGCGATCACGCCGTAGGGCTCATTCGCCGCGGTGCGGCGCTGGATTTCCGAAAGACATTCGGCCCGCGGGCAGCCCGCTCGCGGGCCTCTTGGGTTTCTTGGGCGAGAACGCGAAGCGCCGATGGCTGCCGCAGGGACGCGGGTCCGCTTGGGAATCCAACCGGCCGGCTCCCCTGTCGCCGCCAGGCGATGCTTGGAGAGGATTGCACAGGAAGCGTTAACGCAATGGCGGCGTTTCGAGCCGATGAGCGTGCAATCCGGATCCAATGCCACTCAGCAAGGCCCTTGCATCATGGCCTCCAGCCGGCTCGCGCTGAGGAAGAGGCGGTTGGGACACGCCTCATGGTCGTCGCGGCCGCGAAGCGGCCCGAGCGCAAAGCCGTGGGCGTGAGCCCACGGAATGGGAGCGGCCACCGAGGCTCGGCGGTGCGATCCGCGCTCCGTCCCGGCGGAGAAGGTTGCGGCCGCCCCGTTCCATTGCGACTCGCCAGCACCCGGCCTACAATCGGGGTCGCCTTGCTCACGCCTCCCGACTCCCTTTCGCCTGCGCGAGCCCGATCTCTGAGAAAAACGCACCATGAGCCAGCCCCGCTCGTACAACCTCCGCTACGTCTGGTCCATCTGCCTGGTCGCCGCGCTGGGCGGGCTGCTGTTCGGCTACGACTGGGTCGTGATCGGAGGGGCCAAGCCGTTCTACGAGAGCCACTTCCGCCTGACCGACCCGGGCTGGCAGGGCTGGGTGATGAGCAGCGCCCTGGTCGGTTGCCTGATCGGCTCCCTGATCTCCGGGGGGCTGAGCGACCGGTTCGGGCGCAGGCGCCTCCTGATCCTGGCGGGCCTGCTGTTCACGGCCTCGGCCGTGGGCACCGGCCTTTCTGGCAACCTCACGGCGTTCGTCCTCTGGCGGATCGTGGGCGGCGTGGGGATCGGTCTGGCCTCGAACCTCTCGCCCATGTACATCGCCGAGGTCTCGCCGGCCGAGATCCGCGGGCGGTTCGTCTCCATCAACCAGCTCACCATCGTCGTCGGCATCCTCGCCGCACAGATCACCAACTGGCTGATCGCCGCGCCCGTGCCCGGCGCGGACCAGATCCGGCTTCTCCTCGATGAACCGTCCGCGGCCGAGGTCTTTCAAGACCCGGACGAGCTCGCGCGGCAGAAGGCCGACGCTTTGCGGATCGCCGATCCGCGGGCCATGGAGGCGGTGGGGGCGGCCTTCCCGCACGTCGCGCTCACGCGCCCTCAGACCGCGGCGGAGAAGGAGGCCAAGTCGGAGGAGGACGCGGCCCTGGTGGCGACGTACCTCCGGCCGACCTGGAACGGCCGGTACGGCTGGCGTTGGATGTTCGCCGCGGAGACGATTCCCGCGATGGCGTTCTTCCTGTTCATGCTCATCGTGCCGGAGAGCCCCCGCTGGCTCGTCAAGAACGGCCGGGAGGAGCGCGCCCGCGCGATCCTCGCCCGGGTCGGCGGCCCGGCGTACGCCGACTTCGAGATCGGCGACATCCGCCAGACCCTGGCCGGAGAGACCGAGCGCGTGGACTTCGGCGAGCTGGTCAGGCCGCGGATGCTGCCGATCCTGTTGCTCGGGGTGACGCTCGCCGTGTTCCAGCAGTGGTGCGGAATCAACGTGATCTTCAACTACGCCGAGGACGTGTTCCGCGCGGCCGGGTACGAGGTGGGCGAGATGCTCTTTCAGATCGTGATCTCCGGCGCGGTGAATCTCCTGTTCACCTTCCTCGCCATTTACACGGTGGACCTTTGGGGGCGGCGCGCGCTGATGCTGGCCGGGGCCTCCTCCCTGGGCGTGGTGTACGCGCTGTTGGGCGCGTGCTTCTTCTTCGGCATCGAGGGGCCGCACGTGGTCGCGCTGGTGATGCTGGCCATTGCCTGCTACGCCGCGACGCTGGCCCCGATCACCTGGGTCGTGCTCTCGGAGATCTTCCCCAACCGCATCCGCGGGGCGGCGATGTCCGTGTCGGTCTCGGCCCTGTGGATCGGCTGCTTCACCCTCACCTACACGTTCCCGCTGCTGCGCGACGCCCTGAAGCCGTTCGGTACCTTCTGGCTCTACAGCGGCATCTGCGCCGCGGGCTTCCTGTTCATCCTCACCCACCTGCCGGAGACGAAAGGTAAGTCGCTGGAGCAGATCGAGCGAGAACTGGTGGACTGAGGGCAGGTTCTCGCCCTGGCTTCCCAAGCATTTTCGCCTGCCCGCGAGCGCGGGGGTGACTGGTGCGTGGTGAGCAGTCGTTCGATAACACGATTCTCCTGTCCCCAATCCCCAATCCCTGCTCCCGCCTACGAAACCACCAGCCGCACGGCAGCCAGGGCGGCGAAGGCGAGCATCAGGGCGTTGAACAGCTTCTGCGGGATCACGGCGAACACGCGTCGCCCCACCAGTCCGCCGAGGAAGACCACCGCCGCAAAGGTGGCGCTGTAGCGGAGCGTCTGGCCGGTCAACAGGCCGATCTGCGTATAGACGGGCACCTTCAGGGCGTTGACGATGAGGAAGAACCAGGCCCAGGTGCCGATGAACTGCTCCTTGTTCATGCCGCGGCCGACGAGGTAGATGGCCATGACGGGCCCGGCCGCGTTGCCCAGCGCCGTGCCGAAGCCCGCCAGAAGCCCCATCAGCGTGGTGTACCCGAGGGCCGCGCGGGGGTCGTCGTCGTTCGGTTCGGCGGCGGCGCGTTGGCCGTTCTCTCGCAGGCGCTGACGCACGCCCTCGACGCCCAGCAGGCCGAGGATCATCCACCCGAGGATGAGCTTGAACCGATCGTTGTCGGCGTAGTGCAGAACGATCACCGCCGGGACCATGCCGGCCAGCACGGCGGGAAAAAGCCCCCACAGCCGGTGCCACTGGGCGTGGCGGCGGTAGAAGCCCACGGCCATCACGTCGCCGATCAGAAGCAGCGGCAGGATCGCGGCCACCGACTGCTTCTCGTTGCCCACGAAGGCCTGGGCCACCATGAGCACGGCCGGCAGCCCCACGCCCGGCACGCCCGTCTTCGACAGCCCCACCAGGAAGGCGGCGCTTACGGACCAGAGCACGGCGGGCAGGTCGAGGGGCATGGGGCGCTACGGACCGGCCGAGGCGGACGGGACTTCCGAAGTCTCGAAGACTTCGGAAGCCTGTCGGATAACGAAGCTCACTTCCCCGCCATGGCCTCGCGAAGGATCTCGGCCGTGGTCTGGCGCATGATCCGCGGATCGACCGGGCGGCCCTCGCGGAGGCACCTGCGGACCTCCTTGCCGGAGATGAACACCGGCTTCTCGTCCTTGTGACTGTCCATCAGGTCCACGCGCCCGATCGACTCGTAGAAGGCGGCGAAGCCGACCTTCAGCGGATGGATCTTCAGGTCGCCCTTCAGATCGTCGATCACCTCCTGGGCGTCGAAGTCGCCCCAGATCGGCGAGCCGTCGTGGTACGGGGCGTCGGCGTGCTTGCGCCCGATGACAATGTCGGTGAAGCCGAAGTTCTGGCGGTAGATGGCGTGCATCACGGCCTCGCTGGGGCCGCCGTAGAACATCTTGATGTCCAGGCCCAGCAGGATCACGCGGTCGGGCACGCTCTCGCCGCGCGGTCCCCACAGGTCCGGGTCGCTGTCGCCTTCGCCCAGGGCGCGGCTCTCGATCAAGGCCTCGTAGGTGTGCATGCGCACGTCGGCGTGGACGTCGTCCCCCTTGGTCTCGCAGATCAGCGGGTTCAGACAGGCCCCCGCGTTGTGTCCCTGGCGCAGGAGCGTCTCCAGGCCATAGACCAGGGCGTACTCGTGGGCGCGGTGGAGCGGGTTGCGGGTCTGGAAGGCCACCACCCGCTCCCACCCCTTGTCGGCCAGCAGCTTGCGGACCTCGCGGGGCGAGAGGACGTACCGGCCGAACTTGGGGTTTTTCGGCTGGGGAAGGACCTGCACCTCGCCGCCGAGGAGGTGCGTCTTGTCGGCATTGCCACTGAGCACCATGTCCGCGCCGGGATGGTCGGTCCGCTCGGTGCGATAGACCCTGGCGAGGTACTTCGACTTGTCCCACGGGAAGACGTCGCTGATCCGGAGCGTGCCGACGATCTGGCCACCTGCGTTGACCAGGGCCACCTCCTGCCCCGCGCCCAGCTTGCCGGCCATCGGCGCCGTGACCGGCAGCGAGAGCGGGATGGTCCAGGCGTAGCGGGTTCCGCCGACCTCGATGACCTGCTCCTGGAGCACGCGGTCGTAGGTGGCCGCGTCCATGGGCCCGGTCAAGGGGCTCAGGCCGCCGTCCCCCCAGCGGTACACGGTCGAGAGATCGGCATCGCTGACCGGGACCTGGGCGAGGCCCCGGGCGTGGGCGAGGAAGTCCTCGACGGCGGCGTCCTCGACGGTGCGGCAGACCGGCTCCGCCAGTCCGCCATGCGGCGGGATCAGATCGGACATGGTGCAGACTTCTCCGGGCTGATGGTCAACGCTCCAGGTGAAGTGGCCTCGGCGCGAACGAATCCGCCAGTATAGGCTGCCGGGGCACCGCCGGGCAAGGGGCGCGCAGGATCGCCTCCCGGAGGCCTTCCGCTTGCGGGATGCGACCCGCCTCGATTCCGGCGACGCGGCCTCAGCGGCCTTGGGGGTCGTCCGACGCGTCGCGGCCCCGTCGCTCCATGAAGTCGCGGTACTGCCGGTCGAGCTCGGCATAGGGGACGCCGGTGAGGCGGGCGAGCGTGGACGAGTCGTCACGGCCGCTATACACCAGCGACAGGTAGGCGATGAGCGCGTCGCGATACTCCCCGTCCTCGTGGAACACCAGGAAGTGGGTCAGTCCGGCCGCCTGGCTGTACAGCGTGGCGATCCGCTTGTCGCCCTGGATGCGGGTCATGCCGTATCCGCAGAGCTCGCCCAGCGGCACGTAGAAGCCGTCGTGGAGCAGCCGGTAGCGCGCGGCCACCATGCGGGCGTCGTCGAAGCCGCCGAGGGTGTAAAACCCATCCTCCTCCTGGAGCGATTCCATGAGCATGGCGATTCCCTCGACGATCCAGAAGTTGGCCTCGCGGCCCACGTCCCGGGCGACGGGGCGCGACTCGTGGAACAACTGGTGCGTCGCCTCGTGATACAGCGTCCGGTCCTCGTATCCCTCGCCCGCGAAAAAGTACGCCCGCCGCGTGGAATCGACGTACACGCCGATCGACACCCCGATGTTGGGCATGGCCGCGCGCAGCGCGCGGTTGTAGTCGTCGCGGTCGCGGAAGAAGACGACGTTGTGCCGCGGCAACTGGACGGCCTGCGCCCGGCTGCGGCTGTCGAACAGCGCCTGCAACTGCCGCTCGGAGGCGAAGTAGCGCACGAAGAGCTGCTTCCAGACGCGGTACAGCCGCTCGAGCTTCGCCCCCAGGTCCACGCCCGCCTCGATGCTGTGGTTGGTGCGGACCACGTAGTGCTCGGTCTCGACGTCCCATCCGTTGTGGATGTCGGCGTGCAGCCGGGCGTCCTCCTCGGCCGTCACCCACCGGCCCTTGTAGTACCGCTCGCCCTTCTCGTAACGCGGCACGTGGGCCTTGGGAAGCCAGCCGAACCGCGCATGCCACACGTGGCCGGAGCGAAGCTTGCGGATTTCGTACCGCGTGCGCCAGGCGCGCCGGTACTCCTGGTATCCCAGCAGCCGTCGGACGCCCTCGTGGTCCGGATCCTCGCGCGCGGCGTCCAGCACCAGCTTCAAGGCCAGCGACGCGCGGCCGGCGCGGGCGGCACGCCGGGCAAGGTCGAACAGGGCCGCGGCGTAGTCGCGCCGCAGCTTCCCCAGCCGCTCGTTCCAGGTGGCGACCGGCGCGGGAGTGCCGTCGGCGAGCGGCGGGGGACCGACGGCCTCGGGAAGCACGGCGACGTACAGCCTGCTCGGGTCGCGCGGCTCCAGCCGCGCCCGGGTCCTGGTCGCCTGTTGCCCAAGACCCTGGCCCTCGCACCATGCGGCAAGCTCGGCCAGGGCCGCGCCGTACTCCTCGCGGAGCTTCCGGGCCGACTGGTCCAGGTCGTCCTCGGCGCGGGACACGGAGCCGGCCGCCAGGGCGAACGCCCCGGCAATCGCGAGAACGCGCCCCAGGAGAGCTCGGAGGGTTCGGGCTGCGGGCGGAGAGGTCACGCGGCGGCTCGAGGGGCGACGACCGGGGACGGGCCTCGCGCCGACGGACGGAGGCCGGTTGCATGCTCCAAGTGTATCACCCCACCCGGCAAGCCGGCAAACGCGGGCGGGGCGCCCCGCGCCGCATGCGGGCCACCCTAGGCGGGGCATCGAGCCCCACAAGAACGGCCAGACGCGACGACCCGATTCGAGTGCCGGGCCGCCGCGTCGTCCGTACCGCTGCCTCTCCCCTGGCGATGTTCTCCAGGGTCGTGTCGCACGTTCCGGCCTCGCCGCGTCGGCCTACCAGCCGATGGAAACGCCGACGCCCGGGCCCCGGTAGTGGAACCCGCCGCGCGGCCCGTAATAGCCGTGATAGGGGTAGGGCCGGTAATAGCGGTAGCGATAGACGGGAGGGTGGACCACCGGGGGATGTCCGGGGAACGGAACGATCACGTGGGGCGGCCGCACGACGGGTGGGTGGACCCAGCCTCGGTGATAGTGGAAGTGCGCCCGCGGGTGGGCTGCCAGGACGCTGGCTGCCGCAACATGATCGTGGGGCGTGGCGGCCTGCGTCGTCTGCGCTGCCAGACCGACGACCACCAAGGCCAGCAAAGCCGCTACCAAGTATCGCATGGTACTCTCCTCAAAACGCGACGGGTTGGAAGTCGGGGAGGGCGTAGCACCCGTTGTGCCGGCCGATCCGCTTGAGTGTGTAACGCAGAGACCATGCCAAAAGCAAGGCCGGAGGCGCAAGTTTTTTACCTGCAAGACCTTGCCTGCTTCCGCCCCGGATCCGGCCTGCCGGGAGTGTCCTCAAGCTGATGGCGCTCCGTCGCGGATGCGCGTCGCGCGGCGGGCGGCGTGTCCGTAGGGCAGTGAGCGCAAGGGGGCGGCGAGCCCTGAATGCTAACAAAAAGCTCACAGCAATGCCCCCGAATAGGGGCTGTTCGTGAGCTAGATTTCCTACGTACCCCCGCTGTGAGGGTGGACACGTTGTGCGGCTGGCGCAGGGCGAACGAGGATCCGCGAGGAGCCGTTTGAATGACCACGGGTAGCATACGGAAGCCGGGCAGCCTGAAGGCCACGCTGGCGGACCTGCCCGCCCATTTCGTCTCCGTGGACGCGGGCACGCTGACCCAGCGGATCAAGGACGAGTTCGACCGTCGCACGGACCTCCCCGGCGCGATCATCACGGAGAAGGACCGGTTGGTGGGGGTGATCTCCCGCGACGTGCTGTTCCGGCATCTGAGCCGTCAGTTCTACCAGGAGGTCTTTCTGCGCAAGCCGATCCGCACGTTCGTGGAGATGTGGTGCGCCGACGTGCTTCACCTGCCGGCCTCGTCCACGATCCACCACGCCGCGGAGCGGGCCCTGGACCGCTCGCACGAGTTCGCCTACGAGCCGATCCTGGTGGAGTACGAGGACGGGCGCATGGGGCTGGTCGATATCCACGCGGTGCTCGTCGCCCAGTCGCAGCTTCTGGCGCTGTCGAAGGTCGTGGAGGAACAGAAGGAGGCCGCGGAGAAGGCGAACCAGGCGAAGAGCGAGTTCCTGGCGAACATCTCGCACGAGCTGCGCACGCCGCTGCACGGGATCACCAGCTACGCCAGGTTCGGCATCGACGAGGTCCAGTCCGCCGAGCGCGACGAGCTGGGGGACTACTTCCGCCGCGTCGATCAGTGCGCCCAGAGCCTGCTGAATCTGGTCAACGACCTGCTGGATCTAGCCAAGCTCGAGGCCGGCAAGATGACCTTCGATTTGCGCACCGGGTCGCTGGCCGAGACCGTGTCGCTGGTGGTCGATGAGTTCCGCTCCACCTCGCACTGCCAGCAGATCCGCGTGGACTACGAGCCGCCCGAGTGCGACACCACGGCGCGGTTCGACGGGGAGAAGATCAAGCAGGTCCTGCGCAACCTGCTGGCCAACGCCGTGAAGTACTCCCCGCGGGGCGGCACGGTGCGCGTCACACTGCGGCAGGTTGGCGGCTCGCTCTTGCTCTCCGTGCGCGACCACGGGCCCGGCATCCCCGACGAGGAGCTGGAATCGATCTTCGACAAGTTCGTGCAGTCGAGCAAGACCAAGTCGGGCTCGGGCGGCACGGGCCTGGGGCTGGCCATCTGCCGGGAGATCGTCTCCGGCCACGGCGGCCGCGTGTGGGCGGAGAACAACGTGGACGGCGGGGTCACCTTCTACTGCGAGATCCCGCTGGCTTCCCGGTCCTCCCCGGACGACGACTCCCTGCTCGCCGAGCCGCAGCCCGCGCCGCTGGCCGAGTGACCGCGCGCCGTTCCGCCGGCGCCCCCCGCCACGAGAGCCCCGCCCCGAACGCAACCGCGCCCCGCACGATCCCGCCCTCGCCGAGACCCGCACCATGGAGAAACGCGGACGCATTCTGCTGGTGGACGACAATCCACTGAACCTGGACATCCTCCGCAAGATCCTTCGCAAGGACTACGAGCTGGCCCTGGCGGAAGACGGCGAGGCGTGTCTCCGTCTCCTGCCCGAGTTCCTCCCCCAGCTCGTGCTTCTGGACATCATGATGCCGGGGATCGACGGGTACGAGGTCTGCCGTCGGATCAAGACGTCGAGCATGGGGGCCTTCATTCAGGTGATCCTGGTCTCGGGCAAGGGATCGACGGCCGAGCGCCTGGAGGGGTACGCGGCGCACGCCGACGACTACGTGGTCAAGCCGTTCGACCACGACGAGCTGGTTTCGAAGGTCCGCGTCCAGTTCCGCCTGTGCGAGGCCCAGCAGCAGCTTTCCGCGGCCCGCGACCAGTTGCAGCGTTACGCCCGGGACCTGGAGCGGGCGGTCTCGCGGCGCACGCTCCAACTGGCGGCCACGCAGGACATGGTGGTCTTCGCCCTGGCGCAGCTCGCCGAGTGCCGCGACACCGACACGGGGGAGCACCTGCGGCGGATGCGGTTCTACGCGCAGACGATCGCCCGGCAGCTCGGCCGCCACGGCCCCTACGAGGACCGCATCGACCACCAGTTCCTCGAAGACCTCTACCGCTCCAGCCCGCTGCACGACGTGGGCAAGGTGGCCGTGCCCGACGCGATCCTGCTGAAACCCTCAAACCTCACGTCCGCCGAGTTCGAGAAGATGAAGCGCCACGTGATCGTGGGCGCCGAGACGCTCGAGCGGGCGAGGGAGCACGTGGGGCCGGGCACGTTCCTCGACATGGCCGCCGAGATCGCCCGCTACCACCACGAACGGTTCGACGGCACCGGGTACTGCGCCGGGCTGAAGGGGCAGGAGATCCCGCTGGCCGCGCGGATCGTCAGCGTGGCCGACGTCTTCGACGCGCTGGTCTCGCGCCGGGTGTACAAGGAGCCGCTCGCGGTGGAGGAGGCCCGGGGGATCGTCCTGGAGGAGGCGGGCCGGGGGTTCGACCCGGACGTGGTCGAGGCGTTCGAGCGGTGCTTCGAGGCCTTCAAGGGGCTGACTTCGCCCGATCAGGAACCGCTCGTGCTGACTCCGTTCGAGGAGGAGTTCCGCGGCCTGGCCCCGCTGCCTCTCTAGGCGGCCGCCGCCCGCGGCGGCGTCGCGGCCGGAGGCGGGTTTCGCTCGCCGGGGTGTTGCTCTACAATCGCGGTTCCACCCGCAGCAACAAGGCTCGCAATGCACAGGGAGCGTCTGGCGATGGACCACTTCGTAGCCGGCAAGACGATCATCATCACGGGCGGCAGCTCGGGCTTCGGCCTGGAAGCCGCGCGCATCCTGCTCGACATGGGCGCCCGCGTGGCCGTCACGGGGCGCGACCGGGAACGGCTCGAACGGGCCGAAAAGGAGCTGGCCCACCAGGAGTTGATGGCCGTTCAGGCCGATGCCCGAAGCACCGACGACTGGCGGCGGCTGATCGGCGCGGTCCTCGACCGTTGCGGCCGTTTGGACGTGCTCGTGAACAACCACGGGGCCGGCGTCAAGATCACGGAAGTCGAGAACATGGAGGACGAGGACATCGAGACGATCCTGGCGGTCAACCTCTCCAGCGTGATCCAGGGCTGCCGCGAGGCGGTCCGCGCGATGCGGAAGCAGGGAAGCGGGCACATCGTCAACGTCTCCAGCGGCTGCGCCTACCACTCCTGGCCGAGCTGGGCCGTTTACACCGCGGCCAAGGACGGCCTCGTCGGCTTCACCCGCTGCCTCCACCTGGAGATGTCCGAGTGGGGCGGCAAAGCCACGAGCTTCATCCCCGGCGCCGCGAGGACCAACTTCTGCCCGGCGGCCGGCCTGCCCACCGACTGGCTCGACGGCTACCCCAGCGCCGTCGACTTCGCGCGCACGCTCGTGCAGTGCATCGACGTGCCCGAGCGCAGCTTCATCGAGGAAGTGAACATCTGGGGGACCAAGCAGGTGCGGACGATGATCAACCCGTTCTGAGCGGGCGGGCTGCGTTGCTAGCTCCTTCACGTCGTCACTCTGGGAACACGCAGAATTCCCACAGCGAGTAGCCGTACGGGGTGCCCCGCTCCGAGCCCCGCACGCGGACCCAGCGGGCTTCGGTCGGCTTGAAACGGATCGTGTCCAAGCCGCCCTTGCCCGAGTCGGTCTTGAAGACCTCCGTCCACGTCTGGCCTTCGGCGGAGACCTCGATGCAGTAGGCCTTGCCATAGGCGCCCTCCCACGCCAGCTCGACGCGAGCGATTCGCTGCGGCTCGCCCAGGTCGATCGCGATCCACTGGGGGTCGGAGAACTCGCTCGACCACCGCGTGGCCGGGTTGCCGTCCACGGCGTTCGCTGCCGGATAGCTCTCGCCGCCCACGGTCACCACGGACGATGCCTTCACGGGCTTGCCTTGCGAAATCCCGTCCCGCGCTTGGCGCTGGTCCTCGGTGAGAATCGCGAAGTCGCGCACGCTCCGCACCGGCTTGCCGTCGGTGCCGGCAAGCTCCGCCACCAGCTCGTAGTCCCCCGGGTCCTCCGGCACGGGCAATTCCAGCCGCAACGTCTGTCTTCCGACCGGCCCCACGCGGACCTCCCGGGACTTCTCGGCCAGCGTCTTCCCGCCCTGGACTACGCGCAGCGTCACCGGCCCTTTCCAGGGCTCGCCGCGGTCGTTGAGCACGACGACCGAGAATGGGTGTGCCCTGCCCGCCGGGAGGTCTTGGCCCCAGTAGTCGAGCATCAGCCCGACCGGCGCGAACGACTCGCCCACGTAGCGTTGGAAGTAGGGGTCCAGCTTCAGGGCCTCCAGATCGAGGAAGTGGTCGCTGGTCTCGCCGCCACAGCGCGAATACCCCAGCCCACAAAAGTGCAGCACGCCGGCCACCTGCCGGTGTCCGCGCCAGAACTCGGTCATCGCGGCCAGGTATTTCGCGTACAGCTCACGTCGCTGGTCTTCGGTGGAGTCGGGGCCCAAGAGGGCCCTGTAGTTGGCCTCCGAGAGGGTGCACGGCGCGCCGTCGCGATTGAGCCACAGCCAGCCGTACTCGTTGATGATCACGGGGTTGCCGGCCGTATTCTTGAACACGTTGCCGCCCAGTCCGCCCTCTACGCCCGGCGCCCCGGGCAGCTCGGCGAAATTGCGCAGCCGGAACTGCGACGGCTTGCCCGAGCCCTTGGCGCTATAGAACGGGTAAGGGTGGGCCTCGTACACGTCCGTGGGCCGGTCGGGCGGCGACCAGCCGTTGTCCCACGGTCGGTCCGAGAGGTCCAGTCCGCGGACCGCGGCGATCGCCTTGCCCGTCTCCGTGGTCTTCGACTCGTTCTGGGCGTCCCAGATCACCACGCAGGGATGGTTCCACCGCTCCTGCATCCACGCGGTGTACTCCTTGACGAGCTGATCGCTCTTGAGCTGCTCGGGCCACTTGCCCAGATACCAGATGGGGAACTCGTCCTGGAGGAGGATCCCTTCCTCGTCGGCAATGTCGTACCACTTCTCCGGCGGGAAGCCGATGCAGTATCGGGCCGAGTTCCAGTGCATCCGGTCCTTGAAGAGCCGGTGCAGTCGCCGCACCCACTCTTCGCGCCACGGACGGTCCTTGCGCTGAGGGTCCTCGAAGAAGCGGTAGATGCAGACGTTCGTCCCCCGCATCGGGTAGGGCCGGCCGTTGAGCAGCGGCATCTTCGTCTCGGGATCGAAGCGGAAGCTCCGCATGCCGAAGCGGACCGGCAGCGTGTCGGCCCCGGTCGTCGTCTCCAGCTTGTAGAGGAACGGGTCCTCCGGCGACCAGGGGCGGCAGCCGTCGATGGCCACGGTCGCTTCGATCGTCGTCTCCGTGCCGGGCTCCAGGGAGACGGGGCCGCTTGCGGCCTCGCCCACCAAGCGGCCCGACGTGGCCTCGCGCACGCGACACTTCACTTGGGCGTTTTCGACCGGCTTGATGCTGCGGAGGGTGGCCACCACGCGCACGGCCTTCTTCTCCAGATGGGGCACGGTCTGCACGCGGACCACTTGCGGCGCTCCGCAGAGGATCAGCTCGACCGAGTCGTAGATGCCCGGAATGTAGCGGACCTTCTCGAAATCCCAGCCGTCGGGAATGCTCCGCGGCACGCTCGTGCGAAACGCCCCCACGCGCACGATCAGCTCATTCTCTTCGCCACGAGCCTTCAGGAACTGCTTGATGTCGAACACCGCCGGGGTGAAGCAGGGGAGGTGGTCGCCGACCCGCTTGCCGTTGAGGTACACGCGCGTGCCGTAGCAGGCCTTGTGGATCTTCAGTTGGACGAGGTCCGGCAGCTCGCCGTCGAGCTTGAACGCGCGGCGATACCAGAACGCCTCGCGGTGCGCCGCGCTTTTCTCCGTGCCGACCTCCTCGAAGGTGGGCCTGGCCATGTCCACCAGGCCGGGGACCGGCACACCGTGGTCGAACTCCTTCGGCACCTCGTCCATCGAGCCCTGGGCGATCTGCCAGGTGCCGTCGAGGCACACGACCCGCCGACCGGCCTGGGCCGGGGTCGAGGCAGGGCCGATGAAGAAGGCCGCCAGCAGCGCTGACGTCAGAACGTGAAGCCGTCTCATGGGGTATCCTCCGTTGGTCGAACGTTGGCGCTCCGCTGCTGGCTCACTCCGCCGGCTCGGCCGGCAGCACATCCAGCTCCGCCACCGCGGCCCAGGGCTGCTTCCTGTAGCCCTCCACGGCGACGAGGCGGACGAAGCGGCCCTTGGCCGGGCCCTGGAAGGGAATCTCCTGCGCGTCCTTGCCCGCGGGGAAGCGCCCCTTGGCGACAGGCGCGTCCCAGGCCTTGCCGTCTTCGCTCACGTACACCTCGTACCGCGCGATCCAGCCGTTTTGCATGTCCTGGCGCGGGAGCACGCGAAAGCCCTTCAGGGCGATCGAGCGGCCGAGGTCGATCTCGATCTCGTGCGGATACTGGGCCACTTCGGGCTCGTATTGCGTGTGCCACGAGGTCGCCGGGTCGCCGTCGATAGCCTTGGCTCCCTCGTAGCCGTGGGCCTGGCTGGAGACATTGCGGACCTTGGCCCCGAGTTGCTGCACGGCCGGCGGCGGGGAGAAGAGGTCCTGCACCTGCTTGGCCGGAAGTGTGACGCGCGGACGGAACGATTCGCCCGCCATGTACTTCAAGAGGCTCGCTCGCATCTGCCGCGCGACGGGCCGCTTATCGAGATCGGTCGTAAGATCGATGCCGCAGACCAGCAGCTTGCCGCCTTCGACCTCGGCCTCGAGGACCAGTCCCAGCCGGCGATTGGTGAACCAGTCGTCGATCACCTGGACGATCGGTCGCAGCTCGGGGGGCATGCGATCGAGGATCATGATCTGCGCGCTTCGCACCAGGTCCCACCACTGCCAGTTGCTATGGAAATCCGTGGGAAAGGCGGCCAGGGCCGGATGCCCGGGGTCGCAGAGGATGCCCAGCGTGTGCGGGGCCTGGCGCCGCGTCCAGGCCGTGTTCCAGAAGATGCTCGAGAAGCCCGGCGGAATGCGGCCGCGCTCGTCCCCTTTCACCGAGCCTCGCTTGGGCAAGAGCAGCACGCGTCCGCCGGAGCGGAGCGCGGCCAGGGCCTGTGCGTCCAGGGCATCCACGACGGTGACCCCCTCAGCGCGCGCGGTCTTCGCTTCGGCCGGATAGACCCAGAAGTCCCAGTCGTTCTCGTACTCCGCGCCCACGATGCCCACCGCGAGCACGAGCTTCTGCGGGGCCGGCACGCTGGCCAGCGCCAAGCGGACCTCGCCCAGCTCGGTCAGCCCGCGCGGGATGGTTCGCCGCGGCAGCTCGCCCGAGGCGACCGGCTGTCCATCCTGGCCCACGATTCTCCACGCGATGCGGGCTTCTTCGAGCGGCCCGGGCCCGTAGTGGGCGATCTCGACCTGGGCGGCGAAGTCCTCGGCCGCGGTGAACACGCGCTTTTCCATCCGGGCCAGGGGCACGGTCTCGCAGCAGAAGCGGCGGAACTGCTCGGGCGTGATGTAGCCCTTCGACTCCCAGAACGGGTCGAGCACCCCGACCAGCGCCGTGCCCTGCCCGGGGAAGTCGTGCAGGTCGAGGAGCTGAAATCCCCCAAAGCCCGGCGTGCGCAGGGCCGACTCGATCTCCTCCTTGTAGAGCAGGGCCTGGAGCTTGCCCGAGGCGATGAGGAAGTCGTGGGCCTGATCCAGCATGTGGTTGGCCCGGAGCGTGTCGCGGAAG
>CAYSUS010000008.1:0-115757 GCA_964434165.1 uncultured Pirellulales bacterium
TATCTTCGCGTACTCCCCCAATCCAGGGAAGACCAGTTTTGAGACAAAGCCTAGCGTTGTGTGAGCATGAGCCGCTCCGTGGGTGGCGGACCGTGAGACGGCGACCTCGCCGGACGCGCCGTCTGCCGACGCTATGCTGGCAAGTTCACCCTGCGACCTGCCGACCCCGGCGGGCGGGGTTCGTGGCGAGCGCGTCGACGATCACCTGCGGCGATCGCAGCTCGCCGGCAGGGCGGTGGCGATGCCAGTCGCGATCAGTGGGAATCCAGTGCGGATCGAGCGGCCAGGGATCGAAGGGCGTGTAACCCAGGGCCCGGGCGAGCTTGCCCGAGTCCATGGTGACGTTGCCTGCCCGGGGTGGAATCGGGCCGGCCTCGCCGCGCGGGATGCCGAACAGCAGGTCCGGATCGTATCCGCCCACCCGGTTGACCATCTGCGCGATCTGGTAAAGGCTCAGGCGGACCGGCCCGCCCGCATGAAAAACCCCAGCCAGGTCCCGGGCCAAGACGTCCTGGCAGACGCGGTTGAGGCAGTCGGTGTAGGTCGGCGTGCGGACCTCGTCGAAGTAGAGCGTGGCCGGGCGATCGTTCTTGAAGCGAGACTCGATCCAGTCGATGGCCCCGGCATGCCCGTTGAGACTCACGCCCATCGGCAGCGAGATCCGCAAGATCGCTGCGCGGGGGTCGGCATCGAGGATCGCCTGCTCCCCTTCGACCATGGTCTTGCCGTAGACCGTAACCGGGTCGGTGGGGTCGTCCTCCACGTATCCGCCTTCCCCGCCGGCGCCGGAGAAGACGAGGTCGACGGAGAGGTGCACCAGGCGCACGCCCCGGGGTACGGTCTGGCACAGCAGGTTCTCCACGCCGGTCACGTTGATTCGCCGCGACATGGCCGGATCGAGTTCGCACGGCTTCAGGGCACAGTTGCCGCCGCAGTCCAGCACCGAGGCGAAGCCATGGCGCTCGAACAGCCACGCCATGCGGTCGCCGTCGTCCGCGTCGCAGACTTCGACCCCGGGCCCCTGGAGCTTCTCGTTGCCGCCGGGGCGGAGCCCGATCACCTGCCCTGGATATCGCGCCCTGAAGTGGAGAAAGGCATTGTAGCCCGCCACACCGGTCGCGCCGGCGATCAGCAGGGGCAGCGGGGGATCGGGGAGGCGGCTGACGGACATCCGGCGGGCAGGGCGGCGGGGAAGTGGAGACACCGTCTCTGATGAATTCGGATGTCGTCCCGAAAAGGTTCAATCTTAAGCTGCTTCCCGCAGCACCGGTCGGCCAGTCGCGATCGCGGTCTCGACGATCTCGGCAGCCCGGCTGGGCCCGTCGAGGGGCTCGATCTCTTGCTGGAAGGCTCGGGCGTTGTCGCAGTAGAGGCCGTCCTCCAGGAGTTCGCGGATGGCCTGGCCCGCGGTGGGCACCTTCAGCTGCTTGAGCGGAAGGCAACGGCCGACGCGGAGCCAATCGATTCGCGCTGCCACGCCGGGTTGGTCGTTGGTGACGGGGACAGCCAGCATCGGCACGCCGTGGCTGAGCGACTCCAGGGCCGTGTTCAGGCCAGCATGCGTGATGCAGAGCGACGCCCTCTGGAGGAGATCGAGTTGCGGTGCATAGCAGACCGTGATCGGATCGCCCGGCAGGTCGCGGAACTCGTCCGGATCGGCACCGCCCAGGGAGATGACGAGCTGGACCGGAAGGGGCTCGCAGGCCTCGGCAATGACGCGGAACACGTGCCGAATCCGGTTCTGCAGCGTGCCCATGGAGGCGTACACCAAGGGCTGGCCAGAGAGTCGCTCGTAAGGGAACTCGACCGGCGGTCGCGTGGCCGCGCTGTGGTATGGCCCGGTGTAGTGGAAGGTCGGCGTCAGGGGCTCGCGCGGGAAGTCGAATGCGGCCGGCTGTTGGCAGACCTGGGCCAACGTCGAGTTTGTCGCGTCGATGTGTCGATAGCGGGGCAGGCGCCGCTGTTGCTGGAAACCGTTGATCACGTCGAGTACGGGCCTGGTCAGACGATTGAACACGGTGTATGCGATGCGATTCCGCAAGCGGGACATGAGGCCCTTTCCGAAGGGCCACGTTGTGAACACGGGAGGAATCGCAGGATGCTGGTTGAGCGCCAGGGCATTGCTGACCGTTACGTACGGGACACCTTCGCTGCGAGCGACCACGGCTGCGGCCACCATCAACTGGTCGACCACGAGCCCCTCGATGCGATCTTCCCGCACAAGCGCCGGCAATTCGCGCAAGCCCGGCACCGTCCGCTTCTTCACAAGCTCGATCGTGAAGCGGACGGCCTCCATGCCTTTCAGTTCTCCAAGTTTCTCATAGTATCGCGCCGCCGCGCCGAGGGGGAACTCCTTCTCGCCGTAGACGCGGTATGCGAAGCCCGCGCCTTGGATCCTCTCCAAGGCATCCGGCACGGTGTAGAAGATGAGTTCGTGGCCCCGGTTGGCAAGTGCCGCGGCGAGCGTCAGCGATGGGTTGAGGTGCCCGGTTGCCGACGGGCAGACGATCGCGATTCGGCTCATCGGTCCCCACTCCTTGCTACTTGCCTACAGCCCTGCCAGGAACTCGCGCATGGCCGCATCGACGGCCTCGGGCTGCTCCACGGTCGACGTGTGGCCCGCCTCGGCAATCGTCACCAGTCGGGAGTTCTGAATGCCCCGATGAATGCGCAGACCCGTCTCGGGCGGCGTTGCCACGTCGTGCTCGCCGACGATCACCAGCGTGGGTATGGCGATGCGATCGAGCTGGTCGTGAACGCCTGCACGGGCGACCACGCCCCGGACGGCCCGGGTTATGCCAATGCGGTGATTGGCCAGGAGTTCCGCGCGCCACTTCTTCCTCAGGTCGGTTCGATCCGGGTCGCTGAGGAACTGGGGGCCGAACATGATGGCCATCACGGGGCCGGCGACGAGCGACAGCCCTATCCAGCGGGCGACAAAGGCCAGCCGCGTATAACGCTTGACCTTGTCGGGGGGCTCGGGATCGGCGGTCGTGTTCATCAGCGTGAGCGAGCGGAGCAGCTCGGGCCGTCGGATCGCCAGGCGCATGCCCACGAAGCCGCCCATCGACAGCCCGACGAAGTGGCACGGCGCACCACCCGAGGCCTCGATCAACTGGGCGGCGTCCAGCGTCAGTTGATCCATGTCGTAGCCGTCGGCCGTGACCTCGCTGCGGCCCTGCCCTCGGAAGTCGAAGGCGACGCAGCGGTAGTCCCGCTGCAGGGCCCGGACCTGCTGGTCGAACATGCGTCCGCTCCACAGCAAGCCGTGGGCAAACACGATCGTCTCCGGGCCGCGGCCCTGCTCCTCGTAGTAGAGGCCCGCTCCATTGACGTTGATACGAGGCATAGGTCACCTCCAAGCGCTTGAATGGCTAGGGAATCGTAGAGCAATGACTTGCGCGGGTCGAGTCGGCCTGCACATCCTCGATCACCATTGCCCCTTCCCGCGGCAGGACGGTTCCGGCATAATGGGCAGTCCCTGCCTGCTGTTTGATCGCGCTTCCACCGGCATTCCCGGAGACCAGCCATGTCCTGTGCTGCCCGTCGCCGCAGACTCCCTACTGTCATGCTCCTCGCCGTGCTCGCTTGCCTGGTACTGCCGTGGCCTGGCTCGTCCGACGCCGCGCCAGCCGACCAAGCCGACCCGGTCCTCAAGGAGGCCGGCGTGAAAGGCGGGCTGGCCGTCCACCTCGGCTGCGGCGACGAGGCGTTGGCCGAGGCCTTGCACCAAAGGGGCGGCCTGGTGGTCCAGGCGCTGGATACGGACGCGGAGACCGTGAAGAAGGCGAGGGCGCGGCTCCAGGAGTCGGGCGTCTATGGCCCTGTCTCCGTCGCCCGGTTCGACGGCAAGCACTTGCCCTACATCGACAACCTGGTCAACCTCCTCGTGGCCGAGGACCTGGGCGATGTCGCGCGCGAGGAGGCCCTCCGCGTGCTCGCGCCGGGCGGGGTGCTGTGCGTGAAGCAGGGCGAGGCGTGGCAGACCACGGTCAAGCCGCGCCCGGGGAACATCGACGAGTGGACCCACTACCTCCACGATGCCAGCGGCAACGCGGTGGCCGACGATGACCTCGTGGGACCGCCCGCCCGGTTGCAGTGGAGCGACGGCCCAGCCCACACGCGGAGCCACGAGCACATCCCCAGCATCTATGCCCTGGTGTCGACCGCGGGGCGGATCTTCTACATCATCGACGAAGCGCCCATCGAGTCGATCGTCCAGACGCCCCGCTGGACGCTGGTCTGCCGCGACGCCTTCAATGGCCTCCTGCTCTGGAAAAGGCCGCTGGAGGATTGGTTCCCCCATATCGTCAACTGGGGCCAGACACCGCGTCACTTGCAGCGCAAACTGGTGGCCGTCGGCGACCGCGTCTACGTCACCCTGGGCCTGCTCGCTCCACTCAGTGTGCTCGACGCCGCCACCGGCGAGGTCCTCGATACCTTCCAGCAGACCGAAGGCACCGAGGAGATCGTCCTGCATGACGGCGTGCTCCTGCTCGTCGTGCGCGGCGTGACCGAAGGGCAGCAAGGAGAGTTGAAGAAGTGGCGCGGGCTGGTCCGCACCAAGGGCTCGCCCGCATTCACGCGCGACACGGCCGAACCGCTGGTCAAGCGGCTCCGCCAGAGCCAGACGCAGGGGAAGAAGTCGATCCTCGCCCTCGACGCCGCCTCGGGCGACGTGCTGTGGAAGAAGGACGGGCCCACCGTGGCCGGCGTGCAGACCGATTCCCTCTCGGCCGTGGGCGACCGAGTCCTCTACCAGGTCGGCGGGAACGTGGTCTGCGTGGACTTGAATTCGGGCGACGAGCAGTGGAAGGTTCCCGCGCCGGGACTGCGCACTGCCTGTCGCGACCGCGTGTTCTGCGCCGACGGCAAGAAGATCGTGGCCCTCTCGGCCGAGACGGGCAAGACCCTCTGGAGCCAGCCCTCGCCGATGTGCCAGATCCGCGATGCCTTCGTGGCGGGCGGCTCGCTGTGGATCGGCGGGTTCAAGCCCTTCCAGGGCCGCTCGTCGGGCAAGCGCGGACCGTCGTGGGGACCGTACTTCGCCTCGCAGTTCGACCTCGACACGGGCAAGCCGGGCATCCAGGTCGAGCCCAAGAACCCGGGCCACCATCATCGCTGCTACGCCAACAAGGCCACGCAGAACTACATCATGGCCGGGCGGCGCGGCACCGAGTTCATCGACCTGAAGACCGGCGAGGTGCTGTGGAACAGTTGGGCCCGGGGCGTGTGCCGCTACGGGGTCATGCCCTGCAACGGCCTGCTCTACGTCCCACCCCACGCTTGCGCGTGCTACATGTCGGCCAAGCTGACGGGCTTCAATGCCCTGGCGGCCCGACCGAGTGAAGGGCCAAGCAGGGGTGGACAAGCCGCCCCTGGCACCCAGGATCACCTGGAGCGAGGCCCTGCTTACGCCAAGGTTGCGGTCTCCGAACGTCAGCCCCCGGCCGACTCCTGGCCCACCTATCGCCACGATCCCGAGCGAAGTGCCTACACCCCGTCGCCCGTGCCGGCCAAACTGAAGCAGCGGTGGCTCCGTGAAGCCGGCTCAGCTATGACCGCGCCCACGGTGGCCGGCGGCCTCGTCTATGTGGCCGAGCCGGACAAGCACCAGGTGAGGGCGATCGACGCCGACTCGGGCAAACTCGCCTGGCGTTTCACGGCCGGGTCACGGGTCGATACCCCGCCGACCATCGCGGCAGGCCGGGCGATCTTCGGCTGCCGCGACGGCAGCGTGTATTGCCTGGACGCCCAGGACGGCGCGCTCGCCTGGCGTCTGAAGACCCCCCGGGCTGACAGGCTCGCGGTGGTCAACGGCCAGCTCGAATCCGTCGCCCCGATCCACGGCAGTGTGTTGGTCCTCGATGGCACGGTCTACTTCACCGCGGGGCGGTCTTCGTATCTCGATGGCGGCATCGACCTCTACCGCGTCGACCTCAAGACCGGCGAGGTCCTCGCGCGCACGCCGATCTACAGCCCCGACCCCAAGACCGGTCGCCAGCCGGCGCAGACCGCGCCCTCGCGCGTGGCCGGTGCCCGATCGGAGATCCTCGCCGCCGACGGCGACTACGTCTACCTCCGCGATTCGGTGTTCGACCGCCAGGGCAAGCCCTGCAAGAAGGGCAACCCGCACCTGTTGACCATGACCGACTACCTCGACGACTCGTGGAGCCACCGCTCCTACTGGATCTTCGGCACCGACTGGTCGGTCTCGTGCGGGTGCGCGGGGCGCGACCGAAGGCTGCTTTACGGCCGTCTCCTGGCTTTCGACGACACCACGGTGTACGGCTACGGCCGGGCGAGCGTCCACTGGTCGAACCAGCTTGAGGACGGCGCCTACCGCCTCTTCGCGCGAAAGCGCGGCGAGGACGAAGACCTGTGGTCGAAGTCCTATCCCGTCCAGGTCCGCGCGATGGTCGTGGCGGGTCCGGTCATCTTCGTCGCCGGAGTGCCGGCCGAAGAGCACGCGCTGCCTGGCATGGAACGGTCCGACGAGGCAGTCCTCCTCGCCGTGTCCGCAGCCGACGGGAAGGAGCTCGCGCGGCGCCCGCTCCCCGCCGCCCCGGTCTTCGACGGGGTGGCCGCCGCGGGCGCCCGACTCTACCTCGCGCTCCGCGACGGGCCGGTCCTTTGCCTGGAAGGGGAGTGACTTCACACGGCACCCCACCGCCCCACTTGGGGTGAAGCAAGACCCGCCAACTCGCCTCTAACTGACTCAGCAGTAGACCGCGCTGTCATGGGAACGCGAATCCGATTCACTGGGAAGTGGCCGCCGCCCGAACTTCTGGGGCATTACCCGAATTGGGTCTATGCTTGGGAAGAAGGCCGGTCCGGACAAAATGAGACGACGATCAAGCCGGCAGGCCTCCAGGAATGCCTGTCAGAGGATATTGTCTACACCGCCGGCGACGTTTGGTTTCCGGACGATGACTGCTACCCTGCGTTGATCAAGTTGCGAGACTATCAGCCAATCGGCTTGGTGGTTTACGAAGGCAATGCGATCTGGGAGATCCACCACGACTCCCGGGCGGGCAGGTGGACATCGTTCACCTCGAGTGATCCGCCGATCTCCTTCGACGATGCGAATCGTTTCCCTTTGCGTTTCATCTCACGATTGCCCGAGAGTCGGAAGGTAGGAGAGATTCGCCGTGTGATCTCGCCGCAGGGCTTTGCGCGCGAATGGGTCTACGAAGGATAGCGCGGGAGCCAGACACCGACGGGTTTCCTCCGGTTCGCTGGGCAAGTCCTCCTTCCTGACTTGGGCTTGGCAGGGGAGTTTGGCCATAATTCAGGAGCTTGGGAACGTGTTGCCCTGGTTGAGCAGATCTGGGACAGCATCGTTGAGGATGAAGCCCAGTTTCAACTGACCGAAGCGCAGAAGGCAAAACTGGATCGACGCCTCGCCCAGCGCGTTGTCCCGTTCGCGCGGCTCCGACTGGACTGACGTGAAGGGGCGTATCCTGGAAGAGCCATCGGCTCGTGCTTGTCGTCGGGAGACGGGGTGACAGTGTCGGTTCCGCGTCGACGCCTCGAGCCATGCGAACCTCATACATCCCAAAGGAAGCGATATGAAGGCTTACTGGAACGACTCCGGTCGAGGGCTTGCCTCCGATGCTGCAAGGCAGGTCGATCTGAAAGAGGCGGCGCGGATCTGGTCGGACGAGGTCCGCGGAGTGGAGGGCAATTTCCTCGGTCTGATCGACGACGAGGGCAAGACGATTCAGTTCTACTTCTCGGCCGACATTCCCGCGGACGTGGATGATGCCAGCCACCTTCCGATCGTCCAATTGGACTTCCCGTCGCCCGAGGAGCAAGGGTCCTACGTCGCGCAAGTAACGATCGGCGGAGTCGAAGGACTCATCGAGAAGGCGTTCGCTGCCGGCGCAGACTATCGCCAGTTTGGTGACCTCGATTTCGAGCCCTGGGATTAGGTGGTCGCTCCGGTGGTGACCCGTCTCCTTCCTTTTCCGTGTGTACTGTCCCTTCCGCGGTCTTACCCCTTGTCCTGAATCCTTGGCTTGAATACCGGTCTACACTCCATGACGGTCCAGAAGAAGGCGGTCTTTCTCCTCTCGGGCGGTCTGGACTCGGCGACCACGGCCGCGATGGCCCTGGCCGGCCCGGTGATCTTCGCAGCCGGCGTGCCGGTCGAGGAACACGCCCTCCCGGGCATGGAGCTGCCCGAGGGGGGGTCCTGCTGGTCGTCTCCACGACCGATGGCAAGGAGCTCGCGCGGCGCCCGCGGCCCGCCGCTCCGGTGTTCGACGGCATGGCCGCCGCGGGCACCCGACTCTACCTCGCGCTTGAAGACGGGCGGATGGTGTGTTTGGAAGAGGAGGCGGGCAGGTAGCCGTGTCGGCAGCCTGCAAGACCCGCGCCGCGACCGTGGGGCAACCGTCAACGCAACAGCCGGCCGGGGCGCAGCTCGTCTTCGAACGGGTGCGTTCAACAAGGAGATACACTTCACGGACCAAGAAACACCAGGCGGGGCGCCCCCGGCGGTCTTCCGGAAGCGCCCCGCGCCCGTCACCGTCTCCGACCCCAGAATTCGGCCTGCTGTGACCAAGTGGGAGGGGTCGAGACTCTTCTCCCGTAAGTCGTCCCGAACAAGGATCGCGCTCTGTCGGGAAAAGAACTCCCGACCCCTCGCGTGGTGCGCCTACCGCGCAATCAGCGCGGCGAGCTGACGCTTGCTGGCTAGACCCACATGGTGGGCCGTCACGCGCCCGTCCTCGAACACCTTCAGGCTGGGGATCGACTGGACGCCGTATTGCATGGCCAGCTCCGGGCTGCGATCGACATTGACCTTGACGACCTTGGCGCCGGGGTTCTCCCGGGCGATCTCCTCCAACACCGGCGCGATCCGCTGGCACGGGCCGCACCAGTCGGCGTAGAAATCGACCAGCACCGGCACGTCCGCTTCGAGCACCTTCCGGGCGAAATCGCTTGCGTCGGCATGCTCGACGGTTCCGTGACTCCGCGTATCGGACCTTGAGGACAGCATGGCGGTTTCTCCTTCGCTCGCTTGGGTTTGTGGGATCTCGATCTGTTCCGATTCGACTGCGGCTGACGACTCGGCCGTGCCGAGCCAGCCGAGCGCGCAATTGTCGCTCACCGAACAGTAGGCCAGCGCGCCGCCTCCGGCGAGCACGGCCACGACGGCGAAGACCGTCACGGGGTTTGCATTCCAGGAGTTCATTCGGCAGGGTCCTTTCCGGTGGTTGGCCTCTCGACTGCTCCGGGCAGTCGCTTCTTAAGGGGACTGACGCCGAGGGGCGCCACGTGGTTACAGCCGGCCCCGCGAAAAAACCGGCCCCGCTTGCCAGATGGCCGGATTTCGCCCATCCTGGGGCGCTGCCGGCCCGGCGGGGGGCCGACGGGTTTCCAGGCTGTAGGGAGGAGCGACCATGATCGACGGCAAGCTCGGGGTAGCCATCCACGGCGTGGGCCAGGTGGCCTACGCCCACGCGGCAAGCTGGCGGCGCAACCCGCACTGCCGAATCGTCTCGGTCACCAGTCGGCGCAAACAGAGCGCTGAGAAGCTGGTCGAGAAGCTCCAGCTCGATTGCGACGCCGGCGACGACCTCGACGCCGTGCTGGCCGACCCGCGCGTCGATATCGTCAACCTCAGCGGGCCCAACCACGTCCACACCCCGCAGGGCATTGCCACGGCCGCAGCCGGCAAGCACCTGATGATTGAGAAGCCGATGTGCATCTCGATGGAGGAGAACCGGCGCCTGCGCGACGCCGTGGCGGCGGCCGGCGTGAAGAGCGTGGTCGGCTTCGTGCTCCGCTGGAACCCGCTGTTCGACAACGTCAAGGCGCTGCTGGCCGCCGGGGCCGTGGGCGAGCTGTTTTACGTCGAGGTCGATTACTGGCACGGCCTGGCCGAGTGGTGGCCCGGCTGGGACTGGGGCCGCACCCTGGCCAGCGGGGTCAGTACGATGCTCACCGGCGGTTGCCATGCGGTGGACGCGATCCGCTATTTCACGGGCCGCGAGGTCGTCGAGGTGGCGGCCTTCGCCAACAACAAGAAGGGCAAGTTCGAATACCCGGCCAACGTCGTGGCCATCCTCCGCCTGGACGACGACTCGATCGGCAAGACCTCGGCGCTGTTCGACGCGGAGATGCCGTACGCCTTCAACATCGATCTGGCCGGCACCGAGGGAACGCTGCGCGACAGCCGCGTCTGGTCGAAGAGGCTCTTCCCGGGCCAGAAGGGCTGGAACACCATGCAGACGATCCTGCCCGACTCGGGCGCGGTCGATCACCATCCGTTCGACGCGCAGATGGACCACCTCGTGGACTGCATCCGCGCGGACCGCGAGTCGCACTGCAACATCGCCGACGCCTACAAGACACACGAAGTGTGCATCGCCATCGATCGCTCGATCGCCCAGCACGGCCGGCCCGTGAAGCTGCCGCTGGAGGGGTGAGGGTTTGGGGGGTGGTGGTTATTGGTTGTTGGTTGTCGGGGTGAGTGGTGATTGGGATACGGAGTACGGAAGTGCGGAGTGATGGTGCGAAGACATTTCGCTTCGTACTGCGTACTTCCGTATTTCGAACGTGCCCCCTGCTTCCTGACCTCTCAGTTCTGCCGCGCACGAGACGACGATCGCGCTCATGCCCCTGACCCCCCGCCAACGCTGGCTCGCGCTTCTGGAAGGCGGCACGCCGGACCGGATCCCCGCCGATTACCAGGCCACGCCCGAAGTGACCGCGCGGTTACTTCGCGATCTGGATTGCGCCGACGAAGAGGCCCTGTACCGCGAGCTCGACATCGACGCGCGGCGGCACGTCGCGGCCCCCTGGAGGCTTCCGCACCACCCGGACGATCGGCAGGCCGACATGTGGGGCATCCGCTACCGCAAGGCCGAGTACGGCGGCGGGATCTACGACGAGCCGTGCTTCCACCCGCTGGCGGAGGCCGAGTCGGTGGCCGAAATCGACTCGCACCGCTGGCCCGACCCGGAGGATTTCGACTACTCGGCCGTTTCCGGGGCCCTCGCGGCCGACGACGGATACCGCCCCGTCCACTGCGGCTGCTTTGAGCCGTTTCTTCTCTACGGCTACCTGCGGGGGCTGGAGCGGGCCTTCGAGGACCTGGCCCTGCGTCCGGAGATCGCCGACGCGGTGCTGGGACACATCTTCGATTTCCACCTGGAGCACCACCGCCGCATGTTCGAGGCCGGCGCCGGCCGGATCGACACGACCTGGGTGGCCGAGGACCTCGGCTCGCAGACCGGGCCGCTAATGAGCCTGGCCATGTACCGCCGCTTCCTGCTGCCCAACCAAATCAGGATGGCCGACCTCGCGCGGCAGTACGGGGTCCACGTGATGTACCACACGGACGGGGCTGCCCGGGCGTTCCTCCCTGACCTCGTCGGTCGGGTCGGCATCGAAGTCCTCAACCCGATCCAGTGGCGCTGCCCGGGCATGGAGCGCGAGGGCCTGGTCCGCGACTATGGCGAGCGGATCGTCTTCCACGGCTCGATCGACAACCAGCAGACGCTGGCCTTCGGCACGGTCGAGGACGTCGTGCGCGAGGTCCGCGAGAGCATGGCGATCTACGCCGCTGCCCGGTGGATCTGCGCCCCCTGCCACAACCTGCAGCCGGTCAGCCCGACGGAGAATATCGTGGCGATGTATGGGGCGTTGCGTGGGGAGGGGTGAGTAAGTGAGTGGCGGACGGTAAGTTCACACTCTCCCCTCTTCCGCAGCGGGAGAGGGGTGGGGGTGATGGCGGAATGTGTGGGTGAGTGCTCTGGAGACGACTGCCTGCTTCCGGCCCCAATCCCTGGCGGGTTGTGCCGAATGCGGAGCACGAGAGCAAAAGGCACACGGCGGGATCATCCATTCGCCCTCGCCTTCCGACCTCCCCTCACGCATACTCCTGGTACAGCGGCGTGATCACCAGCTCCGGCACGTGCGCCGTGGGCGGCAGCTTGGCGATGGTCACGACGCAGGCGGCGATGTCCTCGGGCTGGAGCATTTGGGCCCGCTTCTCGGCCGGGACGGGGACGGGCCGCTGGTCGATGATCGGGGTGTTCGCCTCGCCCGGATAGACGTTGGTCACGCGGATCCCATAAGCCTTTTCCTCCAGCCCTACCGTCGTGCCCAGGGCGGTCATGCCGAACTTCGACGCGCAATAGCCCACGCCGGCCAGCTTCATCGCACGCTTGCCCGCGATCGACGAGACGTTGACGATCAGCCCGTCATCACGCCGCCGCATGCCGGGCAGGGCCGCGTGCATGCAGTAGTAGGCCCCGCTGAGATTGATCGCCACCATCCGGTCCCAGTCATCGGGGTCGAGCTCGGCCATGGAGCGGCGGGCGACGTTGATCCCGGCGTTGTTCACGAGGATGTCGAGCGGGCCGAGCTGCTCTTCGAGCCAGGCGAACAGCTCCGCCACCGCGGCGCGGTCCGAGACGTCGCACGGCCGGCCCACGAGCGGCGGATCGCCTTCGTAGGAGGCGACGGCCGCCTGGATCTTCTCCTCGGTCCGCCCGGTGATGGCCACGCGGCAGCCTTCCCGAGCCAGGCCGATCGCGATGCCCAGTCCGATTCCGCTCGCCCCGCCGGTCACCAGGGCCGACTTGCCTTGCAGGTTCATAGGGACTCCTTCTCTGGTGACGAACAGATACGGTGCACCGCGCCCGCCGGTCCGTGACACCGTATCACCGTACCGCGCGCCGGGGCCGTCGCAAAGGGGGCAGCCGGTCCCCCGCTTGATGCTGGGTGGGGGGCGTCCCATAATTGAGGGCATGGACCAGGACCACGGGCAGATCGACACGGCGATCCGGGTCGTCACCCCCGAGAACATCGCGTTCCGCTACACGGTCGCCGGGCCCTTCCGGCGCCTGGTGGCCTATTTGCTCGACCTGCTCATCCGCTTCGCCGTGGCCTGGGCCGGGATGATGGCGGTGGGCTTCATGTCCGGCATCATCGGCCTGCCCGGGCTGGGGTTCGGCATGGCGGCGGTGCTGATTTTCGCGCTGATCTGGTTCTATGGCGGTCTGTTCGAGGCGTTCTGGAACGGGCAGACGCCGGGCAAGCGGGCCCTGAAGATCCGCGTGGTGACCGTGGACGGCCAGCCGGTCAACGCCTTTCAGGCCATCCTCCGCAACGTGCTCCGCGCGATCGACTGCCAGCCCTTCCCCTTCTACCAGGTCGGGCTCTGGTCGGCCAGTCTCAACGACCGGTTCCAGCGCCTGGGCGACCTGGCCTGCGGCACGATGGTCGTCTTGGACGAGCCGAACTGGTTCTTCGGCATGATGCGGGTCGATGAGCCCGAGGCGATCCGGCTGGCCTCGCAGATTCCGGCCAACTTCCAGACCCCGCGGTCTCTCGCCCGATCGCTGGCGGCTTACGTACAACGGCGACGGTTCTTTCCCCCCGGGCGGCGTTACGAAATGGCCGGCCATCTCGGCGAGCCGCTCGTGGAGCGATTGGGTCTTCCGCCCCAGACCGACCACGACCTCTTGCTCTGCGCGCTGTATCACCGCACGTTCATCACCGACCGCGCCGATGACGCCCGGGCAGCCGGCGTCTCGCCCTTCGCCCCCGCCGCCGCGCCGCCGCAGGGGCGCATGGCGGGCGAGAACCCTTTCGCCCAGGCCCTGGCCACCCCGGAGATCGTCGAGGCCGAGTCGGTGGCCGACGGCGGCGAGCCGGTCGATCGGAGACCCCGCCGGGTGGACTTCCGCAGGAGGCGGTTTTCATGAAGGTCTCCGACTTGCTCGAGGCCCGCCGCGCGAACTGGCACGAGCTGGAGCAGCTCTGCACGGTCCTGGAGACGACGTCCCCGCGGAAGCGCGACCCGCGCCTGGCGTCGCGGTTCGCCGCGCTGTACCGGGCGGCCTGCGCCGACCTGGCCCTGGCCGACGCCTACCAGCTCCCGCCCGGCGCCGTCCATTATCTCCACCAGTTGGTCGCCCGGGCGCACAACCAGCTCTACCGCAGCCGGCGGTTCCGGTTCTCGGCCTGGACCCGGCTGATGCTGGTGGACGTCCCGCGGCAGCTCTACCAGGACAACTACCTCCGCGTGGCGTTCGTCGTGTTCTGGGGCGTGTTCTTCCTCTCCGCCTACATGGGCGCCAGCAACGGCGATTTCGCCGAGACGATCGCCGGCCGCGAGCGCCTCGTGGGGCTGGAGGAGATGTACTCCTCGCCCATCGCCGGCCGCGGGACCGACATGGACCTGAGAATGTTCGGCCTGTACGTCCTGATCAATCCGACCATCGGTCTGCGGTGCTTCGCGTTCGGGCTGGCGTTCGGCATCGGCGGGCTGTACGTGCTGGTGTACAATGCGGCGCTGCTGGGCGGGATGACCGGCTACATGGTGCAGCTTCCGCAGGGCGAGAACTACCTGCACTTCATTACCGCCCACGCGCCCTTCGAGCTGACCGCGGTCGTGCTCTCGGCCGCAGCCGGGATGCGGCTGGGGTTCTCCCTGGTGGATACCGGCGGGCGCACCCGCGCCGCGGCCCTCCGCGAGACGGCCGTCCAGGCCGTGCCCGCCATGTGCGCCGCCGTGATCCTCTTCCTCCTCGCCGCGCTGATCGAGGGCTTCATCTCGGCCGCGCAGCTGCCTTACTGGTTCAAGGTGCTCGTGGCGATGGCTTCGGCCGGCCTGCTGATGTTCTATTTCGTAATGCTCGGCTTTCCGCCGGGCGAGGCGCCGAGCCGGGAGCCCTGACCCATGGCCGCAGATCGGATGCTCAGGACGGCACGGCCCCGCGGCAACGGCGAGGCCGCGCCCCACCCCGGCGGGGGCTTTTGGCTGGAGCTGGACCGCACCACGATCGCCATTCGGGAGCGGGCCTATCCCGACATCCTCGACCTGGCCCTGCGCGTGATCCGGGCCCACGCCGGCCCGCTGCTGGCGGCCCTGGCCCTGGGCGCGATTCCCCTGGCCCTGCTGAACCACTGGCTGCTCTGGGATTACGCCGACGCCGACATCGAGCTGGGGTTTCCCTTCCAGTACGTGGTCTACACCCTGTTGCTGGTGACCTGGGAGATGCCGCTGGCCGCGGCGCCGGCCACGGCCTTCCTGGGCGAGGCCATGTTCAACCGTCGGCCCCAGCGCCGCCGCGTGCTGCGCACGCTCCGCCAGACCGCCGCGCAGGTGTTCCTCTACCAGGTCCTCTATCGCGGCTGGCCCGTGCCCCTCGTGCTGTTCGCGCCGACGTGGGTCGGCACGCTGGCCCTGTTGGGTCTGATGATCTACTGGCCCATCCTGTACATCACCCGGCCGTATCTGGGCGAGGTGATCCTCCTGGAGCGGAACCCCCTTCAGCCGACGCGAGCCAACGCCATGACGACGTCGAGGCGCTCCGGGAACCTGCACGGCGGCTACACGGGCGATCTGTTCGCCCGCTGGTTGGCCGCGCTGGCCGCGGGCGGCCTGCTGTTCGGCTCGGTGTGGGGATCGATCTGGCTCCTCCGGGCGGCCCTTCTGACCGAGATCCGTTGGGACAGCCTGATGTGGACCTGGTACTTCCAGGCGTCGCTGTGGCTGGTGGCCGGGTTCTTCACCGTGGTCCGCTTCCTGAGCTACCTGGACCTGAGGATTCGCCGTGAGGGCTGGGAGGTGGAGTTGAGGATGCGCGCCGAAGAGGGCCGGCTGGTGAGGTCGCTGGCATGAATTCCGCCTGGCTCGCCGCGCCGCTTCTTCTCGCCCTGCCCGGGGCCGCCCCCGAGGACCCGGTCCGCGCGGGCCGCCGGTCGCTCGACCACTGGTGGCGTTACCCGTGGTACGACGCGTCGGGCGACAGCGTGCGTCGAATCGACGTGCGTGAGCCCTACTCCTGGGACTGGCTGGCCAACTGGCTGGAGGGTCTCGACTTCAGTTGGCTCCAGCGGCTGTTCCGCTGGGGCGGCCAGGCCCTGAGCTGGCCCAGCACCTTGTTCGGCTGGCTCGCCTGGGCCGCGATCCTGGTGTTGTTCGTGGTAATCGTCTGGCTCCTCTACCGCGCGTGGCGGCGGCGGTGGCGCGGCGAGGAGCAGGAAGGCGAGGAAGGGGACGACCGGGCCGCGGAAGAAGATCGCTATCGCGTGGAGGCCCTCCCGTTCCCCGTCCAGCGCCGTCGGGGCGACCTTTTGGACGAGGCCAGGCTGGCTTACGAGCAGGGCCACTTCGGCCAGGCGGCCATCTACCTGTTCAGCTACCAGCTCGTGGCTCTGGACAAGCACCACCGCATCCACCTGACCAAGGGCAAGACCAACCGCCAGTACCTGCGCGAGGTGGGACGCCGCTCGGGCCTCGGACGGATCGTCGAGGCGACTATGGTCGCGTTCGAGGACGTGTTCTTCGGCAACCGGTCGCTGGACCGCGATCGCTTCGAGCGGTGCTGGGCCGAGCTGCCGCAATTCCAGCGCCTGCTGACCGAGGCGGAGGCGTGACCGGCGGCCGGCATGCACTCGCGAAACTCGAAGCACGAAACACGAATGTCGAAATCCGAAGCAAATCCGAAGCACGAAGCTCGAACGTCCCGAACCGCGGGTCCGTATTCGGCTTTTGCGTCATTCGCCGTTTCGGTCCTTTGCGTTCGTTTCGGGTTTCGTGCTTCGGATGTCGGATTTCCACGAGCGTTGCTCGTGGCGATCCTCTGCCTGGCCCTGCCTGGTTGCTCGGGCTGCAACCGCGGCATCGACTCGCGCTACGGGCGTCGCAGCGGCGCCGGGGCCACCAGCAGCGTCAACGGCACGGCCGTGCTGGCCGAGATGTTCGAGCGCTACGGCCACCGCGTGCACACGCACCTGAGCCTCTCGCCCCGCATCCGCGCGCGGGCCGACTGCATCGTCTGGTTCCCCAACGACTTCCGTCCCCCGTCGTCTGAAACGTGCGACTGGATCGACAACTGGCTGGCCGAGTCGCCGGGCAGGACGCTGATCTACGTGGGCCGCGACTTCGACGCCGCCTCGTTCTACTGGAGAAAGATCCGGCCGCAGGCCCCGCCGGAGCAGAAGAAGGAAGTCATCCGGCGGCTCCAGGAGGCGGAGTCGGAGTTCCAGTCCGCCCGGGCCACGCTGACGGGTGTCGAGCAGTGCGAGCTGTTCGCCCTCGACGGGCGACTGGCTCCGCGCCAGGTGCGGACGCTTCAGGGCGATCCGTACTGGCTGGAGGGGGTCGATCCCTCCGGGGTGGAGATCGAGCTCAACGGCCGTCTGACCCCGCCCGGGTGGGCCGAGGTGCTCCTGGAATCGGACGAGGACGTGCTGGTTTCGCTGGAGTACCGCGGCGACGGCCAGGTGATCGTGGTGGCCAACGGATCGTTCCTCCTCAACCTGCCCCTGGTGAACCGCGAGCACCGCAAGCTGGCCGGCAAGCTCATCGGCGAGCTCGGCCCGCCCGGGCAGACGGTGGTGTTCCTGGAGAGCGGGCCCGGCGGGCCGCGCGTGCTGGAAGAGGACCCGGGAGTGAAGGTCCCCACCGGAATGGAGATCTTTCACACCTGGCCGGCGAGCTGGATCTTGATCCACGCCTCGCTGCTGGGCATCCTGTTCTGCTTCTGGCGGTTCCCGATCTTCGGCCGGCCCCGCGACCCGCAGCCGGAGAGCCAGAAGGACTTCGGCCGCCACATCGAGGCCCTCGGCGAGCTGCTCGAACAGAGCCAGGATCGCTCCTACGCGATGAGCCAGGTGCTGCATTACCAGCAGAGCGTACGGGCCAGGGAGAGACCGCAGCCCGAGTAGCGTCCTGGTTGAAGGCCGGGAGCTCGCGCAGGGGAGATCCAAACCTCGAAGCACGAAATCCGCAGCAAACCCGAATGATCGAAAGGGAGAGAGCCGCAAACCGCGGACGCGCAAGGCCAGCCGCGAGGGCCCTTTCGGCGCGGCTGGTGATCTTCAAATTCCGACTTCCGACGTGGGCCAAAGGCCCCCTGACTCCTGCCCTCCGCCCCCTGACTCCTGAACGCTGATCCATGACCGATTCACTCTATGACGACGTCCCGCTGCCCGAGCCGGAGCCCGCCGAGGTGGACCTGGTGCCCGAAGGCCCTCCGTCGCCGATCAAGCAGCTCTTCGACCGCATCACCGAGGAGGCCCGCAAGGTCTTCGTGGGCCAGGAGGAGTTGGTGCTGGGCACGCTGGTGGCCCTGTTCTCCGGCGGCCACGTGTTGATCGAGAGCGTGCCGGGGCTGGGCAAGACGCTGTTCGTGCGCACGCTGGGCCGCGTGCTGGGCTGCCAGTTCGGCCGCATCCAGTTCACCGCTGACCTGATGCCCTCGGACATCACCGGCTCGCCGATCTTCGACATGAAGACCCAGGAGTTCCGCTTCCGGCCCGGCCCGGTCTTCACCCAGCTGCTTCTGGCCGACGAGATCAACCGCTCGCCCGCCAAGACCCACGCGGCGCTGTTGGAGATCATGCAGGAGTACCGCGTCACGGTGGAGGGGACCAGCCACAAGCTCCAGCGTCCGTTTTTGGTGCTGGCCACGCAGAACCCGATCGAGGCCGAGGGGACCTACAACCTGCCCGAGGCCCAGCTCGACCGCTTCATGTTCAAGCTGGTCATCGACTACCCGACCGCCGAGGAGGAAGCGGCGATCCTCGACATGCACAGCGTGCAGGTCGATCTGGACGACAAGCTGGCCGAGGTACGGGAGGTCACCCGCCCGGAGGAGATCGTCGCCGCGACGGGGGAGTGCGGCCGGGTGTTCGTCGATCCGAAGCTGATCGGCTACGTCAACTCCCTGGTGCGGTTGACGCGGGACTGGCCGCAGTTCCACATGGGGGCTTCGCCCCGTGCGGGGTTGGCCCTGATGCAGGGCGCGCGCACGCTGGCGGCGTTCCTGGGGCGCGACTACGCCGTGCCCGACGACGTGGTCGAGCTGGCCCTTCCCGCCCTCCGCCACCGCGTGATCCTCTCGGCCGAGGCCGAGGTCGAGGGGCACTCGGTGGACGAGGTGCTGGTCGATCTCATCCGCTCGGTGGAGGTTCCCCGCCTGTGAACGCCCTGGCGCTCCTGCTGGCCAAGCTGGCGGCGATCGCCGCGCCGCTGGCCGCCCTGGCCTGGGCGGCGCGGATCTACCCCACGGGCCGGCTCGTGCTGTTGGCCCTGGGCCCCGCGATCGTCTCGCTGGGCCTGCTGGCCGCCGACTGGGTGATGGTCCTCGTCCTGGTGCTCGACGGGCTGCTGGCCGGGGTCGCCCTGTTCGACGTGCTCACCCTGCCGCGTCCCGGCGACTTCTCGGCCGTGCGGCGCTCGGGGCGGATCGTTTCGATCCGCAAGCGTCACCCCGTGCAGTTGACGCTGATGAACCATTCGCGCACGGCCTGCGAGGTGACGGTGCGCGACGGCGTGCCCGAGCTGCTCCAGGCCGAGCCGTCCGAGTTCCGCCTCCAGCTCCAGGCGAGGAGCCGGGTGCTGCTGCACTATGACCTGCGCTGCCGCCAGCGCGGGGCCATGTCGATCGGTCCAGCCTATCTCCGCGTGCACAGCCGCCTGGGCCTGTGGCAGCGGATGATCGTGCTTCCCGGCGACACGCAACTGCACGTCTATCCCGACCTCCAGCAGCTCCGGCACTACGCCATGCTCGCGCGCACCGACCGCCTCAGCCTGCTCGGCGTGCGGCGCACGCGCCGCGTGGGCCAGGACCACGACTTCGAGCGCCTCCGCGACTACTCGATCGACGACAACTACAAGCACATCGACTGGAGGGCGACCGCCCGGCGACGCAAGCTCACCGTGCGCGACTACCAGTCGAGCCGATCGCAGCGCGTCGTGTTTCTGCTGGATTGCGGGCGGATGATGACCGGCGAGGCGGCCGGGCTGAGCCTTCTGGACCATGCTTTGAACAGCATGCTCATGCTCAGCTACGTGGCCCTGCGGCAGAACGACTCGGTAGGGCTCGTGCTGTTCTCCGACGGAGTCCACCGCTACGTGCCGCCCGGCGGCGGCATGCGGCAGATGAACCGGCTGGTCCACGCCGTGTTCGACCGCTTCCCGGACATGGTCGAGTCGCGCTACGACCAGGCGTTCCGCTACCTGGCGTCCCACTGCCGCAAGCGGTCGCTGGTCGTGCTGGTGACCAACGTCATCGACGAGGTGAACGCCCACCAGATCGAGCGCTACCTGGCCAACCTCGTGGGGCGGCACCTGCCGCTGGGCGTGCTGTTGCGCGACCGGCGGATGTTCGAGGCCGTCGAGCCGGAGCACCCCAAGGGCAAGGCCCTGTGGCGCGCGGCCGCGGCCGCGGAGATCCTCGGCTGGCGCCACCAGGTGCTCAGCGACCTGGCCGCCAAGGGCGTGCTCACGCTGGATGTGTTTCCCGACCAGATGACCGCCCCGCTGGTGAACCGGTACCTGGAGATCAAGGCCCGGCACCTCTTGTAGGCGGCTCTTTCCGAGAGCCGCAAGCCGGGTGGGGCCGTTTCCTGCCGGTCGCCTCCCAGTGCCGAGACGCAGGAGCAGCCCGCGGAGATCCGCGCGGCGCCGGACGAGAGCGAACAGCTCCGCACCAAGGTGGACGTCCGCCGCACGGCCGTGGCCGATTCCAGGTCGAAAAGCGCGGCACGATCCCCGTCACCGTGTGGCGGAAGGAGGGCGGGCACGTGCCGATTTCGCTATCGGTATACATCGCGTCGGATTGACGTGTCGCAGGGCGCGATCGCGCGGATCGGCCTCCACGCGCCTCCCCGCACGTGGTTAGGGCGCGGTATACTTGCTTGGTGTACGGCCTGAGCGTCCCGAGAGCCATCCGTCCTTGGTGCGCGCGGTCAGGTCACGGTCCTCGGGACGTCGCTTGAGCGGGAAGGGGTCAACGGATGGGATGGTGCTCGACGCACAAGTCGCGCGGCTGTGGCTGCGGCGTGATCGGAGGGCTGCTGTTCATCGGCGTCTGGACGACTGGGGTGCTGGCGTTCGACGCGATGATCGCTTACGGCGTGGCGCGGCAGCTTCAGGCCAGTTCGTATCCGACCACCGGGGGCGTGATCGTCTCCAGCGGTGTCAAGGAGGAACGCGACAGCGACGGCACGAGTTACCGCGTGGACGTGCGGTACAAGTACTGGATCGACGGCCGCGAGTACCGTTGCACGCAATACCGCTACGGCGACATGGGGAGCTCCGACCGCGGCGCGTTTCGCGTGGTCGAGCAGTTGCCGCCGGGCGCCGAGGTGGACGTGCACTACAACCCGGCCGACCCGGCCGACGCCGTGCTCCGCGCGGGCATCGAGGGCAAGGACCTTTTCCTGGCCATGTTCCTCACGCCCTTCAACGTGGTGATGCTCGGCGGCTGGTACGTCATCGCGCGAACGGCCTATCAGCGCTTCATGAAGCCGCCCGCCGGCGGGGCGAAGATCGTGCGCCGCGACTGGCGGCAGATGGTCCAGGTCGCCGGGTTCCCCGCCATCGGCACCTTTGCCCTGGCGCTTCTGGGCACCTCGTTCGCGTCGATCTTCATCGTGGGCTTCGGCTTCGGCTTCAACGCCTCCCTGCCGGTGATGCTCGGCGCCTGGGCGGTCATTTTGGGGATCTCGTTCTACTTCTACCTGAGACGTCTCGCTCGCGACCCCGGCAAATGGGTTGTGATCGACGAGATGAACCGAACGCTGATCCTGCCGCCGAACGACCGCCAGGACGAGGAGACGACCCTCCCCTTCGACCGGGTCCGCGACTTCTTCGTGAAGTTCAGCGAAAAGCGGGACTCCGACGGCGATCTCCAGCGGAGCGAGGCCCCCGTGATCCGCTTCACCGACGACGACGGCGAGGAACGGACCAGGCACCTCGCCGGCGGCAACGAACTCTACGACGCCGAGGGCCTCGTCCGGTGGCTGCGAGAGCAGGTGGGGCTGCCGGAAGCCCCGGCGGACCACCACACGGCTCCTTGACCGGCTCGCGCGCCGCGCGCAGAATGGCGTGCGTTTGAGCCACGGCCGGGGGGCGGAGGCGCAGCGCTGGTCCGTAGTTCCGCCATGAACGCGCCTCGGGCGGCGGTCGCGTTGGCCGCCCTTGCACTGGTCTTCGCTCCGTCGCCGGCACCGGCAGACGAAGTGCATTCGCATCGCATCGTGCACCTGGAGCGCGGGCGGGGCTTCGCGCTGCGCTCGGCAGGACGCATCCGCCAGGGCATTCTGGCCCGGGAGCTGTTTCGCCAGGCCCTGCTCATGGCCGCCCGGGACGAGCTGGGCCTGGTCACTCGCGACGCCTGGCTGGGCGATCCCATGCCGGATGAAGGCCTCTATCCACCGCTGGACCTCGTGGCCTCTCCGAAGGAGGACACGCTGATCGAGCTGCTTCGCGGCTTCCACCCGGCGCAGGAGGTGATCGCCTCGGCCCCCTACAGGAGCGACGGCGGCCTGGACTACAACCTCCTCGTGGCGCACCTGGAAGAGGCCTCTCGCACGCGGTACGCGGAGTGGCTCAGGGAGGCCGGCTTCGAAGGCGTGCCCCACGCATGGAAGCCCCAGGCCGAGGCGCCCGAGGCCGTCGAAGCGCTGCTGCGCCAGATGACCTTCCCCGCCCAGTTTGACGCGGCGCGGCGCCTGCATTGGCTTATCCGCGCCGACGGCGAGTCGCCCGAGCGCCTCGGGGCCCTGGTGCGGGCGTACGCCAACCTGGGCGTGCTCTCGGAGATCCATTGGTATCCGGCGCACAAGGTGCTGAAGGCCCGGGCCCTGCTCTATGCGCATCGGCTGGTGGCACGCAGCAAGGCTCCCTCGGCGCCGGCGGCCTGGCATCGGGCGTACGCCCTCTCCCTGGCCGGGCTGCACCGGCACGCCCTGGCCGATTTGGAGGCGGCCGAGAGGCTTGCGAAGCCCGCGCGCGCCGAGGCGGAACAGCCGCCGCGTCCGGGCTGGGTCGGGCTCATTGAGGCGCTGTGCCGCTTCCAGATGGACCGTCTCGATCCCACCCGCGCGGACGAAGGCCACCGCCAGCTTGCACGGCTGCTGCGCGTGGTGGCCGTCGAGCAGTCGGGCGCGATCTGGTCCAGCCGGCGGACCCATATTCTCCAGGCGACCACCGCGGCGATCGAGGCCATGCCCGAGTGCTATCGCATCCATGACACGGCGTGCGCCAACGCGGGACCGAGACTGGGCTTCAGGCTCACCGAGGCATGGCCAGAGACGTGGGGCCGCTCGATCTATGCCCGTGTGGCCGACATGCCCGACCTGCCGCCGGCCGCACGCGCGGTGTTGAGCGGGCTTGCGGGCCGCGGCGAAGTCGCGCCGCAGCGCGAATTTGCCGTCCGGCGGCGGTTGATCCGCGCGCTGGCCGAGGTCCCGGCGGACGCCGATCCGGGCGAGCCCTCGTGGGCGGCGCTGGCCAATCTGCTGGCCGAGGCCTCCTTCCTCCAGGTCGTGCGCCGCGCGAACATCCAGCGCAACGGCCTGCGGGTCTCGCCCGAGGGTTTCCTTTCGGCGTCGCGACCTGTTTGGGAGGACCATCGGTATCGGGACTACGTGGAGAGCTTCGCCTGGGACGGCAGGCGGAGGCGCGAGGCCTTGTTGCGCGTTATCCGCATTGCGCCGTGGGGATTCGAATCGCACGCCCAGAAGCTGTGCGACGATTTCCACCTCGAGTTCCCCTCCGCCCGGAACGACTTCCAGGAACTGGGCAGGCAGCACCTCGACGATGTCGCCCGCGACCTGACCTGCTACCTGCCGATCGAATCGGAGCGGCCCGCGGCACTGGCTCGGCGGATCCTGGATGTTAGCCCGCACTGCCCGGCCGCCCGGGCCGCCTTGATCGAGCACGATTGGTCCGGCGTGGAGGATAAGGCCGTCGCCTGGGAGACGGAGTGCAAGGCGCACGCTTGCGTGCAGGTCGCTCTGGGGTGCCGCTACCGCGCGCTGGACCGGCCGGACGCCGCGATCCGCTGCTTTCGCGCGGCCATCGACGCCGCCCCCGACGTGGCGTTCTACGTCGCACTGGCCGGCGTCCACCTCAGGCAGGGCGACGAAGCCAGGTGGCAGGCGGTGCTGGAGGAGTTCCTGCAGCGGCCCGCCGACGAGCTCGATCACGCGTGCGCGGGATGCCACCTGGCCGAGACCCTGATGCGAGCCTGCCGCTTCGACGAGGCCCTCCCGCACGCGGAGAACGCAGCCGCGAGCGAAGCCGCCTGGGCGATGGTCACCGCCGCGCGCTGCCACGAGGCCCTCGGGCACTGGAAGGAGGCCGAGTCGCTATGGCGAGCCACGAGCCGGCGCTATCGCGAGGAGGCCGTGCTGTGGTACCTCTTCTGCAAGCGCACGGGCCAGGGCGACTTGCAGCAGGCGCGGCACCTTGCCCGGCACTACGTCCGCTCCGAGGACGAGTTGGGCACGGACTTCAACCCAGCCGTGGCGGCACTGTTCTATCGATGCGAAGGCGAGCACCAGAAGGCCCTGGCGCTGGCCGAAAGCCGTTTCGCGGAGTTCGGCCGTCCGCTGGAAGGCCTGCGCGTCGCTATCCTGGCCGAGCGGCTGGGCGACGCCCGGCGGCGCGATGCCGCCCTGGACGAGATCGCGACCAGGGGAGGGCGGCACGGCAGCCACAAGCCGCTGATCGACCTGGCGGCCGCCATCGCCGAGGACCTTGACGCGGAAGAGGAGGACGCCATCGATCTGGACGAAGCCGAACGGCTCGCCGTCCTGGCGAGCGACGAAGACCGCCGCTTCTTCTGGCAGCTTCTGGGGGATTATTTCGATCTGCGCAACCGGCCCCGGAGGGCGATCCGCTGCTGGAAGCGGTGCCTGGCCGTACGCGGGCGCTGCGAGGAGGCCGCGCGCACCGAGGCCGGCATGCGGTTGATCGCCCGCGGCCATAAACCGGAGGTCTATCTGCAGGAAATCTACGGCGAAGGCGAATGAGGGAGGGGCTGGAGCCGTTCTCGCGTGTGGAACGCCCCGCTTCGTCCACGGCGAGCGTGCGGGCGCTCGGCGGGGCCCACCCCCCGTGTCGGGAGAACGGTTCCTGTCCCCTGCGCGCCTGGCGCTGTTTCGCAACGGGCCAGGCAACGTGTTCCCGATCCGCTGGTCGAAGGCTATCCATTCGAGACTCGACTTGCGTTGCAGGTCGGGCATGGTTCCCACACGGAATACGGTGCCAGTCCCCGGTGCGGGCTCAGTCCCGCGCGTTTTCGGAGGCCGTCTTTCGCTGGATCAGCCCCACGCCGCGCACGCCCTTGTCGCAACGCGCGATCAGGCCGACTGCGGGCGAACCGTCGCCGCCCACGCGCTCCTCGTCTCCGTCTCCGTCGCCGCGGCCTCCGACCCAGCGGCCCAGGTAGCGGTCGTCCGGATCGAGGTGGTCGCCCACCCGGCGCATGAACACCAGGCGGAATCCGTCCACGCACTCGCCCGCTGTGGCGACTATGCCGCCGACCGCGTAGCCCGGCCTGGCCTCGACGCGGATCGGCAGCAGCCCGGGCGTTCCCAGCGGGTTGCTCGCGCGGAAGCGTCCTTGCGGAGTCTCGAAGATGGGCCGGATCGATCCCACGGCCATTTGCCGCGCGTTCTGCGACAGCGTGGCTTCGACGCCGACCAGCACGGTGTCCTTCCCGCGCGCGTCGCGGCGATTGGCCGGACCGCTTCCCACCAGCGGCCCCAGCGCGAGCTCGTCGAGGCCCAGCGGGATGAGAGACTGCTCGGGCATCAAACGAATGGCGAGGTCCCTCAGCTCGATCGTGCAGTTCTGGACTGCCAGCCCGAAGCGGACCTCGTGAAGCGCGCCAGGCGCCGCGGGAATCGTCCGGTGCCAGGCCTCCTGGCCGTCGTAGTGAAACGCGATCACCCGATCGCGCAGCGTCGCCCCGATCTCGCACCAGCGGTCGGGGTCGTCGACCTTGGGGCCGGGGCGCTGGCGCACGACCTCGCGGGCCTGGAGGTCGTCATACACCATCGTGCCGCCGTTGAACCAATGCCCTCGCGAAAGCTCGAACGTGTGGCCGTCGATCTGGACCCAGATCCAGTGATGCCATTTCGCCTTGACCTGCACGCGGTAGTCGAAGCCGGTTACGCGGTAGGCGTCGAGCGTCGCCGGCTTGATCGCGCTTGTTTCGAGCTCCCCGCGGAGGACGTCGCCACGGACGGTCCACGACTCGGGATCCAGCGCGAACAGCTCGACCACGGTCTCGGGGGCGAGCGACGCGGCCGGCCGGTCGTCGCTGGGGCTTGCAGCCTCCTCCGCCGGCGCGTGCCCGAGCGGGACAAGAAGCAGCCCCGCCAGCAGCGAGGCCGCACGGGCCAGGCGCCGCTGGAGAAGGAGATCTCCGAACGTTTCGCGCTCGCGCGGCCGGGCGTGCATGCCGAAGGTCTCCGTCGAGCGATCTACCGGGGTGGTCCCAGTATACCCCGTTAGTGAGGCTGCCGCGACGCAACACTGGGTGCAGGCGCCGCGGCGCCGCGACAGCACCGGTTGACATCCATCCCCGATGTGAGGTGTACTGGTTGGCTTGCCCCGATGGAGGACCGCTGGCCATGCGCATTCTGCTCGCTTTTCGCATCTTTTTTCTGACCCTGTTTCGCGGCTCGATCGCCGCCAGGGTGCGGAAGATCCTCAGTCAGCCTGCCGAAGCCCTGCCCCCGACCGACCAGCCCGAGGCAAGAGCCAAGGCCAGGCCCAAAGTGGCGGCCAAACCGAAGCCGCCGCCGCGGAGCGAGGCCGTGACCCTGCTGGCAACCTTGCAGCGGGAGGCCCGGTTCGTGGACTTCCTCATGGAGCCGCTCGAAGGCTACCCCGATGCCCAGATCGGGGCCGTGGCACGCGACGTGCATCGCGACTGTGCCAAGACCGTGGCCCGGCTGTTCGAGATCGTGCCGGTGGTCGAGGGAGAGGAGGGGAGCGAGATCGAGGTGCCGGCCGGGTTCGACGCGGGGCGTTTCCGGCTGACCGGTAGTGTGACCGGCGAGCCGCCGTTTCGCGGCCAGCTCGCCCATCACGGCTGGCAGGCCACCCGCTGCGAGCTGCCGGCCTGGTCGGGCAGCGAAGCCGCGGCCAAGGTCGTCGCCCCGGCGGAAGTGGAGTTGTAGTAGAAAGCAGACTCCCGAAGTCTTCGAGACTTCGGAAGTCTGTCGCCCCCGCGACCCGCGTGCCAGTTTAATATGACTGCCCAGTACTGTATCGGAATCGACCTGGGGACGACCAACAGCCTGATCGCCTGCGCGGCGCTGGATCGGGAGGAGGCGCCCATCGAGATCCTGGCCGTCGCGCAACTGGTCGACGCGGGCACGGTCGAGTCCCGCGATTCGCTCTCGTCGTTTCTGTACCTGGCCAGCGAGCACGAGACCGGCGGCGGGGCGTTGAGTCTGCCCTGGGCCACGGATCGCGAGTTCGCGGTGGGCGAGTACGCCCGGCGCCAGGCGGCCCAGGTGCCGGACCGCACGGTGGGCGCGGCCAAGAGCTGGCTCTGCCACAGCCGCGTGGACCGGCACCAGCCGATCCTGCCCTGGGGCGCGCCGGACGAGGTGCCCAAGGTCTCGCCGATCACCGCCTCGCAGCGCTACCTGGAGCACCTGGCCGCGGCCTGGGAAGCGTCGTTTCCCGATGCCCCGATCGCGGACCAGCGCGTTGTGCTCACGGTGCCGGCCTCGTTCGACGCCAGCGCCCGGGATCTGACGCGCGAGGCCGCGCTGGCCGCGGGGCTTCCGGAAGACCTGGTGCTTCTGGAGGAACCCCAGGCCGCGGTCTATTCGTGGCTGGCCGATCGCGGCGAGAAATGGCGCCGCGCGCTGAGTCTGGGCGATCGGCTTCTCGTCTGTGATGTGGGCGGAGGCACGACCGACCTGACGCTCGTCGCCGTAGCTGAGGAGAACGGTGAGCTCTACCTGGAGCGGATGGCGGTCGGCAACCACCTGCTCGTCGGCGGCGACAACATGGACCTCGCGCTGGCGCACATGGTGGCCGGGCTGTTCGGGGAAAAGGGCGTGAAGCTCGATCCCTGGCAGTCGGTCGCCCTGTGGCATTCCTGCCGCACGGCCAAGGAGGTGCTGCTCGCGCCGGAGGGCCCCGAGAAGCACCCCATCGCCGTGCTCGGACGAGGGAGCAAACTCATCGGCGGCACGGTCTCGGTGGACGTGGATCGGGCCAAGGCGGCTGATCTGCTGCTCGAGGGGTTCTTCCCCTCCTGCGCCATCGACGACCGGCCGGCGCGGCGCCGTGCGTCGGGCTTCCAGGAGATCGGGCTCCCCTTCGAGTCCGACGCCGCCATCACCCGGCACCTGGCCGCGTTCCTCGCAGCGCACGGCGGCGCGTCGGGGCCGGTGCGGCCCACGCACGTGCTGTTCAATGGCGGGGTTTTCAAGTCCGACGCCTTGCGGAGCCGGCTTCTCGAAGTGCTCGGCGCATGGTTCGACCCTGAAGCCGCGCCTAAGGTGCTCGAAGGTACGCACGAGTTGGACTTTGCGGTCGCCCGGGGCGCCGCCTATTACGGCTGGTCCAAGGAGTGCGGGGGCATTCGCATCCGCGGCGGCACGCCCCGCGCGTACTACGTGGGGATCGAGACGGCGGGCCTGGCCGTGCCGGGCGCGCCGCGCCCCTTGCGGGCGCTGTGCGTGGCCCCGATGGGCATGGAGGAGGGGACCGAGACCGACGTCCCCCACGGCGAGATCGGCCTGGTGGTGGGCGAGCCGGCCCAGTTCCGCTTCTTCAGCTCGGCGGTGCGCAAGGACGACCGGCCGGGCACGGTGCTCCCCTCCTGGACGCCCGAAGAGCTGGTGGAGACCGCCCCCCTGGAGACCGTCCTCGCCCGGGATGAAGCCATCGATGAGCCCTACGTGCCCGTGCAGTTCCAAACGCGGATCACGGAGCTGGGCATGATGGAGCTGTGGTGCGTGAGCACGAAGACCGATCGGCGGTGGAAGCTGGAATTCAGTGTCCGCGAGGAAGCCGAAGACGACGGGGACTGACGACGCGTTCGGAAGGAAATCGGAGACCCGCCCATGAACGCCCTCCTGGTGATCGACGTCCAGAACGACTTCTGCCCCGGCGGGGCCCTGGCCGTGCCCGAGGGTGACGCGGTCGTGCCGGTTATCAACCGGCTTATGCCGCGGTTCGATCTTGTCGTGGCCACGCAGGACTGGCATCCGTCCGATCACGGCTCGTTCGCGGCCAACCATCCGGGCCGCGGGCCGGGCGAGGTGATCGAGCTGGACGGGCTGGAGCAGATCCTCTGGCCCGTCCACTGCGTGCAAGACACGCCCGGCGCGGAGTTCCACCCGGAGCTGAGCCTCCAGGCCGTCGAGCGGGTCTTCCGCAAGGGGACCGATCCGCGGATCGACTCCTATAGCGGCTTGTTCGACAACGGCCACCGCAAGGCCACGGGGCTCGGTGACTTTCTCAAGCAGCGCGGCGCGACGCACGTCTTCCTGGGCGGACTGGCCGCCGACTACTGCGTCAAGTTCACGGCCCTGGATGCCGTCGAGCTGGGCTTGGCGGCCACGCTCATCGAGGACGCCACGCGCGGGGTGAACCTCAAGCCCGGCGACGTGGACCGGGCGATCGACGAGCTGCGGTCCGCGGGGGTGAAGGTGGTGTCGAGTGAATCGCTGGATTGAGAACCACCCCATCCGACCATGAAGTCCGACCTCGTCCCCATCAGCAAGTTCCTCAGCCTCGTGCTGCGTCACACGCCGGAGGCGATCGGCATTGCGCTGGACGCCGAGGGCTACGTGGCCGTGGACGAGCTTCTGGCGGCCGCCGCGCGCCACGGCCGGCGGATCTCGCGCGAGCAGCTCGACGAGGTCGTGGCCTCCAACGACAAGAAGCGCTTCGCGCTCAGCGCGGACGGACGGTGGATCCGGGCCAGCCAGGGGCACTCGGTCGAAGTGGAACTGGGTCTTGCCGCGATCGAGCCGCCCGAGCTGCTCTTCCACGGCACTGTGGAGCGCTTCCTCCCGTCGATCCGCGAGCAGGGCCTGGTCAAGGGACGCCGGCAGCACGTGCATCTATCGGCCGACCGCGCGACCGCGGAGCGGGTCGGCCGGCGTCGCGGTCGCCCCGTGGTCCTTTTGATCGAGGCCCGGCGCATGCACGCCGACGGCCACGCGTTCTTCCTCTCGGCCAACGGCGTATGGCTTACCGACGCCGTACCGCCCGAGCATCTCCGATTCTGCCAACGCGACGGCGTACGCTCCGATCCCTCCGTTTAGCTGGCGAGCTTGCTCGCCGATTGCACGGGAAGAGCCGTGTGCTTGCTGGCGATCCTCCCTGAGGACAGAATGGTCCTTCATGCAGGAGCGACTGGCGGGCATCGTGCTGGGCACTGCGGTCGGCGACGCCCTGGGGCTGCCGGCCGAAGGCCTCTCCCCGGCGCGGCGGCGACGTCTCTGGCCCGGGCCGTGGCGCTATCGGTTCCTCTTCGGCCGCGGCATGACCAGCGACGACACGGAGCATACGTTCTTCGTGGTCCAGTCGCTGCTGTCGGGCTTCGACGACGCGGGCGCCTTCCAGCGCCGCCTCGCCTGGAAGCTGCGTTGGTGGCTGCTCGGGCTGCCGGCCGGGGTCGGGCTGGCCTCGCTTCGGGCGTGCCTGAAGCTGTGGATCGGCTTTCCGCCCTCTCGCGCCGGCGTGTTCTCCGCAGGCAACGGCCCGGCCATGCGGAGCGCGATTCTCGGGGGGTACTTCTGCGAGGACACGGCGAGCGAGCAACTCGAGAGCTTCGTACGGGCCTCGACCCGCCTGACGCACACCGACCCCAAAGCGCTCACCGCGGCCCTGGCCGTCGCCCGGGTGGCCGCCTGGGCCGTGCGCCACAAGCCCTCCCGGCCGCCCGAGGTCGATCGGCTCGCCGGGATGCTCGTCTCGATCGCCCCGGACGACCTGAAGTGGGGCGAGCTGGTCGAGAAGCTCCGCTTCGCCTATGGCAGGAAGACCCCCGTCACGACGCTGGCTTCTTCGCTCGGCCTTGAGCGGGGCGTGACCGGCTACGCCTACCACACGGTGCCGGTGTGCGTGTATGCATGGCTGTTGCACTACGGCGACTTCCGGGCCACCGTCGAGGCCGTGCTCGAGTGCGGCGGCGACGCCGACACCACGGGCGCGATCGCTGGGGCCTTGGCCGGGGCCACGGTGGGCCTGCGCGGCATTCCCGGCCCCTGGCAGATCGGCATCGCCGAGTGGCCCCGCAGCGCCAAGGTCCTCAGCGAGGCCGGCTACCGCCTGGCCTTTCAGAAGCGCGAGGGCCGCCCCTTGGGCCCGGTCCGGTACTTCTGGCCGGGCGTCCTGTTGCGGAACGTGCTGTTCCTGGCGATGGTGCTGTTCCACGGTCTCCGACGGCTGCTGCCGCCGTACTGAGGAGGCGGGGAAGCTCTGGCTGTCTTGTCGCGCCGGCGCGTCGCGAAGCAGAATGGAGCCGCCGGGCGGGCAAGGCAAGACCGCTTCGAAGCGTGTGAGGTGGCATTCTTGGCGGATACGAACTGCACGACTGATTGGAGTGTTATGGAGGGCATGGTGGCGGCGCTTTCGCCCGAGGAGAAGCTGCGCCTCATCGAGCACGTGGCCCGTTCGATGCGGCCGGGTTCGACGCCTTCCTCGCAATCGTAGCGCAGCTCCAATCTCGGAGTGTTGCGTCGCGAGTTCGCGGCCCTCCCGGTACAAAACCCGGACGACGGTTTCTCGGCCCGGCAGCATGATGCCGCGTTGTACGGAGGTCAGCCGTGGTCTTCGTGGACACGGGGGCCTGGTTCGCGGCTTTCGTACCGAAAGACCCGGAGCACGCGGCCGTCGGCGAGGTGGATCGTGAACGGCCAAAACGGCGGCGTCGCCAGTATGTTGCGGAGCTGTTCGACGGTCACGTGAAGGCCCCCTATCGAGCTTCACGATCCATCGTGCGGCGCGCCCATTGCGCATGACTCCCGGCTCGTACGCAGGCTGCCAAACCGAGATCGCGAGGGCTCTCGAGTCAGTCGCCTCCCTCGGCGCCCTCCGTGTCTCCGTGGTACCTCTACCCCTCACGCGCCCACGCGCTTAGTGCGATCCCGCCCAAAGTCAGGTGCGGAACGTGCACGGCTTCGGGCCCCAGCAGGCCGGCCACGGCTGGGCCGGCGCCGCCGGTAAGAAAGACCTGCGCCCTGCCCCCGGCCTCATCGCCGAGGCGCGCCACCAGCTCGCGCACGGCACCCACCGCCCCCCAGAACAGCCCGGACCGCATCGCCGCTTCGGTGTCGGCGCCCAAGGCGTCCGGCGGCGAGGTGAGCTCGCCCGCGTCGATTTGCGGCAACAGGTCGGTGAGCTCGTGCAACGCCCAGGCGGCCATCGTAATCCCGGGCAGGATCGCCCCACCGCGAAAGGCCCCGTCGCGCCCGACCAGATCGACGGTCACGGCCGTGCCCACGTCGACGATCACGGCGGGCCGGTCCGGGTCGCGCATGGCGTTGGCGGCTACGGCGTCGAGCAGGCGGTCCACGCCGACCATGTCCGGGCGCGGCACCTCCACACGCAAGGGCAGGTCGCCGGCCGCCAGGAGCACGATCTCGGCATTCGTGCGGTCGCGGAGCCAGTCGATCAGGCGCGTGGCCGACGGCCGGTTGACGCTGCCGATCCACCAGGCCGCCTCGGGCCCGCCGAGGCGGTCCAGCCAGCCCTCCAGCCCGACCGGATCGATGGGACTGCCCGACAGGTGGAAGCTCTCCGCTGGGGTCGGAATCGCCCCCTCGCGGGGCGCGGGGAACGACCCCAGCTTGACGCGGTGGTTGCCCACGTCCACAGCGATCAGCGGCGGAGGAGGATCTCGACTCACGGGAGGCGCGGCACATGGAACCGAAGGCGACGCAACCAATCCGCCCTCGCCACGCGCCGGCCGCGACGCCGCCGCTTGCGAGGCGGCCTCCGTCAATGCTAGAACAAGGCGAATCGCTCCGCAAGCCGCGCCCTACGCCTTGCGCGCCACGACGGCCGCGCTTCGCACGAGGAACCCCATGTCCGAGCCGAAGTTCCACGCGCCGCTGCGCCCCGGCCAGCGATGGTCGCTGCGGACCGACCTGGCCGAGTTCGAACGTGCGCTGGTCATCCTCGCGCGGAACCGTTCCGACGAGGGCGGCGATCGCTTCGAGGTGGCCGTGGCCTTCGCGCCCGACCGGCACGAGGCCCCCGCGCAGTCGGGCGGCACGACCCTGGCGCTGGGCGAGGACGGCCTCCGCCGCAGCGTGCTCAAGCTGCTCGAAGAGGACGTGGCCCCCAGCGACGTGCGGCTGGCGATGCGTCTAGACGGGTGCGTTCACTTTACCGACGGCAGCGTGGACGACGGGCTGCGCGAGTACCTCGCCGCAATGGCCTGGTCGGCCGGACAGCAGCGCGAGGCCCGCCAGGGAAGCCTCCACTTCGCGGTCGAGCAAGGCGACCCCGACGCCGTGCGCCGGCTGGCCCAGCAGCATCCGGCGCAGATCGAAGCGCCTGCACCCCCGGACTGGCCCGAGACGCCGCTTGCCCTGGCCGCGCGTCTGGGGCAGATCGAGGCGGCCCGCGCGCTGCTCGACGCCGGCGCGACTGCCGGCGCGGTGTCGGCAGACGGCGCGACTCCTCTGCACCACGCTGCCCGTCATGGTCAGCCCGAGATCGCCGCGTTGCTCCTGGAGCGCCGGGCGGACGTGGACGCCGCCGACTCCCGCGGCGAAACGCCTCTTCTGGCCGCGGCCCGATCGCTGGAGCCCGAGGCCCGCCGCGTGGCTGAGCTCCTGGAGGATGCAGGTGCCGCGGCCGATCTCAACGTGCTGGTCTCTTTGGGGCGCATCGATGAAGTCCGCCGCCGGCTCCGCAGCCAGTCCTCTTGCCCGGAGCCGACCGGCCTCCGCGAGGAGGCGAGCCTGCCTGACGGGGTTCTCGACGACGCGGTGGCCGCGATCCGCCGCGCGATCCTCGCGCGCACCGACCCGGGCATCGAGGACCCCGAGGTCATCGAGGCTGCGGTCGGTGAGTACCTGCCGCTAGTCGAAGTCCTGCTCGACGCGGGCGCGGACCCCAACGCGGGTTTCGGCCTCTGGGCGGCCGTGCAGCTCCCCGACCCGCGCCCGGCGCGGCTGCTCCTGGAGCGCGGGGCCGATCCGAACAAGGACCTCGTTCGGGGATACTTCCTTCCGGAGATCGCGCGCCACGAGGTGATTCGGGGTATTCTGCACCAGTTCGGGGCCAAAGGCCGCGACGATCCCGAGTTGGTCGTCGCCCGCGAGACCGAGAACCTTGCCGAGCAGCCCGAGGACGCCGCGGCGTGGAAGCGCCGCGCCGCCGCGCACCAGCAGCTCGGTCGCGCCGCCGAGGCCCTGACCGACTGGGAGCAGGTGCTGCTTCTGGCGCCCGAGGACCCCGACGCCTATTGCGCCCGGGCGTGGATTTGGGCCGCCTCGCCGGCCGAGGCCCTGCGCGACGGCCCGGCCGCCGTCCACAGCGCCGCTCGGGCCGTGGAGCTGGACGCCGGATCGGCCGTGCTCTGGGACGAAGACGCCGGACGGGCTCGGGTCCGCTGCGAGTACCGCGAGACCCTGGCCGCCGCGCATGCCGAGTGCGGGCAGTTCAATGCGGCCGTGCAAGTGCTCGACGAGCTGTTGGAAGTGGCCTCGGTCGAGGACCGGCCGCGGATCCGCTACCGCCGGGCCCTGTTCGCGTCGGGCCGGCCCTACCGCGACCTGCCCGGTGCCGACGACCCGGCCTTGTACGGCGACTATCAGGATCTGCCCGAGAAGGAAGTGTCGCCGCTTTTGGTGTGGGTCAAGGGGTTGCTCAGCCGTCTGCGGGGCAACGGATAGCGCGGCAGGAGTCTCGGTTGCGGGGCGTGTGCGTCGGCCACCCGTCGGCAGTAGCCCTGAGGCGCTGGCTTCGCTTGGCACTGATTCGCGGGCGCGGGGCGCCTCGGGCGACTATAATCGGACCTTGATCGGGCCTCGATTTGGACCGCCGCGGACCTGCTACTTCTGCCGAAGGAGACACCGTCATGCTGAGCAATCGTTACGGCCGCGCCGCGGTCGCGGCTTGGATCCTCGCCGTCCTGGGTGCCGCGCCGGCCCTGGGAGTCGAAAGCGGGGAGAAGCCCGCCAAGCACCCGAACGTCGTGTTCTTCCTGGTCGATGACCTGGGCTGGCGCGACCTAGGCTGCTTCGGGAGCACCTTCTACGAGACGCTCCACGTCGATAGGCTGGCCGCCTCGGGCATGCGGTTCACCAACGCCTACGCCGCCTGCCCGGTGTGCAGCCCGACCCGGGCGAGCATCATGACCGGCAAGTACCCGTCGCGCCTGGCCACGACCGACTACTTCGGCGCCCCGCAGCCCGGAGCTTGGCGGCGCAATACGAAGCTGCTGCCCGCCCCGTACTCCGATCGGCTGCCGCTGGAGGAGACGACTTTGGCCGAGGCGTTCAAGGCGGCGGGCTACGCCACGTTCTTCGCCGGCAAGTGGCACCTGGGGCCCGAGGGCTTCTGGCCGGAGGACCAGGGGTTCGACGTCAATCGGGGAGGCATCGAGCGGGGCGGCCCGTACGGCGGCAAGAAGTACTTCTCGCCCTACGGCAATCCGCGCCTGGAGGACGGCCCGGAGGGCGAGCACCTACCCGACCGGCTGGCCTCCGAGACCGTGAAGTTCATCGAAGCCCATCGCGAGGGCCCGTTCTTCGCCTACCTTGCCTTCTACTCGGTGCACACGCCGCTGATGGCACGGCCGGACCTCAAGGCCAAGTACCAGGAGAAAGCCAAGACGGTCGAGCACGAGGGTCCGGCCTGGCGCCCGGAGGGCACGCGCCAGGCGCGGCAGGTCCAGGACCATGCGGTCTATGCCGGGATGGTCGAGGCCATGGATCTGGCGGTGGGCAAGGTGCTCTCCGCGCTCGAGCGGCTGGGACTGGCGGAGAACACGGTGGTCTGCTTCATGTCGGACAACGGGGGTCTTAGCACCTCGGAAGGATCGCCCACCAGCAACGTGCCGCTACGGGCGGGTAAGGGATGGATGTACGAGGGAGGCATCCGCGAGCCGATGATCGTGCGCTGGCCCGGCGTCACCGAGCCCGGCAGCACGTGCGAGGTGCCGGTCACGAGCACGGACTTCTATCCTACGCTCTTGCAGATCGCCGGCCTGGCCGCGCGCCCCAAGCAGCACCTGGACGGGGTGAGCCTGGTTCCGCTTCTGAAGCAGACGGGAAGCCTCAAGCGCGACGCGATCTTCTGGCATTACCCGCACTACGGCAACCAGGGCGGGGCCCCGGCCGCGGCGATCCGCTCGGGCGACTGGAAGCTGATCGCGTGGATGGAGGACGGCGGCCGGCTGGAGCTCTACAACCTCGCGGAGGACATCGGCGAGGAGCACGACCTAGCCAAGAAACACCCCGACAAGGCCCGCGAGCTGCACGCGCGCCTGCGGACCTGGCTTGAAGAGGTGGACGCGCGCATGCCGTCGCCCAACGCGAACTACGAAGCGAGCCGTCTCGACGGGCGCTCGGACAAGCGCCCGCGGCCGCGCGCGAAGCGGGCGGCGAAGGCAGAAGGTTGACCGGGGGCGGCAGCGTCATGTCTGCGACTCGCGCGAGAGGCGCAGGGCCTGGCGCTTGAGGATCCGCATCGTGGCGAAAAGCATGGCCGCGGTCACGGGGCCGACGAGGATGCCGAGGATGCCGAGGAGCTGGATCCCGCCGAACACGGCCACGAAGCCCAGGAGGGGATGAATCCTCGCCGTGTCGTTAAGGATCCAGATGCGGATCACGTTGTCGATCTGGGAGATGAAGCCCGCGCCATAGACTGCCACGCACACGCCCGCCGCGATCTCGTTCTGGAGGAAGAGCACGACGGCCAGTCCGGTCCAGACGACCCCGGCGCCGACGAAGGGGATCGTCGAGCAGACCAGGGTGAGCACGGTGAGGAAGAAGATCCAGGCGCCGGCCCCCAGCCCGAAGGCCCAGTTGAGGACGAAGAACCCCAGCGCAAAGGAGACGGCCTGGGCCACGGCGGCGGCCAGCGTGCCGAGCACGACGCCGCGGAACACGCGGCTGAACTCCTCGCGGATGGCAGCGTCGTGGGAGGGCTCCAGGGGCGTGAGGTCGTCCCATTCGCGGATGATCTGGTCGCTGTCCTTCAGGAGGAAGAACACCGCGAACACGAAGAGAACCAGGCCCAGCACCACGTCCGGCACGCCGCCGAGGAAGGCGAGGCTGCGCGTGTAGAGGAACTCCTCGAGCTGGGCGCCCGCCTTGAGGATCCATTTCTGCAGCGTCTCGGGCGCGATGCCCGTGGACCGGCTGACCGTGTCGAAGAACCGCTGGGCGTGGGGACCGCCCTGGCCTCCGAGGAGGTCGCCCAGACCGAGCTCCTGGAGCCCGGTCAGGGCCGTGCGGAGTTCGAGAAAGCCCTGCCAGGCGATGATCGATAGCGGGCCGACCACGGCCACGAGCACCACCAGCGTGAGCGTGAGGGCGGAGAGCCACGCCCGGCCGCCCACCACGGGCGTGAGCCTCACGTGGAGCGGCTGGCAGAGCATGGCCACGACGGCCGCCATGAACAGCGGCAGGATCAGCGGCTGGATGACCTGGTAGAACAGGATCGCCAGGACGAGCACGAACCCGGCGAGGATCAATAGAGACATCCAGGGCCGGAAGCCCCCGCCTCGGACCGCCGGTTCCTGGGACTCCTGTGGCGCGCTTTCGTCGGGCATTTTTTGGAGACCTCTTCCAGCACGGGCGACGTAAAATATGGATTGTGCGTTCCCAGGATACCACCTCGACCCGGCGAACGCCGCGCCCGGCCCGTCGCCAGCGGGGTCAGCCGCGGGCGGAAGCTGCCGCGCGGTTAGCGACAAGTGAGCCTGTGGTTAGGGTACCGCGAACCGGCGGCGAAGGCCCCGCGGGCGCGGTGGCCGCCCGGCCCAGAGTCATTGCCCATCAAGGGGTTACGACGCGAGGAGATTGCGATTGACCGGCGCCGGAGGTTCGGATACGGTCGTTCGGTTGGTCTGACTTGGCCCGGTGCTTCTGGCCCCTGAGATTAACCTACAAGGAGACGTTGATGGTCGGCGGGTCTGCCGTTCGCCCTCCCAAGCTGTTCGTGCTGGACACGAACGTCATACTTCACGATGCGGGGTGCATCCACAACTTCGAGGAAAACGACATCGCGATTCCGATCGCCGTTCTCGAGGAGCTGGACCGCTTCAAGAAGGGCAAGGAAGACATCAACTTCCAGGCGCGGGAGTTCCTTCGCCGCCTCGACGCGCTGACCGGCGAGGTGATCTCGGCCGAAGGGGCGGCGCTGGGCGACGGGCTGGGCTCGATCCGCGTGGTCCTCGGCGGCGAGCTTGACGTGCAGCTCCGCGCCACGTTCTTTCAGGACACCTCGGACCACCGCATTCTTAACACGGCCCTGAAGCTCAGCCGCACCGAGTCGCACCGGCCGGTGGCCCTCATCTCCAAGGACACCAACCTGCGCATGAAGGCCAAGGCCCTGGGCCTGACCGCGCAGGACTACACCACGGACAAGGTCGAGAGCTTCGACAAGCTCTACACGGGCACGCGGACCCTCGAGGACATCGCCGGCGAGCAGATCGACGCCTTCTACAGCGGGCGGGGCGACGTGCCCAGCGACATGGTGCCAAGGGTTATCGCACCGGTACCCAACGAGAACTTCATCCTCCGCAACGGGTCGAAGTCGGTGCTGGCCACGTTCCGCGCCCCGGACAACCGCCTGGTGCGCGTGGAGAAGACCACGGCCTACGGGATCAAGCCCCGCAACGCGGAGCAGTCGTTCGCCCTGGCCGCCCTCGTCGATCCCAGCATCAAGCTCGTCACGCTCGTGGGGCGCGCCGGCACGGGCAAGACCCTGTTGGCCCTGGCCGCCGCGCTGGAGAGCCGCAAGGACTACCGGCAGATCCTCCTGGCCCGACCCGCCGTGCCCCTGAGCAACCGCGACCTGGGCTTCTTGCCCGGCGATATCGCCGAGAAGCTCGGGCCCTACATGCAGCCGCTCTACGACAACCTGGCCGTGATCCGCCACCAGTTCGACGACCGTGACGCGGCGGCCGGGCGGATCAGCGAGATGCTCCAGTCGGAGAAGCTGATGATCACGCCGCTGGCCTACATCCGCGGTCGGAGCCTCCAGCGGGCGTTCCTCATCGTGGACGAGGCGCAGAACCTCACGCCGCACGAGATCAAGACCATCATCACCCGGGCGGGCGAAGGCACCAAGGTCGTCTTCACCGGCGACATCCAGCAGATCGACCACCCCTATCTGGATTCGCTCTCCAACGGGATGAGCTATCTCATCAGCCGCATGGTGGGCCAGCCGATCTACGCGCACATCACGCTGCAAAAGGGTGAGCGCTCCGCCCTGGCCGACCTGGCCAGCGCCCTGTTGTAGGCCCCCTGCCGCGGCTCACCCGCGCGGGATCGTGACGTGAAACGTGTTGCTCTCCGCCGAGACGGTCACCGAGTTGGGCCATACCCGGTCGCCGCGGTACCGGACGGCCTTGATCCCCCCTGGCTCCTCCTCGCTGCCATAGCGGACCACCTCGACCTCGTACTCGCCCGGGATCACGCCGTCGCCGTGCATCCAGGTGGTCATCTCGCTGAAGGTGCCGTCCCGCGTATCGACCCGGGCCGTGGCGGCGGGCGGATAGTCCTTCGCCCTGACGACCTCCGGCTGTGCGAGGAACCGCAGCTCCATGCGGTTGGCCGGCACCAGCGAGCCGTCCTCGTAGGTCACCTTGCCCGAAACGGGGATCGTCTCCGGGCGGTCCCGCGCGCATCCCGCGAGAAGGACCATCGCCGCCAGGGCCGTCGCCGCCCGTCCATAGCGCGTCCGCTGCATGATGGTCGTTCCCTCGCGGCGGTCCCTAATCGTCCTCCGCGTCTTCTTCTTCCTCCGCCGACGCGTCCAGCTTCAGCGGCAGCGTGTACAGGTAGATCCAGTGCTTGACCCCGTCCTCGTTGGAGGTCATCGAGATGCTCTTGTCGGCGGTGGCCCCGGGGATCTGGTAGTCGTGGGCGACGATCCGCGTGCCGTCCTTCATCTTCTGGAACTGCGGGATCAGCTTCTTGTTCATCTCCGGCAGGAGATACGAGGTGATCAGCGTGGCCGGGCTCAGATCGACGGTGTAAATGTCTTCCTGCTTGATCTGGACGAGGTGCCCTACCCCGGCTTTCCTGACGTTCTCCCGCGACTCGGCCACGCGGTCATCGTCGATGTCGAAGCCGATGCCTTTGCACCCGTAGCGCTTGGCCGCGTTGACCACGATGCGGCCGTCGCCGCAGCCCAGGTCGTACACCAGGTCTTCCTTCTTCACCTGGGCCATCCGCAGCATCCGATCGACCACGTCGTGCGGGGTGGCCACGTAAACTACGTCGGCGGTCCGCTTCTTCTTGTCGGACTCCTCGACCGCGCTCTCCTCGCCCGCGCGGCAGGCCAGCGCGGAGATCGTCAACACGGTGAGCAGGACCGGCACAGCACGCAACCAGTAACGCATGGAAAGGCTCCTGAGTGGAAATGCTTCGGGCGCAAACGACACGGCTCGCCCCTCTCAACGATAGTACACGGCCAGCCCCGGCATGTCCTCCTTGAACTCCATCACGTTCTCCTCGGTCACCTCCGAGCCGTGCACGTGTAGCATGCGGAGGTTCTTCAGGCCCAGCAGGTGCTCGAGCGACTCGTCCGTGATCTGGCAATTGTCCAGGTTCAACACGCGGAGCCGCGCCAGCGGCTTGAAATGGACCAGCCCCTCGCCGGTCGCCTTCGTGTCGCGCAGGGCGATCGTGTCCAGCCGCGTCAGTCCCTCCAGATGGACCAGGCCGTCGTCGCCGATGGCGTTGTCGCTGAGGTTCAAGACCTCGAGGTTCTTCAGGGTCTTCAGGTGGGCCATCCCCTCGGCCGTGATCCCGGTCTTCTCCAGCGACAGCGCCACGAGGTTCGTCAGCCCGGACAGGTTGGCCAGGGAGTCGTCCGAGAGCGAAAGCTCATGCAGATAGAGCCGCTGGAGCGTCGTAAGTCCCTTCAGGTGAGCAAGGCCCTCGCCCGTCACCTTGCCGCCGCCGATCTCCAGGGTGTCGAGGGCGGAGAGGCCGCCCAGGTGCGCCAGGTCGTCGTCGGCGATCTCTGTGTCGATCGCCGTGACGCTCGTCACCTGCCCCCGGTCGTTCCGCTCGATCTCCGCGCCCAGGTCCGTGAGGGCCTCGACCGCCTTGGGATCGTCCGCTTCGGCCGACGGGGTCGTACTCGCCCCGCCACCATCTTCGGGGCCTTCCGCCGCGGACGGATCGGGCTTCTCCCCCGGCTCGGGAGTCCCCTTGGTCTCCGGCTCGAACGGTCCCAAGTCGGGCGTGGACTCAGGGGCCTCGGCCCCGGTCTCCTCCTTCGCCTCGGGCGCCGAATCGGCCTTCATATCCGGCTTCTGGCCGGGCGCCTCGTCCGGGGGTTCGGGCCTGTATTCAGGCGGGTCCGCGGGCTTCTCGCCGCCCGTGATCTCCGGCGGCGGCTCCATCACGTCCACTTTGACTTCCGGCGGCTTGTCCAGGTCGGTCTTGGACGAGGTCCCGGCCTCGGCATCGTCACCGTTGGCAACCGCGGGCTTCTCCGGCTTGCCGTCCCCGTCGCCCGACTCACTGCCGCAAGCGGCCAGCAGGCCGACCGCGCAGAACAGCAGCACCCAGCGCAACGCGTGTCTCATCGCAGTCTCCTTTACAGCAGAAGACATCGGTCATCGGCGATCCGCAGGGGGACTTCCCCAGGGGTCATCGGGGGTCATCCCCCCCGCTCGCGAGAATACCACCCGGATCGCCCGACGTAAAGAATCCCCAAGCCGCAATCTCTTGAGCCTCGACCGGCTGGCGCCGGGGGCCGAGGATCGCCGAGTGGATTCTCCCGCAAGGGAGGGGCAGGAAGGGGGAGGATCTCCCGGGACCGCCGCGAGATCGGGCGTTCATCGGCCGGGCTGCGGATCGCCCAGGCGTTGTGATTCAGCACGTGGGTGTAATCGCATCGCGCACACAGTCCAGCAGTCGCCTCGATCTGGCAGCCGGTTTCGCGAGAGTCGTCGCGTTCATGGCTCGTCTGCCTGTAAGAATGACGGGGCCCGCCTAGCGGACAGCACACCGGGCGATAGTGGACACATGCATCGTATCCCGTCAAGGGTTTCATTGGCGCGCCACTTCATCTCTTGGAACCGAGTCGGAGGGCGTTTTCGAGGCCGCTCTGGGGGAGTTTACAGGCGCATGCGCGCCTCGATATTGGAATCAGGTGACTAGCGTGAATCGACCTTAAGAGCTTGCATGCCCGGGGATTATTACTGCTCGGGCGGAGAGCCTCTGGGGTAGATGGGCGGCACCGGCGCGCCGACACATCGGCAGGGGCGTCATTTGGCGGGGGGCCGGAGGGGAGATCACGGGCGCGCTGGCGCCTCGATAATCCGGCCCCCCCGGGTTCGCGCCAGGGCGGCTAACCCATTGCTGGGCAGAGGCTTCTGCGGTACGATCGCCCGATAGCGGCTCGGGCGCTGTCGTGCACTCGCGCGCCTCATGAATGCCCTGGGCGCGCCCAATGAACTAATAGTTAGGTCACAAATGACCCCGGCAATAAAGCGGTCGCCGCACAACGATTCTCAGAGGCAACCCGATGAAGGCCCCAAGAGAGATTGCGCATCCAGTCTTCGGGCAACTGTCCAACAAGCTGTCAGACCTCTGGGTCGGCACCATCGCGATTCAGCTCTTCGGCAGCGAGGCAACTGTTGAACTCCTTGTCGACATCGATGAGGAAGAGGGTGTCGAACCCCAGCAGATCGCCGCATTCAGCCAGTTTGTCGGCAATCAAGCCGAGATGCTGGAGGCCGCGGAGAAGGCCATCCTAAAGCACTATCAGCAAGCGCGCGCGGAGTACCTACCTGACCACGACGAGTATCCGGATGCCGCCAGTGTCGCGGACATGGCTCCGCTAGTGACTGCAACGGGGATCACTCTGCCTTACGCTATGGATAAGCCCACAATCGGTCTGCTCTGTGAGTGCGTTTGGGAGCAGGAACATGGTCTCGCGGTGAAGTTCGAGTCTGGCAACATCGGCGCGGTCGGATATCAGGACATAGTGCTGTGAAAGGGAAGGACCTAACCAACCGATCAACCCGACAGGAATGGCGGTCGCACCTTAGATTGAAGTGAAAGCAACCCGCGCCATTCCCGCGGGTTATCGGAACCGTTATGTTGCAAAGAACACCGCCAGAAAGCTCGGTGTGGGTGGCCGGTCTAGCGCACCGTGATTGCGGCTTTGTTTTCCATATCGCGGGCACGCCAGAGCCCGACAAGCCGCTCCTTGCTCACGCTGCCGACATACTCGAGTCGCGTGACGAGTTTGTGAAGGCGGTCTCTGATGGTCTTGTTCAGGAGATCGAGCAGACCCGTTACCTAGCGGCTTTCGCAGACGAGATCCGACAACTGACAATCGAGACGGTCTGTCTCTTTCTTTGCCCGACAGACCCGACGACAGCATGATCTCGTTCGATGGGCCTGATGAATTCTGAGCGTGGAGATGTGACTACATAGACCGGAAGCCGAAGGGACTCGGCTTCGATGATTGAGAAGACTGCCGAACAAGACGCCTGGACACGTACGCCTTCCACCGCTGGTCAGGCGCGACGTTCTGCCCATCCATCATCGGCAAGTCCTTCGCGAACACAAGGCCCTTTGCACGCTCACGTGAAGCACAACTTCATGGAACCAGGTCGAAGATAGACCACGACACAGTGAGTGAGCCGGTTGTCTCCCATTAACCATCTCGAACCTGGAGTAGTGACATGAACCGAACGCAGATGTCCGCCTTGTTTTTCGCGGCGTTGGCCGCAGGAGTCGCCACCCACGCCCGTGCGGCCGAGATGTCGCCCCTGAAACTATCGCTTGACCAAAACGACGCGGATCGCCCCAAGCACGTCCGCATCGATGAGGATGGCCGAGTGGTCGAATCCCTTCGCCCCATACCCGCACTCCTGGGGCAGACCGTACGGGTCCGGTTCGACAGCCACGCTGGGCGCGGCGAACGTGAATACCGGCGGTACTGGTTGAAGAACGTCGAGGGCGATGCCTTCCAGCAGGTTGGCGAACCCTCGGGGCCTTCCAAGCCTACGGGTGGCTACGGGACGCGTTACCGCGAGGTGGAGTTCCGCGCAGTCAAGATCGGCACGGGCCGCGTCTTGTTCGGCTTCGGCGATCGGCAAGGCGAGCACCAATTAGTACGCGCCATCTCGCTGGAAGTTCTCTCACCCAAAGACCATGGTGAGCGCATGAAGGACGAAGCCCTCGCGGTTCGGCGCTTCAAAGGATACCACGGAGGGATCAAGGAGGTCGGCGAGCAGGTGATCGAAGATGCGACGACTTGGGAAAAGGTGTGGAAGCAGGTACACGCTACGCTGAGGCCGCTGCCGAAGCTCCCGGAGGTGGACTTCGAGAGGCAGATCGTGCTCGCCGTGTTCATGGGAGGGAGGAACACTGGCGGGTACAGCATCGACATCACCCATGTGAAGGACGCGGGGAAGTTCCTCGAGGTATCCGTCAGAAGGATGAGCCCTGACGCCCGGGACGTTACGACGCAGGCTCTGACGGCGCCGTACGACATGCTCGTCATTGAGAAGCCGGGCAAGCCGGTGAGGTTCGTCGTGAAGGATGCGAAGCGGCCTGACGCCCACGGCGTGATCGTGACATTCAACGGGGAAGAACTGAACGGGGTCGAGTCCAAGACGACCAACGGGAAGTTCAGGCCCGAGTTCGAAAAGAGGCTGGCAGAACTAGCCGCCAAGCTTCCCGGGGAGCCGAATGCAAAGATCGTGTACTGGTACAAAGCGGCACTCAACGGATGCGCGATTCAGGTGGAGCAGGAGCCGGAGAATGTTGAGAGGGAGTCGAAGGAACTCCTTGAGGCTCTCGCCAAAGAGCCTTACGTCAAGTCCGCAGAATTGGACTGAACCGTAACGGTAGTTCACCGTGTTGCTTTCCTGTACGATAGTGACATCAACGATCCCAAGAACCTTGGTGTTGGCGACATCAACTACTGGGTCGTCGTGGGGGCAGCTGGTGCGCCCCCCCAACCTGCTCCCGAAAACCTGATCCATGTGTTATGAGAGTCTAAGCCGCCCGCTGGTGTCCGGTGGCATCTTCATCGGGCTGTTTTGCCGGGAGGTCTACTTGTGTTTAGAACGCGATAGGTGACTGCCGCCCGTATCAGTGCCTTATGCGAAACCAGTCTGGACGAACCAAGAACTGCACGCCGATCCGGGAGACGGATACGCTGCCCAACCCCTGTCGTATCGGGTACGATAATCGGTGATCCAAGCCGTCTGGCCGTCATGCCGGACGGGTGATTTCGGTGGTTGGGCAGCGTGTGGGAGTTACAGATGTGCGTGACCAACTCAGATTCAGGGACACGCGTCGATGAGATCGCGGATCGGATCTATCGGATCCACACTCCGGTCCCGCCGAGCGTGATCCCGGGGGGGTTCTCCTTCAACCAGTACCTGGTCGTGGACATGGAGCCCCTCCTGTTCCACACGGGTTTGCGCAGGCTCTTTCCGCTCGTACGGGAGGCGGTCGCAAGTGTAATACCGCCTGAGAAAATTCGCCATGTGGCGCTCTCGCACTATGAAGCTGACGAATGCGGCGCGCTGAATGCGTTTCTCGCGATTTCCCCAACGGCACGCCCGCTGTGCAGCAGGGTCGCCGCGATGGTGTCCGTGGACGATGTCGCCGATCGGCCTGCCCTGGCACTCGGTGACCACGAGGAGCGCGAGCTCGGGGACCATGTGATCCGTTGGATCGATACGCCCCATCTGCCGCACGCGTGGGAGTGCGGGTTCTTGTTCGAAGCCACAACCAAGACGCTTCTGTGCGGCGATTTGTTCACACAAGGCGGGACAGCGCCCGTGCCTCTCACGGAGGCCGACGTTCTCGGTCCGAGTGAGGCCATGCGAAAGAAGCTCGACTACTTCTCGCATACGCGCCATGCACGCGCGCTCTTGGAGAAGCTGGCGCGTACAGAGCCGACGACCATGGCATGCATGCACGGCGCGGCGTGGACGGGCGACGGTGCGGCACTGTTGCGCGCCCTCGCCGACGAGTTCGAGGAGACAGCCGAACCAGGCGACGCAGCGGACCGCCAGGGCGGCCGCTGAACTCAGACGTTCGGCCACGCATTCACAACGTGCCAACCGCATAGCCCATCGTGCAAAGGAGGTCGAAATGCAACTTGGTGCGTTCTTAATCAGCTGGCAGTCAAAGACATCGTCGCTTCCCGTGCGCTCTACGAGAAGCTCGGGTTCGCAGCCTTCGGTGGGGTCAGGATCGGGGATGGGTGATACTGAAGAGTGGAAAAGCGGTGATCGGGCTGTTCCAGGGCATGTTTGAAAAGAACACGCTCACTTTCGATCCGGGGTGGGACAGCGACGCAAAGGTCTTGTCTGAGTTCGAGGATGTTCGAAGCATCCAGAAGAAACTGAAGGCGCAGGGCATCAGAATCCACACGGAAGCGGACGAAGCAACCCCAGGGTCCCGCGCACATCGTATTGGTGGATCCGGACGGCAACCCCGTTCTCATTGACCAGCACGTATGAGCCAAGCGGGCAGCTAGGGGTGCCGCCTGGCCCCTCGCTCAACCGGACCCGTTGCGGCGGGCCGGTCAGCTCGAACGTTCTCCGAATCACTGCGGCTCCTCCGCTCCTAATCGGCGGTTCATTCGCTCGTCTTCATCGGCCGGCCGCAGTGGCGGCGGAGGCGGCGTAGACCGCCAGGCGAGGTCGGTCCGCGGGCGCGGGGTCGCTCGTGGGGTGCACCGGCCGTTCGGCTTCCAGCAGCCGTCCGACCGTCACTACCCCCGCAGCACCTCCCGGGCGGCGTTGCGGCCGCAGGCCCCGATGACCCCGCCGCCCGGGTGCGTGGCCGCTCCGCAGAGAAACAGGCCCGCGACCGGCGTGCGATAGCCCGGGCGCATCGGCCCGAGTTGCTCCAGCCCCATCGACCCCTGCATGATGTTTCCGCCCGTCAGCCCGTAGATCCGCTCCATGTCGGGCGGGGCGAGCACCTGGCGGTGGAGGATCAGGTCTTTGATGTTCGGGGCGTAGCGGGCTACGAGGTCGATGCAGCGGTCGCCGAAGGCCTCGCGGTGCTCGTCCCACGTACCCTCGGCCAGCTCGTAGGGAGCGTACTGCACGAAGATCGAGGCCACGTGCTTGCCCTCCGGAGCGAGCGTCCGATCGACCAGCGAGGGGATGGTCATCTCCAGCACCGGTTCACGGCTGGTGCGGCCGTACTTGGCGTCGTCGAAGGCCCGCTCGATGAACGCCGAGTCGGGCACCATGTGCGTCGTGCCGCGCAGGGCCGTCTCCGGGGCGACCTCCCCGGTGTTGAACGCGGGAAGGCCGTCCAGGGCCAGGTTCACCTTGGCGCTGGCCGAGGAGTAGTCGATCCGCCGCACCTGGTAGGCGAACTCATCGGGCAGGTGCTCCGCTCCGAGGAGCTTGAGGAAGGTCACGTTGGCATCCACGCTCGAGGCCACGGCCCGAGCGGAGACCTCGGTGCCGTCGGCCAGGACGACGCCAGCGGCGCGCCCAGCTTCGAGACGGATCTTCGTTACTTGGGCATCGCGGCGGATCTCGGCCCCGGCGGCCAGGCAGGCCGTTTCCAGGGCGTCGGCCAGTCCGCCCATGCCGCCCCGCACGTAGCCCCACACGCCGCGCTTTCCGCCCGCCTCGCCCATCACGTGGTGCAGGAGCACGTAGGCGCTGCCAGGTGTGGACGGTGCCGCAAAGGCCCCGATGATCGCGTCGGTGGCCAGCGTGGCCTTGAGGGGCTCGCTTTCGAAGTAGCGGTCGAGGATCCGGGTGGCCGGCGCGGCCATAAGCTCGACGGCCGTGCGGAAATCGTCGCCCAGCCGGCGCGCCGCCTGGAGGTACCGCCACCACCGCGCGACGTCGCCCAGTCGCGGAGGCACGCGGGGTGGGGGCGACTGGAGGATCGGCTCCAGCACTTCGGCCACGCGCGTGAGCATGGCGTCGTAGCGGGGATACGCCTCGGCGTCGCGCGTAGAGAATTCGGCGATCTCGCGACGGTTGGCCTCGTCGTCGTGGCCCAGCAGCAGGTAGCGGCCGTCCTCCAGGGGTGTGAACGACGAAGGGTTGCGGGGGAGGATCTCCAGGCCGTGCCGCTTCAGCTCCAGCTCGCGGATGATCTCGGGCAGGAAGAGGCTGATCACGTAAGCGGCGGGCGAGAGCTTGAAGCCCGGGTGCAGCTCCTCCGTCGAGGTGCACCCGCCCAGTACGTGCCGCTGCTCGAGCACGAGCACGTTGCGCCCGGCCTTGGCCAGGTAGGCCGCGGCGACCAGGCCGTTGTGCCCCCCGCCGATGATCAGGCAATCGTACTGCGTCATAATCGTTCTCCCGCGATGGCTCTTGTTGTCTGAGACGGCCTGCCCGACTCGGACGAGGCTATCGTACCGCGTCTCGCGTGTCGAGCGGGGCGGATCGAGACTGCCGGCCGCGAGGGGTTAATAACAGCTCCGCCTGGAGAAATACGAGGCGTTTGCCCGGCGGTTCGGGATCGAGTAAAGAGAAAGGGCGCCGGAGACGTCCGAAGTCTCCGAGACTTCGGAAGTCTGACGTGGCGGACGCCCGGCGGGCAGGCCCGCCGGCTCAATGCTGGATCTCCGAAGTCCGAACGCACGCTTCTCTATGCCGCGGAGGAAAGACCCATGAACCGCCCGAATCGCTGTGCCGCCCACTGCCACGGTTGCTTCCCTGTCACCCGGCGCAAGTTCGTGGCGGCGGCCTCGGCCGCCGTGGCCGCCTCGCCGCTAATGGGCGGCTGGCTCGCCGGGAATACGGTCCTGGCCGACGCGATGAAGCCGTGCGGCCCGGTGGCCAAGTGCGTCCCCTCGATCCGCGCCTGCTTCGTTCGCCGCAAAGGGGAGTACGGCATGCGGTGGCCGGGCCAGGTGTACGACGGCGAGGCCGCGCGCAAGAAGTACACCGACCAGATCACCGCCACGGCCAAGCAGCTCGGCGTGAAGCTCGACCTGGCCCCCGAGCCGATTCATTCGGCCCAGCAGGGCCAGGCCTGGGTGGCCAAGGCCGCCGAGGCCAGGCCCGACGGCCTGCTCGTCGTGCTCCTCGACCGGCAGGAGCACGCTTGGCCCACGGCCAACCGGGCGATCGACACGGGCCTTCCCACCGTGGTCTTCTCGCCGATCGGCAGCTCGTTCACCACGAACACGACCGCGCCCTCAAAGAAGCCCAACGCCTACCTCTGCTCGACCGACGACTTCGACCAGGTCAAGTACGGCATGAAGATGCTCCAGGCCGGGGCGCGGATGAAGGCCACGCGGGTCCTGGTCATCAGGGGCGATGAGGAGCGCGACGGTGAGATCCGCGACCTGGGCATCCAACTCCGTTACATCCCGGCCCGCTTCTTCCTGGAGGAGTACGAGAAGACCCCGGTCGACGACGAGGTCAAGGCCATGGCCAAGGACCTCATCGGGGGCGCCAAGCGCATGATTCGGGCCACGGAACAGGACGTGATCAACGGGATCAAGAGCTACCTGGTCGCGCGGACGCTGCTGGAGCGGCACGAGTGCGATGGGATCACCATGGACTGCCTGGGGGCGCTGGGCAAGGTGAAGGCCAGCCTGCCCTGCATCGCCTGGTCGAAGATGAACGACGACGGCATCCCCGCCGCCTGCGAGGCCGACCTGGGCGCGGTGGCCTCGCACACGATCACCCAGTACCTCTTCGACCGGCCCGGCTTCCAGCAGGACCCGGTGGCCGAGACCGCGCGCGAGGCGATCATCGGGGCCCACTGCTCCTGCCCCACGCGGCTGGACGGGTTCGGCACGACGCCCGTGGAGTACGACATCGTCCACCACCACGGCGTGCGCGATGCCACAGCCCGGCCCGTCTGGAAGATCGGCCAGCGCGTCACCAGCGCCGACGTGCTGCTCAGCCGCAACCCGGACACGCCGCACCAGATGCTGATCTCGGCGGGCGAGGTGATCGAGAACGTGGCCGTGCCGCCGGCCGGCGGCTGCGTGGTGAGTGTGATGGTCAGGTTCGACGGGGTGACCGACGTGCTGGCCTATCCGGGCTTCCACCAGGTTTTCTTCTACGGCGACTTCAAGCGGGAACTCGTCGCCTTCGCCCGGATGTTCGGCATGGAAGCGGCGGTGGTGTGAGCGCTACCCCGCGCTGCACGGCGCGGCCGGAAGCCCGCCACGGGCGCGGAGCCGTGACGGAATTGGGCCGGACCGCGATTCTCGCTCTTCGCGGAAGCGGCGGTTGTCGGCGATCCAGTCGCCGCGCGTGTAAACGACCACACTTGTGTCGGTCTCGCGGACCTCGATGCGATCGAGCTGGAAGCCCAGTTGCGTGATCTCGGTGAAGAGCTGCCACGCCAGGTTCTCCACCGAGGTCGGCCGATCGAGGACCTTAAGTTTCAAGGCATCGCCCGACCGCCGCGAGTACTCGCAAAGGACCGCATGCAGCGGATCGCGGGCGTGGATCAGCATCGAGTGATCGTACTCGGCCTTGAGCAGGGGCTCGATGGCGCGATCGAAGTCGGCGAACAGCGTGGAGATCGATCCCTGCCGCTCCACCTCGAAGAAGCACCGCAGCCCGTACCGGTGCCCGTGGATGTTGCGGCACTTATCCGCCAGCTCCTCGTTGCGGTGGGCCGCGTAGAACTTGTAATCTTTCTGGATGATCATGGGCAAGTGAGTGGTAAGTGGTAATCGCGGCTTGACTAATCCCCAATCTCTAATCCCTAATTCCTACCCCTTACCAGCGCCATCACCTCGGCGCGGCTGGCCGGGTCGGTCTTGAACACGCCGCGCAGAGCGCTGGTAATCGTCTTGGCACCGGGCTTGCGAATGCCACGTATCGACATGCAGGAGTGCTCGGCCTCGATCACCACGGCCACGCCCGCCGTGGCCAGCTCGGTCTCCACCAGGTTGGCCGTCTCCTCGGTCATTCGCTCCTGGACCTGGGGACGCCGCGAGATCTCCTCCACCACCCGGGCGATCTTGCTCAGTCCGGTAACACGCCCCTTCGGGATGTAGGCCACGTGGGCTACGCCGGTGAACGGGAGGAGATGGTGCTCGCACATGCTCGTGAACGGGATGTCGCGGATCAGCACCATCTCGTCGTAGGTCTCGGGGAAGGTCACGCGAAGGTGCCGAGCCGGATCGCCGTGCAGGCCGGAGAACATCTCCCCGTACATGCGCGCGACCCGCCTGGGAGTATCGACCAGGCCTGGCCGGTCCGGGTTTTCGCCCACCGCCCGCAGAATCGTGCGGACCGCCTTCTCGATGGCGGGCAGGTCGACCTCCGGCTTGGCCGCGGGTCGGTGTCGGCCATTTCCCCCTGGTGCACGGTCCTCGATGTCGTCTAGCGGCCCTGCCGGGCCGATCCCGGAGACGCACTGGTCAAAGTGGCTCGCTCGCAGCATCTCGATCTCCACTTGGGTCTCATGGTTGTGTGGTTGCTGGCGCTGGCCGGGCGCGGTTCCCCGCCCGGGACAATTGACGCAGGCTCCGGCGATTCGGCCAGTGCCGCGCGGCGAGGCAGCCCTCCTTGATGGTGCCAGGGCGGATCGGGCGATGGCTCAAGCCGATACGCGGAAAAGGCTTGCGCGAGGAACGCGACGCGGTCGCGGCTCCCCAGAACGAGAGCCGCCGGCAAGGGACACCGCTGGACACCTGAGATATTCGTTCAAAGCGTTCAGAGGGCGGGCAGCGAGGGGGTCGGGAGTCCTTTCTCGATGCAACCGGGGCACCGGCCGAGAACAGGCTGCCGACCCCGTCGCCGAAGCGCGGCGTCACGCGATCCGCGGCCGGATCACGCAGCAGCGGATCGGTTCCAACTCCCGCTCCAAGTTGCGGAGCATCTCTTGATCGGAGTAGGTGCCCAGGATCGCCCCGCCCGACCCGGCAAAATGCGCCGAGGCCCCCGTGCGGCGGGCGCGGCGGACCATGTCGGCGTGGGCCGGCGTGATGCGGCAGATCGACGCGCGGAGGTCGTAGTTGGCGTCGATCAGCTCGGAGAGCCGGGCGTGGTCGCCTGCCAGGATCGCCTCGCGGGCCTCGTCCGTGAGCTGGGCGAACCGGTCCATCGCCGCGAGCACGTCCTCGTCGCCCTGCTCAAAGCGTGCGCGGAGGTTGTTGTGGACCACCTCGGTCGGCTCGCTGGTGTCGGTCGAGTAGGCCAGGTAAAGGGGGGGCAGCAGGGCCGGGTCGAGCGGCTCGTACACGCCGCAGCGGAGCCCGCAGTCCCAGCGCGTGCGCTCGCGGTGGAAGTCCATGAACACGGCGCCCTCGTACACCTGGACCACGCGGTCCTGAAGGCCCGCCGCGATGCCCAGCTCCTCGGTCTCCACGGACAGAACGAGCGAGGGCTGTACGTGCCGCGGGACCTCGATGTTGTAGAACTCCATCAGGCAGCGGAGCGTGGCTACGATGATCGCGCTGGAGCCGGCCAGCCCGACCTGGCGGGGGATGTTGCTCTCGTAGCGCACCGAGAAGTTGCGGTCGTGCAGGCGCAGGCCCTGCCGATAGCAGAACTCGGCGAACTTGCGGATCGTGGCCTTCACCAGGCGGATGCCGCCGTAGTAGCCGTGGAGCTGGACGTCGCGCACCAGGTCGTGGATCGAGTCGAAGCGGCTCTGGTCCTCCTGGCTGAAGATCAACTCCACGTCGTCCCACTCGTAGAGCGTGACCTCGGCCCAGAAGTTCCTCACGATCACCGAGATGGTGCGGCCGTGGTAGCCGTCCGACGGGTTGCCCACCAGGCCGGCCCGGGCGAAGGCCCGCTTGCGGATCAATTCCATGCGTCAGCCCTCCGAAGAGGACTCGAGGAGCCGGGTCATGAGGGCCTTCAACTCCGGCCCGTACTGCGGATCGGCCAGGGCGAACTCGGCGAAAGCCTCGAAGTAGCTTTCGAAGTTGCCGATGTCGAACCGCGGCTCGCCCTGGGGCAGGCGCACGCCCAGCACCTTGCCCCCCTCGGAGATGAGCGTGCGGATGGCGTCGGTCAACTGGATCTCGCCGCCCTTGCCCGGCTCGGTGCGGTCGAGGTAGTCGAAGATCACCGGGCTGAACACGTAGCGCGCCGCCACGGCCAGATTGCTGGGGGCCTCGTCCACGTCGGGCTTCTCCACGAGGTCTTCCAGCTCGAAGACCTCGCCGGCCCCGTTGCGCGGCTTGGCGATGCCGTACTGCACGACCTCCTCGTGGGGCACCTCTTCAAAGGCCACCACGGCGGCCGCGCGGCGGACCTCGAACTGCTCGATCATCAGGCGCACGACCGTCGATTGGGCGTTCAGCCCGATGATCGAATCGCCCAGCGCCACGACGAACGGCTGCCGACCGATCACGTTCTTCGCGCACAGGACGGCGTGCCCCAGGCCGAGCTGGCGGCGCTGCCGGGTGTAGAAGTACTCCACGTCGCTGCGCTCGAAGGCCAGCTCGGCGAGCAGCTCCTCCTTGCCGCCGCGGCGGAGCGTGTCGATCAGCTCGGCGTCGATGTCGAAGTGGTTCTCGATGGCGGCCTTGCCGGGCCCGGTGATGAACAGCACGCGCCCCACCCCGCAGCGGACGAGCTCCTCGATCACGTACTGCACGACGGGCTTGCGCCCCACGGGGAGCATCTCCTTGGGCTGGCTCTTGGTCAAGGGCAACAGCCGGGTACCGCGTCCGGCCACGGGCACGACGGCGAGGTCGATCGACATGGGAGGGTTTTCGGGGGGAAACGTGGAGAGTGGTTCGTTGAGTCTTCTAGTGGTTTCCGCGCTCTGCGTGGGGACCTGGCGGTTGCCGACGCTCTGCGTCGCACCCGGCGACGCGGAGCGTCGCGTGCAGTGCGTTCCCACGCGGAGCGTGGGAACGAGGGTGCGGTCCCCCGGGGCGATACAGTATAGAACGCTCCGGGTGCGGCGCAAAGCAACAGGGGACGGCGCTTGTCGGGCGTCGTCCCCTGAGGTGTGTCTGGAGAGTGCCAGCAGGCGCGCTAGGCGCGGGCATTCCTGCGGCGGCGGCGCCAGGCGAGTCCGGCCAGGCCGATCCCGCCCAGGCCCATCAGGATCACCGTGGACGGCTCGGGGATGCCGGAGATCGCCCCCGCGTTATCGAATGCGCCGAAGATGTCGGCCGAGGGAGTCGCGTGATCCGCCATTGAAACGAACAGCCCGGTCAGGCCTTGCTCTAAGGTGGTGTCTACCGCACTCAAATTAGCGATCTCGGTGCCTCCGTCGAGCAGAGACGCCACGATCTGATCGAATCCGGTCGTCACAAAGACCCTGTACTCCTTCGAATCGCTGAATCCCGGTACCGCGATGCTGTCGAAGAGGGTGGTCATGACACCATCCTCGCTAATTCCAAGCATGAACTCGCCGGTCTCCATGTTCAGCGCGGCAGTATAGGCTGTGAAGACGCCACTGATCGGGGTACCACGGGAGAAGACGCCCTGCAGCTCATCGGTCACGTATTGTCCGGTCGGGTTCAACGTGGCGAACACCCGGCCATCCGTGAAAGTGCTGCTTGCACTGAGCGGACTTCCGTATCCAAACAGCGCCGCGGGAGTCGTAACCGGCGGCGGCAGACCGGGGGGATCAACCACCGTTTCCTCGCCGTAGACATAATAAAGGTTGTCGTATTCCACAGGCTGGAAGCTGCCCCCATCGGTTCCCCATTGCCACGACAGGCTCGCACCGCCGTTGAAGTTGTCAAACCAATCCGCCTGCGCCGGCACGGCCAGGGCGAGGAGCGCGATCCCAAATGATGCGATTACCTTATGGTTCATGCCGAACTCCTTCGAGCGTTCGCTGTCCGCACTTGCCCCGCGGGATTCCCCCCGACGCTCGTCCTGCCGAGCCGCCGGGAGACGTACGAAACGTACCACTCGTGATAAAGTGGGCAACTTCTACGCCTGATACTACTCTCGCCGCCTCTCCCATGTCAAGCTTCTGCCCGCGCGCTTCGAGAAAAATCCCCCTGGCGTCGAGCACCCCCAGATTGCGGCAGGCGGCTTCGCTTGGGCGGAGGATCGGGGACTGCGCAATCCTCCTTGGTGCACCCCCCCTATGGATGGTATCGCGAGTAGCACCTCGATGGTCGTTCCCTGCGAAGACCGTCCCGGGCCGGCCCCCCCGCAACCTCGTTGACTCGGCTGCCTGCGCGGATAGACTGGACTGGAGGGCCTTCGGGCGGCTCGGGACACGCTAAGTGCATGAAGAATTTCGGTTTGGGGACCGGCGCGGCGGGGGAGAACCCGGGAGCCGAAGCGGTGCTTCTGTGGCGGCTCGCGCCAAATCTCCACCGGAGGGCTGCTCCAGTCGGGCGCCGGAGCCGTTGACCAATTGGAAGCCGTGCCTTGTCCGCGGGCCCGGAGCCGGGGTCTGGGTGCCCTCTCCGTGCGGGGCAGGCTCGGCCGCCTGACCTGCCCGGGCGGATCTGCCGATCGCCCCATCCTTATTCATCGGAGCGACTTGCGTTTCACGTCGTACACTTGGCTAGGCGAACGCCGCCGGAGCCCGCTGGCGCGGTGGGCCGTGGCCGCGCAGAGGACATGGTCCCCCGGCGCTCGGCTCGCGCGTTGCGACCGGACCCCAGCGTGTTGCCGGAACACAACCCAACTGAGGCGGCCCGGCAACCCCGCCCACCTCCGGCCTCATGCGAGCTTGCAGCGGAAGGCGGGTTTTTCCCCGGACGTTGAGCGGCGTCGGCGAGCGTCCGGTCGGGGGGCGGCACGCGAATTGAACTGACCCTTGGGGTCGCGCGGCGCTCGACGGCACAGAAGCAAGAACAACCCATGCCACGGCGCGCGGGGACGGGAGTCACCCAGGAGAACGGAGTGCGCGCCGGCGCTGTGCATTGACCCGGTTTTCGCGGACTTCTAGACTGCCAGGTTCGTATTCGCCCAGCCCTGACACGCGGAAAGCAGATCGACGGCGCGATCTCGCCAGGAAGTGCGTTGGGCTGACCACCTCGTAGACAGGAAGACGCCGATTTTTTCGCGATACCGAAGGCCACCGGTCCGATTTGCCCATGCCGATCCTCCCCCGCGAGCCCGACATCTTCCCCGACGACCTGCTGGACGAGGACCGACAGGCCGAGCTTGCCGAAGCGGCTTGGTGGGCGCTGTACACGCTGCCTCGCCGGGAGAAAGACCTGATGCGTCGGCTGCGCGCGTTGCGCATCCGGCACTACGGACCGATGATCTGCCGGCGGACCCGCTCGCCGAACGGCCGGGCGCGGACCTCCTGGGTGCCGCTGTTCGGCGGCTACGTGTTCGTGCAGGGCGCCGAGCAGGATCGGTACACGGCGATGACCACCAACTGCGTGTCCCGCTGCCTGGAGGTCCCCGACGGACAGCGCCTGGCGCACGACTTGCATCAGATCAGACGGTTGATCGACAGCGGCGCCCCGCTCTCGCCCGAGGCCCGCATCGAGCCGGGCGACCGCGTCCGCGTTCGCTCAGGCTCGCTGGTCGGGTTGGAAGGGGTGGTCGTGAAGCGGCGGGGCACGGCCCGGTTGCTGGTCCTCGTCGAATTCCTCCAACGGGGGGCTTCAGTCGAGCTTGAGGACTTCCAGGTGGAGGGAATCGATTGACACCCGCCCCCGGCCATTTGCTTGATGCGGTGCCCCATGACGGTTAGGCTTAAAGACGGCCTTGCTTCTCCACCCGCGATCCACGGCGCGGTGGGGGCGCTGCGGATGACGCAATGACGTGCCGACGGGGGGCGCGGCCGCGGGAGGTGTTGCCCCCGCAGCCTGAGGTCGCCCCGTCCCTCCCTTGAACTTGTCTGTTGGAACGTAACTCGGCCCCCTGCCAGCCGCCCGCCGCGGCGCAACGCAAGACGCAGCCTCCGGAGTCACACCGAATGCCGATTGCCGTGCGAAGGGCGAAAGCCGGCCCCGACGAACCCCGCACGCCGGCCCCTCCTGGCGCCGAAAGGCCCGAGACGGTGGCCGAGAAGCACTTCCGCTGGATGGGCCTGCTCAACCAGTTGGGCGCGGCCGTCCTGCTGGTGCCGGGCATCCCCGTGATCGTCTTGCTGGTTTTCCTGGTCCGGTTGACGTCGTACGGTCCGGGCATCTATCGCCAGAGGCGCGTGGGGCGCAACGGGCGCACATTCACGCTGCTGAAGATCCGCACGATGATCCACGACGCTGAGGCCCTCACCGGCCCGGTGTGGACCGCGCCGAACGATCCGCGGATCACCAAGCTCGGCAAGCTGCTCAGGGCCGTGCACCTGGACGAGCTGCCGCAACTACTCAACGTGCTGTTGGGCCAGATGGCGCTGATCGGCCCGCGGCCCGAGCGACCCGAGTTCACCGAGTATCTCGCGCGTGAGGTGCCCGGCTACATGAAGCGGTACGCGGTCCCGCCGGGGATCACGGGGCTGGCGCAGATCAACCTTCCGCCCGACACGGACGTGGACAGCGTGCGGCGCAAGCTCGTGTTGGACCTGGAGTACATCGCCACGGCCGACTGGAGGATGGAGTTGAAGATCCTGGTTTGCACGGCCGTGCGGTTGTTCGGGTTCTCGGGGCTGGCGGTGGCGCGCAAGCTTGGGCTGTTTCGCCAGCCGCGAATCGACCAGGCGCCGCACCGCGTGGCGGATGGGGGCGCGCCCTCGACGTTTCCCCGGGCGAAGCTCGTCCAGATCCAGCCCGGCCCCAACGGCTCGCGCCCGGCCCACTTGCTGCGCGAGGACACCGTTCCCACCAGTTCCTGAAGGTTGCCCTGTCGGCGTCGGCTCCGCTCGGGCAAGTGCGATCCAGGGCTGACTTGACGACCGTGGCCCGTTCACGACCGATCGCGGCGCCAGCCGGCCGCTTCCCTTCCCCCGTGACGCTGCGCAACGCCTTCACGGTTGACGTTGAGGACTACTTCCACGTTAGCGCGTTCGACCACGTCGTGCGTCCCGCGGATTGGGACCGGTACGAGAGCCGCGTCGAGGCCAACACGCGGCGGATGCTCGCGCTTCTGGCGCGGCACGAGGTCAGGGCGACGTTCTTCGTTCTCGGCTGGGTGGCCGAGCGGTTTCCCGACCTGGTCCGCCGGGTGCACGCCGCCGGCCACGAGATCGGGGCGCACAGTTACGGCCACCGGCTGGTCTATCGAATGACGCCCGACGAGTTTCGCGAAGATCTGGTGCGCGTGCGGGACCTGCTCCAGGACGCCACGGGCGCCGAAGTCGTTTCGTACCGCGCCCCGAGCTTCTCGATCACGCGCGACTCGCTGTGGGCCCTGCCGATCCTGGTGGAGGAGGGCTTCCGCATCGATTCGAGCGTGTTTCCCATCCGCCACGACCGCTACGGCATGCCCGACGCGCCCGCCGAGATCCATCGCATCGACACGGCGGCCGGGCCGATCTGGGAGTTCCCCATGTCGATCCGCCGCTTCGCCTGGATGAACGTGCCGGTTTCCGGGGGAGGGTATTTCCGCCTCTATCCGCTGTGGTGGTCGCTCCGCGGGCTGCGCGGCGTGAACGCCCGGGGGAGGCCGTTCGTGTTCTACGTGCACCCCTGGGAGATCGACCCGGGACAGCCGCGGATCGCGGGCGCTGCGCGGCTATCGCGGCTGCGCCACTACCTGAACCTGAGATCGACGGAGAGGCGCCTCGAGGGGCTTCTCGGTGCGTTCGCGTTCGCCCCGCTTCGCGAGGTGGTGGACCGGGCGGCGAACAACTGACGGCGACCCATGGGAGATTTGCGACCCCACGTCCTGTTCCTGGTTCACCGCATCCCGTATCCGCCCAACCGCGGAGACCGGATCCGGTCGTTCCACATGCTCGAGTTTCTCGCCGAGCGCGCCCAGGTCGATCTGGCGTTCCCGTGCCTCCGCGGGGCGCCGGCGTGCGACCTGGAGGCGCTCCGGTCGCGGTGCCGGCGCATGGCGGCCGTGCCCGTGGGGCGGGCGTCGCGGTGGATCCGCGCGGCCGGATCGGTGGCCGTCGGGGGGACGGCGACCGTGGGCCTGTTCGCTTCGTCTCGGTTGCGTCGGGTGCTTCGGCGGTGGAGCCGCGATACGTCCTACCGCGCGGTGCTCGTCTTCTGCTCGAGCACGTTCCAGTATCTGCGAGTGAAGGGGTTGGACGAGGTGCCGGCCGTGGCGGACCTGGTGGACGTGGACAGCCAGAAGTGGTTGGACTACGCGGCCACCAGCGGCGGCTGGAGACGGCGCCTGTTCGAACTCGAAGGACGGCGCCTTCGCCGGTTGGAGAAGACGATCGTCGGCTCGGCCCGGGCGGTGACCCTGGTCAGTCAGGCGGAGGCCGCGCTGTTGCGGAGCTTCTGCCAGGGCGGCGAGGTCCACGTCCTGCCCAACGGCGTCGATCTGGACTACTTCCAGCCGGGGCCGCCCGACGAGCGCGCCGCGGAGCGCGGATGCGTGTTCATCGGAGCGCTGGATTATCGGGCGAACCTCGACGCGGTGCTGTGGTTCTGCGAGCAGGTGTGGCCGGCGGTTCGCCGACAGCGGCCCGATGCGCGGTTCGCCGTGGTGGGGAGCAATCCCTCGCCCGTGCTGCGGCGCGTTGCGAAGCTGCCGGGCGTGGACGTGGTGGGCGAGGTGGACGACGTGCGGCTCCACGTGCGCCAGGCCGCGGCCGTGGTGGTTCCGCTCCGGGTAGCGAGGGGAATCCAGAACAAGGTGCTCGAAGCGATGGCCCTGGGCAAGGCGGTGCTGGCCAGCCCGCAGGCCCTCGAAGGACTGGCCGTCGAGCCCGGCCGTCATGCCCTCAGCGCCGAGACGCCCAGTGAGTGGGCCGAGGCGCTTGCCGGGCTGCTGGCCAGCCGCGATCGCCGTGCCGAGCTTGGCCTGGCTGGACGGGGATACGTCGAGACCCACCACCGCTGGGAGCACCAACTGGGTGCCCTGGCCGGGTTGATGGGGCTTTCGGATCGCCCCACGATGTCTGCGGACGCGGCACGAGGCGAGGAAAGGCACCCCGCGCAAGCGGCGGCCCCGGTGGAAAGTCATGCCTGAGAATCGTGCGAGCTGGAGCTGCGCCCGGCTGCCATGGACGGTGCGGCCTCCGCGCCGGCGGAACGGCCGCGCCCGCAGGGCGTTTCCGCGTGCACTCCCCAGGATCAACGGAAGACGGCGATGAAAGGCCTTTTGTTCACCTACTCGGCCACGTACGGCGGCGCCGTCGTCAGCCTGTTCTACCCCTACGTCGGGTTTCTGATCTACGTCTGTTTCTCGATCATCAAGCCGCCGTCGATGTGGTATTGGGCGAACCTCCAGGGCGGCAATTTCGATCGCATCGTGGCGGTGGCGATGATTCTCGGCTGGATCATCAAGGGGACCGGCACCTGGAAGCTGGGGCGGGCCTCGGGCACGATGCTGGCCCTGTTGGCCTTCTTCTTCTGGGGCATCGTGGGCTGGGCCTGCTCCGACATCCCCGCCCTGGGCCAGCTCTATGTCGTGCAGCAGGCCAAGATCGTGCTTCCGTTCATCATCGGCCTGACGCTCATGGATTCGACGGCCAAGCTCAGGCAACTGGCGTGGGTGATCGTGCTGAGCATCGGCTACCTGGCGTACGAGCTGAACGTGAGCTATTACGCCGGGCTGAACCGCGTCGCCCGCGACGGGTTCGCGGGCATGGACAACAACTGCGTGGCTGTGCAAATGGCCGTGGGGGTGGGCATGGCCATGTTTCTGGGCTTCGGAGAGAAACGGCTGTGGATGAAGGCCATCGCCCTGGTCTCCGCGGTGCTGATGGCGCACACGATCATGTTTTCCTGGTCGCGCGGGGGCATGGTAGCCCTTTGCGTGGTGGGCCTGTCGAGCTTCGTGCTCATCCGCCGCGAGCCGAAGCATTACCTGATGCTGCTGCTGCTCGTGGCACTCGCGTTCCGCCTCGCCGGCGACCAGGTCCGCGAGCGGTTCATGACCGTCTTCGTCGATCCCAAGGAGCGCGACGCCTCGGCCAGCACCCGACTGGAGTACTGGGGCTACTGCCTCGACGCCATGAAGCGGAGTCCGGTGCTCGGCGTCGGCCCGGGGCACTGGTTCGAGGAATGCGACCGCCGCAACGTCAAGCGGATCTACGCGCACTCGGTCTGGATGCAGGCGGGGGCCGAGCTGGGCGTGCCGGGCCTGGCGCTGCTCCTGTTGTTCTACGGGCTGACCGTCAAGCGTCTTTACGGCCTGACCAAACGACGGGCCCACGTGGCCGATCCCTGGTTCCCCGACGCGGCCCGAATGGTGATCGCCGCCGTGGTGGGATATGCCGTGGCCGGGACGTTCGTCAGCCTGGTCAGCCTGGAAACACCCTATTACATCGTGCTCCTCGGGGCGGGGGTGCTGAAGATGAACTCCCTCCTTCCGCGGCCCGAGGCCGGGGAGCCGTTGCTGGAAGAGCCGCTGGAGGAGCCGCAGCCCGTCCTCGCGTAGTGGAAGGGGCTCAGGGGGTCGTGAGTGTCTCTCGAGAAGGGGCGCGGATGCAACCGGGGCATCGCCGGAATAGGACTCCCGGCCCCGTAGCCCCGGACGGCGAGAGTGTTTCCTCTTCATGACTGAGTTGACCCGCCAGCGAGAAGACTTCCCGGCCGAGAACGGGGCCCTTCCCGAGCCGAGCGGGACGCCTTCGGTCGCGGAGCCCGCGCGCAGCGGCGGGGACGGGTCCGGGTTGCCTGACCCGGCCGATCCCTCGCCCGGCCTGGTGGGCGTGTTCCGCGAGATGGCGTGCGAGTTGATCGTCTATCGCGAGCTGCTCTGGCAGATCGTGCTCCGCGACGTGCGCATCCGCTACAAGCAGGCGGTGATGGGATTCGGCTGGGCTCTGTTCATGCCCATGATGGTCGTGGCCGCCGGTTTTCTCGTCAAGTACGCCATGGCCCGCGTGTCCGGCCAGCCCCTGCAGACGGCCGCGGTGGCGGGCATGGCCGTGAAGGCCCTGGCTTGGTCGTTCTTCGCCGGGGCCCTGGGGTTCTCCACCGCGAGCCTGACCAGCAACATCGCCCTGGTCACCAAGATCTACTTCCCCCGCGAGGTGTTCCCGCTTTCCGCCGTGCTGGTCCAGGCATTCGATTCGGCCATCGGGGCGTCGGTGCTCGCCGCGATGCTGGTGCTGATTCCGGGCGTGGGACTGAGCCTCGCGGCCCTCTGGGCGTTGCCGCTTCTGGTGCTGCTCGTGCTGCTGGCGTTCGGGACCGCGCTACTGCTGAGCTGCGCCAACGTGTTCTTCCGCGACGTGAAGTACGTCGCACAGGTCATCATCACGTTCGGCATCTTCTTCACCCCGGTGTTCTACGAGCCGGAGTTCTTCGGTCCGACGGGCGGCTTCCTGATGATGCTCAATCCCCTGGCCCCGCTCTTGGAAGGGCTCCGCCTGGCCGTGGTCGAGCATCAAGGCCTCCTCGCCGCGATCAGCCACCCCGCCGACGGCGCCGAGATGCTGATCTGGACTCCCTGGTACCTGGCCTACTCGGCGTCGTGGGCCTTGCTCGGCACACTCGGGGCCTGGTGGCTGTTCCATCGCATGGAGTTTCTGTACGCTGAGTACATCTGAATCGAGCAGGGTCGTCGGCATGCACCGGGAAAGGAAGGACGCGCAGTCGGCATGAAGGCCGTGGCCGTGGTCCAGGCAAGGATGGGCTCCTCGCGATGCCCCGGCAAGACGCTGGCGCCGATGGACGGCGAGCGTACGCTGCTGGACTGCACCTTGGACGCGCTGGAGGATCGGCGCGCGGGCCTGTCCGAGATCGTGGTGGCCACCTCGAGGTCGCCCGGCGACGACGCGATCGAAGACCACGTGCGCCGTCGCGGCTTGCGGGTGATCCGCGGACCCGAGCAGGACGTGCTGGCCCGATTGCTGCTCGCCGTGGAAGCCTGCCGCGCCGACCCTGTGGTTCGCGTGTGTGCCGACAATCCGTTGATCGATCCGCATCTCGTCGGCGATCTAGCCGGCTTCTTCGAGGCGCGGCGCGTGGACTACGCCGGATTTGTCACGTCCGACGGAGTGCCCTCGATCTGCACGCCGAGCGGCCTGTTTGTCGAGTGCGTATCGCCCGACGCCCTGCGTCGCCTGGCCGACGGCGATCCGCCGCCCGAGGTGACCGAGCACGTCACGCTGGGCATCTACACGAACCCGGACTGCGACTGCACGTGGCTCCCGATGCCCGCGTGGGCCGACCGGCCGTGGCTCCGCTTGACCTGCGACACCTCGGAGGACCTCCGGCGGCTTCGCGCGGTGTTCTCCGATGGACCGATCGAGCGCCCCAGGCGCGAGCTGGTCGAGTGGCTCTCCGGCGTGCCAGAGCTCCGCGGCGCGATGGCCGAGGCGAACCGCCGCGACGGGAAGCCGGCCGTGCGCGTGACGCCCGACGCGCGCCGTCCGCAGCCCCAGCGATGCGAGGACCCGTGCTGATCACCATGGACGCGCCGCTTCCGGAATCCGATCGAGCCGCGCCCGGCCGCACGCTGATCGTGGCCGAAGTGGGGCAGAACCACAATGGCTCGATGGCGTTCGCCCAGTCGCTGATCGACATCGCGGCCATGCCGATCATCGATCACTTCTCCGACGAGCAGCTCCCCGGCGTGGACGCCGTGAAGCTTCAGAAGCGCGATATGTCCGAGGAGCTCGTCGAGGAGGCTTGCCACGCGCGGTACGAGTCGCCGCACGCTTTCGGACCCACCTACGGCGAGCATCGCGAGGCCCTCGAGCTGGGCTACGAGGAGCACCGCGATCTGGGCCAGTACGCCCACGAGAAGGGACTCCTGTTCATCGAGACGCTCTGCTCGCCGCGGTGCGCGCGCCTGTGCGAGATGGTCCGCATCGACTACCTCAAGGTGGCCTCGCGCGATCTGACCCACGTGCCGCTGCTGCGTGCCCTGGCCCAGACGCGGATTCCGATCATCCTCTCCACCGGCATGAGCGGGGAGGAGGAGCTCGACGCGGCGATCGACGAGATCGCCCGCGTGCACGAGGAGATCACCATCCTGCACGCCGTCTCCGAGTACCCCGCGCAGTACGCCCACATCGGCCTGCCGCGGATCGGCCGGCTCAAGGCCCGCTACCCGAAGTACCGCGTGGGGTATTCCGATCACTCGATCGGCATCGTCGTGCCCGTGGCCGCCGTGTGCCTGGGCGCGGAGGTGGTCGAGAAGCACATCACCTTGAGCCGCCGCCTGAAGGGGAGCGACCACGCCGGGGCCCTGGAGCCGGACGGCCTGTGGCGCATGACTCGCGACATCCGCAACGTGGAGCGAGCCCTGCGGCCCGTGCCGAACGAGGAGCGCCTGGCCGCCGCGGAGGGCGCGCGGCGCAGGCTCGGGCGGTCGCTCGCCTCGGCGCGGCCGATCGAGCCGGGCGAGGTCCTCAGCGAGGAGGCTCTGGTTATGCTCAGCCCGGCCGCCGGGCTCTCGTGGCACCAGCGCGAGCGCCTGCTCGGCCGCAGGGCGAAGAGGGCGATCCCGCCGCGGGTCCACCTGATGCCGGAGATGTTCGAGTAACCCTGCGATGAAAGGCCCCGCCTCCAGACCCGAGCCGCTCGCGCAACGCGTGCTCCGCGTCCGTGCGATCGTGGCCGACATCGACGGCACGCTCACCGACGGGGGCATGTATTACTCCGACGGGGAGCAGGAGCTGAAGAAGTTCAACGTCCGCGACGGGGCCGGCGTCGCGCTGTTCCGCGCGGCGGGCGTGCGCGTGGTCTTCGCCAGCGGGGAAACGCATCCCGGCGTCGCGCGGCGGGCCGTGAAGCTTCGCGCCGACGCCTGTTTCGTCGGCTGCCGCGACAAGCGGGGCGCGCTGGAAGCGTGGCTGACGGAAAACGGGCTCCAGTGGCCGAATCTTGCCTGTGTGGGGGACGAGATCAACGACATTCTTCTCGCCCGCTCTTGTGGCGTGGCCTTGGCCGTCGCCGACGCCAGCCCGCTCTTCCAGGAGGAAGCCGACCGGGTGCTGGCGAGCCGCGGAGGCGAGGGGGCCCTGCGCGAGGCAGCCCTGTGGTTGCTCGACGAACAGGGCACGCTGCAACAGGCGCTCGATGCCTACCTGGCCGATTCTTGCCGCCGGGAGTGACGATTTGCTAGACTGCGGGATGTGGGCCTTGTCTCCAAATTCAGGCGTGACGCAGTTCCGGTCGCGCCGTCCGCACTCCGCAGGAATCCATCCATGAACGCTCGCCTGCTGCTTCTCGCCGCGTGGATGACCGCCGCTTCGACCATGGGACAGGGGATCTTCTCCGGAGGCTCGAAGTCGCGCGAGCCCGTGCCGGATGCCGCTTCGCAGAAGAAGGCAATGGGGTTGGTGGAGGAGGTGTTTGGCGCCGAGGCAGCGGCCGCGCGAACGCCCGACGCGAAGCGCGCGGTGGCCGAGAAACTCCTGGCAGAGGCCTCGACGGCGGACGATTCGGCGAATCGCTACGTGCTCCTTCTTTCAGCCCGGAACATGGCGGCGGGGATCCCCGACTTGGACCTTGCCTTCCGTGCCGCCAACGCCTTGGCCGGGTCGTTCCAGACCGCGGCGACGGACCTGAAGCTCGAAGTCCTCGAAGCCGCTGCCAAGAAGGCTTCCAAGACCGATCAGTACAAGGGCGTGGCCGAGGCCGCCATGGCGCTGGCCGAGAAGGCGGGCTCGGACGACGACTTCGACAATGCCACGCGTCTGAACCAGTTGGCCGCCTCGTCGGCGAGGAGAAGCCGCGACGCCGCGCTCGCCAACCGCGTGACGGCCCAGCGGCGCGACCTGGACAAGAATGAAAGGCTCTTTCGCCAGGTCCAAGTGGCCCTGAAGACGCTCGAGACGTCGCCGGCCGACCCCAAGGCGAACTTCGTGGTCGGCCAGTACTACGGCTTCGTCAAGGGCGACTGGGAGCGGGGACTTCCGATGCTCGCCCTGGGCAGCGATGCGAAGCTCAAGGACCTCGCGGCCCGAGATCTACGAGGCGCGGAGGACGCCGCCGCGCAGACCGCCCTGGGCGACGGCTGGTGGGCCCTGGCCGAAGACGAGACCGGCACCACCCAGTCCCGCCTGCAAGCCCGAGCCGCGCACTGGTACGAGAAGGCCCTGCCGAGCCTCTCCGGGCTGGTAAAGGCGAAGGTGGAGAAGCGGCTGGAGGGGATAGACGGGAAGGAGGAGCGGGAAGAAGGGCCTAAGCATTACCTGGCGCCGGAGAACCTGAAGAACGTCGCGTTTCTGACTTACGCTCGCAACTCGTGGAAGAACGATGGCAGTCATCTGTTCAGCGTGCGGGAGGTGGAGGGAGGATACGAGGTGGACTGCCGCGGCGATGGGGCATCGCCCTGGAAGATGATCCTGTTCGCAAACGAGGACGTATTCACCAAGCGGCTCGTTGCCTCGTTTACCGTGGAGAAGGGGGAGTGCCTCCTGAGCCTTCGACCCAAAGACCTCTCGGCGAGGGGATCCTCCGTCGAATTCGATGCCGGCGAGAGGCATCGCGTTCATCTGTGGATACAACAGGGGATGGCCCAACTGCTTGTCGACGGACGACCTCGCGCGATCCCGAACAACGATCGCTCGACCTACGGTTTCTTCGCCTTCGTCCCGACCGCGGGGACCCGAATCGTATTTCATGATTTGGGCTTCCTAGCTACGCAATAGCCAATGAGCGACGTCGCGATTGAAGTGGGGAGGGTTTGGAAGCGATTCCACCGGGGCGAGTTCCTCGACAGCCTTCGAGACGTCTTGCCCGCGTTGGCCAGGCGGCTGCTAGGGAGGAGGCCGAGGACGGATGAACTCGGCGAGGGCGATTTCTGGGCCCTTCAGGACGTGAGCTTCCAGGTTCGGCGAGGAGAGGTGCTGGGCATCATCGGAGCCAACGGAGCAGGCAAGAGCACGCTATTGAAGATCCTGGCGAGGGTCTTGGCACCCAACCGAGGCCATGTGAAGGTAAACGGTCGTGTCCGGGCGCTGATTGAGATAGCGGCCGGCTTCCATCCGGATCTCACGGGCCGCGAGAACGTCTTCCTGAACGGAACGATTCTCGGCATGCGCCGACGCGAGATCCTTGCCAAGTTCGACGAGATCATCGACTTCTCAGGAATCGAGCCGTTCCTGGACACGCCGGTGAAACGGTATAGCTCGGGCATGCAGGCGCGTCTGGGCTTCGCCATCGCGGCGCACCTCGATCCCGAGGTGCTCATCGTTGACGAGATCCTCGCCGTCGGCGATGCGGACTTCCAGAAGAAGTGTTTTGGCAAGTTGAGCAATGTCGGGCAAGGCGGCAGGACCGTAGTCTTCGTCAGTCACAACATGGGTGCGATCCAGTCCCTTTGCTCCCGGGCGATCGTTCTCGACACGGGGAAGTGCGTCTTCAACGGGCCGGTCCGCGAGGCGGTGGACCGCTACCTCTCACGGACCGCCGTTCCAAACGCGCATTGCGACCTCGAGTCCCTGACGGGACGAGGCGGGTCTCAGAAGGCGCGATTCACCAGCGTCGTTCTCCTGGACGGCGAGGGCCGGCCGTCCGCGGCCGTTCGTATGGGCGAGCCGCTGGCAATTGTACTGCGGTTCCGTTGCGCGCAGCCGGCCTTGGGCGTAATCGTCGGGGTCGGGATCAGCGACGCCGCGGGATTCAGCCTTTGCCGGATGCAGACCGATGAACTGCTTCCTGAGCCGTTACCGGCCTTTGATCGCGGCGGCGAGGTCGCCTTTCGGATCCCGGCCGTGCCACTGTTACCGGGCACCTACAGCCTGCGCCTCGGGATCACTACGAACGCGCGCGAAAGCGCAGACCACATCGTCAACGCCGCGAGCTTCATGGTGACCGAGGCCGATGTGTTCGGCACGGGTCGGCCCCCGCGCGGGGACGGCGGCTGCTTCTTCGTGACGGCCGACTGCAATTATCGAATCCTGTGAGTGTTCCCGATCACGAGGCAAGGGGGTTGTCCAGGGAACACAAGCGTTCCCAGCCGGCCGTGTCGATCACGCACGCCGCGAAGGCGATGGTTAAGTCACTTACGCCACCGTTGATTTGGTGCGCCGTGAGGCGAATCGCCGGACTTGTCGAAACGGCGGAGCCGCAGCAGGAGGAGCCTCCGCCGGATCCAGCCCGCTTCGGGCAGCAGGATGCCGCCTGGTACGACGAAACCTACGCCACGACCCAGCACTACCGGCAGCACTACACTGCATCGCACTATTACTTTCTGTGGTCCGTGATTGCAGACCGGATGATGCACCAACGCCCCGCTCGCGTGCTCGACATTGGGTGTGGTCCGGGGCAATTCGGCGCGCTTTTGCGCGACAAGGGGCTGGCCGACTACTGCGGCCTCGACTTCAGCCAACAGACGATCGCGATGGCCCGCGCCGCGTGCCCAGAGTTCACGTTCGTCCTCGCCGACGTGTTCCATTCCGACTTGATCGAAACCTACCCCTACGACACCGTCGTTTGCATGGAGTTCCTCGAACACGTGGAGGACGATCTAGGAATCGGCAGGCGGCTGCGAAGCGGCACGCATTGCTATGCCACCGTGCCCAACTTCCCCTACGTCTCGCATGTGCGGCATTTCGCGACGCCAGCGGAGGTGGAAGCCCGATACAGCGATCTCTTCCACGACTTCAGCGTTGACGCCTTTCCCGCGAACGCTCAGGGCAACGTCTTTTTCCTTCTGGAGGGGGTTAGGCGCTAGCGGCGCGATAGGGACGACCGCCCCTTGATTACGACGTAGGCCGGAAACGATCGGAGATGAGCTCGCGGGTCCTGAGATGCGATTCGCGCATTGGAGATGCCGCATATCGGCTATTCCGACGCGCGCGCCGCTTGTGCTTCCCGGTGGGCTTGAGGGCGATTGACTCGAAACTGACAGCTCTGATCGGTCAACGCCGCGAATGCATTTTCATGCATTCGTCCTTGTCGCGTTGCGGCTACGTGCGGGGCGGCGCGATGACGGTAATCGAGGGTGTCGGGCGATGGTGTGATACGTTCTGCCTGCCCACCCACACCTACTGCTATCCGAAGGGATCACCGCCCGTGGCGCCCGTATTTGATCCGCGTGCCACGGAGTCGGTTGTGGGGCAGATTACGAATTCGTTTCGCCGGCTGCCAGGGGCCTTGCGAAGCATCCACCCCACCCACTCGGTCGCCGCGAGAGGCCCGCGGGCTTCGGATCTGATTGCCAGCCATGAACGGTGCGACACGCCCTGTGGCCACGGCACGCCTTACACGAAGCTGATCGATCTAGACGCGTCGGTGTTGATGTTCGGCGCGAGCATGAACACGTACACGCTCTTCCACACCGCCGAGGATGAAGCGGGGTGCGAGTACCTCTACTTCGCCGACCGCTGCTTGCTAAGGGTGCTGGACCGCGCGAACCGTGTCCATGAAATCCTCATGTGGCGGCAGAATATGGACCTGCCGCGAAGATTTGCGGCCATGGATCGCGTCCTCCAGGAGGAGGGTCTGCTCAGCATGGCGAGGTTGGGCCTCGGACAACTCCTATTCGTCCCGAGCGCGCAGCAAACGCATGCTTTTCTCGTCGATCAACTGCGAAAGGACCCGTACTACTTGGTAGCGGAACGACATCGGCCACCGGGAACTAGCTCATGCAAGTAGCCGTCATCGGCGCCGGTACCATTTTCGAAGACCACGTGCGCGCGTGCCGGGAGTTGGGAGTCCCGATCGCCGGGGTGGCCGACGTGGACGCCGAGCGCGCGGCCCGCGCGGCCGCAGCGCACGACATCCCCTTCCACACCGCGGAGTGGCGCGACCTGCTGGACAAGACCGACGCCGCGGCCGTCAGCATCTGCACCCCCCCCAGATGTCACCGCGACATGGTCCTCGAGGCGCTCCGCGCCGGCAGGCACGTCATCTGCGAGAAACCGCTGGCTTTGAGCCTGGCCGAGGTCGATGAGATCGTCCGCGCCGCCGAGGAAGCGTCAGGTAAGCTCACGGTCGTCCACCAGCTGCGCTACAAGCCGGCGCTAATGCGATTGAAGTGGTTAGCCGATGGCAACCACCTGGGGCCGATCCGGTTCGCACGCTGCCTCCGCTACGACCCTCCGCCGACGCATCTCGTGAACAGGGGCGTTTGGGGAGCCTGGGATCTCGCCGGCGGCGGGGTGCTCCTGACCAAGGCCATCCACCAGGTGGACCTGCTCTGCTGGCTGCTGGGCAGACCCAGGCGGGTCGAGGCGATGATGGGCACGTTCCTCTACCCCATCGAGTCGGAAGACCACGTGACCGCCAACATCGAGTTCGAGAGCGGGGCGCTGGCTTCCCTTTGCGTCAGCGCGAATCCTCACGGGTTCGTCGAGCAACTCGACCTGGTGGGAGAACGAGGCGCCGCCGGCATCCCCTGGAAGCTCAGCCTCGCGGCCCGCGATCGCATGCCCGAGATCATCCACAAGCTGGAGCATCGCTGGCCGTTGGGCGACCTGCCGTGGCGGCCCGGCTGGCAGGCCCGGTTGGGGCGATTGGCGGTCCGCCTGAAACGGAGGGTGGGGCTGCTGCCGCCCTGGAGGGACGAGGGCGGTCACACCCCGTTGTTTCGTGAATTCCTGGCGGCGGTCCAGGGCAACGCGCCGATTCCGGTGACCGCCGCGGAGTCGCGAGTCAGCTTCGAGCTTTGCGCGGCGATCTACACATCGGCGATCTGCGGCTCCCCGGTGGAGCTGCCGTTGGACGGCTCGTCGCGGTTCTACCGAGGAATCACGCGGGATGACTACCACGCTGCCAAGGCCCGATGAGACGGTCCAGAAGCCGGCCGAGGCGCTCGCGATGGACGGCGGTCCCAGGGCCGTTGCGTCGCCCGCCCGCGATCGCTGGCGGCACGTGCGTCTCCTCGACGCGCTGCCGATCCTGGCCCACCTGGCGCGTGGGGTGAACACCGGCTTTCTGCCTAGCGGGCCGATCGGCGACTTCGAGCGCCGCTTCGCGGGGTTGACCGGCGTGGAATTGGCCCTGGCCATGAACAGCGGGACCGCCGCGCTGCACGCCGGGCTGTTTGCCGTGGGGGTCGGCGCTGGAGACGAGGTCATTCTGCCCACCTACACCTTCCACGCAAGCGCCTCGGCCGTGCGGTGCTGTGGGGCGAGGCCCGTGTTCTGCGACATCGATCCGCGCACCCTCACGGCGGACCCTCGAGACATCGCCCAGCGCGTGACGCCGAGAACCAAGGCCCTGATGGCCGTCCACGTGTGGGGCAACCCGTGCGCGATGGACGCGATACGCGCGGTCGCCGACAAACACGGCCTGCCGATCATCGAGGATTGCTCGCACGCCCACGGCGCTTCGTACCGGGGGCGGTCCGTCGGCGCGTGGGGCGAGGTCGGCTGCTTCAGCCTTCAGGGATTGAAGGCGGTCAGCGCCGGCGAGGGAGGCGTGGCAGTCTGCTCCGACCCTCGCTATTTCGACCGCATGCTCGCGCTGGGCCATCCCGTGCGCGTCGGCGTGGACTTGGAAAGGCGCACGTTTGATATTGGAATCATGCACCTGGGTCCGAAATATCGTCCCCATCTGTTCGCGGTCCTGCTGGCCGACGCCAGTCTTCGGCGCCTGCCGAAGCTGAACCGGCTTCGTCAGCGGAACTGGGATATCCTGAATGAGGAGCTCGCCGGTTGCAGGGCGATCCGCCCGGTCGAGACGCTTCCCGGCGCCCAGCGGGGTGGCTTCCTGGAGTTCCTTTTCGTGATGGCCGAGGAACTCAAGGGCCGCGGCGATCGGTTCGTCCAGGCCGTGCGAGCCGAGGGCGTGCCTGCCCGATTCGACCGCTACGGATACCTGCACGACGCGCCGATCTACCGGATGGGCGGTCCCTTGGAGGCGAGTTGCCTGGAGGACGCCGAGCGGCGCTGCGAGCCCGCCCCGCACCTGCCCGCCGCCGAGGGCCTGCGCGGCCGACTCATCTCCATGGACGCGATGGCGAAAGTGCCCGAGCGGTTCATGCGCCAGTGCGCCCGGGGGCTGCGCAAGGTGGCCGAACACTTGAGGGGATCGTGACTCGAAGCGGAGCACCTCAAGGCGGGACCGCCCCTTGGAACGTGAACAGCGACAAATGATGAGCCCCTCCGTTTCGGCCGTCATCCCCTGCTACAACGGCGCCGAGTTCCTGCGCGAGGCGATCGACTCCGCGCTCGGGCAGACGTATCCACCGCTGGACGTGATTGTAGTCGACGACGGCTCCACGGACGACTCGGCCGCCATCGCCGCGTCGTACGGGCCGCCGGTGCGCGTCCTCCGGCAGGAGAACCAGGGCGAGTCAGTTGCGCGGAACCGCGGCATCGACGAGGCCCGCGGCGACTGGATCGCGTTCCTCGATGCCGACGATTACTGGGAACCGACCAAGCTCGAGAAGCAGATCGCTGCCGCGGCACCGGGGGTGGTCTGCGTGCACACGGAATGGTACTACTTTGGACAGATCAACCGCACGGTGCGATACGCGCGTGTCCCCGAGGAGGATCGCTATGCTCTGTGGCGGTTGCTGCTGGGACGCGTCCACTTGAACATGTCTAGCGTCCTGGTTCCGCGATCATTGCCCGCTCGGTTTCCGGTCTGGACCAGGTACGCGGAGGATTCGCTCTACTTCGCAGAGGTGCGCCGGTTTGGGGGAATGGTGCTCATACCGGAGCCGCTGACCGCGTACCGCGCCCATGCGGTTCGACAGAGCACCTCCTCCGGGGTACAGGCCAAACGCTTCTATGCAACGAGTCGCTGGTTTCGTGAGAACCGCGCCGGCCTCGACCCTGATCTCGCTGCCACGCTCCGCGAGGAAATGCTCTCAAGCGCCGTGGAGCGGGCCTGGCTTTCCTATTGGCGTAGGGAGTGGGACGACTACCTGCCGTTTCGCAGAGAGTTGAAGCACTACGCCGATCATCCCGGCGTGTCGGCGCTTCTGAGGAAGAGGGTCCATCCTCGCTGGCTCTACCCGATCAAGGACGCCTTGGACGGCTTGGGGGCGTGGATGTCCCGTCAGTCGCGACACAAGAAACGCGCTACGCCATATGCTTCGGCCCCGGATGACCAGGTGTAGTCACGTTAGCGTTATCATCCCCTGCCGCAACGGCGCCGCATTCCTTCGCGAGGCGCTCGACTCGGTCCTCGCGCAGACGCAGCCGCCGCGGGAGGTGATCGTCGTCGATGACGGATCGGCGGACGGTTCGGGCGCGATCGCCGAGTCGTACGGCCCGCCGGTCCGCGTCCTGCGCCAGGAGAACTTGGGCCCCTCGGCCGCGCGTAACCGCGGCATCGAACAGGCCCGTGGCGACTGGCTCGCCTTCCTCGACGCCGACGACGTGTGGGAGCCGACCAAGCTGGAGAAGCAGATCGCGGCCCTGCGGCCCGGCGTCGCTTGCGTGCACACGGAATGGAGCGGGTTCGGCGCGCGCACGACAGCCTCGGACGTCCGGGCGGTGTCTGAGCCGGAGCGCTACTCGCCCGAATCGCTTCTACTGGAGCGGTGGCACTTCAACACCTCGACGCTGCTCGTGGCGTCCGGCCTTCCGGCGCGGTTCCCGACCTGGGCGACTTGGGGAGAGGACAAGCTCTATTTCCTCGACGTATTGCAGTGCGGCCGAGCAGTTCTGGTCTCCGAGCGGCTGGTCCGCACGCGGTATCACGACACGTCGCTCACCGCGGCCCCCGGGGCCCGAGCCGCGTGGTACGATACCTACGCCCAATGGCTCGACCGCAACGCCGACCGGCTCGATGCTGAGACGCTGGCCAAGGTCCGTGCGGGCATGGTCGCTCGGGCCCTCCGCCATGCCTGGCCCGCCTACTGGGCGCGCAACTGGGAGGAGTTTGTGCCGCTCAGGCGTTTCCTCCAGCAGTACGGAGAGGGGCCGGAGGTCCGGCGCCTGCTCCGCCGCCGGGTCTATCCGCGGTGGTTGTACGCCTTGAAGGACCGATTCGAGGCCCTGGTTAGAGGAGGCTAGACGGCATGCCGTCGTTCGACTCCGTCTCCGTCGTCATCCCATGCTACAACGCCGAGGAATTCCTCGGCGCGGCGCTCGACTCGGTGCTGGCGCAGACGCGCCGCCCGCTGGAGGTGCTCGTGGTGGACGACGGATCGACCGACGGTTCGGCCGCCGTCGCCGCGTCGTACGGCTCGCCGGTGCGCGTCATCCGGCAGGAGAACCTCCACCACTCCGTGGCGCGAAATCGCGGGATCGACGAGGCGCAAGGCGACTGGATCGCGCTATTGGACGCCGATGACCTGTGGCACCCAGAGAAGCTCGAGCGGCAGCTGCTCGCGGCGGAGGAGGGTGTGGCTGGGATTTGCACGAACTGGCACAACTTCGGCGCGCGGGACGAGATCAAGGACTTCTCGCACGTACCGGAAGACGTGCGCTACACGCCGGAATGTCTGTTCAGCTTGGGCAACACGCTGCACATCTCGAGCTTGATCGTGCGCCGGGACTTGCCCGTGCGCTTCGCGACCTGGTGCCGCGACTGCGAGGACGTGTTTTACTACATCGCATTGGGGCAGCACGGCCGCATCGTGCTGGTTCCTGAAGTGCTGACGGAAAGGCGATGCCATGCGGCGTCGTTCAGCTCGGCCGTGGGGATTCGCGCCCGGTGGCACGCGGCGACGCGGGAGTGGCTTCGAAGGAACGACTGCGGTTTGTCGTCGGAACGGCTCACAGCTCTGGGCGAGGCCAGCATGCGAAAGCTACTCGACATCGCCTGGGCCGCTTACTGGAAGCGTGACTGGCCCCAGTTCCTCGCGCTGCGCGACTACCTGAGGACGTACGCCGACCGGCCCGACGTGGCCGAACTGCTGGCGCGGCGGGTCTATCCGCGCTGGGCCTACGCGGCCAAGGATCTCTGGGACCGCCTTCGGGGACGGCAGCCGACGCCGCCTCCTGAGGACGCGTCTCCACTGCCGTACCTCGAAGCCTCGGAACAGCCGGTTCCATGAGCCCGTCGGATGCCCCGATCTTCATCATCGGCGTGCACCGCCGCTGCGGGTCGAACTTCCTGGGCGACGCCCTCCGCCTTTGCCCGAACCTCCGCGAGCCTGAGCCCCTGGCCGAGGACTATCTGCTCGAGCACGCGCCGCTGTTGTCCGAGTACGTCCGTAAGACCGCCGAGGGCCGCTACCGCAAGCGATTCGACGCGGAGGAGCCGTTCCTTCAGTGCCGGGCGAGCATGCTCCGCGGCATCGGCGACGGGCTGCTGGCCTTCCTCGGCGACCACGTCGAGCCGGACAGCCGCCTGCTGACCCGCACGCCCGACCCCGACCACCTGGAGCTGTTCTTCGACCTGTTCCCCGAAGCGAAGCTGGTGCTGCTGGTTCGCGACGGTAGGGACGTGGTGGAATCGTCCGCGCGAAGCTGGCCGAGCGAGCCGTACGCCATGTGGATGCAAGCCTGGGCCTGGGGGGCGCGGCGGATGATGGCCTTCGCGCATGGGCCGGGCCGGCCGATGGCGGCACAGTGGAAGCTCGTCCGCTACGAGGACCTGCTCGCCGGGCGCGCTGCCCTGGACGATCTGCTTCGGTTCCTGGCCATCGACACGTCGGAGTATCCTTGGGAGCGATTCGAGTCGCTTCCCTTGCGGGGCTCCTCGACGCACCGCGGCGGCAGCGAGCAACTGAACTGGAAGCCGGTCGAGCGGCCCAAGGACTTCCGGCCGGTGGGGCGCTGGCAGTCGTGGAGCTGGTGGCGCAAGCGCCAGTTCAAGCACTGGGCCGGGCGCGAGCTGATCGCGTTGGGGTACGCAAGGGACCACGGCTGGTGATCGCCGGAGAGGGATCATCGCGCGCGTCGCAGGACTCGCGGAGCGTCTCCGTCGTCATTCCCTGCTACAACGGCTCCGCGCTGCTGCCGGAGACGCTCCGCAGTGCGATCGGCCAGACGGTCCGGCCATTGGAGATCCTGGTCGTGGATGACGGATCGACCGACGAATCGGCCGCCGTGGCCGAAGGGTTCGGACCGCCGGTCCGCGTCATTCGCCAGGCGAACCAAGGCGAATCGGCCGCGCGCAACCGCGGCATCGCCGAGGCCCGCGGCGGGTGGATCGCCTTTCTCGACGCCGACGACTTGTGGGAGCCCCAAAAGCTGGAGCGTCAGCTCGCGGCCGCCGAGCCGGGGGTGACGTGCGTGCACACGAACTACTACTACTTCGGGCAGTCGGAAGGCACGGCGGATCTTTCGGCGGAGCCGGCCGAGACACGGTACAGGCTGGAGCGCGTGGCGGTCGATCCGCCTTTCCGCATTTCGAGCGTCATGGTCCGCCGCGGTCTTCCCGTGCGGTTCCCCGAGTGGACGCAGTATGCAGAGGACCTAGTGTACTTTCTAGAGCTTGCCCTGCGCGCCAAGATCCGCCTGGTGCCGGAGACGCTGACCGGTTACCGCGTGCACGCGAAGGGACAGAGTGCCGATCCGCGCACGGTCCTCCTCCGTTGCCGTACCGTGGAGCGATGGTTGGCGGAGCACGGCGGAGCGGTCTCGCCCGAGATGCAGGAGCGGATCCGCCGGGGCTGGGTGGCCCTGCTGGCCGACACCGCGCGCGCTGCCCGTTACCGTCGCAACTGGCCCGAGTACTGGTCCATCCGCCGGTTCCTGGCGGCCCGGCGGCCCGATCATCCAGTGGCGGAGGCCCTCGTGCGCGAGCGGGTGTATCCTCGCTGGCTGTACGCATTGAAGGACGCCTGGGACGGCCTCGTCGCCCGCTCCGGGAGACCGTGATCGGAAGGTGAAACCGCGCCGTATCCTCTTCGCCGCGCATTCCGGCTCGCAAGGCGGGGCAGAATTGTGTCTCGATACGACCTTGCGCCATCTCGACCGCGAGCGGTTTGAGCCGGTGGTCGTGTTCGCAGGCGAGGGGCCGATGGTCGAGTCGGCGCGAAGCCTGGGAATCCACGTCGAGATCATCCCCATGGCCTGGTGGTGGGGCTACGAGCCGAGCCTCTGGCACTACAAGAACGCGCTGGTCAACGGCCCGCGCTGCGTGCGGAGTCTGCGGCGGCTCTTCCAGCGACTTCAGATCGATCTAGTTCACACCAATACGAGCGTGATCTACGCCGCGGCCCTGGCCGCGCGGCGGGCGGGCCTGCCCCACGTGTGGCACGTCCACGAGGTGCTCACGCCCCTGCACACCCGGCCCCGCATGCTGCCGCTGGAGTGGATCATGCGCCGCGTGGGCCGCTGGTCCGACCGCGTGATCTTCGAGTCGCATAGCGCTCGGGCCTGCTGCGACGGGATCATCGACGAGGGCAAGACGCGCGTCGTCTACAACTCGGTGCGGTTCGCCGGACAGGAGCCAGGGGACAGGAGTCAGGAGTCGGGGGACAGGGGGCCGGGGTCGGGAGACGGAGTCTGCACGGTGGTATGGGTTGGCCAGCTCCGAGAGCGAAAGAACCCGCTGATGCTCATAAGGGCGATTCCGCGCATGCAGCATGCTGCGGCGTGCCGCTTCGTGCTGGCCGGCGAGGGGCCGCTGAAGGCGGAGGTGGAGGCCGAGATCGACCGGCAGGGGCTGGGCCGGCAGTGCACGCTGCTGCCGTTTCAGGGAGACGTGCGTCCCTTGCTTCAGTCGGCCGACGTGCTCGCGCTCACCTCGCGCGAGGAGTCGTTCGGCCTCGTGCTGGTTGAAGCCGCCGCCTACGGCGTGCCCTCGATAGCCACGCGCACGCAGGGCCCGACCGAGATCGTAGTTGACGGAGAGACCGGGCTGCTGGTCGAGTCCGACGATGAGTCGGCCTTGGCCGCCGCACTCGACCGGCTGGCAACCGAGGTGGAGGTCCGCCGCGCTATGGGCGGTAGCGCAAAGGAGCGGGCTAACGACCTCTTCTCTGCCAAGAAGAACACGCGCCGCATCGAAGAGATCCTCGACGAGGTCAGCGGTCAAGAGCGATGAAGCGCTTAATGAAGAGCCTGGCCAGCGCGGCGGCACTTCTCGTTGCCTCCCCTGCCGTGCTTGGCTACGGGATGGGCGTCCTGTGCTGTGGTCGTCAAAGGGCGTTTCCTGGATGGTCGCAACTCATGTCTCTGTTGCCGGGTACCTGCGGTGTGTACGTGCGGCGCGCGTTTCTCCGGTGCGTCTTGCAGCGGTGCGACCGCGATGCGTGGATCGGATTCGGCACGCTGCTATCGCACCCGGCCACGTCGATCGGCGAGAACGTCTACATCGGCACGTACTGCGTTCTGGGTGAGGTAACGCTGGAAGACGACGTGCTGCTCTCCTCGGGGGTGTCCGTGACCAACGGGGCGCACCAGCACGGGATCGACCGGCTCGACGTGCCCATTCGCGAGCAGCCCGGCCGGTGGCCGCGGATCACGATCGGGCGCGACAGCTGGATCGGCGAGCGCGCGGTGGTGATGGCCGACGTGGGCCGCCACTGCGTGGTCGGTTCCGGGGCCGTGGTCGTCGAGCCCCTGCCCGATTACGCCGTGGCGGTGGGCGTGCCGGCCCGGGTCGTGCGTTACCGCAAGAACCCGGAGGCCCCGTGAATCCGGCGGTCGGATTCGCGCCGTCCCGCCGCTTGAAGCGAGGCCGGCATGGGGTTGTCTGAGCAGGTGCTGTACTTCTTGGCCAGAAGCATGAGCCGCGGGAGCCGGCGCGGGGACGGCTCCGTTGCGACTGCGGCGAGGGCGCGAGGCGAGTATGTGTCGCACCGGGTGGAGCGCAACGAGCATCTGTTTCGGGCGGCCGAGCAATACGGCGTACCGATCGAGGGACGTGCGGTCCTCGATTTCGGTTGCGGAAACGGTTCGTCCACGCGCGGACTGCTCGATCGCGGGGCGAGCTCCGTGATCGGGGTCGATATCAGCGCCGACAACATCGCCTACGCCCGGAGCCACTTCTCCGCCGGTCGCGTCCGGTTCGTTCAGAGCGAGCCTGAGCGGATCCCGCTGGAAGACGCCTGCGTGGACACGATCGTCAGCTACGACGTGCTGGAGCACGTGGAGCGCCTCGACCTGGTGCTTCAAGAGCTTCACCGCGTTCTGCGGCCGGCCGGGCGTGCGCTGGCGGGCACCTGGGGATGGAAGCATCCGTTCGCCCATCACCTGTTCAACACGATGCCCGTCCCCTGGGCCCACTGCCTCTGGTCCGAGAAGACAGTGGTGCGCGTGTGCCGCAGGGTGTACCTCGCTCCGTGGTTCGTGCCCGCGTATCACGACCTGGACGCGGAGGGGAAGCGCAAGCCGAGCAAGTACCTGGGGGACCGCATTCCGGGGCAACTGAATCGGCTGATGATCCGCGACTTCGAGCGAATCCTCGCGGCCAGCCCTTTCCGGCATCGGATGCATCTGCTGCCCTTCCGGTCGAAGTGGGCGCGGTGGACCGCAGTCCTGCTCCGCGCTCCGCGGTTGCGGGAGTATGTCACCGGCTACGTCTGGCTCGTGCTCGCGAAGGATTCATAAACGCCGGGTGTCCCCGGCGCGACTGGCTTATGTGCGGCATAGCAGGAGTTCTCTATCGCGACCCCCAGCGCCCGGTGCAAGCCGGCGTGCTGGCGGCCATGGCCGCGGCGGTGGCCCATCGCGGGCCTGACGCCGAGGGCTTCTTCCGCGCACCCGGTGTGGGCCTGGCCCATCGTCGCCTGTCGATCATCGACCTGGCCGGCGGCGATCAGCCGATCGGCAGCGAGGACGGCTCCCTCCAGGTCGTGCTCAACGGCGAGATTTATAACTACCGCGAGCTACGTGCCGAGCTGGTTCAAAAGGGCCATCAGTTTCGCACCGAATCCGATACCGAGGTGCTCGTCCACCTCTACGAAGAGGCCGGCGACGAGCTAGTGCATCGCCTGCGGGGCATGTTCGCCTTTGCCCTGTGGGACGGGTCGCGGCGGCGCCTGCTGTTCGCCCGGGACCGCGTCGGACTGAAGCCGCTGTACGTCTATCGTGACGCGGAGAAGCTGCTTTTCGGCTCCGAGTTGAAGGCGATCCTGGCCCATCCCGCCGTGGACCGCTCGATCGACCCCGCCGCGGTCGAGGACTTTCTCACCTGGGGCATGATCCCCGGGAAGCGCTCGATCTTCTCGCGCGCCGAGAAGCTTTCGTCCGGCCACGTGCTGGCGGTGACGGCCGACTCGCTCGACGCCTTGCCCCGCCGCTACTGGGAATTGCACATCCACACGGACCGTGCTCGCTCGCTCGACCAGTGGCAGGAGGCGGTCCGGGCCAAGGTCGAGGAGACGGTCGAGGCCCACCGCGTGGCCGACGTGCCCGTCGGGGCGTTCTTGAGCGGCGGGCTCGATTCCAGCGTTATGGTGGCGGTGCAGAGCCGCCTGGCAAGCGAGCCGGTCGAGACGTTCTCGGTCGGGTTTCGCGAGGCGGCTTTTGACGAGCTCCGCTACGCCCGGAAGGTGGCCGAGCGCTTCGGCACCCAGCACACGGAAGAGATCGTCACGCCCGAGGCGGCGGCCGGGCTGGATGACCTGGTGTGGTTCTACGACGAGCCGTTTGCCGATAGCTCGGCCCTGCCCACGATGTACGTGGCCCGCCTTGCCCGCCGCCGCGTGAAGGTGGTGATCTCCGGCGACGGCGGCGACGAGGCGTTCGGCGGATACGCCCGCTACGCGCACGACCTCAGAGAAGCGGCGCTACGGCGTCGCCTGCCTGGCTGGCTGCGGCGCGGGCTTCTGGGTCCTCTTGCGAGGCTCTGGCCCAAGGCCGACTGGCTGCCCCGTCCGCTGCGTCTGAAGACGGCGATGACCAATCTCTCGCTCGGCGCGGCGGACGCCTACGCGAACACCCTGGCCGTGTGCCGGCGCCCGCTACGGCATTGGCTACTGAACCCCGACCTAGCCGCGGCCCTCGCCGGCTATCGGCCCGAGGAAGCCGTGATTGCCCCGTTTGGCACGGCTCCGCGCGGCGACGCCCTGGCCGGCATGATCGCCGCGGACGTGGGCACCCTTCTGCCGGACGACTTCCTCGTCAAGGTCGATCGGGCGAGCATGTCGGTGGGGCTGGAGGTGCGGCCGCCGTTGGTCGATCACGAGCTGTTGGAGTTCGCCGCGGCGATCCCTTCGGAGCTGAAGGTCCGCGGCGGATGCACGAAGTGGCTCTTCAAGAAGGCCTTCGAGCACCAGTTGCCCGAGGGCCTGTCCTGGCGAACCAAGCAGGGCTTCGACGTCCCGGTCGATGCCTGGCTCCGCGGGCCGTTGCGCGAGGTGTTCGAGGAGTCGGTGCTGCGCTCCGGCGCTCGCATCGAGCCACTCGTCGAGCGCTCCACTGCCGCGCGGCTCTACCGCGATCACCGGCGGGGCATCGGGCGTCACGGGCCGGTTCTGTGGTCGCTGCTGGTGCTTGCCCGATGGGCCGAAGCGTTCCTCGGCGGAGAAGGGGTCGGGAGTCGTTTCTCGAATCACCATGCCCCCTCACGGTGAGTCGCCACGAGAAATGACCCCCGACCCTGCCGAACGAGGCCTGACGTCGCGGACGCGTGAAACCCCGACCGCGGCGGGCCGATGGCGCCGGCCCGGGGCCCGGCTGGGCGCGGCCCTGGTCTTCCTGGCGCTAGGATGTTCGCTCTATACGGTGTTCAAGCCCTTCAATCTCGCCTCGGACTGGCGTCCGGCCCAGCAGTGGGCTGTGCACCGCCGTGTCCTGGCCGGCGAGGAGGTCGCGCCGTCGCAGTACCAGATGTACGTCCACGACCAGGTGTTGGAAGCCCTGTTCCGGCACGTGCCCGGCAGGACGGCCGCGCGGTTCGCGGCCGTCCACGTCGCCTACTACGCGGCCGGCATGTTCGTCTTCATGGGGCTGCTGTACCGCCTGTGCCTGCGCTACTCGGCGCCGGGCGCGGTGGGCGCGTGTCTTTACCTCGTCGCGTGCTTCCCCGTGTTCTGGTACGACAACCACTACCACCCGGGCGATCCCTGGGGCGCGGCCCTGGCTGTGCTGCTCGTGGAAAGCGTCCTCGACGGACGGCGCGGCGCGGGCTACCTCGGGCTGCTTCTGGTGTCGGGGTTCGTCTGGGAGAAGCACGTGTTTCTGCCGGTTTCCGTGGCCGCGGCCGAGTGGCTCCGCCGCGACGGCCGCCGCACGACGGCCGGCATCGTCGGCGAGATGATCGCGGCATGCGCTTTCGCCGGGGCGGGGCAGATCGTGCTCCGGATGTGGCTGGGGACCGCGCGGGCGTGGGGCGGTCCGACCTTGACCGAGAACCTCGCGTCGGTGCCGCTGTACCTGGCCGGCGTGGCCGTGGTGTTCGGGCCGGCACTCGCCTTCCAGATAACGCGGCCGCAGCGCACGCCGCTGGTGATTCGCACGCTCACGGCCCAGTTGCCGTTCTGGATGGCGATCTACCTGGTCTTCGGCGGCTGGGTCTGCGAGATGCGGGGCATCCTCGTCCTCGTGCCCTATACCTGGCCCGCCGCCGCGCTGGCGATCGACCGCTGGGTGGTGCACGCCGGGCGGCAGACCTCACAGCAGGGCGAAGTGCCGCCTGCGCATCCCTCTCGACCGCCCGGCTCGCCCGGAGAAACCTGAGCCGTCGATCCCCCGCCTGTGCCGGCCATCCCGATTCGTATCACCTGCCCGACAGCCGCCGCGCACGCGCCGCACCCGATAACCTTCGGCGTGCCGATCGCGCGGGGGCGGATGTCGGAGCCGGAGCCCATGCACCTGGCCTGCGCCGACCGGGCCGAGCCGGTTCAGACCGAGGTCCTCGCCCGCTGGAACGACTGCAGTGTGAAGTGGCTGCTGGTGGATGCGATCCTTCGCGGCGTGGAGCCGGGTACCTCCGACTGGACGCTGGAGTCGTCTCCCGGGCCCTCGGGCGTCGCCGCGATCGACATCGTGCGCCACGGCGACTCGATCCACGTGGACACCGGAGCGCTCGCGGCGGAGGTGCTTGCCGTGCCTTTCTGGACGGTCCGCAGCGTGATGGTCGAAGGCGTGGAGGTCACCGAGGCGCCGGCGATCCGCGCCGAGCTGGCCCTGCCTCGGCGCGGGCGCGACCTGCGCCCGGCGCTGTTCGAGCCGCACCGTCTGGAAGTCGAGACGGCGGGGCCGCTCCGGGCGACACTCCTGGCCGAGGGTGAGTGTCTTGACACCGGGGGGCTTCGATTTCGGGTGAGGACGTGCTTCTTTGCCGGCACCGGCCTGGCGCGCGTGCGAGTGACGGTGCACAATCCCCGCCGCGCCCGGCACCGCGGCGGACTGTGGGACCTCGGCGATCCGGGGTCGATCGTGCTGAACGATCTTGTGCTCCAAACGCGACTGGCCGGCGCGGCCCTGGCGGCGTTTGTCCGGCCCGAGGCCGATGGGCCGGTCGCTGCGCTCGACCAGGCGCCGTGGTTGCTCCATCAGGAATCGAGCGGTGGGGAGAACTGGCGAAGCCGCAACCACATCGATCGCCAGGGGCGGGTCCCTTGCCGCTTTCGCGGCTATCGAGTGCGCAGCCCGAAGGGAGAGCACTCGGGCCTGCGGGCGTCGCCGGTGATCGTCGTCGAGACCGAGTCCGCCCGGCTCACGGCCGCCGTTCCGGAGTTCTGGCAGCAGTTTCCCAAATCGCTGGAGTTGGACGGCTCGTGCGTGTCGATCGGTCTGTTTCCGGGAGGCGGGCCGGACGGGATCGAGCTGCAAGGGGGCGAGCGCAAGACCCACACAGTGTGGCTTTGCTTCGAGCCGGCCGGCCAGGAGTCGCCGGACCGGACGGGCACGACGCCGCTGGACTGGGTCCACTTGCCCGCCCGCGTTGCCTGTCCGCCCCAGTGGTATGCCGCCTCAGGCGTGGCGGCGCCCTTTCTTCCGGCCGCCGAGGCCACCGACGAGCGGCTTGGCACCTACCTGGGCGCGGCCGCGTTCGGGCCCGGCGGCGTTTTGGCCCGGCGCGAGGTCGTGGACGAGTACGGCTGGCGCCATTACGGGGAGGTGTATGCCGACCACGAGAACGCTCACTACCCAGGCCCCAAGCCGGTCATTTCGCACTATAACAACCAGTTCGACGTCGTGCTGGGCGCCATCCTCCAACAGATGCGGAGCGGAGACGCGCGCTGGGCCGACCTTTGGGAGCCGCTCGCCCGGCACGTCATCGACATCGACATCTACCATACGGACGAAGACCGATCGGCCTACCGCGGCGGACTGTTCTGGCTGACCGACCACTACCGCAGCGCCGAAACCGCCACGCACCGGACGTACTCGGGGGCGAACCGGCCCAAGCACGGAAAACCCTACGGGGGCGGTCCCGGGGCAGAGCACAACTACGCCACGGGGCTGTTGCACGCCTACTATCTCACCGGCAGTCGCGACGCCCTGGAGGCCGTCCTCGGGCTGGCCGACTGGGTGATTGCCATGGACGACGGCGCGCAGACCGTGTTCGGGCTCTTCGACCGCTGCCCGACCGGCCTGGCCAGCGCCACCCGATCGCCCGACTACCACGGCCCCGGGCGCGGGGCTGCCAACTCCATCAACACGCTGCTCGATGGCTGGCAGGCCGCCGGCGACCGCAAGTACCTGGATAAGGCCGAGGAGTTGATCCGCCGCACGATCCACCCGGCCGACGACGTGGCGGCACGCGACTTGCTCGATGTCGAGAACCGCTGGTCGTACACGATGCACCTGGCGGCCGTCGCTCGATATCTGGATGTGAAGATCGAGTTGAATGAGCTTGACTTCATGTACGGATACGCACAAGCCGCCCTGGTGCGCTACGCCGAGTGGATGGTGGATAACGAAACCCCCTACTTCGACAATCCCGAGAAGCTGGAGTATCCGACCGAGGCGTGGGCCGTCCAGGAGCTTCGCAAGGCCAACGCCCTGCGCCTGGCCGCCCGGCACGCCGACGAGCCGCTCCGCGCCCGGCTGCTCGGGCGGGGAGGGGAGCTGGCCGACCGGGCGTGGGACGACCTCCTGCGGTTCGAGTCGCGTGGCACGGCGCGTGCGGTGGCCGTGATGCTCGTCGAGGGGCTGCGCGACGCGCGGTTCCGGGAGGCGCCCGAGCCGCCCGCCCCGCGCCTGCCGGGCCGCCACGATTTCGGCCTGCCCGAGGAGTTCGTGCCCCAGCGGCAGCGCGTGCTGCGGAGTCTGACGACGTTCTCGGGCCTGGCCCGGGCGGCGGCCGTGCTGGTCAACCCGTGCAACTGGCCGCGCATGGTCCGCCTGGCCGCGGCGGCAAGGAACTGAATCGCAAGACGACCGGCTGCATGCTGCGAATCCTGTTTCCCGATCTGTATGTGGCTTGCGTCGTGGAATTCACCGTGGACCGGATCCGCGAGCTCGGGATCGACGCCCTGTTGCTGGACGTGGACTGCACGCTCAAGCGATACACCTCCGAACACCCGGAGCCGGACGTGACGGCGTGGCTCGCTGAGCTCCGCACGGCGGGGATCGGCCTGTGCCTGGTCTCCAACGGGCGCGGGCGGCGGATCGGGTGCACCGCCGAGCGCCTCGGGCTGCCGTTCGTGGCCAAGGCCCTCAAGCCGCTGCCGCTGGGCTGCTGGAGGGCGGCGCGGTTGATCGGCGCGGACCGGCGGCGCACGGCGATGGTCGGCGATCAGGTCTATGCCGACGTCATGGCCGGCAACCTGGCCGGCATGCTCAGCGTGCTTGTCCGGCCGATCCACCCCGAAGAGGAGCCCTGGTTCACCCGCCTGAAGCGCCCCCTGGAGCGGCCCGTGCTTCGCTGGCTCGATCGCCGCGAGCGACAGCGGCGTCGATCGTCACAACCGGAACAGCCGGCGTTGCCGGTCCAACGCGGGTGATCGCGGTTCCGGTGCCGAACCTCGGGTGGCGCTGGCTGCTCGCTCGGGTGTCACGGGCCGCTTGCGAGCCAGGGGTTGCGCCGAAGGCCAGGAGGCTCGCCGACCCCACGGATTCGGGCCGGCGCGCTTCACCTCGCGGCGGTAGAGTAGAAGGATGAGTCCATTGCTCGATTCTCGCAAGACGCCGGGTCCGGCCCAGCAGACGCCCGGGGTCCCCGCGGCGGGATGCGGCCGCGCGGGGCACTGGCGAGCCGTGCGTCCCTACGTGGCCATCGCCCGGCCGGACCATTGGTTCAAGAACGTGTTCATGCTCCTGGGCGTGCTGCTGGCGCTGTTCTACCATTTCAACCATCCGGGGCTGACGGTCCGGTATCCGATCCTGCAGATCGCCTGGGGTTTGGCGGCGGTCTGCCTGGTGGCCTCGAGCAACTACGTGATCAACGAGATCCTCGACGCCCCTTCAGACCGCAACCATCCGGTGAAGCGATTCCGTCCGGTTCCCTCCGGCCACGTGGACGTGCGCCTGGGCTACCTGGAGTGGCTGCTGCTGGGGGCGGCCGGGCTGGGCGGCGCGGCGCTGTTGAACTGGCCGTTCTTCTTCGCCGCACTGGCGCTCTGGGCGATGGGACTGGTTTACAACGTGCCGCCGGTGCGGACCAAGGAGCTGCCGTACCTGGACGTGATCAGCGAGTCGGTGAACAACCCGTTGCGACTGATGTTGGGCTGGTTCACGGTCATCCCCGGGCAAGTGCCCCCGGTGTCGCTGATGATCTCGTATTGGATGGTGGGGGCCTTCTTCATGGCCACCAAGCGGTTCGCCGAGTACCGGTCGATCGCCGACGCGGCCGCGGCCGGGGCGTATCGCGGCTCGTTCCGCCACTACGACGAGAGCCGGCTGTTGATCAGTATCTTCTTCTACGCGACCGCCGCGGCGCTGTTCCTGGGCGTGTTCATCATCCGCTACCACCTGGAGCTGATCCTCAGCGTGCCGCTGATCGCCGGGTTCTTCGCGTATTACATGCACGTCGCGCTGAAGCCCGACAGCCCGGCCCAGAACCCCGAGCGGCTTTACCGTGAATGGGGCCTGATGATCTACTTGGTGGTCTGCGTCGCCGTGTTCGTCGGCCTGATGTTCGCGCAGATCGAGGTGCTCTACAAGCTGTTCAACGTGCCCAGCCCCAAGGTGCCGCCGCTGTGGCGGTTTTGAAGGGAGCGGGTCGGGAGTCTTCTCTCGAATCGACTCCATCGTGAAACCAGAGCGTCCCCGAGAAAAGACTCCGGATCCCGGCGCCACGCGCTCATCCGGCCCTGACCGCGCGCTGGTCGGCATCCTGCTGGTCGGGGCCGCCGCGCGCGTGCTGCTCCTGCTGTGGTTCTGGGGCGAGCCGCCCCGGGCGGGCGACGAGCTGGAGTACCACGAGCTGGGCGCAAACCTCGCCGAGCGCGGCGAGATGGTTCTCCACGGCGTTCCCTGCACGATGCGTCCGCCGCTGTATCCGCTCTTCGTGGCCGGCATCTACGCGGTCTTCGGCGTTGGCAACTACCAGGCCGTGCGCGCCGGCCAGGCCGTCGTGGGGCTCTTCACTTCCCTCCTAGTGTACTTTCTGGGGCGCGAGCTCTACGACCGCCGCGTGGGGCGATGGGCCGCGGGGCTGACCTCCTTTTACCCGCCCCTTCTGGGACACGCCTGCCTGCTCTATTCCGAGACGCTGTTCGCCCTTTGGGTCGTTCTCCTCGCCTTGAGCGTGGTCTGGGCCTTGCGCACCGAGCGGGTTGCGCCGTGGGCGGCTCCTGCGGTGTTTCTCGGCGCGGCCTCGCTCACGCGGAGCATCCTGTGGCTGTTCCCGCCCGTGCTCGGCCTGTTCGTGCTCCTGGCGTGGCGAGCCGCGCTCTGGCGCCGGCTTGCGGCGACGGGGCTGATCTTCGCCGTCTTCACCGCCACGATCGCCCCCTGGTCGATCCGTTGCTCGCGCCTGGAAGACACGCTGGTGACGATCGACGTGATGGGCGGGCGCAACCTGATGATGGGCAACTACGAGCACACGCCGACCTTCCGCGCCTGGGACGCGATCTCCGTGGGCGGCGAGAAGGCCTGGTACCGCGTGCTCAAGCGCAAGCACCCGGAGTTCCCCACGCTCACCCAGGGCCAGCGCGACAAGCTCGCGCTGCGCTACGGGCTGCGATACATGCTGGAGCATCCCGCGCAAACGGCCGCGCGGAGCACGGTCAAGTTCTTCAACTTCTGGCAGCTCGAACGGACGCTGGTGGCCGGGCTCCAGCGCGGCTGGTACGGCGATCCGCCCACGCCGATCAAGCTCGTCCTGGCGGCGATCATCTTCGGCAGCTACGCGGCCGCCATGTTCGCGGCCGTGTTCGGCGCGGTCATGTGTCCGCCGCGCGACCGCCGGCTGCTGGTCTTCGTGCTGTTGCTGCTGGCGTACGTGTGCGGGCTGCACGCGCTGGTGTTCGCCCACAGCCGGTACCACCTGCCCCTGGCCCCCTTGGAGCTGGTGCTCGTCGCGGCGGCGGTCGTGCATGGGCGGTCGATCCGCCGGCGGATCGGCGGCCCGGCGTTTCTGCTCGCCGTGGCGCTCTGCGGCGTGCTGCTCGCCGGATGGGTGTGGGAGATCGCTCTGGTCGATTACCCGCGATTCCTGGAGATCTTCCGCGCGTGACCAACGGACGGCCGACCGTTTGCCAGGTACTGCACAGCCTGACGGTGGGCGGGGCCGAGGTTCTTTCCACGGCCCTCGCGCGCCGGCTGAAGGACCGCTACCATTTCATCTTCGCCTGCCTCGACGAGCTCGGCCGTCTGGGCGCCATGCTGCACAACGAGGGGTTCGAGGTGGTCGCCCTGGGCCGGCGGCCCGGCATCGACCCCTTCTGTATGAGGCGACTGGCCCGGCTCTACCGCCACGAGAACGTGGACCTGGTCCATGCCCACCAGTACACGCCGTTCTTCTACAGCATGGCGGCCCGGGCGTGGCGGCGGCGCCCTCCCGTCCTGTTCACCGAGCACGGCCGCTGGTATCCCGACTATCCGCGGCGGCGCCGGATCCTGTTCAACCGCGCCGTGCTCCGCCGCACCGATCGCGTCGTTGCCGTGGGGCGTGCCGTGGAGCGGGCCCTGGTGGAGAACGAAGGGATCCCCGAGCGCCGCGTGCGCGTGATCTACAACGGCGTGGACATCGAGGCCTTTGCCGCGGCCCGCGGGCGGCGGGCCGCGATCCGCGCCGAGCTGGGACTGGGGCCCGACGACTTCGTACTCATCCAGGTCGCCCGGCTCGACCAGCTCAAGGACCACGGCACGGCGATTCGCACCATCGCCCGCGTGACCCGGCAGCGCCCCGACGCCCGGCTCCTGCTCGTGGGCGACGGGCCGGAGCAGGAGGTGATCGAGTCGGAGATCCGCGCCCGGCGGCTGAAGCATAGCGTGTGCCTGTTGGGCGTGCGGGACGACGTGGACATGCTGTTGCACGCGGCCGACGCGTTCCTTCTGACCAGCATCAGCGAGGGCATCCCGGTGACGCTCATCGAGGCCATGGCGGCCCGCCTGCCCGTCGTGGCCACCAAGGTCGGCGGCGTGCCTGAGGTCGTCGTGCCCGGCCAGACCGGCCTGCTGGCCGCCGCGGGCGCCGACCATGCCCTGGCCGAGGCCGCCCTGCGCCTGGCGGCCGATCCTTCGCTGCGGCGTGCGATGGGCGAGGCGGGCTACGGCCGGGCCCGCGAGCTGTTCTCCCAACGGCAGATGCACGACGCCTACCAGGCCTGCTTCGAGGAGATCCTGCGTGGCTGAGGCGTCGCCCATCCCGGCCCCGCTCGTGGTCTTCTCCGACGACTGGGGTCGCCACCCGTCGAGCTGCCAGCACCTGGTGCGTCATCTTCTGGCGCGCCACCGCGTGTGCTGGGTCAACACGATCGGCACACGACGGCCGCGCCTCGATCGGGCCAGCGCGGCGCGGGGCTGGGAGAAGGCGCGCCAGTGGCTTCTTCCCCGCCGCAGCCGAGTGGCGCTGCCCGCGGGACTCACGGTGCTCAATCCGGCCATGTGGCCCTTCTTCACGCGCCGCCTGGATCGCCGTATCAATCGCTTCCTCCTGGGCCGGTATCTGCGGCCGCTGGTCGCCACGAGCGATCCGCCCCCCGTGGCCGTGACCACGCTTCCGCTGGTCGCCGACCTGATCGACGTGCTGCCCATCGCCCGCTGGGTGTACTACTGCGTCGATGACTTCAGTCAGTGGCCTGGTCTGGACCACGGGGCCCTAGCGGCGATGGAGGAGCGCCTGATCCGCCGCGCCGACGTGATCGTGGCTGTCAGCCGCACGCTTCAGGATCGCATCGCGCGCCAGGGCCGGGCCGCCGTGCTGCTCACGCACGGGGTCGACCTTGAGCACTGGCGCTCGCTGGGCGGCCAACGCCCCGCCCCGCTGCCGCCGGACCTCGCCCGCCCCCTGGTCGTGTTCTGGGGCGTCATCGACCGGCGCATGGACGCCCCGTTCGTCCGGCGACTCGCCGCCGAGATGCAGGACGGGACGCTTCTGCTGGTCGGGCCGCAGGAGTCCCCCGACCCGTCGCTCGTGCGGCTGCCCCGCGTGCGCATGCTGCCGCCGGTCCCCTATGCGGACCTGCCGGCGCTGGCCCGGGAGGCCGCCGTGCTGGTGATGCCCTACGCCGACCTGCCGGTCACGCGGGCGATGCAGCCGCTGAAGCTGACCGAGTACCTGGCGTCGGGCAGGCCGGTCGTGGCGAGGCGCCTTCCCTCGACCGAGCCTTGGCACGACGCCCTCGACCTGGCCGATTCGACGGAGGAGTTCGCCCAGGCGGTGCTCGATCGCCTCCGAACCGACCTGCCCGACGCGCAGGCCGCCGCGCGCCGCCGGTTGGCGGAGGAGAGCTGGGCGGCCAAGGCGTGCCAGTTCGAGCGCGTCGCCCTGGCGGCCGAGCCGGCCCTTCCGGCAGATTGCGAAGACGCCGATGCCGACTGAGAACCCGCTCGTCCTGCACACCCGCGTGGTCTGCGGAACCGGCGGCGGGCCAGAGAAGACGATCCTCCATTCCGCGCGGCCACTCATCGCCGCGGGCTACGACGTGCTGTGCGCGTACATGCATCCGCCGGGCGATCCGGGATTCGACGAAATCCGCCGCCGTGCCCAGTCCGCCGCCGCGCCGCTGGAAGGCATCGAGGACCGCGGCCCTTGGGACCTGCGCGTGCCGCGGCGGCTGAGCGCGCTGTGCAAGCAGCGCCGCGTTGCCGTCTGGCACGGCCACGACTACAAGAGCAACGTGCTCGGGCTGTGGGTCCGCCGCCGGTGGCCCATGAAGCTGGTCACCACGGTGCACGGCTGGGTCAGCTACACGCCGCGAAGCCGTATCTACTACGTGCTCGACCGGCTCGCGCTGCGGTGGTACGAAAAGGTGATCTGCGTGTCCGACGACCTCCGCACCCGATGCATAGCGTCGGGCGTGGATGAAGCGCGGTGCGTGGTCATCGACAACGCCATCGACGGCGCCCTTTGGAAGCGCAGCCTGACCACGCGCCAGGCCAGGCTGCGGCTCGGCCTGGCCCCCGACCGGCTGCTGGTCGGCAGCGTGGGCCGTCTGACGGCCGAAAAGAACTACGAGGCCGTCGTCCGCGTCCTCGGGCGCCTGGCGCGGGCGGGGCTGGACGTCGATCTCGTCCTGGTCGGCGAGGGAGACCGGCGCGAGGCGATCGAGGCCCAGGCCGCCGAACTCGGGTTGGGCGAGCGCGTCCGCCTGCTCGGCTACCGCTCCGACACCCTCGATGTCTACCAGGCCCTGGACGTTTTCGTGCTCGGCAGCCTGCGCGAAGGGCTGCCCAACGTGCTGCTGGAGGCCATGGCCCTGGAAGTGCCCGTGGTGGCGACCCGCGTGGCCGGCGTGCCGCGGCTCATCGAGCACGGGATCAGCGGGCTGCTCGTCGATCCCGGCGCGGAGGAGGAGCTGACGGTGGAATTGGGCCGGCTCCTGAACGACCACGCGCTCCGCGCGCACCTGGCCGCGGCCGGGCGCCGCGCCGTCCAGACCCGCTTCAGTTTCGATACTCGCATGGACCACGTCCGCGCGATCTACGACGAGCTGCTGGGGCGGGCATGACCGGGCAGCATGCCGTGTCGATCCGCCTGCTCGAGGGGGCCGAGCTGAGAGCTCGCATGCCTGCCCTGACCGCCTGCGTCCGCGCGCGGGGCGAGGCCTCGCCGAGCCGGCTGCCCGGCTGGCTCCACGTGCTCGCCGGGGGGCTGGGCCACACGCCCTACTGCCTGGAAGCCCTCGCCGACGACGGGAGCACGGAGGGGCTGCTTCCCCTGGCCTGGGTGCGGAGCCTGCTGTTCGGCCGCTATCTGGTGGGCCTGCCCTACCTTAACGTCGGGGGCGTCATGGCCGACGATGCCTGCGTGGCGGCCGCCCTCATCGACCGCGCCGTCGACCTGGCCGCGCGGCTCGACGTGCGGCACCTGGAGTTGCGTCACGAGCGCCCGATCGAGCACGAGGCCCTGCGGCACCGCCTGGAGACCAAGGTCCACATGCGGCTGGCGCTTCCCTCCGCCGCGGACGCGCTGTGGCGGAGCTTCGACCCCAAGGTCCGCAACCAGGTCCGCAAGGCCGAGAAGCTGGGGCTTTCGGTTCACACCGCCGGCGAGGAGCTGCTGCCGGAGTTCTACGACGTGTTCGCCACGAACATGCGCGACCTGGGCACGCCCGTCTTTCCGAGGCGGCTCTTTCGCGCGATACTCCGCCAGTTCCCCGGCCAGGCCGAGCTTCGCGTGGTGCGTCAGGCCGATCGCCCCATTGCCGCGGCGATCGTCGTTCACGGCAACGGGATGACCGAAGTCCCCAGCGCCAGCTCACTGCGGCGGTACAATGCCACCTGCGCGAACATGCTCCTCTACTGGGGCCTGCTGTCCAGCGCGATCGAGCGAGGGCAGCGGGTTTTCGATTTCGGCCGTTCCAGCCGCGCAAGCGGTACGTATCGGTTCAAGCGGCAGTGGGGCGCCGAGCCGCACCCGGCCGTCTGGCAGTATGCGGTTCGGCGTGGTAGCATCGGGGACTTACGGCGCGAGAGCGGGCGCTACGGGCTGATGATCCGGCTGTGGCAGCGCCTGCCCGTCGCGCTCACGCGGCTGATCGGCCCGCCGATCGTGCGAGGGATACCGTAGCCGGTCGTGGCGACAAGGGATCGGCGGGGAATGCTCCCGGTTTCCACGCTCGGCGTGGCTTCCTCCTTCCCGCGCCAGCGTGGGAACAAGAAGAGCGGACCGTGGGAACGAGGAAACGGCGATTCCTGACCGATGGCTAACGCGATCCTCATCACCGGCGGGGCGGGCTTCATCGGAAGCAACTTCGTGCACCAGTGGCTGGCCGAGGAGCAGGCTGCCGTGGTGAATCTCGACAAGCTCACCTACGCGGGCAACCCCGACTCGCTGGCCGATCTGGCCGAGCATCCGCGATACGCCTTCCTCGAAGGCGACATCGCCGACGGACGCCTGGTGAGCCGTCTGCTGGCGGAGCGCGAGATCGGCGCGGTGGTGAACTTCGCCGCCGAGTCGCATGTCGATCGGTCGATCGACGGCCCGGCCGCCTTCGTCGAGACCAACGTGGTGGGGACCTTCCGCCTGCTCGAGGCCGCCCGACAGTACTGGTGCGATCTGCCCGAGCCGCAACGTGCGGAGTTCCGCTTTCTCCACGTTTCGACCGACGAGGTGTACGGCTCGCTGGGGCCGACGGGCAAGTTCACCGAGTCCACGCCGTACGCCCCCAACTCGCCCTACTCGGCCTCCAAGGCGTCGAGCGACCACTTCGTGCGGGCCTACCACCACACGTACGGCCTGCCCACGGTGATCACCAACTGCTCGAACAACTACGGCCCTTACCAGTTCCCCGAGAAGCTGATCCCGCTGATGATCCTCAACGCCGTGGAGGGCAAGCCGCTGCCCGTCTATGGCGACGGACAGCAAATCCGCGACTGGCTGTACGTCGAGGACCACTGCCGCGCCATCCGCACGGTGCTCGCCCGCGGCAGGCCGGGCGAGGTGTACAACATCGGCGGCGACTGCGAGCGGGCGAACCTCGACGTGGTCCGCACGATCTGCCAGCTGGTCGATGCGCTGCGTCCCGGGCTGGCGCACGCCCCGTGCTCCGCGCTGATCACCTTCGTCACCGACCGCCCCGGCCACGACCGCCGCTACGCGATCGACACCACGAAGATCCGCCGTGAGCTGGGCTGGGAACCCCGCGAGGATTTCCGCTCCGGATTGCGGCGCACCGTCGAGTGGTACCTCGCCAATCCCGACTGGGTCGAGCGCGTCACCACCGGAAAGTACCGCCGCGAGCGGCTCGGCCTGGGCGCGACGGCGAGCTAGCAGGCGGGGGAGGGGGCCGGGAGTTCTCTCTCGAATACGCACAGCCATGCAACCGGCGCACCAGCCTGGAGAAGACTTCCGACCCCCTCCCGCCAACACCCCACGACCATGCAGGTAGAACCCACGGCCATCCCCGACGTCAAGCTGGTCGCGCCGCCGAAGTTCGGCGACCATCGCGGTTACTTTTCGGAGACCTACAACCGCCGCCGCCTCGCCCAGGCGGGGATCGACCTCGACTTCGTCCAGGACAACCACTCGCTCTCGCGGGCCAAGGGCGTGGTCCGCGGGCTGCATTATCAGATCCCGCCGGCCGCCCAGGCCAAGCTGATCTCGGTGGTGCGCGGCTCGATCTTCGACGTGGCGTTAGACGTCCGTCGCGGCTCGCCCACCTTCGGCCGGCACGTAGGCGTCGTCCTCTCGGCCGAACGGTGGAAGCAGATTCTCATCCCCGCGGGCTTTGCCCACGGCTTCGTCACCCTGGAGCCGGACACCGAGGTGGTTTACAAAGTGACCGACTACTATGCCCCGGAGCACGAGCGGGGTGTCCGCTGGAACGACCCGGCCCTGGCGATCGACTGGCCGGTCTCCGAAGAGGAGGCCGTTCTGTCCGAGAAAGACACCCGGCTGCCGCTGTTGGCCGAGGCCGCGGACCTGTTCGACTGAGCCCGGCACGCCGCAAGGTGCGACGCCCCCGACCATGACCGACGCAGCCGACCAGCCGTCACCTCGCGACGCCGGGCACGACCCGGATCGGTCGCTGGTGAGCGTCGTGATCCCCGTGTACAACGGCGAGCGGTACCTCGGCCGGGCGATCGGCAGCGTGCTCGCGCAGACCTGGCCCCACATGGAGTTGATCGTCGTGGACGACGGTTCCACCGACCGATCGCCGCAGATCATCGCCGGGTACGGCGACCGTCTGATCGCCGTGCGCCAGCCGAATCGCGGCGTGGCCGGGGCGCGGAACGCCGGGTTCGAGCGGGCCAGGGGCCGGTTCATCGCCCTGCTGGATCAGGACGACTGGTGGCAGCCCGACAAGCTCGAGCGCCAGGTCCATGTCATGCTGGCCGACGAGGGGGTGGGGCTGGTCCACACGGGCGTGGCGCACTTCGATCAATCGACGGGGCGGCCGACCGCGCGGCTGGCCCCCCACGCCCGACCCGAGCGTCTCGTCGGCGACTGCTTCCGCCTGCTGCTCCTGGACAACCAGATCTACAACTCCAGTGTGATGCTCCGCGCGTCGGTGCTCCGGCGCGTGGGCTACTGCGACACGCAGATCCGGGGCAACACGGTGCAGGACTACGATCTATGGCTCCGAGTGGCCCGGCGCACCCGTCTGGCCTACGTGCCCGAGCCGCTTCTGAGCTTCCGCGTCCACGCCGATCAGGGGACGTGGGACCGGCGTCCGATGCTTTCCGAAGAAGCCCGCCTTCTGGAGCGGGTGATCGCGGCCGAGGGGCTCGGCCGCGATCGCGGTCTGCGCCGGCGCATGGCCGCGCTGTACGACAGCCTGGGCGTGGCCCACCTCGACGCGGGCGTTCAGAGCCCGGCGCGGCAGAGCTTCGTCCGGTCGCTGCGGTGGCGGTTCACGCCCCGCGCCGCCGCGCTGCTGGCAGCCTCCACGCTGCCCGGCCCCGCGCTCCGCGCGCTGCGGCGTCTTCGGGGCGCGCAGGCCGGCCCGCGATTCCTTCGCCCGTCTTCCGCTGAAGGAGGTTGATCCGCGATGAGTCAGAGCGAGTCGGTCTGCAGCAAGGGAATCATCCTGGCCGGCGGGGCGGGCACGCGCCTGTACCCGATCACCCGGGCGGTGAGCAAGCAGTTGCTCCCCGTTTACGACAAGCCGATGATCTACTACCCGCTCTCCACGCTGATGCTGGCTGGCATCCGCCAGATCCTCGTCATCACCACGCCCGAGGACCAGTTGGCCTTCCAGCGACTGCTCGGCGACGGGGGGCAGCTCGGCCTCTCGATCCAGTACGCCATGCAGCCGCACCCGGGCGGGTTGGCGCAGGCGTTCCTCATTGGCCGCGAGTTCGTCGGCTCCGACCACGTGGCCCTGGTGCTGGGCGACAACATCTTCTACGGTCAGCGGTTCCAGGCGATGTTGCTGTCGGCCGCCGGCCGGCGCGAAGGGGCCACGGTCTTCGCCTACCTCGTCAAGGACCCGCAGCGTTACGGCGTGGTGGAGATCGGCCCCGACGGCCGGGCCCTGTCGATTGTCGAGAAGCCCTCCAAGCCCAGATCCAGCTACGCGGTGACCGGCCTCTACTTCTACGACAATCAGGTAGTGGGCATCGCGGAGTCCTTGAAGCCCTCACCGCGGGGCGAGCTGGAGATCACCGACGTCAATCAAACGTACCTCGAGCGCGGCCAGCTCCACGTCGAGGTCTTCGGGCGGGGCTTCGCCTGGCTCGACACGGGCACCCAGGAGTCGCTTCTCCAGGCGTCGAACTTCGTCGAGACCATCGAGCAGCGTCAGGGCCTGAAGATCGCCTGCCTCGAGGAAGTCGCCCTGCTCAAGGGCTTCATCACCCGCCAGCAGTGCGAGGCCATCGCCCGCGAGCACGAGAAAAACGCCTATGGACAGTACCTGCTCGAGCTGCTGGAGCGGGTTGGATGAGTGGCTCGTGGCGCGTCGGGGAGGGTGACTGGCGCCCCACTCTCCGACTTCCGAACTCCGACCTACGACCTTCGACTTCCCCATGACGCGTATCGCCATCACCGGGGCCCTGGGCCAGTTGGGAAGCGAGCTGTGCCGGCAGCTTGGCGACCGGGCCGTGCCGCTGGACCTGCCCGAGCTCGACCTGACCGATCGCGGCGCGGTCCGCCGCCGCCTGGAACGGATCGGCCCGGCGGCCGTGGTGAACTGCGCGGCCTACACGCAGGTTGATCGGGCGGAGCAGGAGCCCGAGGCGTGCCGGGCGGTGAATGTCCAGGGCGTGGCCCATCTGGTCGAGGCCTGCCGCCGGCTCGATTGCATCCTGCTTCAGGTCAGCACGGACTACGTCTTCGGCTCGGACGGCGAACCGCGCCGGCCGCGGCGCGAGGACGATCCGGCCGCGCCCCAGGGCGTTTACTCCACCACGAAGCTCGACGGGGAGCGCGAGGCCGCGGCCTGGCCGAAACACTTCATCGTGCGCACGTGTGGCCTGTACGGGCGGCTGGGCCCGAACGCCGCCGGCAACTTCGTAGAGACCATGCTCCGCCTGGGCCGTCAGCGCGAGCGGCTCCGCATCGTCGCCGACCAGCATTGCACGCCCACCTGCGTGGGCCATCTCGCGCGAGCGATCGCGTTCCTGCTCACCACCGACGCCTGGGGCACCTACCACGTGGTCAACCGGGGTGAAACAACCTGGCTCGAGTTCGCCCGCGAGATCTTTCGCATCGCCGGCATCGAGGTTGCGCTGGAGCCGATCACCTCGGCCGACTGGGGCGCCGCGGCGCCGCGCCCGCTGTACAGCGTGCTCGACACGGCCCGGTACCACGCCCTCGCCGGCGCTCCGCCGATGCCTCCCTGGCAGGACGCCCTGGCCGAATACCTCGCCTCGCGCGAGTAGGCCCGAGGCCCGCGAGAAAGGACGCAACGGGTTGGGAGTCTCCGCCCGAAGGACGTCCCGGGCACGGATCAGGCTTCGTTCGGAAGACGACTTCCGACCCCGTCGACGCCACGCGCTAATCGGCCGGGGCGGGTAGCACGGTCCACGACCGGGCGACGACGGCGGGCGGGCCAGGGGTGGAGCCAGCGGCGGCGCCCCGCGCCTTGCGGCCCAGCCCGGCGATCTCCATCAGGCTCTCGAAGGCGGCTCCGCCTGGCCCCGCGTCTCCTCGCGTCACGGCCGGGGCGGCCCGCCAGGCCGGCTGGGCCAGGTGTCCCAGCGGCGGCTGCTCCCGGTGCACGGCCATGGGGAGGGCGAGCACGACGATCCCCTCGACGCCCGCCGGATCGCCGGTGATCCGCACCGGGATCGGCGGCAGGGCCTTGCCGGCCCTCAGGCTGGGGGCGTCGGCCGTGTACCAGTCGATACCGAAATCGGCGTCCAGGTAGAAAGCCCCGATCCAGAGATCCTGCGGGCCGTCGTTTCGGATGCGGTACTCCAGGATCTGCCCCGGCTCGATGGCGGTCTCGGTGAGCGGTCGGGCAGGGCCTTCGAGCTTCTCCAGGGCCATCACCTCCAAGACCAGTCCCAAGGAGTCGGACGCCTCGCCCCCGCTCTGCGCGGCGAGCTTCCACAACGCCTGCCAGGTGAAGACCTTGGCCAGGTCCCGCTCCAGCTCATCGGCCAGGGCATCGGCGCTCTCCACGTCGTAGTGCCGGCGGCGTGTGCCATGCGCGGCGTGGGTCGTAGCGCCGCGACCCCCGCCCGGCAGCAGCACCGCGCTGATGCGATCGAGCTTCAGGCCGAACCGGCGCTCCGCCCGCCGCGGCGACAGCGCGTGGAGGACCCACTCGGCCTCTGCCTCGTGCCCGCTTGACAGGACTGCCAGCCGGGCGCGGAACTCGGGCGAAAGGCCCTCGAGCGCCGCCCGGATCGCCCCGGCCGCCGCGGTCTCCTCCTTGGTCGCGTCGGAGGGAGGCGTGGCGACGGCCAGCGTGAGCTGCAGGTCGCCCACGCGGTAATCGACGACCTCGCACCGGCCGAGCGATGGCAACTGCTCGGCATCCACGGCCGGCCGGCCGCCAAAGGCGCACGGCTCGACCTCGGCAGAGAACGTCTGCACGCGCAGGACTTGGACGTGGCCGAGGACCCGCTCGGGATCGCGGTTGACGCCGCGCGGCGAACGCACCGCCAGTACGGAGCCCGGGCCGAGGCCGGCGAGTGCGCCGGACGAGACCGTGAGGCGCCGGCCGTCGCGCCGTAAGGTGATCTTCCCAGCCCTCCAAGTGCGCATGCCGAGGACCTCGCGGTCCAGATCGCCGGCCAGCGAAGGCGTGGGCCCGCGCGCTCCGCGCTCGGCGCGGTAGCGGGCAACGATCCTCCGCCCCAGGTCGCGATAGGAGATGGGCCGTTCGACCTCCTGCAAACAGCCCAGGAGCACGTAGCTCAGCAGCCCATAGTAGTTCTCCCGCGTGCGGGGCGCGTCGTTGGGGCGCGGCAGCTCGGGGGTCTCCTCCCAGTTCTGCGCGGCGAAGAACACGGCCAGCTTCCCCCTGCCCGGAGCGCCGCTGTTGACGGCGAACGGGCTCTTCTCGCGCACGGGCGCGCCGGCCGTGCCGCCGCGCTTGGCCGCCGCCCGGCGCGCCCGCTCGGCGGCCGACTCGAGCAGCGACTCCGGCACGCCCAGGTCCCGTGTCGCGACCGCACGGCTCCGCTCCAAGTCGGCCTCGCCGCGGTTCATCTGGCCGCTGTGGCAGCAGTCGAACACCACCCACACGTCCGCGCCCTTCTCGCGAAGCCGGTCGAGCCAGGCGCTGATCTGGTCGTCGGTGACGGCCCGGTCCAGCCCTCCCGGCCCCCAGCCCGAGACGTCGGCGGGAAGGAACACCTCGTCCATGCCGTCGGGCTCGGGGTTCGAGGGGTCGAAGAGGTCGCGGCCCTCGGGCACGGGCACCTGGACGCCGTGGCCGGAGAAGAGAATGAAGACCTGCGTCCCTTCCGCGGCCCTTTCGATCAGGCGTTCCATCGCCGCGGCGATGTTCTCCTGGGTGGGACGGCCCCGTGGGTCCTCGGGCCAGTCCACCAGACGCACCACGTCCTCGGCGGCCACGCCGAAGCCACGCGCCGGATCGGTCAGCACGCGCACGTACAACTCGACGTCGTTCGCCGGCCCCCACAGCTCCGGGATCCGCGTGCAGTGGGGATACTCGGTGCATCCGATCAACAGGGCCAGCTTCTCCGGTAACGAAGAAACACCGCGGGGCGTGCTGTCGGACGTCTTCTTTTCAGGGGAGGGCAGCGCGTCGTCCTGCGGCGTCGCCGCGTGGGGAACGGCCAGGTAGCGTACGTCGCCCAGGTCGCCGGGGATTCCCTCAAGCCAAAGGCGGAAATACTCCAGGGCCGTGGGGGCGTGGAGCGGCTCGGGCGGTCCCAGTCCCCGGGGACGCTCGCCGGCCAGCCAGGCCTCTGGCGCGGGAAAGCCGGTCACCTCCAGGTTGCCTTGCGTGCCGGACGCCTCGCGCGCGGCACCCCGAGTGCGGCCTTCGACGAGGATCGTCTTCTCGCCCAGCGGCGGGAACGGCGACGGCGGCCGCAGCCGATCGGCCAGGTCGATGGACTCGTCAATCGGCGCGTCGCGCAATAGCACCGCGCAGACCTCGGTGCCGCCCCGGCCGACCACGGGCAGCACGCTCCTCGGCGAAGCCGGCAAGCAGAGGGTGCGAACGGGCTCGTCCCTGGCCGCCGCTTCGGGATGGAGCTGCCGGGTCGCCCCCTCGCTGTCGATCCACACGGCGTACGCATATACGGGCTGGTCGAAGTCCATGCGGATTCGCAACCGATCGCCGTTGCGCAGCGGCTGGGCTTGCTCGAGCAGCTCCCGCGGCGAGTCGGTCTGGCCCTGGGGATAGACCTCGACGGACCAGGTGATCTGCGTCGCGGACGGGTCGATCCTGGGAATGAGCCACCAGGTCGCGAGCCCCGCGGCCAGGGCCGCGATCACCAGCGCCGCGGTCGCCGCAGACCAGAAGCGCACGCGCCGCGGGGCGCGCGGCGGCGATGGAGCCGCGACGACGGGCCCGACCGCGTGCTCCACGTCGCACCAGTCTCGCAATGCCTCGGCCACCTGTTGGGCCGAGTCGTACCGGTCCCGCGGGTCCTTGGCCAGGCACTTCAGGCAGATCGCCTCGAGCGCTTCGGGTACCTCGGGCCGCACTGTGCGCGGCGGCTCGGGCAGGTCGGCGGAGTTGATCTGCACGAGGACCTGGGTGAGCGTCTCTCCGTCGGCCGGAGGGCGACCCGTGAGCAGGGCATAAAGCACTCCCCCCAGCCCGTACACGTCGGTGGCCGGACCGACCTCGCCCCACCGCTTGGGATCGGCCTGCTCGGGGGACATGAACTGCGGCGTGCCGATGATTTGGCCCGGCACCGACACGTCGGTGTGCACGTGGCTTGCGACCTTGGCCAGCCCGAAGTCGGTCACCCGGACGCGCCCCTCGCGGTCGACCAGCACGTTACTCGGCTTGAGGTCACGGTGGACGATGCCGTGCTCGTGCGCGTGGGCGATCGCCGAGGCGGCGTCGGCCACGGCGCGCGCGGCCTCTTCCGGCTCAAGCGGCCCCTTGCGGATCTGGCGGTCGAGGCTCGATCCCTCCACGTAGTCCATGACCAGGAAGTAGCGGCCGTCGTCGCAGCGCCCGATGCCGTGGACGCCCACGACGTTGGGGTGATTGAGGGCCGCGGCCGCCCGGCCTTCGCGAAGAAACCGCTCGATCAGCCCCTCGTCGTCCAGGGCGTGGCGCTTGAGGACCTTCACGGCCACGCGCTTGCCGAGGCTCTTCTGCTGGGCCAGGTGGACTTCGCCCATGCCGCCGGCGCCGAGCATCTCCCGAAGCTCGAAATCGCTGAACACGAGCGGCGCTCGGGGGTCGGGCTCGTCGGACGGGTGGGCGCTGGCCTGCTGGCCGAAGCGGCGGTCGGCGTCGTCCAGGAGGATGGTCTCGCTCGCTGGGCTGGCCGTGGAGCGCAGGCTGCGTGCGTCGTCGATCTGGCGCGACAGCGGCCCTTCCAGGTCCGGGAATCGCGAAACGAGCTCGGCCTGGTCGGGGATCTCGCCGCGGTCGATTCTCGCGCGGACCTCACCGTACACCAGGTCCAGCCGGACCTCGGGATCGGCCGCCGCGGCCGGCCAGGCGGCGAGGTATTCCTCCACCGAAGGCCCGGTACCGCGGCACCAGCGGAAGGCTTGATCGACCAGGAGCACGTCGCCCAGCTCGCGGGCGTCGAGATCGGGCAGTGAGCCGACGAACGCCGCCATATCCACGGCAGCCTGGCCCTTGCGCCACCGCTCCGCGTAGCGGTCTGCCGCAGTCATCTCCGCGTTGTCCTGGCCGGCCGGTTGCATGGGAGCGTATCTACGTGAATAGGGACTGGCCGGACTTCCGAAGTCTTCGAGACTTCGGAAGCCCCATAGCCAGCTTTCACCGCCAGTAACCGCTGAGCACGAAGCCGGCCCAGACCTCGGGCGTGGCGCGGCGCGGGGCCTCGGCGTCGTTGCGGTCCAGGCGCACGGCACCGCGGCTGTCGCCTTCGCGCATCATCCACAGTTGGGCCTCGCGCAGGGCCTCGAGCTTGCTCATCCGCTTGTTCCACAGGTTGTCGTAGAAGCGCTCCATGAGGTTGCGCGTGGCCGCGTCGGGCACGTTCCAGAGGGTGGACACCACGGTGCGGGCCCCCGCCACGTGGAACGACCGTTGCAGCCCCATCAGCCCCTCGCCGTGCTCCTCCATGCCCAGGCCCGTCTCGCAGGCCGAAAGCACGACCAGCTCCACGCCGCGGAGGTTCACGGTCGCCACCTCCTCGGCCGTGAGGATGCCGTCGTCGCCTTTGGGGTCGGGCTTGTTCGCGCCGGCCAGGGCGATGCCCGAGAGCACGCCTGGATTGATGCCGATGGTGCGGAAGTGGCCCATCAGCAGCGGGAACAAGTCCTCGATGTGCTCGTTGTCCACGGAGAGGCCCAGCAGCTTCTTGGGCATGTAGAAGCCGTGCGTGGCCAGGTGGAGGTAGAGGTGGCGCGTGGCCTGGCGGCGGAACGCCTCCTCGGTGGCCTGGCCGGCCTCCAGCGACGTGAAGCCCTCATCGCCGAAGTTGTCGCGATACATCTTCTCGATGGCGGCCATCTCTCCGCGGGTGGCGGACAGGGGCGCGAACTTCAGCTCGTCGTACTCCGAGACCGCGCTCCGCCCGAACTTGCGGATCGTCCGCGCGCCTTCCTCGCCCGGCCTGGCGTCGTAGTTCACCGCGCCGACGACGAGCATGTTGCCCTCGGGCCGGCGGCCTTCAGGCTCCTTGACGAAGCTCGGCAGGAGCTGCGCGCCGGGCACGATGGCGAACGTCCGCTCCTCGAGGAGATACGATTCGGGCTTTTGGCCGGGCAGCGCGCCGAAAGGCAGCCGGCCCACCTCGCCGTCGGGCGAAATCAGCACGACGCCCGACCCGGCGAGCTTCGCCGCCAGGGGTTGCCACATCAGGTCGCGGAGCGCGGCCGCGGCCTCCGCGCCCGCCGGCGTCTGGCCGAAATCCTCGCGCCACGCCTCGACCGCGTCCTCGATCGCCTCGGCCGGCCCCAGGTCGATCATGGCAATCGGGGCGTCCTTGCGCACGATGAAGGCCAATAGCCGGCTCTCCTCGGCGTCCTGCTGCGCCTTCTCGGCCGGGCCTTGCCCGGGCAAGGGAGCCACCGTGTACTCCAGGAAATCGACGAGGGCGAATCCATCGGGCAAGACCTTGGTGACGTCCTCCGGCGTGACCTCTTCGGCGGTGGCGCCGAGCTCGCGGCTCTTGGCGGCCAGGTCCGTTTCCAGGCGCTGCTTGCGCCCGCTGAGCTCCTCGGACTTGCGCATCCATGCCCGGGGGTTCTTGGGGTCGGCCTTCTGGAGCACGTGCCGGGCCAGGGCGGAGCTGACCTCCTGGAGCTCGTCCAGCAGCGGCTCCAGGGCCGGGTTCTCGGCGAGCGCGCGCACCGCGCGCTGGCGCGAGAGAATCTGGCCCTTCCAGGCCAGCACGTGCCGGTACGCCCGGTCCTCGAACCGGCCGCTCTGGGCGGCCAGGGCCAGGTAGGCGTCGAGATACGTCCGCTGCTGCCGGGCGGCGATTCGCTGGGCGGCCGCCGAGTGACCGCCCAGTAGAAGCCCCAGCTTCGCGCGGCTGATGGCGACGGCCTCGCGCAGCAGCGGCTCGGCCGCGTCCACGTCGCCTTGCGCGCGGTGCACCAGGGCCAGATCGCAGAGGGCCCGGGCCACGTCGAGGTCCTCCTCGCCGAGGACCGACTTGCGGATCGCCAGGACCTGCTCGCAAAGCGGCACCGCCCGGTCCGCCTGCCCCAGGGCGACATGGAGGCGGGCCAGCGACGCCAGCACGGCCGCAACCGCGAGGTGCTTGTCGCCTAGCGACTGCTTGCGGATCTCCAGGCACTTGCGCAGGACCGGCTCGGCCTTGGAGTAGTCCCTCGCGGCCACGTGCAGGTCGCCCAGCTCGGCGAGACGGTCGGAGTAGGCGAGCGAGCGCTCGCCCTCACTCTGCCGCGCGACCTCGGCCGCCTGCTGGAAATACGACGCGGCCTCGTCGTACTGCTCGTCTTGCTGGGCAAGCTGCCCCAGGTTCGAGAGGCACTTGAGGTAGTTGGCGCGATGGTCGGCCGAGGAACGGAGGCTCTCCACCGCCTGTTTCAGCAGACGTTCGGCGGCCGCGTCGTCCAGCATGCGCGAGTGGACCTCGGCCAGGCCGACGAGGCACACGCCGTAGGCCGGGTGTGACTCGCCGGCCGTCTTGCGGATCGTCTCCCGAACCTCGGTGTAGATCTCGCGGGCTCGAGTCAGATTCCCCTTGGCCATGCACAACTCGGCCAGCAGCCACTTGCAGTCGATGAAGTCCTGCCCCGTTTCGCCTTGCAGGCCGCGCCACAGGTCGAGGGCCTCCTTCGCCATCTCCTCGGCCCGGACGAAGTCGCCGCGCTGTTGGTGCACGCCGGCCCACTCCATCAGGCATCGCGCTTGTCCTGCTCGCTGATCCCCCGGAACACCCTTCCAGGTCTGGACGGCCTTCTCGAACACCTCGTCGCCGCGTGCGGGATCGCTCTTCGCATGGTATGTCAGGGCCAGGATCCGGAGGGCTTCGGCATACTCGGCGCTCTTCTCTCCGCTGATCTCTCTCCAGGCGTCGAGCGACTCGCGAAGAGTCTTCTCGGCCCGGTCGAAGTCGCCGAGGTTGATGTACATGGTGCCGAGGTTGCGGAGCTGCGCGGCGATCTGAGCCGGCCCGGCAGAGCCCGACTTCCGGCCTAGCGCGATCGACTGGCTGAGGAAGGCCGCCGCCTCGCCCCACTCGCGCTTGAGCGAGCAAACCGACGAGAGATGATCCAGCGTGTTCGCCTTGGGCTCGCCCCACAGGTCGCGCTCCAGGGCTTCGGCCTGGCGGAGATACGGTTCGGCGCGCTTCGCATCGCTCGATGCGAGGAACATGGCGCCGAGGTCCGCGACGCATCGGGCGTAGTCCGGGTCGTCGGTGCCGCGCGTCTTGCGGAGGGCCTTCTCCGCGACCTGGAGCAACTGCTGAGAGAGCGGGAAGGCGCGGAGGTGCGCGTACATGTACGCCATCACCCGGAGCACCTCGCAGTACTCCGGGTGCTCCTCGCCCAGGGTGAGGGCCTTCACGTGCTCGGCGTGCAGCACGATGGGCCGGGCGATCGCCCGCTTCTCGGGTACGCTGAGGATCCACACCCACGCCAGCCGCTCGGCGGCCCGCGCGTAGTGGAGGTGCTGGTCGCCGTGCGTGCGGCCGTAGGACTGCATCGCTTCGAGGAAGAGGACCTCGGCCCGGTCGCGCTGGCCGTCGTTGTAGCAGAGGCTGCCGAGCTGCATGGCGCAGTCGGCGGTGCGCCAGTGCCCTGGGGCAAGCTGCTTCTTGAAGATCCCGTAGGCCTTCTCGGCCGCGGCCACGGCCTGGCTCGCTTGCCCGGTCGCGTCGAGCAGCGCCGCCCGCACGGCAAGCCGCTCGGCCTCGCGCACCTGTTCGCGCGCGGCCTGGGGGGCGGACTTGAGGGCGGCGGAGTACTGCAGACGCCTTTGCGCGTCGGCGGCTCGCCACGGGTTGGAGCCCAGAAGCCCGCTGGCGTCGGCCACCTGCTGCTTGAGCAGGGCCTCGGCCGTGTCGAAGTCGCCGAGCAGTTCGCACAGATCGACCAGCCGATTGGAGGCCTCGTAGGTCGCCGCGTGGGCCGCACCGAGCGCCTTCTTGCGGATCGCCAGGCACTCCTTGCGCAGCGGCACGGCCTTGGCCTCCTCGCCCGCCTCGCGGTAGCGGTCGGCCAGCCAGTCGAGCGACCGGGCGAGGCGGGCGTCGCCCTGGCCGTACAGCTTCCGCTCCAGCGCGATCAGCCTCTCGGCTTCGGCGATCGCCTCGGCGAGCTTGCCCTGGAAGCGGAGCGCCTGCATGCGGCGCCGCATGCGCGAGCAGGCCGCCTCGTCCGGCTCGGCCTCGGCGGCGGCCTGCGGCGTGGCCCGCGGCTCGGGCTTCACGGCCTGGCCGGGGGCCTGCTGGAGCCACGCGGCGGCAAGTGCCGCCCCGACGATCAGCCAGGTTGGAGCGGTCATGGCCTTGTTCCTTTCGATCTCCTGAACGTTGCGTCGAGGATCGCGAGTTACTGCGTCGACGGCGGAGGCGGCGGCGAGGAGGGCACGACCGGAGGCGGCGGTGGGGCGCTCGACGAAGCGCCGCTTCCCACGATCTTGGCCAGCGCGGCCCGGGCTTTCTCGTCCTCAAACAGCGACGGATCGAACAGCGGCCGCGTCGTCTTCTTCGCCTCCCACTTGCCGTCATTCAGCAGGAGCGCCAGGTCGGCCTGGTCGTCGCCGCTGAAGTCGGTCAGGATCACGTCGATCCGGCCGTCGTTGTCCGTATCGTACAAGGCCCGCGGCGCGGGTCCGATGTGCAAGGCAAACTCGTAGTCCCAGGCCTTGCGCATGGCCGGCTCTGCCAGGCGTGCGGCGTCGAAGTCGGGTGTGGTGTCCTGATCCAGATCGACCAGGCAGCCGGTGGGCGGCTTGTCCGGACCCATGGCGAAAACGAGCGTGTCGAGGATTTTGTCCCGCGTGCGGTCTTTGAGGATGCTGACCGTGCCCTGCGGCCACGGATCGGGGATGAACGGCTCGGGCCTCTCGGGCCGGTCGGCCAGAAACGCCCGCACTTCGTCCAGGTGCAGGTGGTAAGAGAACTTGTCCACAGAGATCCCCTCGTTCTGTTGACTGCGGGGGATGGCGAAGGTCACGCCGATGAGCTTGCCGTGTTCATCGACCAGCGGCCCGCCCGAGTCGCCCGGGTTGATCCCGCACGTGGAGATCAACACCTTGCGTTTGGGGGCGGAGCGCAGGGCCTGCTTCATGAACGCCCGCTCCAACGGCGAGGCGGCCAGGCGCGCGACCACGGTCTGAATCATGTCCTGCGGCCAGGTGCCGACCGCGGAGAGCTCGCCGCTGCGCACGGTCCACATCATGCCGGCGCGGGGATGGCCCAGGGCCACGCAGTCGCTGCCCGGCACGGCCACCTCCTCGGACAGCTCGACGAAGGGCAGCCTCTCCACGCCCGGCGGCATCTTCGAGAGCTTGACGAGGGCAAGGTCCTTCTCCGGGCTGGTCTTGAATACCACGCCGAGGATCGCCGGCTGCTGGACCTCCATGACGCGGCCTTCCATCTTGCCGAGATACACGGCCACGACACGCACGCCCGTGCCCTTGCCCAGCCCGCCCTCGACCGCGACGTGGTGGTTCGTCAACATCCACCCGTCGTCGCTGACGAGGAATCCCGAGCCGTAGGCGTTGCCCGTGTGGATCAGCACGGTCGCCGGGGCCACCTTGGCGTACACGCCGGCGCCGGGTCCGCGGCTGACCTCGGGGTTCGAGGCGAGCTTCTCTTCGCCCAGCGGCGCCGGCCGGGCCGCGGCCCGCGCTGCCTGCTGAGGCGTCGTGCCGGAGAGGCCCTTCGAGGGCATCTTATTGGGCAGAAGGGCGTCGTCGCCCTGTTGGTCAGCGCACCATCCGGTCACACCGAGACCCGCGATCGCTACGGCCAAGGCCAGGCCGACGGGTAGTAGACGTTTCCACATTACCTATTCCCCCCCAAGTTGTCTATGCCCCAGATGTTCAGGATGACCGAGGTACCCTGAAATGGTAGCACCCGTTCGGACCGGAGCGCACCCCCCTTGGTGAGACGCCAGTCTAAACCGCTTTCGCGCGAAATCAACCCTCCGTTACCCCGGTTGCGCCGCCGGCCTGCCGCCGCTCTCGGGCAATTCGCTCCGTCTTGACGGAAGGCGACGATGACCTGCCGGCCGCACGAGCGGGTTTGCGAAACCCGCGGTGCCGATCGTATCATCCGGGGTGTGCGCGAGGCCGGCTCGCGTTTTCGCCAAGGACTGGACATGACCGACGAACCCATCAGCCAGTGGCTCCGCGGGCTTGCCCAGGGTGACGAGTCCGCGGTCAGGCTCATCTGGCAGCAGTACTTCGAGCGCCTGGTCCGTCTGGCCGGCCGACGGCTGGGCGACGCGGGGCGCCGCGCGGCCGATGAGGAAGACGTCGCGCTTAGCGCACTGCACAGCCTCTGCCGCGGCGCGGCCGCCGGCCGGTTTCCCAGGCTGGACGACCGCGACGACCTTTGGAAGCTGCTGGCGGTGATCACCGCGCGCAAGGCCGTGGCCCAGAGGCGGCGTGATCTGCGTCAGAAGCGGGGCGGCGGGCTGGTCCGCGGCGAGTCGGCCCTCCAGGCGGGCGGCGACGACCATCCGCTTGGCGGGATCGGCGAGGTCCTTGGCGCGGAGCCGACCCCGGAGCTGGCGGCCCAGATCAGCGAGCAGTGCGAGGTGCTGCTCGATCGACTCGACGACGGCTCGCTGAAGACGATCGCCCTGCTGAAGCTCGAAGGCCACACCAATCAGGAGATCGCCGACCGGCTCGGCTACACGCTGAGGACGGTGGAGAAGAAGCTCGCCCGCATCCGTCAGAAGTGGGCCCGCTTCGCGTAGGTCTCCCGCGAGCGATCCCGGCTCCGGGCAGACCGCGCCGTTGCGCGAGGCGTTCATGTCCAGTTCCTCCTGCGGGTCCAATTCGAGCAGCCGGCCGGAGCGCCGCCGCGGTGGGCGAGACGCTCCGGCCGGCATGGCGAGGCTTGGACTGCGGTCACTGCCCCCGTCGCCGCAACTGATCGCCCATGTCCTGAAAGAACTGGGCGTTGCGGAGGCAGCCGGCGGCGGCAATTCGGGAGCCGTTGCTCATGTAGCGGAACCACGGCACGTGCGAGGGCTCGTTGGAGCTGGCCGCGGCGCTGGCGAACATCCGCTCGGCCCGCTGGAAGACCCCGGCCATCTGGCGATAGATCTGGGCCGCGCGGTACTTGTCGCCCGACGTGGGGCCGACGTGGTGGACCTGGCGCTTGAGGGCCTCGAGCTCTCGGGTCATCTGCCGCCACTGGATTCCGGTGGGCGAGGCGTCGGGCCGCACCGCGGCCTCCGTCCGACCGGCCCCGACCAGGGCCATGCCCAGCAGCAACCCGAAACAAGCCAGATTTCGCAGGGAAACGACGCGATTCATCACTTCTCTCCTCAAAGGGAACGGGGTGCCGGTCGCGCGGGACCGGCCGGCCGCCTCGGCCGGGCTGACCACGGTCCCGCACGCCTCGTCCTGTTCATGGCCGTAGCCCTGCGCAGCCCGGCCGGGAAAACTCGCGAGAGGAGGAAGAAAACGCCCGGCCGGGCCTTTGACGGATCGGGGGTGGCATCTTGGCGGCCCGACCGCGCCTGCCGTGACAGGGCTGACCAACCTGGCCGCGGCCGGCGACGTTACGGAAGAGCACCGCCCCGGCGTCGTCGCTTCGACGGCGTCAATCCTGATCGGACGGGCTCGCGCCTTGATCGCTAGGTGACTCGCCTCGAAACAGCTCGTCCACGCGCTCGGCGGAGAGCGCCTTACGGTAGATGCGGAAGTCGCGGATGCGTCCCTTGAAGGGCTTGTGGCTGGAGGGAATGGCGATGTCGCGCCCCGTCGCGTGCAGGCCTTCGGTCATCGTCTTGGAAATCGCGGTGCGGCCGTCCGGCTTGCCGTTGACATACCAGCGGACCTCGCCGGCCTTGCGAGCGACCACGGCCGCCAGGTGGGTCCAGGCACCGATGGCAAGCGGCGTGGTGGTTGCGGCACGCACGCTGCGGCCGGGACCGCGGCCCTCGCCGAGCACCAGCTCGGCATGGCCATTATCCACTAGGTTGATCACCCACCAGTTCTCCGGGAAGTCCTCCTTGCCCAGCAGCCGGACTCCGTGGCCCGCGACGCTGATCCACAAGGCCAGCGTGAAATCGTCGTTGCCGAAGCGCAGGTGCGGAGCGTCGGGGATCACGGCGGCGCGGGGAGCGCCGTCTGCCACGAGGCACGGCTCCTCGTCGTCCTCGCTCCAACGGCCCGACACCTCGGCGTCGTGCCCGTGCCCCGAGCAGTCGCGGGCTACCAGACCGGCGCCCTCGTCGAAACGCCATCGCCCCACCAGGCCCGGCTCCTCGGCCGTCTTCACCGGAGGCAGCGCCGCGCGCCAGGCCTCGGGCGAGAGCGGCGTGCCGCCGCGCCCCGCTTCCTGCGGCCACAGGCAGAGCACCTCACCGTTTGCCAGGGCGAGGTAAAGACTACCCCCGGCGGCCGCCATGCCGTCCCAGACGGGAGTGGCGGGCAGGGTCATCTCGGCAAGCACCGAGCCGTCAGAGGGTGAAACCGCCAGCAGCGAGGCCGGCGCCTTGCCTTCCAACGCCGCCTGCGAGGTCAACGGGCTGCCCAGGGGCCCGGCGACGAACAGCACGTCCCTAGTCCTCACCATCGCCCGGACGCGGATCGGGACCCTCTTCCACCAGCGGTACTCAACCGCTTTCTTGCCGCCCAGCGCTAGTTTGCGGTACTCCCGGGCCGAGAGGTCCAGCGGCACGTCGCTCGTTTTGGCCGCGGCGAAGAGCGCCCATTGGCCACCCGGCTCACACTTGGGCCGCTCGTAGAAGTTCTGTCCGTAGCCGTAGACGGCGTTTTGGCCCTCGGCCAGGATCCGCCCGGAAGGAAACAGGACGCGGCTCAGGCGCAAGTCGTAGAACGCGCCCTGATGGGGCGAGGTGTACATGGGAGCGTAGGTCCACAGCAGACGATTGGTGGTGTCCGAGCTGAGGTAGCCGTCGGGTGCGTGCAAATGGGTGACCCGCTCGGCATTGGGCTCGCCATCCAGGTCGAAGACGTGGTGCCGCATGAAGATGTGCCGGCCGTCGCTGGAGAGTACGTCGCTCAAGTATCCTTCCACTCCTTCCTCGTCCAGGACCTCGCACCCGTCGGGGCCAAGGGTCGAGAGGACGCGGTCCACGACCTTGCGTCCCGTATGGGGCTCCAGTCCGTAGAGGCGAATCCCGCCGTCGAGATAGGACGATCGTCCGGCCGCGAAATAGACGAGGCCGTCGACGACCAGCACGCTCCCGCTGACCGGCCAGACCGATTCCAACTGCCCGCGCGAGACGATCAGCCGTTCCTCCGGGCAGGCGAGGAACCGCCACACCAGGGCTCCGTCTTCGGCCCGCAGGGCGCGGACCGAGCCGTCGCGGCAGCCCACGAGGACGAGTCCTCGGTGGACGGTCGGCGGCGAATCGATGCGTGCGGCGAACGTGGTCTGCCAGAGGGGCTTGCCCGTCTCGGCGTCCAGCGCGTGGAGCGTGTGGGCGTCACTCGAAGCGAGGAACGCGCGGCCACAGGACACCACCGGCGCGGTGAGCTTCCCGCCCAGCGGTCGCTGCCACCCGAGGAGCAGCTCCGCAGCCATGTTGGTGCTTGCCCTGCCGCTGCGGGCGGCGTCGTGACGGTAGGTGGGCCAGTCGTCCGAGGGCGCGTCGGGCTTGTCCGTCGTGGTCTGACCGTAGGCTGGGCCGCGCGCAAGTCGCTCGTCCTCCGTGATCTCGACCCTGCGCGACGGCGGCTCGGAGCTCATCGCCAGAAACCCGGACAGCTTCGCCCGCACGTAGCAAGCGCAATCGTGCGGAGGGACGTACAACCGGCCGTTGGCAGGCAGCACGCCGTAGTGGCAGCTTCCCCGCGTCCAGTGATGGGCGGCCAACTCGCCTGTCTCCGTATCGAGCAGCTCGATGCCGGCCCGGGCGGCGAGCACCTTACGGCCGACCACCTTCATCTGATGGCAGCGGTGATGCTGGAAGCGGAACCCGTAATGCCCCGAGACGGTCTTCTCGACCTTGCCGGAGCGCGGATCGTAGGCGCGATAGCCGAGGTCGTCGTCGAGAGGGCGCCAGAGGTTCATCTCCGTGTCCGGTCCCCACAGATATCCGTCGAACCCGAACAGATCGACGGGCACCGAGTAGTTCGAGGGCGCGTAGTCCGTACGCCAAAGCGCCTTTCCGTCGGCCGCCGAGACGACGTTGAGCTGCCGCCCTCCCGCGAAGGCCACCACGTCTTCGTAGAGGATCAGCGTGGCCGAGAACTGTGGGGCCAGGAAGATGGTCGCCTTCTCGGCCCCGGGGCTGTCCGGGTTCGCCTGATCCCGCAGTGCGATCTTCTGCCCCGTGGGAGGCGAGACCCACCTTGCCTCGCCGGTCCTCAGGTCGAAGCTGCGGATCACCCGGCCGTCGTGGCACACGACCTGCCTGCCGTCGGCGGCCAGGGTCATCGGCAGGATCATGGTGGGGTCGTGTTTCCATAGGAGCTTCCCCGTGTCGGGATCGACGGCCACCAGCCGCGAGTCGTCGCGCAGCGAGCGGCGGAAACCGACGGGCTTGCCGGAGCTCACCAGGGCGACGAGAACCCCGTCGGACAGGACGATCTCCTCAGCCGGACGGGTCGACTCCAGCGTGCGGAGCACCTCGCCGGTGGCCGCGTCGAGCACGCTGACCGGGGCCGACTCGCCCAGCGTGGCGTAAACCCTGTCGCCGATAGCGACCAGGCGGCGGTTGGCCTGGACCGGTCCGACCTTCTTGCCGCCGCGGGCGCCGACCCAGCTCGCCAACTCGTGCCGCCAGAGTCGGATGCCGCTGAACGCGTCGCGCGCGATCAGCGACCACGTTCGAGTGCGGGCGGCGAAGTGCGAGTCGTCGAGGGTGTAGAAGAGGCGGCCCCGCGCCGAGACTAGGCTGCTGGTCTTCACGCCGCGGTTCCAGCGCGGCAGCGCGTCCCACTTGAGGTGGCGCGGCGCGCCGGCCCGCTTGTCCTGGCTGACCGCGTTGCCCGTGGCGTCGTACCGGGCGTGCGACCACTCGTCGAGGTCCGCTGGCCAAGGCTTTCGGTAGGTCGTCAACTTGCCCTCGCGCATGATCCGCGCCACACCCAAGGGCGCCAGCACGCGCTCGATCTCTCTGGCCTCCAGGCGCACGTCCTCGTCGGCGACCAGCAGCAGATTCACCACCCCGTCGGCATACGGGAGATAGGGGCCCTGCCACGCGGCCGCGGAAACGCGGCCGTAGGCCCCCGCATCGCGAATCCGGCCGCGCACCGCGTCGAGCCGGTCGGCATCCTGCACCAGACAGTGCACGAGCGAGCCTGGGGCCTCGGCCAGCGAAAGGGCGCGGCTCGCGTCGCGGCATCCGGCGTGCACGATCAGCCCGCCGTGGATGCCGTCTTGTGCAAGGGCCGGATCGCGCGGGCCCTGCGACGAAGTCCCTGTCTCGGCCGACCGGGCCGAAACCGGGTAGAGCGCCGCACCGCATGCCAAGGCCGCAAGCAGGAGAAGACGGCCGGCGCCCCGTCGCAGCCGCCACAGTCGTCTGACCGTCGCTGAGCGGTTGTAGAGGCGACGCCGCGGTGTGGGCACGGGTTCGCAAGAACGGCTTGTAGGCGCCACCGGCGCGCTGCCTCGATTCCTCATGGATGGGTCCTTTTGGCGTCCTTCAGAGTGTAGCCAGCTCGTCACGGTCTGAGCCGAGACGGCGTGCGTTCGACACGGATTCCATCGTATTGTAACCCGTGACGTCGCCTCGGGGCGCGTGCCGCGGGGGGGGCGGCTCCAACGGGGCCGGCGCGGTGGGGCGGCGCGGCGCCCGGAACCCAGCCGTGCGGCCAGGGCGCTGGCCCACGACGCGGGATGAGCGGGGGGGACGCGCGACGGGACGTGGAGGTGAGGGGAGCGGGCGGGCGACGGTCCTCGGAACGTGCCGGCGGCTCGCGGACCGCCACCGCGCCGACCGCGAGACTCAACGTATGGGCACGCCGTGGCTGCGCAGATACTCCTTCAGCTCCGGGATATCGATCATGTGGAAGTGAAACACCGACGCCGCCAGGAGAACCCCGGCCCCGGCCTCGACGGCCTGGAGGAAGTGCTCCAGTTCGCCGGCGCCCCCGGAGGCGACGATTTGCGCCGAGGTCGCTTTCTTCATGGCGCGGATGACGGGCAGGTCGTACCCAGTCTTGGCACCATCCCCGGCCTTGCTGGTGGGGAGGATCACCGGAACGCCGAACGAATCGACCTTCCGCGCCCACTCCACCGCGTCCGCGCCCGTCGCGGTGCGGCCGCCGTCGATGTACACCTCGTAGCCGGAGGGCAGGCTCGGATTCCGGTCCACGTCGATCGCCACGGTCACGCGCTCCGGGCCGAGATCGCGGACCATCTCGGCGATGACCTCGGGCTTGCGAAAGGCCGCACTGCTGGTCGATATCTTGTCGGCCCCAGCCTGGAGCACCGCCGCGGCCGAGGCCACGTCCGAGATCCCCCCGCCCACCGTGAAGGGCACCGTCGCGGCCTCGGCCACGCGGCGGACCACGTCGAGCATCGTGCCGCGTCCCTCGACGGTGGCCGTGATGTCCAGAAGCGCGAGCTCGTCCGCTCCCGCCTTGCAGTACGCCTCGGCGCACTCCACCGGATCGCCCGCGTCGCGGATATCGACGAAGTGGACGCCTTTGACCACCCTGCCGTTCTGCATGTCCAGGCAGGGCATGATACTGACCGGCTGAGTCATAGCTTCAATCCCTTCGGTGCGGTGGGAAGAGGTCTCTCCGCGTCGCGGCTTGCGACCGCCGGCCGCCTGTATAGTGCACGGCCGCTGGCGCGTCAACCGCGCGACGAGCCGATCGTCCTCGCCTGGTGCCGCGGAGAACAGGATGCGGGACAGGAGGAGAGAGCGGCGCTTCGGGATGTCGCCCTTGCCGTGCCGTGGCGGTTTCTTAGAATTCCGACAGGAGCGCTGTTGCGCGGGAGCCGATCCCGTGACTTCGCCACAGCCTCATCCCATGAATTCTCTCGTTTCATAACCCGGATCAGGAACATGTCGCTTCCAATCGGCCTCCAGCGGCGGGTGCGCGACCCCGGCCAGGAATCGGTTTGGGACTACCCCCGCCCGCCCCGGATCGAAGCCTCGAGCAAGCACGTGCAAGTGGCGTTCGGCGGCATGGCGGTAGCCGACACCCGTCGGGCGCTTCGGGTGCTCGAGACGAGCCACCCGCCGGTCTATTACATCCCGCCGGAGGACGTGCGCGTGGACTGCCTGGCCGACTCGCCGCGGCACAGCTGGTGTGAATGGAAGGGCGAGGCGACCTACTACCACCTGGTCACGCAAGACCGCACGTTGGAGGACGCCGCCTGGACCTACCTCGATCCGCTGCCGCCGTTCGCGGTCCTCCGCGGGCATCTCGCCTTTTATCCCAGCCGCGCCGACGCCTGTTACGTGGACGGCGAGGCCGTCCAGTCGCAGCCGGGCGACTTCTACGGCGGCTGGATCACCCGCGACATCGTCGGGCCATTCAAGGGCCCATTGGGGACTTCGGGGTGGTAGGTTCCTGACGCCCCGAGTGGTAGTAGTCGTGGGGCGGGTGACATCGGCGAAACCCAGCGGATCGCCTGCGAAGTACAGGGTTCGAGAAGTACGGAGGCCCGGGAAGACCTGGGTCCGAGAAGCCCACCGGCGAGTGCTTCGTACTGCGTTCTTCCGTACTCCCATACTGTGATGGCGGCTGTCGCTGCGCATCTCCACCCTGCGTACGCCCTACGCAGGCTTGCGCCGCCGCCAGCCGACCAGCCCGAGGGCGACCAGCCCGAGGGCCGCTAGCACGAACGTGGCCGGCTCGGGCACGGCGCCGACGAACTTCAGCTCGGCAAGGCCCACGCGATCGCCGCCTAAACCGGCGTCGAACCAGTTCGACTGGAACGTCAGCCGCACGGCCCGCGCGGCGTACTCCCCGCCCAGCGAGAGGCGATGCGTCACGCCGGCCGTGGCGGGGATCTCTAGTGTTCTGATTCAGAGTTAGCGGAACCTATGGAGGGTTGTGGGGTTTCAT
>CAYSUS010000009.1:0-14004 GCA_964434165.1 uncultured Pirellulales bacterium
GACCCCGATCCGGTAGTCTACCGGATCCTTCGGGGGAAAACAGGCCGCTCTGCCGACCGCCGGCAGGTATCCTAAGTCCATGATTCGGATAGACTTGTGTCGAGTGGAGACGATCGGGCTCGAACCGACAACCCCGGGCTTGCAAAGCCCGTGCTCTCCCAATTGAGCTACGTCCCCAGGTGGCGGCAGACAGGTCCCCGAAGATGGGACATCAGGCGGTCGGGCCGCGTTGGGGAGGCAAGCCCTCCGCTGATAGCGACGTGGCCGTCGCCGGACAGAACATTCTACCCACTTGGGGGTAGCGTGCAATGCGGGATGGCCCGGCGAGGCTGGCCCCTCGCCTGGCCGCTCGGCGGCCAATCTCTCTGGCAGGCGGAAGAAGGAGGATTGCGGGGCGGGCTACTTCGCCCCGGCCAGGGCCCGCTCCAGGGCGTCGGCCACGGTGCGGAGGGCTTTCAGGCGCGCGTGCAGCTTGCAGTTGGCCTCAAGGATCGTCCAGGGGGCGTATTTCGTGTGGGTCCGCTCGAGCATGTCCGTCACCGCGGCTTCGTACTGCGGCCACTTCTCGCGGTTTCGCCAGTCCTCGTCGGTGATCTTCCACTGCTTGGTGGGGTCTTCCTGCCGGGCCTGGAAGCGGCGAAGCTGCTCGTCGCGGTCGATGTGCAGCCAGAGCTTCACGATCACGGTGCCGAAGTCGGCGAGCTGCTTCTCGAACTCGTTGATCTCGCGATACGCCCGCTGCCATTCGGCCTCGGTGCAGAAGCCTTCGACGCGCTCGACCAGCACGCGTCCGTACCACGAGCGATCGAAGATGGTGATGTGCCCGGCCTTGGGCACGCGGTTCCAGAACCGCCAGAGGTAGTGGTGGGCCTTTTCCTCGGCGGTGGGCGCGCCCGTGGGAACGACCTCGTAGCCGCGCGGATCGAGCCCCCGCGTGAGGCGCTTGATCGCCCCGCCCTTGCCCCCGGCGTCGAAGCCTTCGTACACGATCAGGGCCGGCACCTGGGCCACGTACAGCTCGTGCTCCAGGCTGAAGATCCTCTTCTGCAGCCGGGCGAGCTTGCCCTGGTACTTCTGCCGGTCGATCGTGAGCGAGAGATCGACGCGGTCGAGGCGCACCGTTCTGCTGGACCCGCCAATCCGGCCGCGGCCGTTCGACGAGGGCTCCGTCGCGACCGACTCCGGCGAGCACGGCTTGAAGGGAACGTGGCTCCGCGGGGGTCGCCACCCGTTCGCCCCGGCCGGCGGCCTCTGCGGAACCGGCATGGGGCGCCGGGGCAGGTCGGGCGTGGCCGCTCGCCGGGCGTTCTCGCCTTCCATGGCGGCGACCAGCGTCTCGAAGACCTTCTTGCGCGCGAATCGCAAGTGCGTGGCCTCGACGACGGTCCACGGCGCCTGGTCCGTGCCGGTCCGCCGCAGCATCTCGTCGGCCGCCTCGGCCCACGCCTTGTACTGCATGTGGCGGCGCCACTCCTCGCGGCCCACCTTCCAGGCCGTGGAGGGGTTGGCCGTGATCTCCTTGAACCGCTTGCGCTGCTCCTTGCGGCTGATGTGCAGCCAGAATTTCACGATCACCGCGCCGCTGTCGGCGAGTTGCCGCTCGAACTGGCGGATCTCGTCGAAGGCCCGGCGCCACTCGGGCTTGGGAATGACCTTATCGACCCGCTCGACGAGCACGCGCCCGTACCAGGAGCGGTCGAAGATGGTCAGCGTTCCGGCTGCGGGCGCTGAGCGCCAGAAGCGCCACAGCCACGGGTGGCGGCGCTCGTCCTCGTCCGGGGCGCTGGTCACGTGGACCTTGAAGCCTCGGGGGTCGAGCACCTGGGTCAGTCGGTTGATGAGGTGCCCTTTGCCGGCAGCATCCCAGCCCTCGAAGACCACGATCACCGGGACGCCCATGGCCCGGGCCGTGCGCTGGCACGCGGCCAGGCGCGTCTCCAGGCTGGGGAAGACCTGTCGATACTCCGCCCGTGGGACCTGCTTGCCAAGATCAATCTGCTTCAGCATCCTGGGTGCCCTCGCCTTGCGCCCGGCCTGATCCGCTGCGTTCTCGCCCCCCTCAGGGCGCGCAGCTCGGCCGCGTGGGGACACAAATATATAGCTCGCGCGGGTGCGCCGAAGCGGGGATGCCGGAACCCGCCATCCCATCATTACGGGTGGGGCTCGACAAACTACCAGGAGGGATCAAAGGGCAGGCGATTAAGGGAGTAGGAGAGCGGTGCTCGCCTCCCGTCACCCCGTCATTCCCCGTCCCACCAGGCGTCGATCGCCTCGCGGAGCTGCGCTGCCAGCTCCGGCTTCTCCTTCGTCAGACTCGCGCGCTCGTGCGGATCGGCCTTCAGGTCGAACAGCTCGACCGGGGCCCCGGGCTCGTTGGCCTCCTCGGGGACGATCAGCTTCCACCAGCCGCGGATGCACCATCGCGTGCGCAGGCTCGGCGCCGGGCGGTCGATGTCGATCGCGTTGTGCGTGAACGTCTCGCCGAAGACCGTCTTGCGGGCGGCCACCGCCTGGCCATCGAGCAGGTTGATTCCCTGCATCTGGGGCGTGGGCTTCAGGCCACACGCGGCGAGGACCGTGGGGGCCAGGTCGATGCTGATGGCCAGGTTCTCCTCGTCGCGCCTGGGCTCGATCCGCCCGGGCCACCGGAGCATGATCGGCGTGCGCACGCCGCCCTCGTAAGGCGACTGCTTGGACCGCGCGGCGAAGCGACGGTTGTCGGGCCGCTGGATCCAGCCGTTGTCCGTGACGAACACCACGAGCGTGTCCTTCGAGAGGTTCTTCTTCTCGAGGTAGTCCAGCAGCTCGCCGCAGGTCTCGTCGAACCACTCGCACATCGCCCAGTAGCGGGCGACGTGGATCGACGCGGTCTTGCCGCGGTATTTGGCCAGCAGTCGCTCGGGCGGGTTATGCGGCTGGTGCGGGAGAAACGGGGCGTACCAGATGAAGAAAGGCCTCTCGCCGGCTTTCTCGATGAACTCGAAGATCGGCGCAAGACCTTGCCGCCCGATGATCAGCCCGGCGTCGCCGTGGCGCCCGCCCCGGGCCGGATCGCCGTGGGTCATGCCTTCGGTGAAGCCGCCGCGCGCGAAATTGCCTTCCCACCACTTGCCGGTCTGAAGACTCACGTAACCTCGCTCGGCCAGCATGCGGGGCAGCGTGGGCACGCGCTCGATGTTGGCGATCTGCTCGCGGCGCTGGGCGAGCATGGCCTCGCGCGAGAGGCCCTTGGGCGGGTCGTTCGAAGTGATCCTGTGCTGATGGGGGTAGAGGCCGGTGATGATCGTGGCCAGGCTGGGCCGGCACAGGCTCGACGGCACGTAGCCCCGGGTGAACGTGAGGCCCTCGCGCGAGAGCCGGTCCAGATTGGGTGTGCGGATCACGTCGTGGCCCATGAAACCGAAATCGCCCCAGGCCTGGTCGTCGCCGATGATCAGCACCACGTTGGGGCGATCGGCCGGCTTGGATTCCGCGGCCGCGGCCGGGACGGCACGTGCGAGACACACGAGCGCGAGGAGGAGGGCGAGCAGCACGGTTCGTGGTGCGGTCCGCATGATATCGACTCCGATGAAGAGGTTCTCGCGGGGGAATGCCGGTTCGACTATCATGGCAGCCGGTGGCGCGTGGTTCAAGCTGCTCGCTTCGTTCCCCGCGGAGGCCTGATTATGCGACGGATCGTCTTGCTCGCCATGTTCGGGGTCGCCCTCGCCCCTCTCTTCGTGCCAGCGGCGGAAGTCCCGCCGCCGCGGATCGCGCTCAGCGGCAAGCCAGCTCCTCTGGCCAGCGCCCCGGTGTGTGGGTTCTCGGTGATCGCCACCGGCGACGGGCCGCAGATGGCGCTGATGCCCTCGGCCGGCAGGGCGGTTGTCGCGCTATTCCAGGGCGAGTCGGTGGAGATCGATTTCACAGTCGGAGGTCTGAGGAAGCGCTTCGCGGTCAGTGTCGATGCGCGGCTTCTAGGCGGCTCGGACGCGATCGCGACTCTCGCGGCCGGCGGACGGCAAGCCGAGCGACGACTATCCTCCAAAGAGGTCACCCGCCTGGAGTTGCGCGACGTCGCCGCCCGGGCGGAGCGCCACCTCGTGCTCCGCCTGAAGGCCGAGTCCGGGGAGGCCGCGGTGCGAGTCGAGTCCCTCTCGTGCGTCGTTGGTGACAGGCAAATCCTGCTGCCGCTCACCGCCGCTTCGATCGACGAGAACGCACTACCGGCTCCCGCGTTACCGCCGCTGAGGCTGGCCATCGAGGAAGCCTTGGTCGCCTGGGACTGGCGCATGCAGGACGGGATCGGCACGCAGCGCGACGCGTACACCTATGCCGAAGCGTTAGAGCGCGTGTTTCTCGGCGGCGATCTGCTGATCGAGCACCTGCGGGGGCTCGGCGCTTCGCTCAACCACGGTCCGGAGCTATGGCTGGAGCTGAAGCGGGAACTCCGCTGCCTCAAGTCGAGCGGAGGCGACGAAGCCCAATGGGAAGCCCTGTGGCTGGCCACCCATCGCGTGCGGCGCGCAATCGCGATGGCCAATCCCCGGCTGCCCGAGGGTGCCATCCTCTTCGCCAAGCAGGTGCCCGGGTCGTTCAGCCATCAGCTCACGCAGTATTACGGTCGTTACGCGCGGCCGGGCGGCGGGCTTTTCGTCCTCCAAGAGCCGGGCCGATCCATGCGGTGCCAGCGGCTCGCCGAAGACGCGCTGCCGGTGGGCAGCTTCCAGCATCCCGAGGTCTCCTACGACGGGCGCCGCGTGCTCTTCTCGTACTGCCATGCCGAGACTCCGCCTGATGACGGCATCCGCGGGCATCGGGGGCGCTACTATCACGTCTACGAGATCGGCACGGACGGGACCGGGCTGCGCCAGCTCACGGACGGACCGTTCGACGACTTCTCCCCGAAATACCTGCCCGACGGGCGGATTGTCTTCATCTCCACGCGGCGCGGCGGATGGCATCGCTGCGGAACGCCCGGCTGCGAGAACTACACGCTGGCCGTGATGGAGGCCGACGGCTCGGGCCCGCGTCCCATCTCCTTCCACGAGACCCAGGAATGGGACCCGGCCGTCCTGCACGACGGGCGGATCATCTACACGCGCTGGGACTACGTGGATCGCCACGCCGTGTACTACGAGCAGCTCTGGACCACGCGGCCCGACGGCAGTCTGCCCAGCGCGCTGTACGGCAACAATACGTTCAACCCGGTGGGCGTGTGGGAGGCTCGGCCCGTGCCCGAGTCGACCAAGGTCATGGCCACCGCCGCCCCGCACCACGGCATGACGGCCGGCTCGATCGTGCTGGTCGACGCGAGCCGGGGAAACGAGGGACCCGGGCCGCTGGAGCGCCTGACGCCCGAGGTGCCGTTTCCCGAGAGCGAGGCGGTGCTTCTGCCCCGCTGGCGGGCAACCGCCGGAATTGCGAAGGAGGGGGACAGGCTCCGCTTGTGCAAACCACCCTCCGGACCGCTCCGCGGCAAACGGTGCCAGTCCCTTGAGCGGTGGCCGGGCCAGTGCTTTCGCAGTCCGTGGCCGCTGTCCGAGGACGTGTTCCTGGCGGCGTACAGCTTCGACCCGTTGATCGGCGAGCCGGAGGCAAACCGGCCGAGCATGTTCGGGATCTACCTCGTCGATCGCTGGGGCAACAAGGAACTCCTGTACCGCGACCTCAACATCGCCTCGCTCTGGCCCGTGCCTCTCCAGGCCCGCAAGCGGCCGCCGGCAATCCCGGCCCCGCCGCGCGAGCCGCAGGGCGACGAGGCGGTCGTGTTCGTGCAGAACGTCTACGCGGCCGATCCGCCCCTGCCTGCCGGCGAGGTGCGGCGCCTTCGGATCGTGCAGGTGCTGCCCAAGAGCACGCCCGGCATCAACAACCCGCCGGTCGGACTGCCGAACGCCTCGCCCGGCAAGCAGGTGTTGGGCACCGTGCCGGTCGAGTCGGACGGCTCGGTGCTGTTTCTCGCGCCGGCCGGCGTGCCGCTGTCGTTTCAGGCCCTCGACGCGCAGGGTCAGGCCGTGCAGGTGATGCGGAGTCTCACGTATCTTCGCCCGGGCGAGAGGATGTCGTGCGTGGGCTGCCACGAGCATCGCATGACCTCGCCGCGGCGTGTGGGCTCGTCGCTGGCGCTCGCCGGGCCGCCGTCGGCGATCGAGCCCGGGCCGGAAGGGTCGAAGCCGCTCTCCTATCCGCTCCTGGTGCAGCCCGTGCTGGATCGCAAGTGCGTGAAGTGCCACCGTCCCGACAGGCCGGAGGGCAAGGTGATCCTCACCGGCCAGCCGCAAGGGCATTACACGTTGTCGTACAACGCCCTGGCCCCGCGGGTCTCGTACAGCGCGTGGGGCAAGCCGGGGGACTTCCGCCGGGCCAACAGCGAACCGGTCGCCCAGCCTAGCTTTTTCGGGGCCCGCGCCAGCCCGCTGATGAAACTCCTCGCCGCCGGGCATGAGGGCGTCGAGCTCACACCCGAGGAGCGCGAGCGCCTGGTCACGTGGATGGACGCCAACGCCCTGTTCTACGGCACCTTCGATCGCGAGGACCAGGCCCGCCAGCGCCGCGGGGAGCGGATCGCCGGTCCGGCCTTGGAGTGAGAGGGCATGCTCGGAATTGGCGAGAAATGCCCCAGGCCACGCACTTCGGGAATAAGCCGGCGCGACCGAAGCGAATTCCGGTGCGGGTCGTCCCCAGGCGGCCGACCGAGTCGCTCAACACGCACCGGAAGGGAGAGGGCCCATGCTGCGCTGCCGATCCGCGGTACCTTCGCACGCCATGGCGGTTGGCGTGCTCGTCGCGATCGCCGGGAGCGCATGGGCGGCGTCCGCTTCGGGGCAGGCGCGCAATCCTTTCGACGACGGGCCGCGATCGGGCAACCCCTCGGCACCGGCGGCCGACAATCCGTTCGGAGCGTCACCCCCGCAGCGCTCGCCGGCGTTCGAGTCGCTCGAGGCCGACCCGGCAGCATGCCTGGACGCTCTGTTCGAGGAGGTCTTTCCGGACAAAGGCGAGGCCCGGCCGCCGTACCTGCCCGCCCGATACGACCTGGCGCTGAAGAAGCCGGACGAGGAGGGCGTCGACATGGAGGAGCTGCGCCGCCGCGCTGTGGAGCGCCAGGCGGGGACGGAGCAGCTCTGGTCGAAAGTCCAGGACTGGCTTCCCGAGAAGGTCACTCCCGAGGTCCTCGCCCGGCAGAAGATGGTCCGGTACGCTTTCGGCGAGGGGCGCCTAAAAGAGGCCGTGGCTGCGGCCCGCCGGGCGGGACCGAGCTATCGGTTCGCGATGGCCCGGCTGCTGCTGGCCGAGTGCCGGTTCGACGAGGCGGTGCGCGAGCTGGCGTCGCTGGCCGACGAGGTGGCGCGACGCGATGGCTACGGCTCTTTCTCCGACCGTGCGCTGGCACTGCTTGTACGGCACCAGGCGGAGCGCGAAGAGCTGGGGCAGAGAGTCACCGTGGTGCCTTTGCAGTTCGATCTCGACGCTTACTTGAAGAGGCGCTCTCGGGATCCGCACACGCGCCTGTTCATCGAAGGCCTGCGGCGCGCGGTCAGCGCCAGTGAAGGGGAGGAGACGGCGGTCGAGGGGATTCTCGAGGTCGAGGAGGTGGCCGAGTCGCTCGAGCCGCTGTCATCGGAACCGAGCCGATGGGGAGCGGTGGCCGACCCGATCGGCCTGATCGCCGACCTGCGCGACCTGGAGCTTCGGGACACAAGCCGCGCGCACCTGGTCACAAGCGGGGCCGAGCTGGCCCTGTATCCCGCGGAGCACGATTGGATCGGCGCCGAGCCCACGACGTTCGTGCTCCACTCGAGCTTCGGCGGGCCGGTGCGCCTGCAGTTGCACCGGCTCGGCTCGTCCGAACAAGGGGCCGGGGCCGATCCTGAGAGCGGCGCGCGGGGTGCCCGGCGCCAGCCGGCCCCGGGCCCTTCGAGGGGGCCGATCCGTACCTGGAGCGAAGAGGTGTTTCCGCTCAAGGAGAACAACCGGACCGCCAGTCGCACGCGGGCCGTGGTGCTTCGGGACCTCGAGGACGGGCGCTACCTGCTGCTGGCCGAAGCCCGATACGCCCCCATGGCCGCGGCGTGCGAGTTCGAGGTGTGCAACGTGGCCTTGTATCTTCGCGCCGGACCGAACCGCGCGGTGATTGTGGCCGTGAACCGCCGCAACGGCCGGCCCGTGCCCGACGCGCCCGTGTCGCTGGCGATGACCGGAACGCCCGACCCGTACAAGGTCGTTTCCCAGCTCCGCCAGCAAAGCGAGCTGTTCCGGGCCGGGTTTCGCGGCGATGGGTTCTCCGATCGCCGGGGGCCGCCCGCCAAGGACACGGTCGAGCAGGTTGAAAAGGCGCAGCGCTACGTCGAGCGTCTTCAGGACTACGTGCGCGGCGCCGCCGCCCGGCGCGGCTATCCCGACCCGCGTTGGGCGGCCGAATTGCGCACCGGCCGCAACGGCGGCGCGGCGACCGATCTGCCGCCGGCCCGGGCCGACTACGACTACCGTCTCTCGGCCCGGCTGCCGGGCCAGGGGCAGGAGAAGACCGCGGTCGAGGCGGTCCACATCGATCGCCCCAAACCTCCGGAGGCGCCGTGGGGCCGGCGCGCGGTCGTCTGGCTCGACGAGCCGATCAAGCGCCCGGGGGACACGGTTCGTTTCCAGGGCATCGTGCGCCGGACCCTCGCGGGACGCGTGGCCGACAGCCCACCGGAGGGCGGCGACGTACCGGTGCGGGTGCGGAACTACTATCATAACGACACGCTTTGGGAGGGCCGCTGCAAGCTCTCCCAGGCCGGCACGTTCCAGGGCTCCTTCCCGATTCCCAAGACCGCCCGGCTGGGAGGCGCCTCGTTCTACGTGGACTCTACCGTGGCCGAGCCGCGCCACGCGCTCGTCGTGACCGAATACCGGCTCCCCGCCGTGGCCGTCGAACTGGAGCCGAGTTGCCCGACCGTGGCGGCCGGCGAGCCGATCGAAGGGAGCGTGACCGTCCGTGACGCCAGCGGCATGCCCGCCGCGGGGGCCAAGGTCGAGGTGTTCCTGGAGACCAGGGACAAGAAGCCTCCCACGGCGCTCGTAGAAACGGGCGAGGACGGCGCGGCCCCCTACTCGCTCCCCGCGCCTCTCCAGCAGCGCGACCGCTCGCTCAGGCTCCACGCCACCGCCACGGCCCTCTCGGGGCAGACCGGCTCGGACTCGGCTCGGGTTCGCGTGGCGTCCACGGCGTTCGCAGTCCGCGTCGTCCCGGGAACCACCGCCGCAATTGCGGGGGAGCCGTTCGCCGTGAGCGTCACGGCCGCGGAATGGGACGGCCGGGCGATCGAGGGCGCCGTCGTGGCGATCGATGCGGCCCGGCGCGCCGCGATCACCGACCACAACGGCGTGGCGGGCCTCGTCGCGACCCTGGATCGCTCCTCGCAAATCGAGGTGACGGTCGTCGCCGGCGAGCGCGTGGTCCGCGCGACGGCGACGGTGCAATTTGCCCCGCCGCAAGTGGACGCGAAGAAGGACGGCCAAGGCCCTGCGGCGAAAGGACAGGCCCCGCGTGGCCCGTTCTCTGTGGCCGGTTGGGAGATCCCCGAACGGATCGACGCCGGCGAGACGTTCCAGTTCAGCGTCGACGTGCGGGGCGTTCCGGGACGGCAATACACCATGGCCGCGTTCCTCGAGAACGACCTGCTGCGGGACCACCAGGTCCGCTGCGTGGAGCCGGGCAAACACCGACTGACCTTCAAGACCGAGAGGGAGTGGGGCCCAAGCGTTCAAGTGGCCGTCGCGCTCATGGACGGGCACGCGGCGCAGACGTCCACGCGCCAGGTCCTCCTCCGGCCCGTCGAGAAGATGCTCGCGCTCACGGTCCAGACCGACAAGGCGGAGTACCGGCCGGGCGCGCCGTGCCGCGCGGTGGTCACCGCCCGGGATCACCAGGGGCGGCCGGTCCCGGGCGCCGAAATCAGCCTGGGGGTGGTCGATGAGGCGATCTACCTCGCACTGCCCGACCCCACGCCCGACCTGTTCGACTTCTTCCACCAGCAGGCCGTGCCCTCCCTCTGCCGCGACCGGTTCGACGCGCGTCCCCCACCGATCAAGTCGCGATGGCTGTGGCTCGGCCCGAGGTATGCTTGGGGATACTACCCCGAAGTCAACAGCCGGCTCGGGCGGAGGCGCGTGCTGATCGCCTACGGTGGGGGAGCGATGGCCAGCGGACGCCGCGCGGACGTGCGAATCCGCCGCCGCTTCGAGACCGCCGCGCACTGGGTGGCCCAGCTTCGGACCGACGACCGCGGCCAGGCCCGGGTGGATTTCACCCTGCCCGACAGCCTCACATCCTGGCGATTCACCGCGCGGGGCGTCACCGCCGACACGCTCGTAGGCGAAGTCCGCGAGGTCCGCGCCACGCAGCTCCCCCTGGGCGTGGATATGTCGATTCCTCGCGGATTCCGCGCCGGCGATGCCATCCAGCTGCCGGTCCTCGTCCGGAACGACACCGACGAGGCCCGCCGCGTCGAGGGCGTCTTCCGGCTGGCTGACGGCAAGGAGAAGCCGCTTGAGAGCTTGAAGCTCGCCGCCGGTGCCGCCGGGCGCTGGACGGTGCCCGTGACGGCCGAAGAGGCCAGGCCGTTGAAGCTCTTCGCCGCGGCAAGCGATGCCCAGGGCGAGCACCGCGACGCAATGGAGAAGACGCTCGCTCCGCTCCCCCGTGGCACGCGCGTGGTTCGCGATTATCCGGGCTCGCTCGACCGCCGCACCGAGGTCCGGCTTGATTTGGTCGAAGGCCTGGCCCAGCCGGTGCACGTCTCGATCCGGCGCGAGCCGGGTCTCGCCGGGCCCGTGGCCTCGGCCATGGATGAGTTGATCCAGTATCCCTACGGCTGCGTGGAGCAGACGATGAGCCGCTTCATGCCGGCCGTGGTCGCGGCTGAGGCGATGCAGCGAGCCGGCATCCGATGCCCGGCCGCGCAGCGCTTGCCGGACGTTCTCCGCAAGGGGCTCAACCGCCTGGCCCAGATGCAGCACGACGACGGCGGCTGGGGCTGGTGGAGCCAGGACGAGACCAACCCGTTCATGACCGCCTACGTCGTCGAGGGGCTGGCCCTTTGCAGCCAGGCGGGACCGCGGGTGGCCGGCGAGACCGCCTTCGGCCCCGCGGACCGCGAGAGGACGCTTCGCGCCGTGGCGCACCCGCAGTCGCGACTCACCCAGGGCGATCTCCAAGGGGCTGCCCCGGGCCCGCTCCAGAGCGTGTCGTTGCCGGTCTTCGCGGCACACGCCCTGGCGGCCTGGTACGCAACCGACGCCAAGCGGCACGAGGAAGAGATCGCCGGTCTCCGCCAGTGCATCAGGAGGCGAGGCCTCGAAGGCCCGGGGAAAGCCGCCGCTCACCTCACCCCGCTCGACCGCGTGCTTCTGGCCGACACGATGCGGCTTCTCGGCGATCGTGCGGACCGGGGCACGGCGCTTTGGGGCGGCCCGCGCGGCACGCTTCCCTCCCCGAAGCGCGGTGACCGCAAGAGCATTGTCCTGGCAGCCAACGCGCTCCGCGTGGGCGCGGCGGTGGCCCCGGACGATCCCCGCTGGCCACGCCTTGCCCGCCGGCTCGTGGACGCGCGGAGCGGCTCGGGCTGGGGCGATACGCTCACCACCGCCGCGGCGGTACGCGGGCTGGCCTCCACGATCGGCTCGCAACGCCAGGAGTCGGTGCCTGTCGCGGTGTTCCTGGACGGGCGCAAAGTGGGGCAACTCCCCACGGAGTTGGGTAGCGCCCTGGAGGCGAAACTCGATGGCCCGAAGCGTGCGGTGATCGTTCCGGAGTGCGGCGGAAGCCCCGATTTCTTCGTCGTGCGCGTCGAGGGACACCTGAGCGAGCCGGCGCCTCCACCTGTCAACCCGATGGCCTCGGTGCGCACGCGGGTGTTTCGATTGCGTCCCGAGTGGGCCGAACTGAAGGCAGACGGTTCGGGCAAGTTGTCCGCTCCGCTGGGCGAGCCCCTTGAGGTCGTCGTCGAGCTGACGCTCCGCCGACCGATTGCTCACGCTCTTCTCACGGTTCCCAGACCCTGCGGGGTGGAGATGATTCGCGGCCCCGACCGTGGCGGGCAAATCGTGGCCACCGAGGAGCGGGACGACGCCCTGCACTTCTTCGCGGCGAAGTGGAGCGAGGGAACGCACCGGTTCTCGTTCCTGGTGCGCGCAGAGGTGGCGGGCACAGTCTCGGTGCCGCCGCCGCAACTGGTGCCCATGTACGACGATCCGCTGCCGACGGCAGCCGATTACCCCTCCTGCTGGGTGGTCGGGCCCTGGCCGAGCGCCCCGCGCGAGCTATAGGTACGATGGGCGGGGATCTCCCGCCGCGACGTCGGAAGTTTGGCCACCGGACGTGCGGAACCAAAACGGTCCCTCCGTCGTCTAGTACCTTGGTTGCGGGGCCCGGCCCCGCTGGCGGACAGCGCGTTGAAGAGGCGCGACCTCGCCCAAGGGTCGGTGAGGTCTCTCGGGGACTTCCCTGTTCCCAATTGCGTGTCTCGGCATTGCCTGGGAGCCGGCTTCCTTCGTGGAGCTGCTCGGATCGCTTCTTCTCGGCCGGGGCCTCGTGCCCAACTCACCAGTTCAGGAGGTTCATGCCATGCGACGTTCTCTGGTCACTCTGCTGGTCCTCACGGCCGCCCTGGCCTCTCTGCCCGACGCGGCCTGGGCGCGGATCAAGCTCATCACGCTGCCCGTGCGCCAGCGGGTGGAGATCCAGCTTGACAACCCCAACGCCACGCTCGTGGAAGAGGAGCGGATCGTGCCGCTGGTCAAGGGCGTCAACCAGGTCGACTTCTCCTGGGCCAATACGCAGATCGATCCCAACACGATCCTCTTCCGCGTCCTTCCCAAGGCGGCCGAACAGGGCGACGCCGACAAGCCCGAGGCCAAGCCTGCCGCGGCCGAAGCGGCGATGGACGTCAAAGTGCTCTCGGTGAGCTACCCGCCCAATGAGAACGCCCTGGTGTGGCAGGTGGCTTCGAACCGGTCCGGCTCCGCCCGGGTGCGAATCAGCTACCTGTTGGGCAACCTCACCAAGAGCTTCAACTACCGCGCGGTCGCCAGGCACGACGAGAGCACGCTCGTGTTGAAGCAATACATCCGCCTTCAGAACTTCGCCAACGAGGAGTTCGCCGAGACGGGCGTGTGGGCCGGCTTCGGCCCGCGGTTCCTCAAGCCGATCGGCATCAACGAGACCAAGCAGATGCTCATGGAGGCCTACGAGGAGGTGCCCATCAAGAAGACCTACACCGCCGAGCTCGCCCAGTTCGGCTACCTCGACCAGCCCAAGAAGAAGCTCCTCGTCCCCATGCACTACGTGCTGAAGAACAACAAGGAGAACAACCTGGGCAAGGCCCCGCTGCAGTTCGGCAAGGTCCGCATCTTCCAGGAGGACGGGCGCGGCTCGACCGCCTTCCTCGGCGAGGACTGGGGCAAGTTTACCCCGCTGGACGACGAGATGAAGCTCTACGTGGGCACGGCCCAGGACGTCGTCGTCGTGCGCACGATCGACAAGAACGAGCAGAAGCGCGTGGCCGGCAACCTCTACGACCGCACCATCGTGCTGAAGTACGAGATCGAGAACTTCAAGGACAAGGCCGTCACCCTCGACGTGGCCGAGAGCGTGCGAGCCGTGCGCCGCGAGATCGGTGCCGAGAACGGCCGGGAGATCCAGTGGGAGATCGGTCCCGACACCACGTTCGACGGCGGCATGGACAAAGAGAAGAGCACCTACGATCGCGTCGTCCTGCACGCCAAGCTCCCCGCCCGAGGGGCAGACGCCAAGGCCGAGAAGATCACCCACAAGCTGCACCTGGTCCTCAAGAACGAGTGGTAACCCCATCGCAACCCGAAAGCCGAGAGGTGGTGTCATGCGACAGGCATGCTTCCTCGGGTCGATGACGGTTCTGGCCGGGCTTGTTCTTCCCGGCCCGCTCTCGGCCCGCAACGTCGATCTTTCCACGGTGCCCGACCGCGACACCGTGCAGCTGACGATCTACAACTCCGAGGACC
>CAYSUS010000009.1:14104-99230 GCA_964434165.1 uncultured Pirellulales bacterium
TCGAGGGCTTCGTGCGGGTGTACAACAACTCGGGCGAGGAGTACGAGGACGCCCACGTGCGGCTCGTGGTCGGCAAGGTCAACCTCGTCGAGAAAATCGCCCAGCTCGCCCAGGTGCCCATGAGCGAGGTCGCCGAGATGGACGAGAAGGAGGTGCTGTCATTTCGTATCAGTGCGATGAAGGACTCGCTGGCCAAGGCCGAAGGGGGCAGGTCTGGTCCGAAGCCCGGCGTGCCCCGAAGGCCCAAGGAGGTCATCAAGGAGGGCCTTTCGGAGTACTTCATCTACACGATCGAGGGCACGGAGACGGTGCCCAACGGCTGGTCCAAGCGGATGCGGAGCATGCCGCCGGTCCAGGTGCCGATCAAGATCCAGTACCGCTACCGCGAGCCGGAATATGGGCCGCAGCTCGTGCGCATGTACCTGATGAAGAACGACGTGGAGTCGAAGCTCGGCACCACGCCCCTGCCTGACGGGGTGTTCCGCATCTTTCGCGACAACGGGCGCGACGGCCTGTCGTTCCTCGTGGCCCAGCAACTGAAGTACATCCCCATCGGCGATAGGATCGAGCTGAACCTGGGCGTCGATCCCGAGGTGATCTTCGAGCTGGTCAAGCTCCGCTTCGCGCGGGACCACATCTGGATGCAGATCCACGGGGCTAACGTGTATCGCCGCGTGGACGCCCCTGGCGTCGAGATCGACGTACGGAGCACGGTGGCCGGATGGGACGACCACACGGTGTGGTCGCAGCGGGTGCGCAACTACACGGCCAAGCCGATCGACCTGGAGATCCGGCGATCGTTCGACGGCCACGTCGAGTTCCTTAGCACCTTGAAGGCCAGGAACCACGACTACCGGACCGTGGAGTACACGGCCACGGTCGAGCCGGGCACCAAGGCCGACCTCGAGTACGAGACGGTCGAGCATATGGGCCGGAACAAGAAGCAGGACAACGTTACGGTTTCCCGCCGACCGTAACGCGGATGTTCCGGTAGGCCACCGGCCCGTGGTTGCCCTGGAACATGATCGGGCCGGTGGGGGCCTCGCGCCCCTTCACGCCGCCCGGCGTGGGGCCCTTCATCTCGACGTTCTCGTGAATGACCTGGCCGTTGAGGGTGACTTTGACGAATTTGGCGTTGGCCACCTTCTTGTCCCCATCGAACCGGGGCGCCTGGAACTCGATCACGTACCGCTGCCACTCGCCTGGCGCCTGCGAGGCGTTGACGGCCGGCGCGGTCGCCCCGTAGATCCCGCCCATGTCGCCCGGTCCCACCTTCCTCTTGCCGAAGCTGTCGAGCACCTGGACCTCATACTCCCCCATCACGTAGATCCCGGAATTCGATCCCTTGGGCACCATCACCTCCAGCTCGAGGGTCGCGTCGCCGAATTCCTGTTGCGAGAAGATGTCGGTGCCGTGGCCGGGCGCGTTGACCATCTCGCCCTTGCCTTCGGCGGCCGGCTCGGCCACCAAGGTGCGCGGGTTGTCCGGAGCGACCTCGGCGATGCCTACCTTCCAGTGGGCGTGATCCTTTCGGCCCTTGCAGGTCCAGCCTTCCAGGTTGGTGCCGTTGAACAAGTCGATCGTCCGTTTCTCGTCGGCTTGTACCGCGACGGCGACGAACGAAACGGCAAGAAGCACGACGGTTCGGCAGGGCGGGCGCGTCATGGCGGTGGGCTCCTCGAAAGTGCGTGAGGGGAGGCAAGCCCTGCCGGCGCAGAGCGGTGTTGCGGGCGCCGGGCTGGGGCGAACTGGGGACTTCCGCATTGTATTCCGCGCCTTGACGGTCCGCCAGCGTGCACACCTGCACTCCCGCCGGCCCGAGATTCGCTTCGACAACCCGGCCCGGGTACTTGCGGCGTCCGCGGCAGTTGCTATGCTAGCTAGCGCCAGAGACGGCCGGCTCGGCCGTCTGGCGAGGGGGCCGCAGATCGGTGGTGGAGCCTCGCCTTGTGGGATCGCGGGCAGCGCGCTGGCGGCGTCGCCTCAGTAGAAGTGAGCTGTACGATGTCGAAGAAGTTGTTTGCGGGCGGTCTGGCGTGGGCGACCACCGACGACAGCCTGCGCCAAGCGTTCGAGGAGTTCGGTAAGGTCGTCGAGGCCAAGGTGATCCTTGATCGCGAGACGGGACGCTCGCGGGGCTTTGGGTTTGTCACCTTCGCCGACGACGACGCGGCCGACCGGGCTGTCGAAGAGATGAATGGCAGAGAACTGGACGGCCGGGCCATCCGCGTCAACGAGGCTCAGGACAAGCGACCCTTCGGCGGAGGCGCCCGCGGCGCCCGCCGTACCTAGGGGCGGCTTCCTGGGCCCGGCCTGCTCCACGGCAGGTTGCCTCGCCTGACCCGCGCTCAATCCCGTTGTTCGAGCCCGCTGAGGGTTCGCGCGCGCAGCCGTGCGCCGCGCGCGGCATCCATTCCCGCCCGGGCGCGGCGGCAACTCATCGCCGAAGGGACTTGCATTTCGCGCGGGAGTGTGATTTGCTTGGGGCACGCGACCCGGCGCACTCGCCTCTCACCCCGCCGCGATTCCATGCCGTACCTGCTGGGAACCGACAACGGCGGCACGATGGCCAAGGCCGCCTTGTTCGCCACCGACGGCCGCCTCGTGGCCGTCGCCGGACGCAAGACCGAGATGCTCTCCCCGCAGCCGGGCCACACCGAGCGCCACACCGAAGAGATGTGGCGGGCCACGGCGGACGCCATCCGAGAAGTGATCCAGGGGGCCCGCGTCGATCCCGGCGAGATCGCCGGGGTGGCGTCGGCCGGCCACGGCAACGGGCTGTACCTCGTGGACGACGAGGGCTGCCCGGTGCGGACCGGTATCGTCTCCACCGACTCCCGGGCCAAGGACTACGTCGCCCGATGGTACGCCGACGGGGTCCACGACTACGTGCTGCCGAAGACCATGCAGAGCCTCTGGCCCGGCCAGCCCAATGCTCTGCTCCGCTGGCTGCGCGATCACGAACCGGAGGCGATCGCCCGGGCCGGCTGGGCCCTGATGGCCAAGGACTACGTCCGCTTCCGACTGACGGGGGCCTTCCACTCGGAGTTGACCGACGCCTCGGGTACGAGCCTGATGGACGTAGCCGAGGGCCAGTACGATCCCGACATCCTCGAGGCCTTCGGAATCGGCGACCTCGCCCGGCTGCTCCCGCCCGTGGTCCGCTCCGAGGAGGTCTGCGGAACGGTCTCGCGCCAGGCGGCGGCCGAGACGGGATTGGCCGAGGGCACACCCGTCGCCGGCGGCCTGTTCGACATCGACGCCTGCGCGCTGGGGAGCGGACTGCTCGGCGAGTCGCACCTGTGCCTGATCGCGGGGACGTGGGGCATTAATCAGTACGTGTCGCAGCGGCCCGTGGTCCAGCGCGACCACTTCATGACCTGTCGCTACTGCCTGCCGGGCTTCTACCTCGTGCCCGAGGCCAGCCCCACCTCGGCCAGCAACCTGGAGTGGTTCGTCACGCAGTTCTTCCAGGCCGATCGGGGAATCGCCCAGCGCGATGGCCGTACGGTCTTCGATCTTTGCAACGACCTGGTCGAGTCGGCCACGCCTGAACAGGCAAACGTGGTCTTCCTGCCCTTCCTGTACGGGTCGAATGCCGCCCCGGACGCGAAGGCGTGCCTGCTGGGACTGGCCGGGTGGCACACGCGCGGACACGTGTTGCGGTCGATCTACGAGGGCGTGGCCTTCGGCCACATGGCCCACACGGAGCGGTTGCTCCGGCACCGGGCCCCGTTTGCTGCGATTCGCTTGACGGGGGGGGCCGCGCGGAGCCGGGCCTGGGTCCAGGTCTTCGCCGACTGCTACCAGATGCCAGTCGAGGTGCCGGCCGGCGAAGAGCTGGGGGCCTTGGGGGCCGCCATGTGTGCGGGCGTGGCGGCCGGCGTGTTCCCCGATTTCCCCAAGGCCGTGGAGGCCATGTTCCGCGTCGAGCGGACGCAGGACCCCGTCACGTCGCGCGGGCCGGTTTATGCCGCGAAGTATGCCCGCTACCGCCGCGTGCTCGAGGCCTTAGGGCCGCTCTGGAGCGAGCTGTCGTAGAGTCTTCCACTGGACGACTTGCCCCTTTTGCAGACGGCCACGGTCGATTATACAAGGGGTCTTGGTTCGTTTCGTCCCGCTTCCCCCGAGCCTGTCTTGTGTGATGGACCTGCACCTGAAGAACCAAGTCGCCCTGGTCACCGGTGGGTCGCGCGGGCTGGGCGAAGCGATTTGCCTGGGCCTGGCGGAGGAGGGGGCCCGCGTGGCGATCAACTACTACCGCGACACCGCCAAAGGCATCGACCTGGGCAACGAAGCCACGGCCGTGGCCCTGCGCATCAAGTCGCAGTTCGGCCTCGAGGCCCTTACTGTGCCGGGCGACGTGTCCCGGCTCGACGAGGTCCTCGAGATGTTCGACCGGACCGAGGCTGCACTCGGCCCAATCGACGTCTTGGTCAACAATGCGGGCATCTGGCCCACCTCGACCGTCAAGGACATGAGCGAGGACGAGTGGCACGCCACGCTGGAGGTGAACCTCACGGGTCCGTTCTACACGTGTCGCGAGGCCGTGCGCCGCTGGCTCGACCGCGGCTGCGCCGGGCGGATCGTCAACGTCACCTCGCAGGCTGCCTTCCACGGCGCCACGAGCGGACACGCCCATTACGCCGCGGCGAAGGCCGGCCTGGTGAGCTTCTCCATCTCACTCGCCCGCGAGGTGGCCGCTAGCGGCATCCACGTGAACCTCGTGGCCCCGGGCATGATGTCCACGGAGATGGCGCGCGGGGCCCTGGAGAAGAGCGTGCAGAGATACCTCGAGCGGATTCCGCTGCGCCGCATTGGCGATCCGCGCGAGGTGGCCAACGCCGTCGTGTTCCTCTGTTCCGACCGCGCCAGCTACATGACCGGCGCCACCGTGGACGTAACCGGCGGGATGCTGATGCGTTAGCGGCGATGGATGCAAAGGGGGCGCGGCGTGAAGCGGTGAGAGAGTGAACCACTGCTTCTCCCCGGTCCCGCCTGCGGGAGAGGGGTCGGGGGTGAGGGCGGCCGTCCCCTGTTTCCCACGCGCTGCGTGGGAACCAGATGAGGGAACCAGATACAATAGCTCCGACAACCGAAGAGAGACCCATGCTCGCAACTGCCAAAGACGTGCTTGTTCCCGCCCGGCAGGGCCGCTACGCCGTGCCGGGCTTCGATTGCGTGGAGGACGTGATGGTCCGGGCGATCCTCGAGACCGCCGAGGAGTGCCGCTCGCCCGTGTTCATGATGTGCCTGGAGCCGGACCTCCGCGGCAAGGGCATCTTCTACATCCCCGGCCTGATCCGCGCCGTGGCGGAGCATCACGACATCCCCGTGGTCCTGCACATGGACCACGCCGCCGACCTGGAGACGATCCGCAGGGCGCTGGACGCCGGGTTCACCTCCGTGATGATCGACGGGTCCAGCCTTCCCTTCGAGGAGAACGTGGCCCTGACGCGCCAGGCCGCCGAGATGGCCCACGCCCAGGGGGCCAGTATCGAGGCCGAGCTGGGCCACGTGGGCGGCTCCGATTTGGACCAGACCGAGCACCGGGAGAACGTTCTCACCGAAGCGGATGAGGTCGCCCGGTTTGTGGAGCAGACCGGCGTCGATTCCCTGGCCGTCTCCATCGGCACTTCGCACGGCGTGTACAAATCGCTGCCCAACCTGAACATCGAGCGGCTCAAAGAGCTCGATGCGGCCAGCCCCGTGCCGCTGGTGCTGCACGGCGGCTCGGGGACGCCCGACGACCAGATCCGCGAGGCGATCCAGAACGGCATCTGCAAGCTGAACATCTACGCCGATTGCCGGATCGCCATGGGTAAGGGCCTCCAGGAGGCGGCCACCAGTCAGAGACGCCAGGACCCGCTGCCGCAGGAGGTCTTCGGCCCCATCAAACAGGGCGTGGCTGGCGTAGCGCGGGAGAAGATGGAACTGCTGGGATCGAGAGGCAGGGCGTGATGGGGTGGCAGGGTGAAAGCGCTTTGCTTCTCTCTCCCGCAAGCGGGAGAGGGGCCGGGGTTGAGGGCGGCCGGGGGCCACGCGTCTCCACATTCCTGCGTGGATTCCCAAGCAGAGCGTGGGTACCGGGCCCGACCAAACTCACTCCGATCGTCTCGCGGACTGCTAGAGTTCACGGCAAGGTCGAACCGCTTCTCGAGTCGCTTCGCGAGGAGGACGCGTGCCGGGATCTCGTGCGTTCTTACCATCGGAACGAGGCCGGCAGCGGCAACTCTGACTCACGGGACTGATGCAACCATGAAACTCCTCGCCATCAGCGATACCTACATCCCCGCCAGCTTCATGCAGCAGGGCTTTGCCATCCTGGAGCCGCTGGGCGTCGAGGTCGAAGTCCGTCGCTGGGAGCACGAAACGCTCATCCAACTCCAGGAGGCCAACCTGGCGATCGAGACCGGCGGGCCCGAGGCCGTCGCGCTTCCGCCCGAGGTGTCGGAGAACCTGAAGGGCGTCGAAATCCTTGCCGTGCAGTTCACCCCACTGGCGCAAGCGTTCCTGGAGAAGGCTCCGGACCTGAAGGTCATCAGCGTGCTGCGGGGCGGCACGGAGAACGTGGACGTCGAGTACGCCACGGGGCGCGGGATCGCGGTCCTGAACACGCCGGGCCGCAATGCCCGGGCCGTGGCCGAATGCACGCTGGGCATGATCCTCTCGGAGATCCGCAACATCGCCCGCAGCCACGCCTGCCTGAAAAGCCGCGACTGGCGCCGCTCGTTTCCCAACTCCGACGCGATCCCCGAGCTTTGCGGCAAGACCGTGGGCCTGGTCGGCTACGGCGCGGTGGGCCGCCTGGTGGCCGGTTACCTGGAGGCCTTCGGCAGCCGCATCGTGGCCTTTGATCCCTATTGCCAGGGCGATCCGGCGCCGGCCGAGCTGGTCGATCTTCCGACGCTCCTGCGCGAATCGGATGTGGTCTCGGTTCACGCCCGGCTCACGCCCGAGAGCCACCACTTGATCGGCCGCGAGCAACTGGCGATGATGAAGCCCACCGCGGTGCTGGTGAACACGGCGCGCAGCGGCCTGGTCGATGAGGCGGCCCTGGTCGAGGCCCTTCGCCAGAAGCGGATCGTGGGCGCGGCCCTGGACGTGTTTGACGAGGAGCCGCTGCCCGCGGACCATCCGCTGATCGAGCTGGAGAACGTGACGATCTGCCCGCACATCGCCGGCAGCACGATCGACGCCTTCCTCAACAGCCCCCGCATGGCGGCCGGTCATCTGGCCCGCATGCTCCAGGGCGGGAGCAACCTGCCGATCGTGAACGGGGTGCAGCCGGCGCTGCGAACGGGTTAGCAGGGACAGGGGGCGCAGCGGCCGCCGCCTCGTTCCTACGGTCCTCCGTGGGAACCGAGAGCCTCCAGGGCAACGAGGGGCGAGGTCCCCACGCAGAGCGTGGGCACCAAGGAAACCAGAAGAACACACACCGCAACCAACCACACGGAGAAACCACCCATGAAATCCGTTCTCATCGCCCCGCGGAAGTACATCCAGGGCCGCGGCGTGCTCCGCGAACTGGGCACCTACCTGAAGCTGCTGGGCAACAAGCCCCTCGTCCTGTGGGACGAATGCGTCAAGGGCATCGTCGGCCAGACCGTCACCCAGAGTATCCAGGAGGCCGGCCTGGAGATGGTCCCCGTCGATTTCCAGGGCGAGGCGACCAGCGCGGAGCGTGCCAGGGTGACCCAGATCGCGCGCGAAAGCGGGGCCGACATCTCGGTGGGAATCGGCGGCGGCAAGATCCTCGACGTGGCCAAGGGCGCAGCCGTGGACGCGGGCATCAAGATGGTCACCTGTCCGACGATCGCCTCGAACGACTCGCCCACCAGTGCGGCCAGCGTGTGGTACGACCAGGAGCATAACTTCGTGGGCTTCGACTGCTGGCCGTTCAACCCCGACATCGTACTGGTCGATAGCCAGATCGTGGTCAACGCCCCCATCCGCAGCTTCGTGGCCGGGATGGGCGACGCCCTCTCCACCTGGGTCGAGGCCGAGGCCGCGTTCAAGGGCCGCGCAGCCAACATCGCCGGGGGCCAGCCCACCATGGCCGCCATCGCCCTGGCCCGGCTGTGCTACGAGACGCTGATGGAGCACGGCGTGGAAGCGCGCCGGGCCGTCGAGTGCCACGCCTTGACGCCCTGCGTGGAAAAGGTGATCGAGGCCAACGTGTTGCTCTCCGGGCTGGGGTTCGAGAGCGGCGGCCTGGCCACGTCCCACATGATCGGCAACCTGCTCTCCAACGTTCCGGAGTGCAAGGACCTCATGCACGGCGAGAAGGTCGGCTTCGGCATCGTCACGCAGCTCTGCCTTGATGACGAGGCCGACACCGACGAGGTGTACGCGATCGTCGATTTCGAGATCGCCGTGGGCCTGCCGGTCTGCTTCGCCGACCTGGGGCTGGACGGCATCGGCCGCGACCGGCTCAAGCAGCTCGGCGACCTCTGCGCCGGCGAGGGCTCGCTCTGCCACAACCACGCGTTTGCGGTTACCAGCGAGGCCGTGGTCGATGCGATGATCGCGGCCGACGCCCTGGGGCGCAGCCGCAAGGAGCTGATCGGGCTGGTAGCGTAAGTCGGCGCGCCTCTCCGGGCGTCTCGCGGCCGATCCATGATGGCCGCCAGCGCGGTTCGCCTCCTGGCGCGTCAGCCGCCAAACCGGCTTGCCGCGCGCGGGGCGGGGCGGTCGTCGAGAATCGTCCACACGGGGATGCGATCGCGGAGCCGGTCGATATAGGCCTGCTGCTGCACGCGGTTCCGCTGGTTGCGGATTTCCTTGCGGATATCCACCTGGGCCTCGACGAACGGGGTGCGCCGGCCCCCCTCGCGCTCGATCACGCGCACGATGTGCAGCGAGTCTCCGTCGTCGAGGATCGGGCTCAACTGGCCGACCGGCAGGCCGAACACCGCCCGGTCGAGCACCTCGGAGACGAGGCTACCCTTGTGGGTCCAGTCCCGCGCGCCGCCTTGCGAGGCCGTCGGCCCGTCGGAGACCTGCCGGGCCACCTCGGCGAAGGGACGGCCGTCGAGCACCCGATTGCCGGCTTGGGCCAGGGTGGCCCGGGCGGCCTCGCGGCTGGGATACCGCGTCGCGCGCACGCTGATCTGCTCCCAGCGGGCCCGGATGGGTGTCTCGAAGTCGGCAAGATGCTCCTCGTAGTACGCCCGCATCTCCTCGTGGCTGACGTCTTCGTTGATCTTGATCTGCTGCGCGAGCCACTGCTGCGACAGGGTCTGTTCGAGAAACGCCCGGCGATGGCGCTGCACCGAGGTTCCGGAGTCCATCAGGCGGTAATCGAGCTCGCGCTGCGACGGGGCCCGGAAGAACTCCATTAGCTTGGGGAGCTGCTCCTCGGTGAACACCCGGTTGATCTGCTCCTCGATGTTGGCCAGGCCCTCTTCGGGCAGCGTGCCCAGCGCCTCGTGATACGTCAGCTTCGACTCCACGAGCTGCTTGACCATGAGGGGGAATCGGGCCCTGATGAGAAGATCGCGCTGCTGAACGATCTCCTCTGGCGTGAGATTGGCCAACCCCTTCTCGGCTTCGGGGTCGTTCTTGCGGGCATGGTAGATCGCGGCCAGCGTGCGCTCGGCGCCGACCCACACGTCGCTCATGAGGATCGCATGCGGCCCGACGCGCGCGACGATCTGGGCCCCCTCGCAGGGAATGGCCCGAACGGGAAACCGGGCGTCGGGCGTAATCGGCGCGGCGCCGGGCAGGGCCTGATCCGTGGAGAGGACCGTCACTGCAGGCCGATCCTCGCCGCGGGCCGCGCGACGGGGCGCGTCCTCCAGCGGCCTCCGGTTGCGGCCGAAGGCCGGCAGCGGCTGGCGTGGCGCCCAGGACGCGGAGTGCCGCTGCGGCGGTGCGATGCTTGGGGAGCGATCCGGCTGAGTCCGGCGCGGCCAAGGCTCGAGTTCGGGCTCGATCGCCCCGACCGAGGAGGGAAAGTCCTTGGCTTCGGACGGGAAGAACTCGCCGGGAACCGGGTCCCGGGACGGCGCCGCGGCGCGGCGCGGCCACGGCTCCGACTCGGCAAAGGCCTCGCCCGCGGGTTCCGCCCGGGGCCGGGCCTCCAATCGACCCCGCCGCTGTTCGGGGACTTGGAGCGGAGGCCGATCGGGCCACCAGTTGGGCGCGGCGATCGGGGCGGTTCCTCGCCGGTGATGGTGATCGGGCGGCGGCGGGTCCTGCGGCGGCGTGTAGGGCACAGACTCGCCGACTTGCTCCGCGGGCGGATCGATCGCCGACGCGGGCCAGCCTTGGGGACGCCCGCCCGAACTGGGTCGCTCAGGAGCCCCGCCGCCGATTCCGTACTTGCCACCAAGGAGCGAGGGGGATGCCGCCGGGACGGGAGGAGGGACGTCCGTTTCAACCCACGGGTCTGCCAGGGCCATCAGCTCCACGCCCACGTGGGGCCGGAGGCACGCGAGAATGGCGAGGATCGTGGCCGCGGACAGGAGGACCGGATAGACCTGGCGCTGCACGGGATGCATTCCGGTGGGGTTCGATGTCGGCGGTTCGGACTCGTCCCGGCCAACCGACGAGAGGCCGAGGCTTGCGTGGGCGCCCCCGCTCAAGCGGTACGAAGGCGTGAAGCACGGGCCGTGCCCAGACGAGGTGGGGGATTATAGAGCGTCCCTCAACCGGACTGCAACAGCGATTTCACCTCCGCCAGGATCGCGTCGGCGTTCTTAACCCTGGCGTGCAGAGGAAGATACGCGCTTCGGCCGTCCACGACCCTCAGCCGCCCCCCACTTTGGGCGGCAAGTTGTCGTGCGAGCGGCTCGGCACGGTACTCCAGCACGGCGTACTGGTCCTCCATCCGGATCGCCGCGATCCACCAGCGACGCGCGGCGATGCGGGTTTCCGTAAGGGTCAGCAGGCATTCGACGACAGGCGGCGGAGGCCCGAACCGGTCGGCCAACTCCGCACGGAACGACTGCACGTCGTCGGGCTCCGTGGCACGGGCGAGCCGGCGATACAGGTCGATCTTCGCCCGCATGTCGGGCACGTAGCTCCGAGGCAGGTAGGCCTTGCACGGCAGGTCGATGTCCACCTCGACCGAGGTCTTCGGCGGCAGGCGCTTCAGGCGCCCCACGGCCTGCTCCAGCAGGTCGCAGTACAGTTCGTAGCCCACGAGGGCGATATGCCCGCTCTGCTGGGTGCCCAGGATATTGCCGGCCCCGCGGATCTCCAGATCGCGCATGGCGATGGCGAAGCCGGCTCCCATGTCGCTGAACTCCTCGATCGCGCGGAGCCGCTTGGCGGCCGTGGGCGTGACGTGCTTGTTGGGATCGAGGAGCAGGTAGCAATAGGCCCGGTGCTTGTAGCGCCCCACACGCCCGCGGAGCTGGTGCAGGTCGGCCAGTCCGTAGCGATCCGCCTCGTCGATGAACATCGTGTTGGCGTTGGGGATGTCCAGTCCGCTCTCGACGATCGTCGTGCTCACGAGCAGGTCGAAGCGATGGTCGATGAAGTCGAGCATCACCCGTTCCAACTCGTGCTCGGGCATCTGGGCGTGGCCGATGCGGATCGAGGCCTCGGGAACGATCTGCCGCAGGCGCCGGGCGACCCCCTCGATGTCGGCCACGCGGTTGTGGACGAAGAAGATCTGTCCGTCGCGATTGAGCTCGCGGATCACGGCATGGCGGATGATCTCGGCGTCGAAGCGGCACACGCGCGTCTCCACGGCCAGCCGGTCCTCGGGCGGGGTCTGGAGATTGGAGATGTCCCGCAGTCCCAACAGCGACATGTGCAAGGTCCGCGGGATGGGCGTGGCCGTCAGGGTCAGGACGTCCACGGTCTGGCGGAGCCGTTTCAGCCGTTCCTTGACCTCCACGCCGAATCGCTGCTCCTCGTCGATGATCACCAGACCCAGGTTGGCGAACTGCACGTCGGGCTGGGCCAGGCGGTGCGTGCCAATGACGATGTCGATCGCCCCGGCCTCGGCGCGCTCGACGATCCCGGCCTGCTGCTTGCGCGTGGCAAACCGCGAGAGCACCGCGATCTCGACGGGGAACTCGGCCATGCGGCTGGAGAACGTGCGCAGGTGCTGCTCGGCCAGCACCGTGGTGGGAACGAGCACGGCGACCTGGTAGCCGGCGTTGACCGCCTTGAACGCCGCGCGCATCGCCACCTCGGTCTTGCCGTAGCCCACGTCGCCGCAAAGCAGCCGGTCCATGGGCCGCGGGAGGTACATGTCCCGCTTGATGGCCTCGATCGTGGTCAACTGATCGGAGGTTTCGCGGTATGGGAACGACGCGTCGAACTCCCGCTGCCACTCCGTGTCGAGGGGGAAACTGATCCCCGGGCGCGTGGCCCGCTCGGCCTGGACCTGGAGCATCTCGGCGGCCAGGTCGGTGACGGCGTCTTCGACGGCCTGCTTCTGCCGGCTCCAGACGCGGCCGCCGAGCTTGCCCAGGCGCGGACGCGCCTTGGCCCCGCCCACGTACTTCTGCACCAGCCCGATCTTCGAAGTGGGCACGTAGAGCTTCGTCTGCTCGGCGAACTCCAGGACGAGATGCTCCTCGACCTGGCGGTCCTTCTCCAGCAGCTCCATGCCGCGATAGCGGGCGATGCCGTGGGCCACGTGGACCACCAGCTCGCCCTCGCGGAGCTCCATGAAGCTGTCGATCACCTTGCCCAGACGGCGCTGGGCGGGCCGGCGGAGATCGGTGCGGTGGAACAGCTCGCCGCTGCCCAGAAGGACGATGCCGTCGGGAACGAGGCGGAATCCGTGGTGCAGGTGGCCCAGCGGGTAGTCGATGCGGTCCCGGCGCGCCAGACGCGTGCCGGAGAGCAGTTCGGAGAGTCGCCGCTGTTCGGCCTCGGTCTGGCAGACCACGTGGACCCGCTGACCCGCCCCGACCGCGTCGAGCTCGTCACGCACGCGTGCGATGTCGCCGCTGAACCGCTCGACCGACTCGATCTTCAGCCGGCATGTGGTTTCCATCGAGCTCGGCGCCACGGCGGAGGCCGTCACCGAGGGGAACGCGACGAACCGCCGCATCGTCTCACGCACGCTGTGCAGGTCCTGGGGACGCTCGAGTCGCTCCAGGTAGTGCCGCCCGTGGGTTTCGATCTCGCCCGGTTCGACGAGCAGGAACCAGGACCCGGCCGGAAGGAAGTCCGTCAAGTGCGCGCGGTGGCGCCCGGCCGGGTCGAGGGCCGTGATCTCCACGGCGTCCAGCGCCTGGAGGCTCCGCTGGCTGCCGACCTCGAACCGGCGGATCGACTCGATCTGGTCGCCGAACAGCTCCACGCGCACCGGGTCGTACCAGTCCGGGGCGAAGATATCGACGATCCCGCCACGCGGCGAGAACTCGCCGGGCAGCTCCACGGCCGTGGTGTTGTGGAATCCGTTCTCCACCAGCCAGCGGCAGAGATCCTCGACCGGCGTCTCCTCGCCGATCCGCAGCGTGCGCGTGTGGGCGTCGAGCGAGAGCTGCTCCGGCACGGGCTGGAGCAGGCTTTGGATGCTCGCGGCCAGGATCCGCGGCGGGTCACCGCCCCGCAGAAGCTTGAGCAAGCGCACGCGGTCGCCGAAGACCTCGTCGTGGGTCACCTGTTCCGCAGGGAGCGTCTCCCAGGCAGGGAAGCGCTCCGGCGCGATCGGCGAGAACAGGGCTAAATCGTCAACGAGGTCATCGACGTCATCCAGATGGGGGCAGACGACAACAAGCGGCGCGGCGGCATGGCGGGCCAGCGCAGCCGCCACCAGCGCGCAGGAGGAGCCCCAGACTCCGTCGAGCGTGGCGGCCTGCCCGGAACTGAGGGCGGCGACCACCTCATCGAAGCCTTCCTGACGCTCCAGGCGCCCGACCAGATCCGTGAGCGGATCGGGCGCGATGGTGGCCGTTTCGGCAGTTGCCATGTGCTACGGCGCATTGTAGGGCAGGGGCTCGGGATCAAGAAGGGGAGATTGCCCCGTCCGTCGGGGTGGGGTAAGGTAGATGGGGGCAATGCCGGGGGGAGCCCGCCCGAGTTCTCGCTGGCCGCGAATGGGTAAGAGGGCGATGCGATGGAAGACAGACGACCCGATCCGAAAACGGCCACGGTGCTCCTGCGTTCCGGGCTGATGTTTCTGGCGCATGCGGTCGCGGGCCTGTTTCTGCTTGCCGCCCTGGTCATGGCCGTGCCCACGTTCTTGGGCGTCTTCGAACAACTCGAAGCGGAGTTGCCTGCGATCACGCAGTCGATGATCTGGCTGTCGATCTACGCGGTGGACTACTGGTATCTCATGGGGCTGTTGTTGATTGTGTTCGACGGGGCGGCGCTGCTGATTCTGAACTCCCTTCCTCGGAACACCCTGTGGCTGGCCGACGTCTGGTTCGCCTTCGTGCTGCTGGCAGTGATCGCATTGCTGAGCCTTGTTTCCGTATCGATGGCCGCTCCGCTTGCGCGCGGCACGATGATGCTAACCGGATGAGCGCCCCCGAGCGGCCCCTGACCTCCCCGCCCGAGCTGGCCCCGTCGCCGATCCGCGACGACACAACGGTTGAGCAGCGGATCGCGATCTGGGTGGACCTGATGAACGCGGCGGACGCAACGGTGCTGGCCTGGCTGCAACGCGAGATCGGCCCCGATGGCGACCTCCAGGCCGCAGAGGTACTCCCGGCAGATGGGGGAGCACGACCGGATGATGTGGAACCTGATGCAGCACTTCGTGCAGGCACGAGGCGGCAGTGACGGCTCCAATGCGGACCCGCCTGACTCCTGCCGCCTGACTCCCCCTACTCCCCAATCACCCCCACCTCCGCGGCCGAGGCCCACGGCCCGCCGTTGACTTCGGAGAGGGCCCGGAGGAGCACGTACCGGCCCTTGGCCGGCTCGAAGGTCACGTCCTGGGGCTCCCTGGTCTTCCACAAGCAAGCCTTGGCCGCGGGATCGCCGAATGCCGCTGGCGAGTCGCCGACGAAGACCTCGCACTCCCGGATCGCCCCGTTCCAGCCCGCGTCCTGGCGCGCGAGGTAGCGCACGCCGCGGACCGTGCGGGCGGCGCCAAGATCGAGGACCAGCTCGTGCGGGTGCTTCTGGAGGTCGTCCCTGAACTGGGTGTGCCACACGGTGCGGGCGTCGCCGTCGATGGCGTGCCTCGCGTGCCGGCCGTTGAAGGTCGATTCACTCGATACGCGCATCAGCTTGTAGTGCTTCCTTGGAATGAGCCCTTCGGCCGGCATCGGGTTGACCGGCCCCGAATGGCCCCGCGTGTCGCCCCACTTGGCGCGGCGGTCCCTCTCGTGGTCGGCCGTGTCGTGGAACACGCCCTCGGTGCACGGCGCGTGGGCCTTCTCGGCCCGAGCCTTCAGTCCGGCCAGCACGTCCGGGTGCTTGTCGGCCAGGTCGGTCGTCTCGCTTAGGTCGCGGCTGAGGTCGTACAGCTCCCAGGCCGCTTCCTTCCCTCGCGGGAAGACCGCCTTCCATTCGCCCTTGCGCACCGCGATCTGCCCACCCAGCTCCCAGTAGAGGAACTCGTGCTGCGGCTGCTTGCGACCGGCTCTCTTCTCGCCGATCAGCTCGGGCACGATCGACATGCCGTCGATGTCGGCCGGCGGCTCCGCGCCCGCGATCTCGCAGACCGTCGGCAGTACGTCGGGGAAGTACCAGAGCAGGTCGCTGGTGCGCCCGGGGTCGATCCTGCCGGGCCAGCGGACGATCATGGGAATTCGCAGACCGCCCTCGTAGAGGTTGCCCTTGCCGCCGCGGAACGCGCATCCCGTCCTGGGATCGACGTTGGGCCCGAAGAAGCCGCGCGGGTGCTCCTTCCCGCGGAACCGGTCCTGGCCGCCGTTGTCGCCGCAGAAGAAGAGGATCGTGTTCTCGTCCAGGCCCAGCTCCTTCAGTAGCGCGATCACCTCGCCGACGTTGCGATCGACCATCGCTACCATGGCCGCATAGCGGCGGGCCTCTTCGGGCCAGGGCTTGTCCTTGAAGACGGCCCAGGCCGGGTCGCTGTCCGGGATGTCGTACATGCCGTGCGGCGGCGTGATCGGCAGGTAGCAGAAGAACGGCCGGTCCCTGTTAGCGCGGATGAACTTGAGGGCCTCCTCCATGATCACGTAGTGCGAGTAGGTCTCGCCGCTCCGTCCCCCGCGGTTGCCTGGCAGCACCAGCTCCTCGCTGTTGCGGATGATGTAGGCGGGGTAGAAGCTGTGGGCGTGGACCTGGTCGTAGTAGCCGACGAACGTGTCGAAGCCGTGTCTCTCGGGCACGCCGGTGGACCCGCGCCCCCCACAGCCCCACTTGCCGAACCCGCCCGTGGCGTAGCCTGCCCTCTTCAGAAGCGAGGCGACGGTCTCCTCCCCCTGGCGCATGGGCGTGCCGCCGCCGTTGGATCGCACGGACGTGTGGCCGCTGTGCTTACCCGTCATCAGGCAGCATCGCGTGGGCGCGCAGACCGACGACCCGGCCAACGCCTGGGTGAAGCGGATGCCCTCGGCGGCCAGGCGGTCGATGTTGGGCGTCTTGAGCTGTTTGTGGCCCATGCACGAAAGCTCGTAGTAGGCCAGCTCGTCGGACATGATGTACACGACGTTGGGCGGGCGCTCGGCGGCCAGGGCCGCGGTCGTTGCGTGGAACATAAACAACAGGGCGATCGCGATGAGTCGTCCGATGCGGTCGTGCTCAGGGAGAACCATTGGTGGGTCCTTTCGTCAGCAACTCAAGGCGGCAATGGTCGCTTCAAGGGAAGTGAGGCTTCGTCCGAAAACGAGTTGCTGCAAGTATATGGCGGGCCTGATTGGGTAGCAATCACAAGAACCGCAGCACTTCGTAGTGCGTCATCGCGGTGCGAGCGGGGAAGGAGCGAACGTCTCACGTTACCGCGCCGGCGTCTTGAAGGAAGAATACCTTCCTGGAGACGGAGTTCGAGCACGATGGAAACCTGATCGTCAGTCGACTGGCGTACAGTTTGAACGGGCCGCCGACCAGTGGCAACCCCCGGCTGGCGCGAGTCTGGCACACGATGCGCGCGGGATCGCGCTGGACAGAAAAGGCCTCCCGCGCGCCGCGCACGCGGAAGGCCACAAAACGCGGCAGGGGGAGTGTGCTTGACGCCTAGAACGTGATGATCAGGTCCGCCGCCACGGTAAGCTGGTAGGACTTGTTGCCGTCGTCGAAGGGAAGTTCCCCCTTCACGTCGCGCGTGCCGTTGTACCAGTCGTAACGGATCTCGGGCCGGATGACGGCGTTGGGGCAGGGCCGGTAGTTGAGGCCCCAAGTGAGCTCAAACCAGTCGCCGGAGAATCCCGGCCCGCCGGCCCAGGCTCGGCCGTTGCCCGGCACGTTGCCCGGTCCGTAAAACAGGCCGTCGTCGTCGCGGAGCCACTCGAATCGCATCCCGGCGGACCACTGCGGGCTCATGGTGTAGAACAGGTAGTTGTTCAGTCCGTACCACTCCGCGTCCTCGTGATTGCGCGGATCGCCGTTGTTTTCCACGCCGAAGTTGCTCTGCAGCACGTAGCGGAGCTTCTCGCTCAGGCCCTGCTCCAGGAGCAGGCTGTTGGCCACGCGGTTCTGGTTGCCGAACACGGGGTCCTGCGGGCCGATGCTCAGGGCGTAGCGGATCGCGGTCCGCTCGCCGAGGGCCACGCGGACCCCGCCCATGAAGTCGGCGTCGTTGTTCAGGTCCTCCCACATCATCCAGCCGCGGTGGAACCCGGCCTGGATCGAAACGCGGTCGGAGAGCTTGTAGTCGGCCAGCGCCCCGGTGACCAGGAGCGGCTCGGTCATCGCCATGGCGTAGGAGTGGGAGTAGAAGAAGTTCGCCACGGCCGGGACCTGCTCGTAACTGAGGATGCCGGCGAAGTGCCCCAGCTTCACCGAGAGCCGGTTATAGGCAACCTCGGCGTAAAGCTGGGGGATGACCAGCCCGTAGGGTTGGTTCTCGCCGTTGATGCGGTTCTCCAGGCCCCAGTTGACGCCGAACCGGGCGTCGGAGCCGTAAATCATGTCGATCCGGCCGCCCAGGTCCCAACCGCCGTCGCTGGTATCGACCGGGCGGTTCAAGAACATCCAGGCCTGGTTCACCTGCCATTCGGCGTGGCGGTCGTTCGTGGCCACCGGGCCGTTGAAGCGGTCGGCCGGCACCTGGGCGTTGGCCGTGAAGCCCTGCTGGAGCCAGCCGCCCAGCACGATACCGCGCTGTTTGAGGAAGCAGGGCTGCGGCAAGCGCCACGGCTCGGGCGGCCCGGCCGGCTGCGGAAGACAGCAGGGGTCGCAGTAAGGGCCGCCGAGTTCCGTCGCGGACGCCTCTTGCGGGGTGTCGGTCGCTGGATTGGGCTGCGGGCTGAAGGTCCTGGCCGGCTCCTGATATGCCTGATCGGACGGAAGGGGAGCCTCCTCGCGAAACGGAGCCGTCTCCGCCGGATCGGGATACGGAACCGTCTGGGCGAGCTGGGCGGTCGAACGATCGAACTGGGGCAGCGCGAGCGGCTCGGGCTCGGCCACGGCGAGTCCCAACGAAGGCCCTTGCCCATTCGCCAACGTCGCGCTGGCGCCAACCAGCAAGGCCACCCCCAAGGCCGTCATCCGGCTTTTCCTCATGGCACCCTCCTCCGTGGACGTGGCTGTCGGCGAGTCGCGTTCCGCTGGCATCGCGACGGCGCGCAATCCCCATTCACGCGATGCACTTCGCAGAACCTATCGGAACGATCCGACGGTCGGATTCAGAGAAGGCCGCAAAGGCCGTACAACTGGAACGAAGGGCAAAGGGCCCCCAGGTTGCCTAGAGTCCCAAGGGGCTGAAGAGCGGTGAGTGAGGCGGATGGCAGGCCAGAGGATTGCGCGGCGGGTGGGTCGCACGCCTGTACCCTCGTACGCCGCGATCCTTGAAGGGGCGTCGTGCGCGCCGCGTGCGATCCACCCCCCCGTCACCCACTTACTGCCCGCTCACCCACTTACTGCCCGCTCACCCACTTACTGCCCGCTCACCCACGCACCACGGGCCACTGGCCGCCGACCAGACAAAAAGGCCTTCGAAGTCCCACGGACGTCGAAGGCCTTGGATCGCGCATCGGGCATGGCCAGGGCCGGCTACATCTTGTTGGCCTGGGCTTCGCGGTACTCTTTGAGCACGTCCAACTCGGGGTCGAATTTGACCGCTTCCTCCTGGGTGGGCAGCTTCAGCGGCCGCACCACGCGGAAGCCCACGAAGCTGGCGTCGGTCAGGTACCAGATGCTCTGCGGGATCTGCGGGTCCTGCATCTTCCAGTCCTTATGCGACCACCGCCGCGCGGCGCTGCGGAGCCTCTCGGGATCGTCGTCCCAGGAACCGCCGCGGACCTCGCGGCTGAACTCCACTGCCGGGTCGGGCATGTTGTACGGGTTGAGGGTCGACTTGCCAGCGAGCGTCCTGTAGAAGTCGGGGTCGTAGCGATCCACGACCCACTCGGCGACGTTGCCGTGCATGTCGTGAAGCCCCCACGGATTGGGCTTCTTCGTGGCCACCTTCTGGTATTGGTCGTCGCTGTTCTCGAAGTACCAGCCGAAGTCTGCAAGCTTGTCGGTGTCGTCGCCGAACGAGTACGCCGTCTTCGTGCCGGCGCGGCAGGCGTATTCCCACTCCGCTGCGGTCGGAAGGCGATAGTAGCGTCCGGTCTTGGCCGAAAGCCATTTGCAGTACATCTTGGCGGCGAGCTGCGTCATGCACGCGGCCGGGTAGCCCTCCTTGCCCATGCCGAAGGTCATGTCCGTGTAGGGCTTGGTGGGGATGGCGATCGCGTCGGCCAGCTTGTCCTGCTCGGTGGGCGCGATCTTCTTCACCTCGCGGCGCTGCTTGTCCAGCCCGAGGCCCCACAGCTCGTACTCGTCCCAGGTCACTTCGCATTTGCCCATCCAGAAGGGCTCGACGATGGCCTCGAACTGCGGGCCTTCGTCGTCCGCCCGACCCTCTTCCTCGTCGGGGCTGCCCATGAGGAACTTGCCGCCCTTGATCGGCAACATGTCGAACTTGGCGTCCGTCCCGGGGATCACCTCGGTGTAGGGCTTCATGTCGGCCTCGACCTTGGCCACCGCCTCGGCGATCTCGACCTGCGGCTTGGGCAGCCACGCCACGGCCGGCACGTCGGTCGGGTCAGCCCCGTCCGGGAGCCGAAACGCTCCTTCCGGGGCGTCGCTTCGGGCACTGGTCGGCGGCGCCGCGTCGGGGTCCTCCTCCGTGGGAGCGGGCTTGTCCTCCTTCGGGGCGGGCGCCTCCTTCTCCTGCGGAGTCGGCGCGTCCTCCTTGGCCGCCGGCTTCTCCTCGGGCTTCATCTCCGGCTTCTCCTCAGCCTTCGGGGGCGGGGCCTCTTCCTCCTTGGGAGCGGGCTTGTCCTCCTTCGGGGCTGGCGCCTCCTTCTCCTGCGGAGCCGGCTTCATCTCGGGCTTGTCCCCGGGCCCGGGCGACGGCTTTTCTTCCTTGGGCTTTGGGGCGGGCTCCTCCTTCGGTTCAGGTGCGGGCTCTTCCTTGGGCTTTGGGGCGGGCGCTTCCCCTTTGGGTTCTGGAGCGGGTTTCTCCTCCGGCTTGGTTACCGGCTTGTCTCCAGGCTTCTTCTCAATGTCGCCCTCGACGGCAGGCTCCTTCCTGGGGCCGGGCTTGTCCACCCGCTTCTGCGAAGGTCCACACCCGCCGATCACGGCAAGCGCCAAAGCCAGGGCCAGGCCGTGCCACGCGGCCCTCGTCGTTCTGCCAGTGCAGCGTAGGTAAGTCATGAGTCTCTGATCCTCGTTCAACCGGAAAACTGGAACATCCCACTCGCCCGACCCCGAGGGCATGAGCTCCCACAGCGCGCACACGCCTACCCACCAACTCCTTTTGCTCGGCGCTGCTTATCAAGGCGGGTGGTGCGGCCGGCACCACTCCCGGCACTCTCCTTCGCGGCCGCACCCAACACCGCATTGTAAACCGGTCCAAGCCGGGCTGCAAACCCGCGCACCCCCTGATGGTGCCGCGAGCGCCGCTCTCGAGCGGACACACCCTCACGTCCTCTCCGCCCCGACCCCATGCCGCCCACGACGGAGGCGATCCGGGACGTACGGGCGGCACGCGGAACGCTCTTCTCAAGCCTGGGATCGCGAGGGCGGGGGCTCTCGTGGTCGCCTCGGCTTCGGCCGTTGTACCGAGCGCCGGACGGTGCTGTTCGAACACCCCGCGTTGCACGTCCGCCGAGCGAGCGACTAAGCTGGACTTGTTCCACGTTGCGTTCGAGGCCCCTCCCGAATTCATCCCCCGCGAAGGACGTTGCCGTGCGTCTTAGAGGCATCCAGTTCTCGCTAACGCGATCCGTTTGTCATGCCGCGGTCCTGTTGGCGACCTCGGCGGCATGGGCCGAGCCGAAACTGGAGCGCTTCGAGTACGAGGGCATGGAGATGGCCGTGCCCGTGCGCATGGTCGTCTATGCTGCCCAGGAGAAGGCCGCCGACAAGGCGGTGCGCGCGGCTTTCGACCGCATCCACGCGCTCAACGGGGTGATGAGCGATTACGACGCCCAGAGCGAGATCCGACGGCTGTGCGAGACGGCCGGCCAGGGCAAGGCGTTCGCCGTGAGCGAGGACTTGTTCCGCGTGCTGGCCGCCTCGAAACGGTGGGCCGAGCGCTCCCGAGGGGCGTTCGACCCCACGATCGGCCAGGTTGTCCGCCTCTGGCGCCGCGCCCGACGCCAGCGCGCACTGCCTTCCGAGGAGCGACTCACCGAGGCCAGGCGGACCGTGGGGCACGAGCTGATGGAGCTGGACTCCGACAAGCGGACCGTGCGCCTTGCACGCGAGGGCACGCGCCTGGACCTGGGCGGGATCGCCAAAGGCTTTGCCATCGACGAGGCCCTGCGCGTGCTGGCCGAGCGCGGCATCGAGCGGGCCCTGGTGGACGCGGGGGGCGACATCCGCCTGGGCAAGGGCCCGCCCGACAAGCAGGGATGGCGCATCGGCGTGGCCGCCCTGGAGCCCGAGGGGGAGCCCAGCCGCTACCTCTGCCTGGCCGGCCGAGCCATCGCCACCTCGGGCGATACGTGGCAGTTCGTCGAGATCGGCGGGCGCCGCTACTCGCACATCGTCGATCCGCGGACCGGCGTGGGCCTGACCGACCACAGCAGCGTGACCGTCGTGGCGCGCGACGGAATGACGGCCGACGCGCTGGCCACGGCGATCAGCGTGCTCGGCCCGGGGGAAGGAATGAAGCTCGCCGACCGCACGCCCGGCGCCGCGGCCCTGGTCGTTCAGGCCCCGGATGGCAAGCCGGAGACGTTCGAGTCGGAGCGGTGGAACGAGATCGAGGCCGGCAAGTGACCCGATGAGGGATGCCTCTGCGGGGTAGTCAAGCCCAAGAGGGCGCGCGGGCTCCGCTTGGAGTCCGGCGCGAGTCGCTCCGCAGCCGAGTCCCTCAAGTGCCGCGTCTCAACCGTACCACCGCTCGAGCACGTCGCGCCACTCCCCTGGGCTGGCCACGCGGATGAAGGCCTGGCGGACCTCGTCGGCTTGCGGGTGGAGCTGGGCGTACTTGATGCCGAACTTGCGCATCTGCCGGCCTGCCCGGCTGGGGCCGTACGTCCGGTCGGCCAGCCGGTAATGCTCGTAGAGCACCTCGCGCTGCTCTTCGATCGACGGAGGAGCGGGAAGCGGCTGTCCGGCGAACAGCGCCCTCACCTGGCGGAAGATCCACGGGTTGCCGATGGCGCCCCGGGCGACGGTCACGCCGTCCACGCCGGTCCGAGCGAGCATCTCCAGGCAGGCCGGGGCCGTGAACAGGTCGCCGCTGCCCAGTACCGTGCGCGGTCCGGCGTACTGCTTGAGCTGCTTGAGGAACTCCCACGAGGCGTCGCCTTCGTAGCGCTGATGGACGGTGCGGCCGTGCACCGTCACGGCCGCGGCACCCAGCCGAAACACCCCATCGAAGATCGCGAAGAACCGCTCGCGGCTATCGGGCGAGTCGTCGATGCCCCGCCGCATCTTCACCGTGACCGGGACGTGCGGCGGGAGGGCGTCGCGCACGCGTCCGACGATCGCCAAAGCCGTGTCCGGCTCGCCGAGCAGGAATCCGCCGCGGCAGCGACCGAGCACCTTCTTCACCGGGCAGCCGAAATTGATGTCGATCACGTCGAATCCGGCCTCGACGAGCTTCACCGCGGCGGGGGCGAACTCCTCCGCGGCGCTTCCCATGAGCTGGGCGCCGACCGGATGGTCGTCGTCGTCCACGCGGATCAGTCTGCCCGCCTTGGGGCCTCGGTGGACCTGGAGCACGAAGCGGTCAAGCAGCACCTCTCCCAGCGTGTAGGGCGCGCCGAGCCGCCGACAGATCTTGCGCATGGGCCAGTCGCTGTAGCCGCTCAGCGCGGCCAGCACGACCGGCATGTCGATCTTCACCGCGCCCAGCCGCAAGGTAGCAGGCGTTCTCCGAATGCCGTCCGCTTCCGCACGCACGCCGCACCTCCGATTCAACCAGGACCACCCTCTCCCGCTCGCGGGCGAGGGTGGCCGTGAGACGGCCGGGTGAGGGCGGCGCGAACACGCATCTGCACCGTCGCGCGCATTGGGACGGCACGGCGATCGCAGGCCCTGTCACTTCGTCTCGGTCTTCGAGTCCGGGGCCGGCCCGGGCTTCCAGACCAGGCCGCATTGTCCGCTGTACCGTCGCCACATCTGCTGCATGAAGATCGTGGGCGCGTTCGTGCCCTTGGCCCGTTCGCCGCTGGCGGCGATTCTCTGCATGAGCCGGGCCGCGTAGTCGAGGTAGGCATCGTGGTTCCATTCCTTGCGGAGGTCCATGATTCCCACGGCCAGCGCGAAACCCGGGATGGCCACGCCGTTGACGGCGCGATACGGGGTCCGCCATCCGCGGTTATCGGCCCGGGGCCTGGCGAAGTGCCGCACGCCCCATTCAGGCAGGCCGATGTCCTCGGGCTCGTAAGGCTCCTTGTCCTTCGCACGCGGATCGGGGCTCCACCGCTCGGTGTGGGTGAGTTCCACTTCCTTCCGAGTCACGTAGAAAGTCTGCTCGTCTTCCTGGAAGCGGGTCGTCCACCTGCCTACTCCCGTCATATGCTCGTCCCCCAGCAGGACGCCGGCAAAGAGAATGGGGAACTTGCGGCCCAGCCCGTGTCCGCCGTTGGCCGGCCAGCCGCCCCCGGCATCCGCAATGCCCGCCGAATCGATGCCGAACTGGACCAGGCGAATGACCAGATCCTCCTTTTTCGGTGCGCCGGGCACCTTGGAGAGATCCAGATGCACGAGCAGACTCACTTCCGCCAGAATCCTCCCCATCTCGCGGCCGTAGTTGGGCATGTTCATCGACGGGTGGACCATGGCGCCGAGATACTCGTGGACGTGGTCGATCCAGGGCCTGGACAGGGCCTCCAGGAGTTCCCTTGCGTCGGGAAGCGCACTGACCGGCTCCAGGTTCCTGAGCTTGCTGAAGTCCATATCCTCCACGTTGAAACGTACCGTCTTGTCATTTCCACAATAGGGCGGGCGGAAGCTCCCCTCCGGCGCCGGCTCCGGCAGCACGGTCAGAATCGCGGCGGATCGGGTCACAGGCCGCGGGGCTCTGGTGCCGCGGTTGAATGCGGGCGTGCCTTGCTCCTTGTTCGAACTGGACGTGTACAGCCAGCTCACCATGGAGACGAGGGAGGAATGCGGCTTGAGCACGAGCGGATTCTCCGCGGAGACGGGCCTGCCGTTGGGCCGGCCGGCGTTGAGGTCTGCCCGGTAGGAGTGGATCGACCCGTCGTAGCCCTGGGTGGCCCCCGCGCCGGGATTGACCATCGAGCCGTCGTCGTCCGGCCCCGGGGCGAAGCCGGGATCGTGCAGGGCGGTCGATATGCCGACGACCGTCACCGGGCCGACGACCCAGTAGTCGCCCGTCGCGAACCGCCCCGCAGGATAGTCCCTGTCGAAGGTCCAGGTGATGCCGTGCTGCGTGACGCGGGAGGCCGCATTCAGGGAAGTGGCGGAGCAGAGCGAGAGGAGACAGGCGGCAAGAATAGCTTGCGTGCGATTCACGTGCGACTCCTTCATGCTCGAGGCTCTGGCTGCCTTCCCCGGCGATCATCGCTGCCGGGCCCGGCTCACCCTTTCTTGCTTCTCTTCTTCGGTCCCGACGCCGAGCCCGAGCTGGTGTCCTTCCGGAAGCTCAGCGGGGTGATCGTGCCTCGCACGGGCGCGAGCTGGCGGCCCTCCAGGCGGTCAACGTGCTCGGCGATGCGAAACCACTCAGCCGTCATGGCCGCGACCCGATCCGGCTGCTTCGCGGCCAGGTCGTTCCGCTCCGTGCGGTCCTGGTCCAGGTTGTAGAGCTCCCAGCGGCCCAGCTTCGCGGAGACGAGTTTCCACGGCCCCTGACGCAAGGCGCGGTCGGTTCCGAAGTGGAAGTACAGGGTCTCGTGCGGCTCGCGCGTCTGGCCGCGGAACACCGGGAGCAGTGACTTGCCTTGAAGCGGGTCGATCATCCGCTCGCCGATCCGGCGGGGATAGGTGGCGCCGGCCAGATCGATGAACGTGGCCATGAAGTCGATCAGGTGCCCGGGCTGCCGGGTGATCGAGCCGGGCTCGACCTCGAGCCCTGCGGGCCAATGGACGATCAGCGGCGAGGAGATGCCGCCCTCATGCTGGTTCTGCTTGTACAGGCGAAACGGCGTGTTGCCGACGTGGGCCCAACTGGCGTCGTAGGTCCAGTAGGATTTCGCATCCCAGGGATCCAGGTAGCGCCCCCGCGTCCGCTCGAACGGACACGCGCCGTTGTCCGAACAGAAGAGGATCAGCGTGTTCTCGAAGATGCCCTTCTCCTTCAAGAAGCCCACGAGCCGGCCCACGTTCTGGTCCACGATGTCGACCATGGCGGCAAAGACCTCCATGCGGTCGGCCTCCCACTCGCGTTCCTCGTCGCTCAAGCTGTCCCAGGCGGGAATGTGGTCGGGCCGCGGACTGAGCCTCCATTTCGCCGGCAGAAGGCCCGACTCGATCTGGCGGCGGTGCCGCTGCCGGCGCAGCTCGTCCCAACCGTCGTCGTAGCGGCCGTCGTACTTGCGGACCGCTTCCTCCGGGGCCTGGAGGGGGTAATGCGGGGCGTTGTACGCGGCGTAGAGCAGAAACGGCTTGTCCTTGCGGGTCGCCTCGTCGAGGAACTCCAGCGCGAAGTCCGTGATGGCATGCGTCGTGTAGAAAGAGCGCCCGTTGAGCGTCTCGGGCACCTGCCAGGGCTCCCCGTTGAGCCGGAACGTGCGATCGCCCGTGAAGAAGTTGGTGGCGCCGGACAGATGCCCCCAGTAGCGCCCGAAGCCGAAATCCGTGGGTTGCCGGCTGAGGTGCCACTTGCCGACCATCGCGGTGAAGTACCCCGCGTCGGAAAGCACCTCGGCGATCGTGGCGCCTCGGCTCAGCTTCGTGCTTCCGGCCTGGTCGCAGTACAGCCCCGTGAGCAGCGAGACGCGCGACGAGTGGCACTTGGCCGTATTGTAGAACTGCGTGAATCGCAGGCCGTCCGCGGCCAGCCTGTCGAGGTTCGGAGTTTCGATCTCCGAGCCGTAGCATCCCAGGTCCGCAAACCCCAGGTCGTCCACCATGATGAGGACGATGTTCGGCCGCTCCGCGGCGGCTGCCAGGGCCGGAGCGAGAATCAGGCAGATCACGGCGAGGACGAATCGAGACATGCGGAATTCCCTCCGGAAGCCGACTGGGGTGAGGTGACGCCGACAGCAGCGGCGCAGTTGCGCTCCCATATCCCGTGGGCCTGCGCGACGACCCGCCAGGCGGCTGCGTGCCGGCAGGACGATCGTACGCACCAGGTGACCGGGCGCCCCATTATACCCGCCCCACCGTGGCACACACCTGTTCGCTCGTCGTGGTGGGCGGCGGACCCGAAACGCGCGCGGTCCAGGGGTGCCGCAAACGAACCTCGATCCCCCGCGCGTGTCCTTTCTCGCAGGAACGGAGAATTCCTTCGACCAAAACAGGTTCTATGACCGACGTCCTCAATCAACCGACGCTCGTGCTCAACCGCAACTGGCAGCCGGTCCACGTGGCCACGGTCGCCCGGGCCCTGGTGCTGCTGTGGAACCGCCGGGCGATCGTCGTCGACCCCAAGGACTTCCGGACCTACGCCTGGGCGGACTGGGCCGGGATGGAGCCCCGCGACGGCGAGCGTTTCATCCAGGCGGTGAGCGTGCGCCTCCGCGTGCCGGAGGTGGTCACGCTGCTGGCCTACGACCGCCTGCCCGAGGCCGAGGTCACCTTCAGCCGGCGCAACCTGTTCAAGCGCGACCGGTTCACGTGTCAGTACTGCGGCGCCCAGCCGGGCAGCGCGGAGCTGACCATCGACCACGTCGTGCCGCGAGCGCAGGGCGGGGTCACCGCCTGGACCAACTGCGTGCTGGCCTGCGTGCCGTGCAACAAGCGAAAGGCCGACCGCACGCCGGAGCAGGCGCGGATGCGTCTGCGCCGCCGGCCCGAGCGCCCACGGTGGAAGCCGGTCTATGCCTGGCACGGCGAGCGGATCGCCAACTGGAGTCGATTCGTCAGCGAAGCGTACTGGAACGTCGAGTTGGAGGAGTAGCGCGCCCACGGCAGGGGTCGGGAGTCCAGTCTCGGCGCGGCGCTTCGCGCGTGGTAGCGCTGGGCTGAGGGTCGGCGCCCGACCCCCTTCGCCACGCCTAAAGTACCTCGGCGGCGAGGAACGTCACGTCGTCGTGGTCCAGGCGGCCGTCGCTGTGGGCGTCCAGGGCGCGGAGCACGGCCTCCTTCAAACCGGCCAGGTCGCGGCCAGCCGCGGCGTTGAGCGTCTCGATCAACCGCTCCGTGCCGAAGGGCTCCTCCCCGAGGCCGGGGGCCTCGACCAATCCGTCCGTGTAGAGGAAGAACCGGTCGCCGGTCCCCAGCGGCAGCGAATCCTGGTGATAAGGCGCCGAGGGCTCAACGCCCAGCGGCAGGTTGGCCACTTCCGCCCCCTGGCTCAGATCGACCGGGCGCCACCGCGGGTCAGCCGCCATCCAGACCAGCAGCGGCGGGTGGCCGGCGTAGGCGTAGTAGAGGTTCGAATCGCCTCGGTAGTAGGCGGCCACGGCCGCGGTGGCCATGGGCTTGTGACCCCACCGGCTCGCCATGCGGCTTAGGTCCGAGAGCATCTCGCCCTGCGAGTTGTCGTTGGTGTGGGCGACCATCAGCTCGTAGAGCGACTGGCTGATGGCGCTGACCGGCTCGCCGTGGCCGGCCACGTCGGCCAGGACGATGCGGCTGAGGAGCCCCTGCGCGCACACGCTGAAGTAGTACACGTCGCCGCCCCGCCCGCCCTGGCACGGCCGGGAGAACAGCGCCGCGGCGATCCCGCCCGTGGAGGTGTGCAGGTCCTCGCCCCGGATTCCTCCCCAAACCTGGTTGCAGGCCAATGTCTGCATGATCGTCTCCGTGTTCGGCGCGCAAGTGAATCCGCGATCCGCGAATTGTACGCGGGGAGACTTCCGAAGTCTCGAAGACTTCGGAAGTCCGGAAACACAAGCGTCATGCGTGACATTCAGCCTTCGATACATCCGAAGCCTCGAGGACTTCGGAAGTCCGGCCCCTCAGTCCTCGGGGCACAGGGCCGGCTCGGGCTGGACATCGAGCTTGGCGCTGGGCGTGGCATCGGCTTCCATGTCGCCGAGGGCCCACTGGATGCCGTCGAGGTAGTGCTGCATGACGGCCGGGTGCTGGAAGACCTCCTTGTTGTGCCCCAGCGAGCAGTAGAAGACGCGCCCGTTGCCGAGCGTCCGAATCCACGAGACCGCGTTGTCGTTGTCCTTGCGGCTCCCGCCCGGCTTCTTATTCCGTTCCTTGGTCATGTCGAGGCTCACCAGCACGCGGAGGTTCTCGCGCGAGTAGGGGTCCTTCATGCGATAGATCTCGTCCTTCAAAAGAAAACCCTGGCTGTTGAACCCTTTGCAGAGCGGGTGCCGCGGCTCGTCGATCTTGAAGGCCCAGGTGCCACCCGCACCCCAGGGGTGGCCGTGGAACAGGCCGCCCATCATGGCCGCGCCCTCGGGCCAGTCGTAGAAGTTGTCGGTGGCCGCGTGCACGCCGATGATCCCCTTGCCGCCCTGGACGAAGTCGAGGATCGCCTCGCGCTGCTTCTCGTCGAGCTTCAGCCGCGTGGTGTTGTTCAGCACGATCGCGTCGTACTTGTTGAGATTCTCGGGGGTGAGGGCCGTGTAATCGTCGGTCACGTCTGCTTGGAACGCCCCGGTCTTCTGGCCGAGCATCTCGAAGGCCTTGTTGGCCAGCGGGATCACCCCGTGGTAGAAGCCCTCGCACTTGCAGAAGACGAGGATCTTCCGGTCCCGCTCGGGCTTCACGGTGGGGTTTTCGGGCAATGCCTCCTCCACCTTCTTGAGGTCGGCCTCGCTGGGCTGTTTACCCTTCTTCTGGGCGCACGCGGGCGCGATCAGCAAGCCGGCCACGACGGCCGCGGCGGTGAGGGCCGAGAGGAGCCGACGGGCACCCGAGTTGAAGCTTCGCATGTTCCTTCCTTTCGTCGGTTGGGGGCAAGACCGAAACAGACACGTCGAAAGACCCATTATCGCGAGGGGCCGCGAGGCGGGAAAGTGCCGCGGCCAGCGGAGATCGCCAACTGCACCGACACGGGAAGCTAGCGCGGTGTATCCCGCGCAACCTGCATTCAGACAAGCAGTTGCGTCTGACCGCGTGCGGGCGGTCCCGGCTCGGCGAGCAGGCGGCCAGAAGCTGGAACTGATGGCCTTGCGTCCTGGCCGGGGCCGAGTAGAATCAGGGGTGTTACGTGCGGCAGGAATGTAATACCACCCGCTCCCGCCGCCCTGCACCCCACCGAATCGGCCGCCCCCAGAGTCCCGCCCCAAGGAGTCGCCCCCATGAGTTTCGCACCCCGGATGCCGATCCCCGCCCGACGCGCCGTGCGGGCTGCGTCGCTGATCCTGGTCGTTTTGGCCGTCGCGCAAGGCTCGCCGGCCCCGGCCGATCCGGTGTGGGAGGACCTGCCCGTCACGCCCTTCTCCGAGATGCAGGCCGTGGATGCCGACGGCTCGGGAGCCTGGACCTTGCCCGCGAACCCCGCGTCTCCCAGCGGCGTGGCGTACAAACTGGTCGGCGTGGTCCTCAACAACCCGGGCGACATGCTCGACAGCACGCCGAACTACATCCCCAGCTCGACCGACCCCTCGACGATCTGGCAGCTTGGCGGCATGTGGCAGGTCTTCATTCAGGCCGTGGAGCCGAACGACTACGGCGGATCGGCCCTGTGGATGGGGCAGAACTACGGAAACACGGGCGGGCTCTACGGCCACTTTCCCGACACGGCCTACAGCTACCCCGATGATGATTGGCTGGCCGAAATCGCGCGCGTGAGCCTCCACGGCACGCTCAAGGCCGGCGACCTGGTGGAAGTTCGCGCCCGGGCGGGGCTGTTCCACGCCGGCAAGCTCAACTGCAACGAGCAGCACGACAACGACCCGAACTTCGACTTCGACGTCGTGCTCTTGCAGCCCGCAGACGCGGACTCCCTGCCTTCTCCAACCCCGCTCACGCTCAGTGCGATCAAGACCGCCGACGACCTGTTCAACTCGGAGCAGGCCGGTTTCGACATCGCAGACCGCGCCGACTTGGCCAACCCCGAGCACTACCAGGCGACTCTCGTGGAGCTTCAAGACGTGTGGCTCCTCGACGCGGTGGGATGGTCCGATGACGGTACCGTGACGGTCACTGACGGGGTGCGCACGCTGCCCATGAAGCTCGGGCTCAACGGGTTCGACGAGGTCGCACCGCCGACCGGCACGTTCGACGTGGTGGGCATCTTCGATCAGGAAGGCTGGAACCTCAAGGGCGACTACCGCCTGTGGGTCATGGACGCCGGGCAGTTCGGCGAAGCGGCAATCGTGCCCGAGCCCGGCACCGCCGTGCTGGCCGCGTTGGGCGCCGCGCTGTGCCTGGTCTTTCGCGTGGCCCGCCGAGAAGTGACGTAAGCGTGGAGGGAATCCCGTGCGGCACCGCCGAGGATTTACGCTCGTCGAGCTACTGGTGGTGATCGCCATCATCGGCATCCTCATCGCGCTACTGCTGCCGGCCGTGCAGGCGGCGCGCGAGGCGGCGCGCCGTGCGAGCTGCACGAACAACCTCAAACAGGTCGGCCTGGCCGTCCACAACTACCACGCCTCCAATCGCTGCTTCCCGCCCGGCAACATCATCAGGGAGGCCGGCGTGTGCACGGGCGGGCGCGAGTTCCAGTCGGACGACGCCACTTGCTGGTTGATCTCGATCCTGCCCTTTCTCGAGCAGCGGGCCCTGTACGACCGGTACGACTTCTCCGCATACAACGAGTCGGAGCCGAACAAGGCAGTGCGCGAGACGTCGGTGGCCGCCTACGTGTGCCCTTCCGACCTGGCGACCTCCAAAGTCATGATCCCTGCCCGAGGGCCTGCGGCGGAGTACAACGGCGCGGTCCCCTACATGCCCGGCTCGTACCGCGGCGTGTCCGGTCGAAGCGACGGCTACCGCTACCTCGATTCCGGGGCCATCACCAGCTACCCGGCCGACTGGCGCGGTCCGATTCACACGGTCGGCGTGTATGGCTTCACCACCGAATCGATCGACTTCGTCACCGACGGGACCTCGAACACTCTGCTGGCCGGCGAATCGACCACGCGGACCAATCGGGGATATCGCACGTTCTGGGCCTACTCATACTCCTTCTACACCATGTCGGCGGCCACGACCGGCCAGCCGCGCACACTCCACGGGGCCGACTACGACCGTTGTGCCGCCGAGGGGGGTACCGGCAAGGAGGAACCCTGCCGTCGCGGCTGGGGCAGCTTCCACGCCGGGGGGATGAACTTCGCCGTCTGCGACGGCTCGGTGCGATTCATCCCCGAGACGATCGACATCGAGGTCTTCGCCCAGCTCTCCACGATCGGCGGCGGCGAGCTGGCCCAGATGCCGGGGGATTGAGCCGGAGCTCTGGTTCGCACGCTCTGTCCGAGCTCTCGACCCCACGCTCCGCGTGGGGACGAGAGCCAACCCCTCGATGGAACGGCGATTTGTTGGCGTTCCGTTGCGGGGCTTGCCTGAGGAGTGTGGGTTGATAGTCTTGTAACGGCTTCCACTATTCCCCAGGAGTCCCTGGTCATGCCTCAGAACTTCACCCGTCGCACGTTTCTCGGTTCGGCGGCCGCGGCCGCCGGCTCGATGGCCATGTTCCCCTGGCGGACCGCCGGCGCCGTCGAGGCCGAAACCGCCCCGGCCGCGCGCGGCTTCCGCTTCGTCCACCTGGCCGACATCCACGTCCAGCCGGAGCTTCGCGGCGGCGAGGGAATGGCGGCGTGTCTTGAGGCCGTCGAGACCCTCGATCCCAAGCCCGACTTCATCCTGACCGGCGGCGACCTGGTGATGGACGTGTTCGAGCAGGATACGGCGCGTTCGGAGGCCCTGTTCAAGCTCTACAAGAAGCTTCTCGCCGACCATACCGGCATTCCGGTGCGCCAGTGCATCGGCAACCACGACGTGTTCGGCTGGTCGCTCCAGAAAGGCATCACGCCGAAGACGCCCGGCTACGGCAAGGCGATGGTCTGCGAGATGCTCGGCCTGGAAAAGACCTACTACCGGTTCGACCACCGCGGCTGGCGATTCTTCGTGCTCGACGACATCCAGCAGGCCCCGGGCAACCGCTACCAGGCCTACCTCGACGAGCCCCAGTGGGACTGGCTGGAGAAGGAGTTGAGCGCCAAGCCGGCCGAGATGCCCGCGGCCGTCGTCTGCCACATCCCGATCCTTACGGTGACCGTGTTCGGCGACGCCAGGGACGGGGCCTACCGGGTCTCCAATGGACTGATGTGCCGCGACACGCGCAAGCTCAGCGACCTCTTCTCAAAGCACAACGTCAAGCTCGTGCTCACCGGGCACATCCACCAGCAGGACCGCGTGGAATACCGCGGCGTGACGCACATTTGCCAGGCCGCGGTCAGCGGCGCCTGGTGGAAAGGCCCACACAAGGGCTTCGCCGAGAGCTTCGGCGTGATCGACGCGGCCCCGGACGGCACGTTCCGGCACCAATCGCACCAGTACGGGTGGAAGGCGTAGGAGACATCCAGGTTCCAGGGGTTGTCCTTGGGAAAGACCTCAACAAGGGCAGAGGGGATGCGATCCGCCTGCGGCGTGTCGGACATCACGGGGCGATCAAGGGACGGCATCTCGGGCTCGTTGCTCGACGCGGTGCACGGCGCCGATCACCAGTCCCGCCCACGCGGTCAGCAAGCCCCTCTCCTCATCGCGTGACTCCCAGCAATCCCGCCAGGTCCAGCTTATTCAGCGGCAGGGCCGAGGTGGGGCACTTGCCGATGGCCAGGTGCAGCCGCATCTTGGCGGGCTCGAAGATCATGGTCTGGAGCGTCATCCGGTCCTGGTTGGCCGCGTGCAGCCGGTCGGCCACGTCGGCCAGCCCGATCCGCTCCAGCGAACGGACCCGGATGAGCTTCTCATACCGCGGGCAGATGGCGACGAACCGCAGCGGATCGGAGCGGAAGTGGTTTGTGCAGGCGGTCACGCCGCTTTCGTCCGCGCGGCGGACCACGCTCCTGGGCGTCATCTCCAGCACCGCGTGCGTCTTTGGGTCGCACACGGCCAGGTTCAACAGCGTGGTGCGGCGGCAAGCGCGGAGCAGCTTGTCGGCTTCGTCCACCGTGGCGCACTCTTCGAGGATGCGGCGGAAGATCAGCGCATAGGGTGTTCCCTTCGGGTCGAGGAGCTTCGAGCCGTCGCGCGTGGCCGGCACCTCGTGCACGGCCAGGGCCAGCCCCGCGTCGTTCATCCCCGAGAGGCACCCCACGAAGCCCGGAAAGCCCACCGAGGCGAACGCCCGCTTCCCCTCGGGCTTGCAGACGATCACCAGGCTGAAGTCCTGCAGCGTCCCCAGCGTGAAGAAGTCGAGGTTGCGCCCGAAGAGCGGGCCGCCGGTCTTGCTCCGCCGGGCGTCCACCAGAAGCGAGGAGCAGCCGAACCCGTCGCGGTACGTGTCGGCCATCGTGTTCGCCACGAGAAGCAGGTCGCGCTCCACGCCCGCCGACCGCGACAGGGCATCCAGTTCCGCCAGGTGGTCGGGCGGGAAGTTGGCGGCCAGCGCCCGGCCCAGGGCAACGAACTTGCCGAAGCGGTCCTCGTGGCGGATCGTCTTGAGGAATTCGCGCGGATACGCGGCGATCCGCGCGGTGACGGCACGACCGAGCGCGCCCTGCTGCCGCCCCATCTCCGCGGGACTGCCCTGGAGCGTAAGCACCGGCAGGCCGCCAATATACCTCAGCTCGGCCGCCCCGCTGCGGCCCTCGGGATAACGGAAGGGCTCGGCCGCCGGGGCCTCGCAGGCGAGCAGCCCGGCCGCCATCAGCCACGATAACGCCCCGAGTAGCAATCGGCCGCGGACCGCTCGCATCACGTCCTCCCGTCCGTCGGATCGCCGAAAAGGCAGAGGTCCCGAAACCCTCCAATCGTACCGGCCGAACTCACGCCCGGCAAGCAACCGTGCCCCGTCCCGCGGCACCCGCCGTTTGACCTCGCGCCCCGGTTCAGGCCACAATCGTCTCGTCGCCCCTTCCGCGCCCCTCGCCCTTTCGCCCTCCGAGGTCCCTGCCATGCGCGTTCTCCTTGCCGCGGTGCCGAGCGGCTTGCTGCTTGCCGGGCTCGTTTTCGCCGAAGCACCGGGAATTGCCCTCCGCGAGCCCTGGGATCGCGAGTACGCCGGCCAGGCCGCCACGGGCGAGCACGTTCTCGGATTGTGGCAGTTCGGCGCGTCCGATCCGGGCAAGGACGCCAGCGGCCGCGGCCACGACGCGGCGCTCAACGGCGCGACGATCGACGAGGAGGGCCGCTTCGGCGCGTGCCTGAAGTGCTCGCCCGGCTGGCCGTTGGAGGACAAGCCGCATCGGGCCCTGGTGCCCGACAGCCCGGCCCTCTCGCCGCGCGGGGCGTTCACCCTGGAGATGTGGCTCTGCCTCTCAGAAGAGAAGCTGCCGGAGCGCTACGAGCCGTTCCTGCTCGACAAGAAGTACGTCGCCCACACGGACTACCAGTTCGTGCTCGGCGCGGCCGGCCGCGGCGGGTCTCGGGTGCTGCGGTCGTGCCTCGGCTTCGGCGAAGACTCCTCCACCTGGTACTCCCAGCCGCAGGATTTCGAACCGGGGACATGGTACCACGTGGCGTTTACGTACGACGGGCAAGGCACCGGCGCGTTCTACGTCGATGGAGTGCCCGCCGGCGCCAGGACCATCCCCGGGCGCGGGGCCGTCGCGGGGGGCAGTCATCGCTTGTCGATCGGCGACCGGATCGGCAGTCGCTACCACGGATTCCCTGGCCGGATCGACCAGGTCCGGATCGCCAGCGGCGTGCTGGAGTTCCGCCGCGCGGCGCTGCGTAACGCCTCAGAACGCTCGTGCTTCGTGCGTATGGAGCCCGGCGCGGCGGTGCGCGTCGAGGTGACCAACCTCCAGCGCGAGCCAGCCACGGGCGCGGCGCTCCGCATGAAGCTCGACGGCCGAATCGCGCACCGAGCCCCGGTCGAGGACTTGCCCCCCGGCAAGCCCGTCGCGGTCGCCGTCCCGATCGACACCCGACTCCGGCCCGGCGAGTATCGCATGACGGCGGAGTTGGCCATCGACAAGCCGGCGCCGGTGAGCACGCGCGACGCGTTCGACATCACGATCGTGCCGCGCCCGCCCCCCGAACGCATGCCCGTGGTCATGTGGGGCGCCAGCGCGCGCACCCCAAGCGAGGTCGAGCGCCTGAGGCGGATCGGCTTCACGCACTGCCTGGGGCTGAGCGCGGATTACCGGGCGATCTTCACGGCCGGCGAGCCGCGGCCGGCCGCCGATCCCGCGGCCGTGACGGCCAACCGGGAGATGCTCGACCAAGCCCTGGCCGCCGACCTCCGCGTGGCGGCTACGCTCTCGCCCGGGGCGGCCATGCGCTCGCGCGATCAGTTCCGCCGCGTGGGGCGCGATGGCAAGCCCTACCCGCGCGAGGACATCTGCGGCCTGTTCCCCGAACTGGAGAAACACTGCTACCACGTCGGCGCGTCGGTCGCGCAGAGCTACAATCGCTTCCCGGCCTGGAACGCCGCCTTGATCCACACGGAAGTCCGCGGCCACGCCGCGCCGTGCTTCCACGAGCACGACCGGGCCGCCTTCAAGAAGGCCACCGGCCTGGAGATCCCCAAAGAGGTCGCCGGCCCGCGAGGGATCGACTACGCCAAGCTCGAGGACTTCCCGGCCGATCGGGTGATTCCCGACGATCATCCGATCCTCACGTACTACCGCTGGTACTGGAAGCAGGGCGACGGCTGGAATCGTCTCAATTCGGCGCTCGTTCGCGGACTGAAATCGACGGGACGCAAGGACCTCTGGACGTGGCACGACCCGGCCGTGCGCGTGGCTTCGGTCTATGGATCGGGCGGCCAGGTGGACTACCTCTCGCAATGGACCTACTCGTATCCCGACCCGATCCGCATCGGGCTGGCCACCGACGAGCTCCTGTGCATGGCCGGGCCGCAGCCCGAGCAGCAAGTGATGAAGATGACGCAGATCATCTGGTACCGCGGCCAGACCGCGCCGGAGCCGAAGAGGACCGAGGACGCCCTGCCCTACAGGGCCTGCTGGGAGATCGAGCAGGCCGACGCCCCGTTCATCACGATCGCGCCGATGCACCTGCGCGAGGCCTTCTGGACCAAGATCGCCCGGCCGATCCAGGGGATCATGTACCACGGCTGGCAGTCGCTGGTGCCGTGTGAAGGGTCGTCGGGCTATCGCTACACGCACCCGCAGACGCAGCACGAGCTGGCCCGGCTGGTGCGCGAGGTGGTCGCGCCGTTGGGGCCCATGCTCCGCCGCGTTCCCGGGGTGAGAAGCGACGTGGCCATGCTCGAGTCGTTCTCCTCGGAGATGTTCGCCCGCCGCGGCACCTACGGCTGGAACGGCTCCTGGGCCGGCGACTGCTGGCACATCCTCCAGTGGGCCCACCTCCAGCCGGATATCGTCTTTGACGAGACGATCGCCGAGCGCGGCCTGGAGGGCTACCGCGTGCTGGTCATGCCCGACTGCGACGTGCTTACGCGAACGGTCGTCGACCGCGTGAAAGCCTTCCAGGCGGACGGCGGACTGGTGATCGGCGACGAGCGGCTCTGCCCGGCGATCAAGCCGGACGTGGTGCTGCCGGTCTTCCAGCGCACGGGGCGCAACGCCGAGGACAAGGCCGCCATGCAGAAGATCGCGGCCGATCTCCGCAAGCAGCTTGATGGGCGCTACGCGCGCTATGTCGATACGTCCAGCCCCGAGGTGATCCCCTACCGCCGGGCCTTCAAGCACACCGACTACGTGTTCGTGGTGAACGACCGCCGCGAGTACGGCGATTACGTAGGGCAGCACGCGATCGTGATGGAAAACGGGCTGCCCAGCGATGCCACCGTGACCGTGCGCCGCAAACCGGGCGTGGTCTACGACGTGCTGGCCCACCGCGAGGTGCCCGTGCGAAAGCAGGACGGCGCGGTCGCGTGGGACGTGCATCTCGGGCCATGCGGGGGGCGCGTGTTTCTCGTGACGCCGCGGCCGATTGCGGCGGTCAAGGTCACGGTGCCTGAGACGATCGCCCGGGGCGAGTCCGGCGCGTGCCGCATTGCGGTGGTGGACGGCCCGGGCGAGCCGCTGGAGGCCGTCGTGCCGCTGGCGGTCTCCATCCGCGACCCCGAGGGACGCGAGGCCGAGCTCAGCGGGGCCCACGCCGCCGTGGACGGGCGCTTGGAGGTCACGCTCGACATCGCGCCCAACGACGTCGAGGGGCTGTGGCACGTCGAAGTCCAGGAGCTGGCTTCCGGGCGCAGCGCGGCCGCCTACTTCCGCGTGCCTCGCCCGGGCCCCTGGCCGCCCCAGCGCGGCGCCGTGCCCAAGGAGGCGGCCAAGGCCGAGCAGCCGAAGGGGTGAGCCCGAAGCCTCTAACACCCAGACCGTGACCCGCTAGACTTCTTCGGGCACCACAAACGGCTCGCGATACTCCCGCGTGAGGAGCTTGTCCGCCTCCTTGTCGCCGATGAACTTCTCCGTCTCGGGATCGAACTTCAGGGCCCGGCCCAGTCGGTACTTCGACTTCTTCAGGTCCACGCCGTTGTCTTTCGCGGTCTCCAGGAACCACTCCCACGTCGCGTGGACCTCGGGGTCGTCGCCCAAAACGTCCGGCTTCTTGCCGAACGCGACGTCCTCGCCCAGCCGGTAGGAGATGTTGGGAAGGTGGCACAGGGCGCTCGAGTAGTGGCCCTCGAGGATGTGCCCGTCAAGATCCTCGCTCTTGCGCGAGCGCACACAGGCGATCCAGTTCTTGAAGATGGCGCCGCCGGGGCCACGCTCGGTCGCCGGGTTCTTCACGTCGGGCGGCGAGGCGATCTCGATCGGTTCGGCCTTGGCTTCCTTGTCGAACACCGTGCTCGGCCGCTTCTTTCCTACCTTGAGGTTCGAGACCTCGAAGATCAGCTTCGTCTCGCCGAAGTCGTACACGGCCATCTGCAGGTTGGGAGTTTCTGCCTGGTCGTTCCACAGGAAGCGCCCGCCGAGGCTGATCACGGCCTTGGGCAGCGTGCCGTTGGGGATCGTCCACCGGGCGATGTCCATGGCGTGGACGCCGAAGTTGCCGATGTCGCCGTTGCCCGTATCCCAAAACCAGTGCCAGTTGTAGTGGACCAGGTTCTCGTGGTAAGGCTGCATGGGGGCGGGGCCCAGCCAGATGTTGAAATCCAATTCCTTGGGCGGCTCCTTGGCCTCCTTGAACCCGATCCCGCGGCGCTGCTTGAAGCTCACGCCGCGCACGGTCTTGAGCTTGCCTCGCTTGCCGGAGGCGATGTCGGCCAGGGTCTTCCAGTGCCCTCCGCTGCGCCGCTGCGTGCCGTGCTGGACCATGCGCTTGTACTTGCGCGCGGCTTCGACGCACTGCCGCCCCTCGAAGACGTTGTGGCTGCACGGCTTCTCCACGTACACGTCCTTGCCCGCCTGGCAGGCCCAGACCGTGATCAGCGAATGCCAGTGATTGCAGGTGGCCACGCTCACGGCGTCGAGGTCCTTGTCTTCCAGGGCCTCGCGAATGTCCTGGAAGCATTTGGGCGTGTTGCCCCCCTTCTTCTTGACCATCTCCACGCGCCCGGGGAAGAGCTTGCTGTCCGGGTCGATGAGATGGGTGACTTGCACGCCCTCCATCTTCACGAACTCGCCCATGTGGGAACCGCCGCGGCCGTGGATGCCGGCCACGCCCACGCGGATCACGTCGTTCGCGCCGCGCACGCGGCCCGAGGCCTTGGTGCCGGCGATGGTGAAGGTCGTGGCCACGCCCGCGGAGGCAGCAGCCGCTTTGAGAAACGTGCGTCGGGTGGTGCGTTGCATGGTGGGGCTCCGGGGTAAGTGGTGAGTGGTTGGTGGTGAGCGGTTGGTGGTGAGTGGTTGGTGGCGCGTGGGCAGGAGGCTCCCCTCTCCCGCGCGCGGGAGAGGGGCCGGGGGTGAGGGCGGATCAAGGAGGTGTTTCCAACACCATCCTACTTCCGTACTTCGAACATTTGTACTCGAAACCCTCGTCACTCGCCACTCAAGGGTCAAGAATCAGGGCAAGGTCGAGTACGGAGCACGGCAGTACGAAGTTCCACAAGGCCACCACTCACACCACTCGCCACAAACCACTGGCCACTCGTCACTGGCCACTCATCCCTCCTTCTCATGCCTCTCCTTCAGCCGCTGGAGGATGATCGGCGTGATGTCCAGTTCGTCTTCGCAGAACACGATCTGCCGGTTGAGGGCGCGAACCACGCTGTCCGGGGTCGAGGCATTCGGCTGCGACCGTTCAAGCTTGAATACGGCCGCGATACGGTTCTGCTTGGCGTAACGCCGAATCTCCGCGTGCATTTCGTCATGAATCTTGACGTAGATCTCTGCCTCCTGCTTGATGAAATCCTTGCGCTGTAAGGCAACATTCAGGTTGAGGTCCGACAGCCGCTGGGCGACCTGCTTCTCCGTCTGCACGTATTCTTCGCTGCCAGGCGTAACCCCTTGGAGCAGGTCCTGCATCGCCTTGATCTCCGCTTGCTCCCTCTTGACCAGCGCGTCGGCCTGCTTGACCTCGCCTTGCAGGGCTTCCTTGAGCTGCTGAACCTTGGGCAGCGAATTGAACACCGCCTGCGTGTCGATCATCGCGATCCGCTGCGGGGCCGGCTTGGGCTTGCGATTCGCCCTGCCCTCCTCCGACACGCCGAACCGCACGACCAGGCCCACAAGCACGAGACCTGCGAATACGACAACCGCGCTCCGTGAAATCCTCATGCGTTCCCTCCGTGAGTGGATAGTAGATAGTGGATAGTGCGTAGGGGGTAGGGGGCAGGGGGTAGGAGGGAGGTAGAGCTCCGTACTCTCGTACTCCATACTACTGCCGTACTCGCCCTACTTCTTAGCGGCCTTAGTGTCCTTCTTCTCGGGCTTCGGCTTGGCAGTCTTCTTTTCCGGCTTCGCGTCAGGTTTCTTCTCAGGCTTCGGCTCTTCCTCGGCGGGTTTCTTCTCAGCCGGCTTCGTCTCCGGCTTGGACTCGCTGCCCTTGGCGTTGAGGCGGTCGAGGATCGCAGCCGTGATATCCCGACTTGGGGCAAACCACACGACCTGTTTGTTGATGTCCCGCAGGATCTCGGCCGGCGTCTCCGTCTTGACCGGGGCGTTGGTGCGGAGAACGACCTCGATGCCGTGCTTCTTGGCATGGGCTTCAATCTCCTGGACGATCTCGCGATAGGCATCGCGATACGCCCGGGCTTCGCGCTGCATGAGCTCGGACTTCTGCAGCTGGACCTGGGCCTTCAGCTCTTCGCCCCGCTCCTTGATCTTGCCCTGCAAGTCAAGGTAGTCGCGCGTGCCCGGCAGCAGGTCGTTCAGCCCCCTGGCCATCTCCTTGACCTCCGCCGCCGCGGCCTTGAGCTGCTGGTCGGCCCGCGTGGCATCGGCCTTGAGCTCGGCCATCATGATCTTGAATCGCGAGAAGCTGTTGAGGACCTCCTGGACGTCGATCACGGCCACGCGCGCATCGGGCGGGGCCGCAGTGGCCTGCCGGCGGTCGGCGGAGGACGCGAGCAGCGCGAGTGCCAGCAAAGAAGGAACGGATTGAATGGCAAGCGTCTTGAACACGGGGCACCCTCCTTGCACTGAGGCGGATCGAGAGAGTCTGGGGCGGCAAGAATGCGCAGAATGCACCGGCCGTTATAGTCCGATGGACGGCCGCGTGCAACGGGCGGGGGGGGGCGCAGACTTCCGAAGTCTCCAAGACTCCGGAAGTCTGGGGTCTCGCCAGTCAGCCCAGGATGTCGTGCACGACATTCCCGTGCACGTCGGTGAGGCGGAAGTCGCGTCCCTGGAAGCGGTAGGTGAGACGCTCGTGGTCCACGCCGAGGCAATGGAGGATCGTGGCGTTCAGATCGTGGATGTGGACCGGCTTGTCCGTGATGTTGTAGCTGAACTCGTCGGTCTCGCCGTAAACGAGGCCCCGCTTCACGCCGCCGCCAGCCATCCACACGGTGAAGCACCGCGGGTGATGATCGCGCCCGTAGTCGGTCTTCGTCAGTTTCCCTTGGCAATAGATCGTGCGTCCGAACTCGCCCCCCCAGACCACAAGCGTGTCGTCCAGCAGGCCCCGCTGCTTCAGATCGGTCAAGAGGCCCGCACAGGCCTGATCCACATCCCCGCACTGCAAGGGCAGGTCGCGAGGCAGGGCGCCGTGCTGGTCCCACCCGCGATGGAAGATCTGGATGAAGCGAACGCCCCGCTCGGCCAGGCGCCGCGCCAAGAGGCAGTTGGCGGCGAACGTGCCCGGCGTCTTGGCGTCGTTTCCGTACAGCTCGAACGTCTTCTCCGGCTCGCCGGAGATGTCCATCAGCTCGGGCACGGAGGCCTGCATGCGATAGGCCATCTCGTACTGGGCGATGCGCGTGGCCGTCTCCGGATCGCCCGTGGCCTCGAACTGCTTGCGGTTCATGGCCGCCAGGGCGTCGAGCGAACGGCGCCGCGTCTGGCGGGTCACGCCCTCCGGATTGGAGAGGTACAGCACCGGGTCGCCTGCCGAGCGGAAGCTCGTGCCCTGGAACCGCGACGGGAGGAAGCCCGCTCCCCACAGCCGGGAGTAGATCGCCTGGGCGTCGCGCTTCGAGCTCCACTTGGAGTGCAGCACGACGAACGTGGGCAGGTCGCTATTCATCGAGCCCAGGCCGTAGGAGACCCATGCCCCGGCGCTGGGCCTGCCGGGCAGTTGCGAGCCGGTGAGGATGTAGGTCACGGCCGGGTCGTGGTTGATGGCCTCGGTATGGACGGTCTTCACGATGGTCATCTCATCGACCATCCTGGCCGTGTGCGGCAACAGCTCGCTGACCCAGGCCCCGCACTTGCCGTGCTGCCGGAACTGGTAGATCGACGGAGCGATGGGGAACCGCTTCTGGCCCGAGGTCATGGTGGTCAGGCGCTGACCCATGCGGATCGAGTCGGGCAGGTCCTTGTCGAACCAGTCGCCCATCTTCGGCTTGTAGTCGAACAGGTCGATCTGCGACGGGGCCCCGTTGAGGAACAGGTAGATCACCCGCCTGGCCGTGGGCTTGTGGTGCAGCGCGTTGAGCATCGCGCCGGGGCCCAGGTCGCCTGAAGCGGCTCCTTTCGGCGACGTGCCGGCAAGGATCTCCGGGTTCAGGAGCGACGCCAAGGCCGCCGCGCCGATGCCCGTGGCCGCGCGCCCGAAGAACTGGCGTCGGGTTTCCAGCAACACGCTCTCTTCGCGGGGATCCATGGGGTTCTCCCTGCAACCGATGCAGAGACTTCCGAAGTCTTGAAGACTTCGGAAGTCTGGGGGCCTGCCAGCTACGGCTTGGTCATTGTCTCGTCGAGGTTCAGGATCACGTTGGCGACCATGGTCCATGCGGCCAACTCGGCGCGGTCGAGGCCTTCGCGAGGGTCCGACGCGCCGGCTGAGACTACCTTGGCCGCCGCCTCCGGGTCGTTGCGGAACTCCTTCAGGTGGTCCTGGTACTGGGCCAGCAGAAGCTTGATCTCCTCCTCGCGGGGCTCGCGGGCCACAGCCAGGCGCAAACCCCGCGCGGCGCGGTCCTCGGGCTCCTCGCCGCTCTCGGTCATCATCCGCTCGGCCAGGGCCCGCGCGGCCTCGAAGAACTGCACGTCGTTCAGAAGGGCCAGCGCCGCCAGGGCCGTGTTCGTGCGCGGACGCCTGGCGGTGCAAGTCTCGCGCGAGGGGGCGTCGAGGATCTGTAGCGTGGGCGGAGGGCTGGTGCGTTTCCAGAACGTGTACACACTCCGCCGGTACAGCGCTTCACCCGAGTCCCGCTTGAACCGGGCCGTGTTGCTCGAGCTGTAACCGACCGCCTTCCACAGGCCCAAAGGCTGATACGGCTTCACGCTCGGGCCGCCGCGCTTCTCGACCAACAGGCCGCTCGCGGCCAGGGCGTTGTCGCGGACCATCTCGGCGTCCATGCGGAACCGCGGGCCGCGGGCCAGGAGGCGATTCTCGGGGTCCTTTTCGAGCAGCTCCGGCGTGATGCGGGACGACTGCCGGTACGCGGCCGACACGACGATCAACCGCTGGAGTTGCTTCACGTCCCATCCGCTGGAGACCAGCTCCACGGCCAGCCAGTCGAGCAGGTCCGGGTGCGAAGGCCACTCCCCCTGCGTGCCGAAATCCTCGGCCGTTTTGACGATCCCCGTGCCGAAGTAGTGCTGCCACCAGCGATTGACCGTCACTCGGGCGGTGAGCGGGTGGCTCGGCGCGGTCAGCCACCGGGCCAGCCCGAGCCGGTTGCGCGGGGCGTCCTTCGGCCAGGGCGGAAGCACCTCGGGCACGCCGCGCTCGACCTTCTCCTGCTTCTTGTCGTACTCGCCCCGCTTGAGCACGTAGGCCTCCTTGGGCCTGGCCATTTCCTGGGAGACGAGCGTGCCGGGAATCGCCTTCTCGAGCTGCTCGGCCTTCCTCTTCGTCTCGTCGAGCTTCGCATGCAAGGGACGGAAGATCTCGCGGGTCTTCGGGTAAACGTGCTGGAGGAAGTGCTCGCGGAGCCGCTTCTTCTGCCCATCACTCCGCTTCTCGGGCTCCAAGGCCAGGGCCTGCTGCACCGGCTGGGGAAACGACTTGTCATTGCTGCCGCGGGTGGCGCGGAGCCACTGGGCCAGCGACTCGTACTGCGGTGCGCCTTGCGGCGTGCGCGTCACGATGCCTGCCGCGTCCCAGTGGACCGTGCCGTCGAACTGCGTGAACGCCCAGCCGTTGATCTCCGCGCCCGGTGCCAGGCCCACCTTGGCTGCCTCGACCTCCAGCCGGACCCACTCGCCGGGCTCGGGAAGCGGGCCGGCGCTTACGCGGCTCGGCGTGCCGGGCTGGCCCCAGTCGATAAGGTCTTCGCCCCAATACACCCGGTGCTCCCAGCTTCCGTCGTTCAGTTGGAGCATGATCTGCTTGGGCGGGTCCTCCGGATCGAGCAGCACGTGGACGAAGAGATTATCTCCCGCTCCGACCTTGAGTCCCGGCTTGGCACCCGTGAAGTAGTGCTGGGTCCGACCCGGGGAGGAGCGAAAGCTCGATGCGGCTCCACGATGGACGGGGTGCTCGGGCGGGCCGACGAACTGCCAAGGGTCTTTGCCGTCGCCCGCCGGCTGCGCGCCCGGCGGCAGCGCGTCATCGATCCACACGATCTCCCGCGGCCCGGCCGCATCCTCTGCGGGCGCGGTTCCCTTGGGCTCCTGGTAGTCGATCTTGGCCAGCTCGCCCTGAATCTGCGCTTGGATCCCGGCGATCTCCGCAGCCAGGCGCTTCTGCTCCGCGGCCTGCTCCGGCGTGGGGACCTTGAGCACCGGCGGCGGGAGCAGGGCGTTGCCGTCCATGGGACGGTCGGTCGTGCTGTTGAAGAACGCGTAGAGCTGGTAGAACTCCTTCTGCGAGATGGGGTCGAACTTGTGGTCGTGGCAGGCCGCGCAGCCCAGCGTCATCCCCATGAACACCGTGCCCATCGTCTCCGTGCGATCCACGGCGTAGCGCACCGCGAACTCCTCGGCGATCGACCCGCCCTCGCTCGTCGTGACGTGGCAACGGTTGAACCCGCTGGCCACGCGCTGGTCCACGGTGGCGCCGGGCAAGAGGTCCCCGGCCAACTGCTCGACGGTAAACGCGTCGAAGGGCTTGTTCTCGTTGAAGGCCTCGATGACCCAGTCGCGGTAGAGCCACATCGAGCGCTCGTTGTCCAGGTGCAGGCCGTGCGTGTCGGCGTACCGCGCCAGGTCGAGCCAGTAGCGGGTCATGTGCTCACCGTAGCGGGGCGACTTGAGAAGCCGGTCCACGAGCTTCTCGTACGCGTTGTTTGAATCGTCGGCCAGGAAGGCGTCGACCTCCTCGGGCGTGGGCGGCAGGCCGGTCAGGTCGAGCGTCACCCGGCGGATGAGCGTCACGCGGTCGGCTTCGGGCGAAGGCTTCAGCCCCTCCTCGTCCAGTCGCGCAAGGATGAACTGGTCGATAGGGTTGCGTGGCCAGCGGTCGTCACGGACGCTGGGCAGATCCGGCCGCTTCGGCGCGATGAAGGCCCAGTGCGGCTGGTACTCCGCCCCTTGCTCGATCCACCTCTTCAGCGTGGCGATCTGGTCCGCTGTGAGCGTCCGCTCCGAGTCGGGCGGCGGCATGCGCATCCACTTGTCTTCCTCCGCGATCCGCTCGACCAGCGTGCTCTTCTCCGGGTCGCCCGGCACGATGGCCGCATACCCGCCCAAATCGGCCGTGGCCCCTTCGCGGGTATCCAGGCGCAGTTCGGCCTGGCGGGCGTGGGCGTCCGGGCCGTGGCAACGGAAGCAGTTGTTCGAGAGGATGGGCCGGACGTCGCGGTTGAACTGGATGCGGGCCGCCTTGGGAGGGCCGGCGCCGAGCGCCGTTTGCAGCACGAGGGACCCGACAAGCACAGCGCCGGCCAGCGCCGCCGACAACGTTCCCCGCTTCATGGCTCCCCCTTTCCCCGCGAGAGGACCGAGCTAAGCGACTCCTACCCCTAAGGTTAAGGGCCCGCGGGGTATTGTTCAAGGCTTTGCTGGCAAAAATCGAGATCGGCCCCGGCCCCCGAGCACGGGCGAGACTTCCGAAGTCTTGAACTTCGGAAGTTCGGGCAGGTCTGGGCAATCGCGGGCCCCTGGCACCCCTCCGTCCAGCGGGCTATAATACGCGGTTTCCCTCAAAGGGACTTTCATGAGCCGGCTGTCCGACGAAAAGGTCCTCGTCCTCGATTTCGGATCGCAGTACGCCCAACTCATCGCCCGACGCGTGCGCGAGGCCCAGGTCTACTGCGAAATCGTCCGCCACGACATCCCGCCCGGCCGAGTCCGCGAAATCGCTCCCAAAGGCCTGATTCTCTCCGGCGGCCCAAGGAGCGTGTACGAGCCCGGCGCGCCGAGGTGCGACCCAGGCCTGTTCCGCCTGGGCGTGCCCGTGCTGGGCATCTGCTACGGCATGCAACTCATCTGCGAGGCGATGGGCGGAAGCATCCGGAGCGCTGCGGCGCGGGAGTATGGCCCGGCGCAGTGCTGCGTCAACGGCCGATCCGTGCTGTGGAAGGACGTACCGGAGAAGATGCAGGTCTGGATGAGCCACGGCGACCAGGTTGCCCATGTAAGCGGCGACTTCGTGCCGCTGGCCACGACCGCGACGTGTCCCTACGCCGCGGTCGGTCACCGCGAACTGCCGCTGTTCGGCCTCCAGTTCCATCCCGAGGTGACCCACACGCCTGCCGGCATCACGGTGCTGGCCAACTTCCTCCAACACATCTGCGCCTGCCGCGGCACGTGGACCATGGGCGACTTCGCCCGCGAGACCATCGAGCGACTGCGTGAACAGGTGGGCAGCGACCGTGTGATCTGCGGTCTGTCGGGCGGGGTCGATTCCTCGGTGGTGGCCGCCTTGCTGGCCAAAGCCATCGGGCCGCAGCTCTCGTGCATCCTGGTCGATAACGGCCTGCTGCGCAAGGGTGAGGCCCAGGCCGTGATCGGCGAGTTCACCGGCCACTTCAAGACCGACCTGCACGTGGTCCCGGCCGAGGACCGCTTCCTGGCCGCGCTGGCCGGGGTGACCGAGCCCCAAGAGAAGCGCCGCCGCATCGGCCACACGTTCATCGAGTGCTTCGCCGACGAGGCCGCCAGGATCGAGGACGCCAGGTACCTGGCCCAGGGCACGCTCTATCCCGACGTGATCGAAAGCGGCGGCCTGCGCGACGGCCCGGCCGCCACGATCAAGCTGCACCACAACGTGGGCGGTCTGCCCGAGGACCTCAGCTTCACGCTCATCGAGCCGTTGCGCGATCTGTTCAAGGACGAGGTCCGCAAGCTGGGCCTCCAGCTCGGACTGCCCGAGGAGATCGTCTGGCGCCATCCGTTCCCCGGCCCGGGCCTGGCCGTGCGGTGCCTCGGCGGAGTGAACAAGCGGCGCCTGGACACCCTGCGCGAGGCCGACGCGATCCTCATCGAAGAGATCAAGGGCGCCGCACTGTACCGCGAGACCTCGCAGGTGTTCGCCGTGCTGCTGCCCGTGCAGAGCGTAGGCGTGATGGGCGACGCGCGGACCTACGAGAACGTGCTGGCCATCCGCGCCATCCAGACCGAGGACTTCATGACCGCCGACTGGTGCCGGCTGCCGTACGACCTCCTCGCCCGCATTTCGACGCGCATCATCAACGAGGTTGCCGGCGTCAACCGCGTAGTGTACGACATCAGCTCCAAGCCCCCGGCGACGATTGAGTGGGAGTGAAGCGGAGGGAGAAGTGCTGGGTGGGCAACGGTCGCGGACTCGGCAACCGCGGCTCCTCTCGCATCGTGGCTCATTCGTCCTCGCTCGCCCGCCCCCGCCCATGTTACAAACTCGTTACCCTGGCCGCTGGGCCGGGCAGTTAGAATCTCGGCATGGCGTGCGGAGGTCGCCCCGGGGAGGTCTCCCCACATAGGGCCCCGCGTGGCACGCGGGGAAGCGGAACTCCCCACGCCGCGGAAACGTCCAAAGAGATACCTCCGCCAGCCGGTCAGGCTTCCGGGGTTTCGAAGAGTGCGGAAGCCTTGTGCAGACAGAGCCAACCACCCGGGAGACGAGTCATGCTTCGCTCTCTTGTTCTACTCGGTGCGGTGACCATCGCGGCCGGGCTGCCGGCACGTGCCCAGGCGCAGGCCGACGCCCAACAGGCCTACCGGAAAGCCAAGACCGCCTACGAAGCCGGCCAGTGGGCCGAGGCCCGCGACCTCGCCCGCGATGCCTCGCAGACCGATGCGAACAACCCCGAGGTGTGGCTCCTGCTGGGCAGGGCCCGCTACCAGTTGGGCCAGATTCACGAGGCCCTGGACGCCTGGCAGCGGACCCTCCGGCTCGCCCCCGAGGAGCCCTACGCCCGACGCATGATCGAAACCCTCAGGGCCCAGCGCACCGAGGTCGATGTTCAAACGCGGCTGGCCGAGTCGCTGCTGGTCGAGGGGCTCTTTGGCGAGGCCTGGGAGGTGGCCAAACGCCTGCTGGCGGACAAGGGACTCTCCGAGGCCCAGCGCGTGCGGCTGCTCATGCTTCGCGCGGAGCTGGACCTGCGCACCGGCAAGGCCGACTCCGCCCGCAAGACGCTCGAGGAGCTGCTTGTTCTCTACCCGGACCGGATCGACGCCGTGCAGGTGACGCTCCTGTTGGGCCGCGCCAAGCTCCAGGGCGACCAGCGGCTGGTGGCCGAGGGCGTCGCCGCGCTGGAGAAGCTCGTGGGCGAGCATCCCAAGACCGAGGCCGCGGCCTCGGCGCAGTACGCCCTGCTCAACTTCCACCTTTCGCAAGGTGTCACGGCGGCCCAGGTCGACGCCCTGCGCCAATGGATCGCCGCGAATCCGAAGCATCGTGAGATCCACGAGGCCAGGCGATCGCTGCTGGGCCACGGCCTTACGCTGGCGGCGTCGGCCGGTCGGCCCGAGCCGGACGCCCCATTGAGCGAGCAGGACGCGGCCAACCTTGCCCTGGCGGCCGAGCTGCTGAAGCCGCCGCAACGGGAGGCCACGGCCGTGAAGATCGCGGACGACGTGCTCAAGCACCTGGAGACCTACTACGCGGCCAACGGGGCGCACGCCGCGGCGGCGACCGGGGCGGACAGTCTGCTCCAGGCCGCCTCACGCCTCCCGGTCCGCGAGAGAGCCCTCAGGGCGCTCGCCCGGCACCGCGCAACCGCCGTGCTGGGGCAGCTTGTCGACGAACTCCGTGCGGGCAAGAGCGCCGCGGCCGCGCCCTTCGCTCCCTTGCCCAAGCCGCTCGCGAACGTCGTCGCGACCTGCGAGAGAATCAACGAGGAGCTCCCCTTCAGACCGGCGTGGAACGAACTGGCAGACCTGGCCAAGCGCGTGCGAGGGCTGGCCGGGCTGGTGCCCGTCCCGCCACGAGCCGGGCAGCTCCGCGCGCCGGACTCCTGGGCCGCGACCATCGCCATGGGCGTCGTGCGATCCAGCGCCGAGGCCAAGACGATCGGGCAAGCGGCCGAGCTCGTGCTCGCGGTGGCGACGGAGCTGGCGCGCACCGATGCCGCTTCGCACCGGGCCGCTCTGGCCGTCGACAAGGCCCTGGTCGATGCCCTCGACAAGGACCATCCAGTATGGACCAAGGCCGCGGCGACCTACTGCACGCACTTGAAGGACCACGCGAGCTACGTGTTCCAGGAGAACATCAAGGAGGGCCGTGCGGCCGAGAACGCCAGCCTGTCCGAGCCGCAGAAGGCCCTGCTGGAGGCGATCCGCACCCGGCTCGCGTGGGATAAGAGCTACGCTGCGGAGGCGCTGAAGCTACTCGCCGCGCTGGCACGTCCCCTCGTCGAGCACGGCCACTGGGCGGCGGCCGAGGAGGTCTACGCCGGGACCTTGCCCGCGCTTCCCGAGCCGCAGCGGCTCCAGGGCGAGCTGGCCGTGGTGAACCTCTGGATCGACCAGGTCGCGCGCCGCGACCAGCGCCTGGTGGGCGCGGGACTGACTGTGCCGGAACAGCTCGACGAGACCATGAAGAGGGCGGTGCTCAAGCTCCGCGCGCTTCACGCCGGGCTGGACGAGGGCCGCCCCGAGCTGAGCACGATCCGCGCGGCGTGGAGCCGGGTTGCTGCGCACTACGTGGGCCTGGAGTACGAGGAGGTGGCTCTCGAGGCCCTCCAGACGCTGCCGAAGGACGCCGCCCCCGGAAAGCCCGCTCTGGCCGAAGCCTACGCGGCCTTCCAGCGCGTGCGGCTCCACGAGGAGCAGGCGCGGCGCGAGCTGGACCGGCTGCTCGAGCAGTACGGCGGCAAGGAGAGGATCGAGCTCTCGCCCGCATTCAGGAAGGTGATCGATGGCTACCTGGAATTCTGCCGGGCGAACCCCTTCGACAAGAAACCGCCGGAGATCCATCCGTTTGCCGACGAGGCCCTCAGCGCCGTGCTGGCCGTCGGGCGGCGGTTCGAAGCGCTGGGCGCGCACCAGGTGGCCGCGGACATCTACCGCGACGCCGCCAAAACGTGCGCCGGCACCAAGGCATTCACTCAGTCCCGCCCGCACCAGTTGAGCAAGGCCCAGCAAGCGGCCCTGGCCTGGGCCGACGCCCTGGCCGCCGCGGGACGCAAGGCCCTGGCGGATTCGACCGCGCAGCGCAAGCCGGGCGATCCGCCTCCCGGGGAGATTCACAAGGAATTCGCGGACGCGATCGCCGCCTATCTCAGCCTGATCGACCCGAAGCCGCAAGCCCCGGTGATCGAGCCCGACCCGAAGGGCCCGCTGGCCGGGCCGGTGATCGGGCGGGTCATGGGCGTGGCCTTGGAGTACGCCAAGGTCGATGCCTGGGAGGTGGCCGAGGGGGTGTACGCCGACTTGCTGGCCGCCAGGCTCTCGCTGCGCCGGCCCGAGCGACTTGAGTTCGCGCGAGGGCTGTGCAAGCTCGGCCAGGTCATGCCCGACCACGCGCGCAAGATCCTCACGTCGCTGGGCAAGGCGGGGCTGCGCGAGCCGACCGGTCCGGTCGAAGTCGCCGACCTGGCCATGGACTCCACGGTGGTTGGAGAAAGGAGCAGCCAGTCCGAGGCCCCTCGGTCGGCCAGCAAGCCCCAGGCGACAGCTCCCGGGGCAGAGCAACCCGCGGCGTCAATGCCCGCGCAGCCGGATGTCGGCGGAGGAAACGAACTCGGCATGACGACGCTCGACGGACGCGCCCAGGCGCAGCGCGACACCCAGCTCCTGGCCATGATTCGCCAGCAGGAGGCCAGCCGTGCGGCGCAGGTGGCGCAGCTCCGCGAGGGCGCGTACCGTTACGCGGCCAACGCCCCCGTCCAGCAGATGGAGCAGCAGCAGGGGCAAGCCCAAGGCCAGCAAGCCCCGGCGCCGCCGGTGCTCTCCGCGGCCGAGATCGCGCGCCAGGAAGAAGCCCTCGGCGAGGCCTACCCGATCTTCCAGGCGATCCGCGCGGAGCACTCGCACACGGTCACGGCCGAGCAGGCCCGCGGCGAGATCCTGGTGATGGTCGCCCACTGGCGCGGGGTGGCGCAGTGGGAGCGTGCCGCCCACCTGGCATTGAAGTACCTGAAGGACAATCCCAAGGACCGCGAGCAGATCAAGCTCCGCCTGGAGATCGCCCGGGACCTCTTGGCGTGGGCCTCCAAGCCGATCGCGCGCCAGCCTTCGAAGCAGGCGATGTTGGACGAGGTCTCCAAGCGGTTTGCGGACGCCCGGCATAAGCTGGAGGAGATCGCCCGGATCGCGCGGCCCGAGGAGCGGAGCCGCGCCCAGGCGGCCCAGTGGGAGATCGCCCAGAGCTTCCTCACGCAGGCCCGGGTGGTCAACGCCTTCAGCCCGACGCTGGCGCGGGGGCAGTACGTCCGCGCGGTCAAGGAGCTCAGCCGCGTGGCCGACCGCTACCCCGATCATCCGCAGATCGGGCAGATCCCGCAGATGATGTGGAGTATCGCGCAGGAGTTGGAGGGACGCGGCTACTGGGACGAGGCCATCCTGGTGTGGAACGAGCTGTCGATCCACCATCCCATGAGCTCCCTGGCGGACCAGGCCACGCTGAAGGTGGCCCAGACCTACCACCAGCGCCTGCGGCGACCCATGAAGGCGGCCGAGGTCTATCAGGAGCTGAACTTCGCCCGCGGCGGCAACGACCAGGGCGTTCAGAACCTGATTTACCAGATCGGCAACGAATTGAAGAACGAGAAGCGGTGGGTCGAGGCCCTCCACGTGCTGGAGACGTTCGTCGATAGCTTTCCGGACCACCCGCAGGCGGGCCAGGCCCTGACGATGATCGGGCAGATTCACCAGGCAAACGAGGCCTGGGAGGACGCGCTGGCCGCGTACCGCCGCGTGATCGGGGAGTTCACCGACGGCCAATGGGTGCAGGAGGCCAAGTGGGCGATCGCCGAGTGCACGATCAACCTCAGCCAGTGGCGCGACGCGGCCTCGGCCTACCAGGCGTACATCAACGCGTACGGCAAGGACGAGGCCAAGGTCCAGGAGGCCAAGCGGCGGATCGAGGTGCTCAAGGACCTCGCCCGCTACCAGACCCTCGTGGATGAAAAAGGCCAGCGCAAGGCCTTCGACGCCCAGTACCAGATCGCGACGATCGTGCGGAGCCAGCTCGCCAACCCGGTCAAGGCGATCATCGAGTACCGCAAGGTGGCCGCCGACTGGCCCGACAGCCACCTGGCCGACGACGCCCTGTACGAGGTGGGTACGACCTACCTCGGCCTGGGCGAGACGGAGAAGGCCCGCGAGGCCCTGCTCGAAGCGGGGCGCAAGTACCCCTCCAGCCCGCTGGCCGACGACGCCCTATTCATGGTCGGCAAGAGCTACGAGGACGAAGCGACCAAGCTCGCCGCGGCCAGCCGCGGGAAGGCCGAGGCCCTGGCCAACGAGATGGCCCAGCGCAAGGCCTATCAGATGGCCCAGTCGAATCGCCGCGAGCAGGAGGTGCTCCGCTTCAAGAAGGTGGCGGGCTTGAAGTCCGCCGGCAAACAAGTCGCCGCGGAGGTCGAGGAAGCCTTTCAGGCGGCCAACTACGGCCAGTTCAACCCGGCCAACGTCGAGCTGTTTGCGCGCCAGGCCGACCAGGAAGCCGAGGCCCTCACGGCCGCGCAACTGGCCGACCGCCAGGACAAGATCAACGCGGCCCTGCGCAAGGCGGTCGAGGCCTACTCGTCGGCCTCCAAGGTGGCCGGGGCCGACAAGGCCGACGACGCCCTGTTGCGCGTGGCCACGATCTACGACGAGGAGCTGAAGGACGACCAGGCCGCCCTGGAGACCTGGCTGGAGATCGTCCGCCAGTTCAGCGGCACGAGCGTGGCCGAGGACGCAAGCTGGCGCATCGCCCAGTACTACGAGCGCCAGCGCAAGTACGCCGAAGCGATCGAGGCCTTCAAGGCCTTCCTGCGGAACTACCGCGCCAGCTCCAGGGCCGCCCCGGCGCAGTTCGCCATCGCCGAGAACTACGAGCACCTCGGCGAGTGGGTCAACGCCATGGACAGCTACACGAACTACATCAACAACTTCCCCGACGGCCCCATGGCGCAGAAGGCCCGGGAGCAGATCAACTGGATCAAGACGTATCGGTTGTGAGGTGAGTGGTGAGTCCCCTTGTACTTCGTACTATCGTACTCCGTACTGACCCCTGACCCCCAAAAAGAAGCGGCGGGCAAGCCCGCCGGCCAGATGACCAGGAATCTCCGACCTCCGACTTCCGACTTAACAAGGAGCCCGGTTATGCGGTCCTTCCTTGCCTTTGCATCCGTCGCGGCCCTTGTGGCGGCCGCGCTTCAAGTGGCCTCGTTGGCCGAGGAGCCACCCAAGGCGGTCAGCCCCGGACCAAAGCCCAAGGCTGGGCCCGCGCCCAAGTCGGAGCCGGCCGAAGCGACCCAGCCCAAGCCCGAGTCTCCCGAGGAGAAGGGCGCCCGGCTGTTCGAGGAAGGGCGCAAGGCCCTGTTCCGGGCCGACTACGATCGCGCGATCGAGCTGCTCACCGCGGCCGTCACCGCCGACGGCAGCAAGACGGCCTGCCGCGTGAATCTCGCCCGGGCCTTTCGCTATGCGGAGAAGGACAAGGAGGCCGCCGCGCAACTGGAGCAGGTTCTCAAGGCCTCACCCGACCACGTCGAGGCGGGTCAGCTCCTGGGCGAGATCTACGCGCAGCAGGAGAAGTGGGACGACGTGGTCCGCGTGCTCCAGCCGCTGTTGACCTACCGGCACGATTACCCCACCTACCACATGCTGGCCGAGGCCTACTACCACCTCGACAGGCACGACAAGGCCCGGGAGTACTACGAAGAGGCCATCAAGCTGAACTCCCAGAGCGCGGCCGACCACTACCAGCTCGGCAACATCTACCTGGCCGCCAACCGCTTTGCCAAGGCCGCCGACGCCTACCAGGCCGCGCTCCGCCTGGGCATGGAGAGCCCCGTGCTCCGCTACAAGCTGGGTAGCGCCCTGTTCAACCTCCGCAACTACTTCGGCCGCGTCACCGTGCGGAACGTGCGCTCCGGCAAGCCGGGCACGATCAGCGACGGCTGGTACCTGATCGAGCCGGTGCCGGGCAAGGAGGACGCCTTCTACGGCGCGCCCCACGGCTCGGCCGTTTTCCAGATCGCCAAGGCCGTCGAGGACGGGCTGGAGGACCGGCCCGACATCCGCATCCTCCGGGCGTCGATCTACCTCAACGCCCGCCGCTACCGGCAGGCCTACCAGATGTTCGCCGCCCTGAAGGACGAAGTCCCCGAGGACGAACGGGCCTTGTTCTTCTACTACTTCGCCGAGGCCGCCTTCGGCACCGAGCGGTACGACGAGTACCTGAAGCTCCTGGACAAGGCCATCGAGCTGAAGCCCGACGCCTACGAGGCCACGCGCGTGGACGCCTTCCTCCGCGTCGCCGAGCAGTACAACCAGGCGGGGGACCTCGAGCAGTACATCGGCTACCTGGCCAAGGCGGTGGAGGAGAGCCCCATGACCGCCTCGCTGCACCTGAAGCTCGGCAACGCCTTCGAGGACGCCCAGCAGCATGGGAAGGCCATCCAGCAGTGGAACATGGTGCTCGACCTCGAGCCGGATCACCCGGAGCGGACCCAGCTTCTCAACCGGATCGAGAAGGCCCGGCGGGCACCCCTCGTGAAGGAGATGGCGAGCGACACTTCGGAGGGAGAGAAGCCCCCGCCGAAGACGAAGCCGTCTCCAGCGGCCCCGGAGAAGCCTGCCACCAAGGAGAAGCCGAAGCAACCCCGCAATCCGCCCAAAGCCCCTGCCGCGCCCTGACCGCGCAAGGCGCGATCCGGTCCTTCGAGCAGCCGATCGACGACCTGCCAGCTCTTGCATCCGCCGGCCATTTCAATAAACTTACTTGTTTACCCGGTTGCGCCCCCGGCCGGGTGGGCGATTCCCGGCTGACGGGAATCGAGCGCATCGCCAGCTTACACCGCGAGGAACTTCGTCCATGCCCCGTCCCTCTCGCCCCGGCCGCATGAGCAAGACGGCCCGGAAACGCGCCAAGGCCAAGGTCCGCACGAAGAAGAAGGACCCAATCGCCGAGGACGGCAAGCGTCCGCGACCCATGTACGTGGACTACAAGAATCTCGACTTGCTGAAGCGACTGACGAACCGGCAGGGCAAGATCATCGGCCGCCGCAAGAGCGGCTGCTCCGCGGTCAGCCAGCACGCTGTGACGGCCGCGGTCAAGCGGGCGCGGTTCATGGCCCTGCTGCCGTACGTCGGCGAGTAAGGGGCCAGTCGAGGGCAAGGAAGGCGTCCGAGGCCGTGGAGGCTTCGTAAGTCGGGCTGAGTCCACTCGCTCCCCGTGACCTTCACGGTGCCCGCGGCGGCCGGCTCGCAAACGGCCGAAGAGGACGCGCACAACAGGGCGGCGGCGGTCGGCAAAGCGAAATGCCTCCACACGGCGAGGCCATTCCGAAAGGAACGGATGGACCAACGCAGCGCGCGTTCCCTCAGCGTCAGTAGTCGATCCGGATGACCTTGCCTTCGCGCCCCAGCGCCGAATCGGCATAGCGGGTCTTGATCTTGGTCGCGGCGTCGGGCCCGATCGTGTCGCCGTCCTTGATCATGCTGCCCGAGTGGATGAGGTAGGCCGCCGTGGCTCCGAGCATCCCGATGATATCGACCGGCTCGCGGCGCGTGCGCACGATCTCCAGCTCCATGCAGCCGAACTCGGCCAGCCCCACGGTGCCGCAGGTGAGCGTTCCGTCCTCGTGCTTGCGCGGAAGGAACCCGACCCAGAGCTGGGCCGGCACGTCGTCGGCGCTGTTGATGTGCGGCTTGACTCCCTTGCGGAAGAAGTCGGGGGAGTGGACCACGTGGGCGTCGCCCCAGTAGATGCCGGCCGTGTCGAACGCCTCGCTCAACGCGGCGGCCACGCGCGACAGGAACAGGCTCCGCGCGTAGCGCTGCTCGAACCGGCCGATGGCGACGATCACCAGGTGGGCCTTGTGGCCCTTCATCTCCTTCCAGGCCTCGGGCCAGAAGAAGGACCTTGCGCAGGCCGAGCGGATGTCCGGCTCGGGAATGGGCCTGGGCATGAGCCCGGCCACGGCCGAATGCGCGCCGACCGAAACCGTCACCGATTGCAAGCCAGTCTCGCTCGCCTCCAGCTCGACCTTCCGCTCCGATTCGCCCGGCAGGTTGAACCACTTCTTCACCACCTGGTCGAGGGCCTTCTTCTCGGGCATCGTGGCCTGGTTCAGGCAGACGAACGCGAGCATCGATCCCTTGCCGTCGCCCTGGTCGCCGTCCGCGGGCCGCTCCTTGGAGCCCGCCGCCTTCTTCGATTCGGGCTCTGCTGAAGGCACTCCGTCGGCCGCGGCCCGGCAAGCGAGAAGCCAGAGCGCCAGCCAACCCTGAACGACAGCGGCGGTCAAACGGAACATCAGCGGCACTCCTCACATGGAGGGAGGCAAGGCGTCGAAACACCACAGCACCGGATCCTTGGCCAGAGCGATTCTACGCCGCGTGTGGAGGAATCGCAACCGTCGGGCAAGAGCTGGCACGTCCTCTTGCGCGCGGAATTGGACGGCCGCACTGGGGAGAAGGCCTCCGCCGCGATTCGCCGGCTCGCGCCACCTCTCGGTGGTCAGCTTGCGCCGCGCCGACCACCTTCGGCCTCGGCAACCAGTCGCTCCTGCCACTGCTTGAGCCACTGAAGCGCTGCAAGCGGCGTGGTCTCGTCGAGGTTCAGCTCGCGCAGGGCCTCGACCACGGGATGATCGATCGGGCTGAAGAGCGTCATCTGGATTTCCGCCCTCTTCGCCTTGCGCGAGGGCTTGCGCGCCACCTTGGCCCGGCCCTGCCCGTCCAGATGCTCGTTCTCCAGTTGCGCCAGGATGTCCTTCGATCGCTCGACGACCTCGCGGGGCACGCCGGCCAGTCGGGCCACGTGGATCCCGTAGCTCTTGTCCGCCGCGCCGTCGAGGATCTTGTGCAGGAACACCACCTCGTCCTGCCACTCGCGCACGGCCACGTTGAGGTTCAACACGCCGCCGAGCGACTTCTCCAGGTCGGTCAGCTCGTGGTAGTGCGTGGCGAACAGCGTGCGGCAGCCCACGCGGTCGTGCAGGTGCTCGACGACCGACCAGGCCAGGGAGATGCCGTCATAGGTGCTCGTGCCCCGGCCGATCTCGTCGAGGATCACCAGGCTCCGCGCGGTAGCCGTATTGAGGATCCGCGCGGTCTCGGTCATCTCGACCATGAACGTGCTCTGGCCGCGGGTCAGCTCGTCGCTGGCCCCCACGCGCGCGAACACCCGGTCGGCGATACCGATCTCCGCCTCCCGCGCCGGCACGAAGCTGCCGATCTGCGCCATCAGCCCCAGCAGCGCCACCTGGCGGATGTACGTGCTCTTGCCGGCCATGTTGGGCCCGGTGATCAGGGCGATCGGAGGGCGGTCGCCGCCCAACCGCGTGTCGTTGGGCACGAAGACGCCCTCCGGCTCCACGACGTCGAGCACCGGGTGGCGCCCGTCGAAGACCCGCACCACGGGCTCCTCGACCACGCGCGGACGGCAGTAGTTGCGCTGGCGCGCCAGCTCGGCCAGCGCGCCGAGCACGTCGATCTGGGCCAGCGCCCGGGCCGTATCCTGCATCCTCGCCCGCTCCTGGAGTACCCTCTCGCGCAGCTCCAGGAAGATCGTGTGCTCCAGGTCCTTGGCCTTCTCGTCGGCCGCGAGGACCTTTTCCTCATACTCCTTGAGCTCGGGTGTGATGTAGCGCTCGGCGTTCTTGACCGTCTGCTTGCGGATGTACTCGGCCGGGACCTTGTCGCGGTGGACGTGCGTGACCTCGATGTAGTAGCCGAAGACCTTGTTGAACCCGACCTTGAGATTGGGTATGCCGCTCCGCCCGCTCTGCTTGGCCTGGTACTGGGCGATCCACTGCTTGCCGCCGCGGGCCAGCTCGCGCAGGGCGTCGAGCTCCTCGCGGAAGCCTTGGCGGATGAAGCCGCCCTCGCGGCTGGTCAGGGGGCAGTCCTCCTCCAGGGTCGCATCCAGGCGCGCGCGCAAGTCGGGGCAGAGGTCGATCGCCGCCTCCAGCTCGTTAAGTAGCCCGCTCCTGCGCGCGGTGAGTCTGGCCTTCAGCGCGGGCAGGCTCCGCAGGGTCTTGGCCAGGAAGCTCAAATCGCGGGGCGTGGCGCGGCCGGTGGTCACGCGGCCGAGCAGGCGCTCCACGTCGTACACGCGCCGCAGCGCGTCGCGCAGCTCGCCTGACAGCGCGGCCTCGTGGAGAAACTCCGCCACGGCGTCGAGCCGCGCGTCGATGGCGGCCGGATCGGTGAGCGGGCTGGCGACCCACTCGGCCAGGAGTCGCGAGCCCATGGCCGTGACCGTGCGGTCGAGGACCCACAGGAGCGAGCCCTCGCGTCGCCCCTCGCGGAGGGTGCGCGTGATCTCCAGGCTCCGCCGGCTGGCCTCGTCGATCTCCATCACGCTGCCGCGCCGGTAGGGCAGCAAACGGTCGATGTGCGCCAGCGAGCTCTTCTGCGTCTCGGAGAGGTAGTCGAGCACGGCCCCGGCCGCGCGGATCGCCTGGGCGTCGCCCACCTCCTCGCCGAAGCCGAACCCCTCCAGGCTCGCCGTGCCGAAATGGCGGGTGAGGGCCTGCCGGGCGGAGTCCAGCGAGAACGCCCAGGCGGGGCGGCGCGTGAGCATGGTCTGCTCCGAGGCGGCCGCGGGCGGGAGTGCCTCCTCTTCAGACAGCAGGCACTCGGAAGGCGCGATCCGCGCGAGCTGGTCGCCCAGCTCCCCCCCGTCGAACGCCGCCGCCAGGAAGCGCCCGGTCGAGAGATCGACCCAGGCCACCCCGGCCGGACAGCCCGGCGCGACCGCCGTCAGATAATTGCTCTCGCGCGGGTCGAGCAAGGCCTCGTCGGTGACCGTGCCGGGCGTGACCACGCGGGTCACCTCGCGCTTCACGAGCCCCCTGGCCTGTCTGGGGTCTTCCACCTGGTCGCACACGGCCACGCGCAGCCCGGCCGCGATGAGCTTGCCCAGGTAGCTTTCGAGCTGGTGGTGGGGAAAGCCGGCCATGGGCACGGCGTTCTCGCCCTTGTCGCGGCTGGTCAGCGCGATGCCGAGCGTGCGCGCCGCCGTCTTCGCGTCGTCATAGAACAGCTCGTAGAAATCCCCCATGCGGAACAGCAGCAGGGCATCCGGGCACGCCTGCTTGGCGTCCAGGTACTGCTTCATCATGGGGGTCGCGGACGGGGGCATCCCCGTATGCTAGCAAAGCGCGACGAGCAGGCTCAAGGGGCCGGGGACAGGTCAGGAGGCAGGGGTCGGGTGGGAAGGGATCGCAGATTGATGATTTCGTTGCCGGGGCATCGGCCTCGATCTTCAGTCTCCAATCTCCAATCGGCAATCCCTGCCACTTGCCGCCTGACCCTGTCCCCTACTCGATAAACCGTTCCTCCTCCTCGTCGCCGTGCGTGGTGATCTCGCCGGCATCTTCCAGGCGCCGCACGACGTCCACGATCTGCTGTTGCGTCTGCTCGACCACCGACAGGCGGACCGGCCCCAGGTACTCCATCTCCTCGCGGAGCAGGTCGGAGGCCCGCTTCGACATGTTGTTGAGGATCTTCTCCTTGAGCTCCTCGCTGGCGCCCTTCAGAGCCATGGCCCACTGCGTGTTCTCGACGTTCTTCAGCAGCGTCTGGATGTCGCGATCGCTGAGCTTCGTGATGTCCTCGAACACGAACATCAGCCGCCGGATCTCCTCGACCAGGTCGGGGTCCTCCTGGGCCAGGTTCTCCAGCAGGCTCCGCTCCGTGGCGCGGTCGATCACGTTGAGGACCTCGGCCACCGCCGAAACGCCGCCGGCGGTCTCGAACTGCTGGCTCATTACGCTCGCCATGCGGTGCTCCAATCCCGTCTCGACCAGGTTGATGATCTCCGGGCTGGTCTGCGACATCGTCGCCATGCGCTTGATGACCGATAGTTGACGCTCGGTCGGCAGGCCGCTGATGATGTCCGAGGCCTGGGCCGGTGGGACGTGGCAGAGGATCAGCGCGATGGTCTGTGGATGCTCGTCGATGATGAACGTGAGGAGATTCTGGCTATCGACCTTCTGCAAGAAGCCGAACGGAAGGGCCTCGATCGACTGCCGCACGCTTTCGATCGTCGGCGCCGCCGCCCGGCCGAGGGCCTGCTCCAACAGCCCCTGGGCCACGTCCAGCCCGCCACGCTTGCCGGTCAGCGCAGCCGGATTCGCCCGGGCGAACTCCTGGATCACCGCCTCCTGCTCATCGCCGCTGAACACGCCCGTCTTCGCGATCTCGACGGACACGGCCTCGATCTGCTTGGGATCGAGCTTCGACAGCAGGATCGCCGCCTGCTCGTGGGGCAGGCTCATCAGCAGCACGGCGGCCTTGCGAATGTCGTTGCCGGGCATGCCTTCAGTCTTGGGAACCGAGCCAGTAGGCGACCACCCCCAACACGCTCTCGGGCTGGTCCGCGGCCACCTCGTTCAGCCGGCGAAGGCCGGCCGCCGTTTCGGAAGCCGACCCGTCGCGGCGTGCTCCGCAGCGTCGTGGCGCGGACCGAACGTCTGCAGGCCGGGACGCGAAGTCTGGCTGTGAAGCTGGCTCTCGTCGCAGGTTTCGCATCTTCCCAGAATTTCCAAGGTTGGGCAAATACCGTTACCCCCACGACCGTTGTGATCGGCTGGCCGATTATCGACCTGTGGAGAGCGGTCTCTTGAAGAATTCCGGACAAGACGACGGGGGCCCCGTCCCGTGGCCCGGCCCACGCGACGCGACCCCGCCAACCTGCCGATCGACCCGAGCGGGAGCTGGGGAGGCGCGGCCGCCGCGCTTTCAGACCGCGACGGGAGACGGAACGGGTGCCAGCCCGACCTCGAGCGTCAGATCACCCCACTCCGTTTCGAAGGGGACGCAGATCGGGGTCACGTTCGACGGAAAACGGATCTCGTGGTCGGTGCCCGTGATCAGGCTGGGAAGGCTCACCGACAGTTGCAGCTCCTCAAGCTGCGACTTCGCCCGGCCGGCAACCATGTTGGTCAACTCGCCCACCGCGTCCAGCACGTCGGCGTCCACCTCGGTGGCCTCCGTCATCAGCATGGTGGAGGCGGCCTTCAGGGCGACGGACTGCGAGACGCTCAGCACCACGGTCCCCACGGCGTGGCCCGACAGACCGATCACGCCGCTGATCGGATGCCGAGGGTGGTTGCCGTCCTTCAGAGTGATCGCCCCTCGCGTCACGTCGCAACTGAGCATGGTCTGGAAGACCGTGCCGAGCGAGGAAATGAAAGGGTTGATGTACTCGGCTTTCATCGATGCCATCCTTCACCCCGCCCCGATCTGCGAGCCGATGGGACCTGTCCTGCCCAGCGAGAGAGCCCGGAGGCGAATTGCCTATCGAAAGTTAGGTTGTCTGGGCAGTCGGGCAAACTCTGGCGGGCTGATCTCGGCGTCCACTCGTCGCAGTCGCGGACGCGATAGGCCGGCTGTGCCAGACATTTGGCCGCTTTGCCGCTGAAGTGGGGGTGTGGGCTCCGACGCCGACTTCCCGTGCCCCCTGCTGGGGCTGCCCGACGCAGGGCGCTCGCTGGGCTGTGTCGGCCCGGCACCGAATCCCCCATGCCTACGGCCGCAGCTCGCAGACGGCCGACTGCCCCAGGCACTCGTCAACCTCGATCCGGACCAGGTCGGGGATCCGGCCCGTCTGGGCCTCGATCGCGGCCAGTAGCCGCGTGCCCACGTGACGCGCCAGCAGCTCGCTGGTCGTGTTGGGCACCGGCAGCAAGAGGCAGTCGCAGCGCGGGAAGACCCACCGCCGCTCGCGAAACCGCACGACCACCTCTCGGTCGTCGGCCTCCACGCGGATCAGCGGATGGGCGGTGGGCAGCAGCATCCGGTGGTCGAGCTCTGCGACGATCCCTCGAAGCGTCTCGCGGAGGAACACGAAATCGATCACGTAGTGGTTATCGTCCAGGGGCCCTCGGACCTCAGCCGCCACGCGATAGTTGTGGCCGTGCAGGCGCTCGCACACATCGCCATCGAACGTGATGAAGTGCCCGGAACTGAACACCAGCTCTTCTTTCGAGATGCGGACGCTGTACTGCTCGCGCATGGGAGTGGGGATCAAGGATCGGAGATGGGGATTGGGGGAGGGACCGCTCCGGCTGAATCGCCAGGCGTGCTTTGCAGAGCTCCCCTTTTCCGTTGCCGCTGCGCACTCCTGTTTCCACGAAACACCAGACTGCCGATTACGGCGAAGTAGTCTCTGAGCCGTTCCTTCGAGGCCAGCCTCCGCGAGGCGGCTCCACGGTGTTGGAAGGGACCCGCAACTATGCAACGCCACTTGCCCTCGCACCTCAGCCGAGCCACCTCCCCGCCGCATATCCGATGCCGCTGACCGACGCGGCGAGCACGGCGCCCCAGACCATGTCCACCGCCGTCACCAGCCACGGCCAGTTCTTCACCGTCGCCAGGTTCGTCAGGTCGTAGGTCGCGTAGCATACCAGGCCGAAGAACGCGCCCAGAAGCAGCGCCCTGCTCAGCGACCTCGCCTGGAGCCCGGGCAGGATGGCGAACACCAGTAGCCCGGCCACGAACAGCAGGTAGAACAGCAACGCCGCCCACCACACGGGCTGGTCGGAGAGCAGGGCCCCGAGCTGCCTTCGATAGAACCGCGGGGCCATCACGGCCAGCCAGACCAGGTCGATGGCCAAGAAGCCGACCAGGGCTAGGAAATAGAGCTTGGCGTGGTACATGTTGATTCACCGGCTTGTGATGTGCTTGGCAGCAACGGCTGCCGGGCGGGCTGTGCGGGTCGGATCGCCGAGGACCACCGCGGGCGCCCCGTCCCAGTAAAACGCTGCCAGCCCCCGCGTTCGCCGTCGCGCGGAGCATTCCCCACGCCCTCGATTGCCCGCTTCCGCCTCCCTCCCCGGCACGCGCACGACCAGGTCGTCCCAGTTGGAGGACTCGGGCGTCTCGTCTTGCTCGGCATGGCCGCGGCCGCCGTTGTCCTGGCCGTTCGGACCGACGCTGTAAAGGAGCAGCCCCCGGCGCGGCTGGAAAAGCTCCCGGGCGGACGAGCAAACAATGTCCAGATCGGCGAACCGCTCGCAGTAATGGAGCCGCTCGGCCATCGGCGGCAGTGGCGGTGCGGCCTTCAGGCGCTTCAGCATCGTTCGCGCCTGGCGGGAAGAAGGACGGCCGTGCTCGGAAATGAGCTGATCTCCCTCGAGGGCCATCCAGTCCATCGACCTGGCGACGAGCCCGCCGCATACCGAAGGCATCCCATCGGAGACCAGCCAGGCGAGGCGGCGGCAGGCGAGAATGTCTTCGAACGCCGCCTCGGGCCTGCGACTGGGCTTTGATGTCACAAGTTGTGATGTCAAAGCCATAAACTCTTGCTGCGTAAGCTGAAACGCGAAATCGGGCGGAAACCGGTCGGCGTTGCGCTTGACGCTCTGGTTCAGGGACGAGGTTCTCACTTGGTAGAGCCGGGCGAGATCGGCGTCGAGCATTACCCGCTGTCCGCGGACGACATGGATTGCTCGCTCGATTTGCTCCGCCGGTTCGCAGCCTCGCTTCTTCCCCATGGCGGTAGCCTAGCCCGAGTTGGCACGCACGTCGCAAGTTGCCCGCGCACTATCGTACTCCGTACTCGCGTACTTCGCACCTGGAGAGTGCGAATGCAGGCAAACAATGAGGACGGAGTGCGCCAAAGGTCAGTCGTTCCGCTCCCGCTTCCCCGGCACGCGGACCGCGAGGTCATCCCAGTCCTGCGTCTCGGGCCGCCCGTCGATCCGGTCGTCGTATCCGTGCCCGTCGTCGTCCTCGCCGTTCATACCCACGCTGTAGAGGACGAAGCCGTCTCCCTCGGTGCGATAGCGCACGGTCTGGCCGGAGAAGCAATCCTCGGGGACCTTCTCCACGTACTTCGGAACGAGGTCATCGAGCTTCGCCGGGTACTTGCCTTTCTCCGCCCGGTACGCGGCCAGGGCGTAGCCCACCTCGGACATCTGGCGCAGCATGATGCCGCGATCCTCCGCGGTTTGGGCAGCGTTGACGGCCGGCAGCAGCAGGGCCACCAGGATCGACCCGATCTGCTCGGAAACCACCTTGCGCGTTCCGCCCAGCATGCGCAGGGCCATGCGCTTGGGATCCCTGGCCTTGGTGGCCAGCTCGTTGATGTCCTCGTCGATGGCCGCCATGGCAATCTGGCGAGCCTGGCGCGTGGGCTGCTTCCAGGCGTCGACCATGCGGTCGTACCACTGGTTGCCCATGCGGAGGATGAGGTCCCAGTCCATGGTCATGCGCGCCGCCCAGCTGACGAGGTTACCCACGATGCCTTCGGCCACCCCGTCCCCGTCGACCAGGGAATCGAGCTCGCTCAGCCCCTTGCGCGCAAAGAGGCACACCGCGTCGAGGTACATGAACCGCTCGCCGCGGTTGAGCTTCTCGACCATGGGCGGAAGCGGCTTGAGCGCCTGGAGCCGCTCGAGCATCTTGCGGGCTTGCGCGGCCGAGAGGTTGCCGTGGGCGATGATCCGATTGTCGCCGCTGTTCGCGACCCCGTCGATGGCGATGGCCACCAGCCCGTCGATCAGCGTCTGCCCCTCGCCCGCGAGCCGCGCGAGCCGGTGGCAGGCCAGCGTGTCCTCAAAGGCCTCTTCGGGTTTGCCCTGCCCCAGACGCAGGTTGGCCCGACACTGCAGCAGCCTTGCCGCCTCGCGCTGCCGCTGTACGCCGGGCAGGAGCACGGCAATGATCATGTGCGACTCGTCGCTGGCGACCAGCGGCTCGTACCGCCTTGGCCGGCGCGTGGCCTCTTCGATCAAGGCTAGCGGCTTGCTGTTCGCCTTCAACCAGGCAGCGGCCAGTGGGTTCTCTTCCTCGGTCCACGGCTCGCTCGTCGCGCGATCGTAAAGGTCCCATTCAAAGTCATCCGTGTCGTCCAGGCCGTCGGCCGCCTGGTCCGGCTTGGGCTTTAGCTCCGGATGCTTCTTGGCGAATTCGTCGAAGCCAATGCAGTAGTCCCCCTCCTCAGGCAGCGGCGCGATGCCCAGCATCTTGAAGAACCTCTCGCGCAGCTCTTCGGGCATGTCCTCCGGGCCGAACGCCTGCCAGAGGGGCACCGCGGCGTTGTTCTCCACGGTCACGCCCTCGGACGCGTACTGGTTGAGCGCAGCCAGGTAGTCGGGATAGCCGTCCTCGCGCAAGGGCTCGGTGATGAAGGTCGTCTCCTTGGAGATCGTCACCAGGACGCGCTTCTTGCGGGGCTTCTTTGCGTCCTTGCGTTCCGGCTGGGCTGCCTGTTCGGCCAGCGCTAGCCCGGGCAGCAACACCAAACACGCCGCCAGCGCGACGCAACTGCGAAAACCAAGCGGACCCATGACGCGGCTCCTGCTTCCGAAATGGATGTGAGATGGGGAAGATACCGGAGTTCCAGTGTAGCGGAATATGCCGAGCCGGTCACGTTGGTGGGACCGGTCGGGAGACCCACCCAGGGGCGCACTCTGGTCTCTTCTGGCAGTTCGCCGGTGCCGAGAGGATCTTGTCACTGCTCGACATGCATTTCGAATGTCCAGGCGTGCTGGCAGGGCGGACCCCTGCGCACCGCCTCGGGCACGAGGATGCTTAGCCCCTCGGCGTCCCACTTCGAGTGGATCTTCGCCTCGCTCCCCAGCATGCGGAGCGACTTGCCCTCGGGCACGCCGGCCACCCCGATCTGGGCAGGTGGCGAGGTCTCGCCCTCGGCGGCCAGGTAGATCAAGTAGAGCTTGTCACCCCTCTTGGTCAGGCAGGTGCGGCCGCTCTTGTAGGGCGCGACGGGCCGCGTGCCGTAGATCGCCTCGCCGTTGACCTTCATCCAGTGGCCGATCTCGTGCATGCGCTCAAGGGCCGGCGCCGGCAGCTGCCCGTCGGAGTCCGGGCCCACGTTCAAAAGGAAGTTACCCCCCTTGGCCACAATATCGACCAGCAGGTGGATCAGCTCGCGCGTGGACTTGTACTCGTCGTCCGGCTTGTACGACCACTGCTCGCCCATGGTCATGCACGTCTCCCAGACGTAGGGGAGCGGCTTGTCCGGCACCTTCTGCTCGGGCGTGCGGTAGTTCTCGTAGCGCCCGCCCACCGTGCGATCGACCACGAGGATGCCCGGCTGGTGCTTCCTGGCCATGGCCGCCAGCTTGGGCATGTCGATGTCCTGCTTCGGCGGGCGGACCTGCCCGGCGTCGAGCCAGAGGATGTCGATCGGCCCGTAGCCGGTCATCAGCTCCTCGATCTGCGCGTGCGTGAACTTGACGAACCGGGCCCACTTGCCGGGTTCCTTCGCGGTGTCGTAGTTCACGTTGCGCGTCGGGTGGGGACGATCGGGGTCCCAGTAATCGGGATGCGACCAGTCGGCCTTGGAGAAGTACGCGCCAATGCGAAAGCCCTCCTTGCGGAAGGTGTCGAACAGTGCCTTCGCGGCGTCGGCCTTGGGGTGTTTGTGGAAGGGGCAGGACGAGTGCGTCGCGCGGTAGTCGGTCTGCCGCGTGTCGTACATCGAGAAGCCGTCGTGGTGCTTCGTGGTGAACACGAAGTACTTCATGCCGGCCGCCTTGGCCGCGTCGGCCCACTGCTGCGGATCGAACTCCCTGGGATCGAACGTGGTGTGCAGCTTGCGATAGTCGGCCACGAACCGGGCGAAGTCCTTGTCCCGCTCGGTCCAGGCCTCGAGGTCGTCGGGCCGGGCCCACTTGTCCACCTCCACCAGCGGCCACGACTCGATGCAGCCCCATTGGCTGTACACGCCCCAGTGCACGAAGAAGCCGAACTTCCAGTCCTGGAACTCCTCGAGACGCTTGAGCACGGCGGGGTCGGTCTCCTTCTCCCCGTCTTCGGCCGCCGCGGGCTTCAGAGCCGCCATGCCCGACACAAGGGCGAAGCCACCAATCAGAGCGAAACGCACGGCAGCCAGGCAGGATGGCGAGGTCATGGGGGAAGTGCTCCGGGAGGCCTGGGCGCAGGGCGCCCTCGGAAATGCCCAAGAGGGCGTTCGGACGACTGCCCCGATTATCGACGGCGCGGCGGGCGGTCGCAACCGCCGGGGCGGAGGTGGGCGACGCAGGAGCGCCATGCGCGCAGCGGCCCACGCCACCGGGGCGACGCCGGGAGCGCGCGTCCTCCAGGCGCCCTACTTCTCGACCGAGTCGGACGCCTCGGCCTCGGGGCGCTGGGCCGTGGCGGCCGCGGGCTGCAGCTTCTCGGTGAACCGGGTGACGCAGTGCAGGCTGCTGGCGTCGCCGCGGAACCCCACCACGCGCTTGTCCAGGTCGATCCGCTGCCCCACGACACGGCCGGCGTCAAGGTCGAAACGCACCGTGCCGGTCGATTCCTGCTGGATCAGCTTGGCCTCGATCTCGGGCGGGAGGTTGGGCGTGAGGATGTGGGTCAAGGTCTTGATGGTGGCGATGCCCGTCTCGACCTCCTCCAGGGTGTAGGTCTGCCGCGTCTTCACCTTCTTGACCGCGCCGTTGTCCGTGGCCACGTCGAGCTCGTACGCTTCCGACCACGAATCGCCGACGGAGAGCGGTCCTTCGGGGAACGGCACGGTCATCGGGCCGTCGTTCTCGCCCGTGGGCTGCGGGACCTTCCGGTCGCGAAGGAGGATCTTGCCCCGGGCATCCATGGTGACGATGCTCAGGGGGACGCCGATCGATCCGGCGATGGTCTGGAAGCCCGGCGGCGGCTCCGCGTCGGTCTGGCTGTTGTAGCGGACCTCCTGGCGCCCGGAGAGCTTCTGCCGCATGTCCACGCTTTCCACGCTGTGCTCGAAGGTCGTCGAGCCGTCGGGTTTGACGTCGGTGACCTTCCAGACCTTGACCGACTTGCTCACGCTTTCGGCGGTCTGCGTGGTGCCCGACACCGTGGTGCGGATCGTCGCCCGGTGGATCACGTCCCAGCGGAGCACCTCGCCGGGCGCGAACTGGTAGCGGAGCAGGTACGTCTCCGCGCCGCCGGAGGCGTCCTCCTCGCCGGCCGCCGAGGACACGGGCCCACCCAGGGCGCACACGGGGATCAAGACGGACAGCAGGCGCAAGGGGGTCGTCATGCTCGCTTCCTTTCGAGTCGATGGCGAAGGGGAGAGGTGCGGGAAGGCGCGGGGAGGAGCGGACTCCGTGTCGCTTCGTGATTCGCCGATGGCCTGTTCGTCGCAAGAGACGCCGCCGGGGCGTCTTCTTCGGTCAATCCTCTTCCTTGGCGAGCTGCAACCGGCCGCCCCAACCGAGCTTGTCGCGCAGCGTCCGATAGTAGCTATGGCCGGGCACGGCCACCAGGCGAAAGCACGCCCGGGCCCGCTCCACGCGGACGCGATCTTGCGGACGGAGCACGCACACCACGCGACCGTCCACCACGACGCTCGTGCCGTGGCCCGGATTGGCGACCGACATCTCGTACACCCGATCGGCCGAGTCCACCACGGGACGGTTGGTCAGCGTGTGGGGGCTGATCGGACCGAACACGAACGCCTGCAGGTCCTTGCGAAGGATCGGTCCCCCGGCCGACAGGCTGTGGGCGGTCGAGCCGACCGGCGTGCTGACGATCAGACCGTCGCAACTATAGGTCGTTACGAGCTCCGAGTCAACGTAGAGATCAACCTCCAGGATGGTGAACGGCGGGCCGCCGTGGATGACCACCTCGTTCAGCCCCAAGCGATGGTGAAGCGCCTGGCCGTCGCGGAACACCCGGCAGTCGAACATCAGGTGCTCGATCACCGCAATGCTTCCCTGCGCTGCCGCTTTGAGGACGGCCGGCAGCTCGGCGGGAGAAAGGTTCGCCAGAAACCCCAATCGACCCAAGTTTACAGCGGCCACGGGGCGCTGGCTGTAGCCCATCTGGTGGGCGGCGCGGAGGATCGAGCCATCGCCGCCGAGGACCACCGCCAGATCGGCCTCGACCTGGGAGAGATCGGTCTCGCCCGTGAAGTCCTCGGCCGCGATCTCGGCGAACTGCCCGATGACCGGCCGGAGGCGCTCGGCCGCTTCGAGCACGCCCGGCCTGCCGCCGTAACCGAGGAGAAGGACTCGCATGCGGGCGTGGAATGATGGGGGAACGGTTTTCGGCTGCCGGAGTCTGCCCGAGTCCGTAAGCCTTCGGATCCTAGCGGAGATTGTACGACTCGGGCGACTCGCTCACAATGTCGGGCTCGCGCGAACCGGGGTTCAGACGGCCCTACTCCCGCCCGCTTCGGAAGTCCCCCGATTCCGGAGCTCGCAGAAACCTCCACTGGAGTCAGGCGGCCGGTCTCGCCGTCCTCACCGCCGTACGCTCCCGGTTGCACCGGCCGCGTCGCGAAAGGACAATGGCACCCTCAGGCAGCGGTAATGCGTCTGCATCATCATCGGCGGCGACCCGACCGCCCCGCGTTGCCAACCAGGGAGCCCGCGAATGATCCTTGCCCTTCTCAACGTCTTCGTGCTCGTGGGACTGCTCAGGTTTCTCATCGAGTCCGAGCAGCCGTGGCTCTGCGCGGGAGCGTACACCCTCTATCGCCTGGTGATCGGGTTGGCGTGGGGTGGTGACCTGCTGCCCACGCTGCTGGCGACGGCCATCGTCGGCGTGGTCGCCAGCCTTTACTTCTGGCTGCTGGACAGGTTCGCCGGCTCCGGGGTGCTTTGGTGGAGCGTGTTCGTGATCGGGCTCATCCCGATGGTCTCGCTCTGACCGCCCGGCTACGACGCCGCGGCCGCAGAGTGGCCGCCGTCGCCCAGACCCGTGCGCACGGCGAGCTCGCGGCACGCCCGGACAATGCCCGCGCAGTCCAGCCCCAGGTCGGCCAGCAGCTCGGCCCGCTCGCCGTGCTCGACGTAGTGGTCGGGGATGCCCAGCCGCCGCACGCGTCGGATGTCGAGCCCGGCGTCGCAGGCGGCTTCGAGCACGGCGCTGCCGAACCCGCCGGCCAGGCAGCCCTCCTCGACGAGCACCACGAAGCCGCAGTCGCGCACGGCCTTGAGGATGGTCCCCTCGTCGAGCGGCTTGACGAACCGGGCGTTGACCACGCCCACGTCCAGCCCTTCCTCCTGGAGCAGGTTGGCCGCGCGCACGCAGTCGCCCAGCAGCGTGCCGCAGGCGACGATCATGCCGTCCTCGCCCCACGTGAGGACCTCGGCCGCGCCGATCTGGACGGGGGCGGGCAGGCGCTTGACGGTCTCGGCCGCGGTTTTGGGGTAGCGGATGGCCACCGGGCCGTCGTGCGCGAGGGCCAGATCGAGCATGGAGGCCACGTCCGACTCGTCGCCGGGGGCCATGACCGTAAGGTTCGGCAGGTGGCGGAGGTAGGCCAGGTCGAACACGCCGTGGTGCGTGGGGCCGTCCGGGCCGACGATTCCCGCGCGGTCGAGCATCATCACCACGGGCAGGCGCTGGAGGCTGACTTCCTGAAACACCTGGTCGTAGCTCCGCTGCAGGAAGGTGCTGTAGATATCGACGATGGGCCGGATGCCGGCCTTGGCCAGCCCGGCGGCAAAGGCCACGGCGTGCGACTCGCAGATGCCCACGTCGAAGAACCGATCCGGGAAATCGTCGCGCACCGGCTCAAGCATGTTGCCCTGGCACATGGCGGCCGTGATGGCCACCACGCGGGGGTCGTCCCGCATCGCCTGATGGATGGCGTCGCGGACCACGAGGGTGTAGGGCCGCGATCCGCTCTTGCGCACGCGGACCTGGCTGCCGTTGCCTCGCTCGAACGGCGCGGGGGTGTGGAACGAGACCGGGTCTTCCTCCGCCGGCTTGAATCCATGCCCCTTCTCGGTGACCACGTGCACCAGCACCGGCTGGTCGTAGTCGCGGCTCAAGCGGAGGTACTTCTGCAAGTGGCGGATGTCGTGCCCATCGACGGGCCCGATGTAGCGGAAGCCCAGCTCCTCGAAGAGCATGCCGCCGAGCATGCCGGCCTTGACCGCGTCCTTGACCTGGCTGAGAAACCGCTCGGCCGAGTCGCCGATCAACGGGAGGCTGTTGAGGACCCGCTGGACTTCGAACTTCAGACCGCTGTAGAACCGCGTCATGCGAAGGCGATCGAGGTAGTCGGCCAGGCCGCCGACCCGCGGGCAGATCGACATCTTATTGTCGTTGAGCACCACGATGAGCTTCTTCTTCAGCCCGCCCGCGTTGTTCATCGCCTCGTACACGATGCCCGAAGGGAAGGCCCCGTCGCCGACCACGGCCACGCAATGCCGGCCGTCCTGGGGGCGGAGGAGGTCGTCGGCGCACTTCAGCCCGAGGAGCGTGGCCACGCTGCACCCGGCGTGGCCGGTGACGAACAGGTCGTAGTCGCTTTCGGCGGGATTGGGATAGCCCATCAGCCCGCCGCGCGTGCGCATCGAGTTGAATTGCTCGTAGCGTCCGGTGACGAGCTTGTGGGGATAGACCTGGTGCCCGGTGTCCCAGATCAGCCGATCCTGCTGGAAATCGAAGACCGTGTGCAAAGCCAGCGTCAGCTCGACCACGCCCAGATTCGAGGCGAAGTGCGCGGTTCGCGTGGCGGCCAGGCGGCAAAGGGCCTCGCGGACCTCCTCGGCAAGCTGCACGAGCTGGGAGTCACTGAGTCCTTTCAAGTCGCGCGGCGAGCGGATCTGGGCCAGCAGCTCTTCCATCAATGATTCCTCTCCAGGACGTAATGGGCCAGCGCCTCCAGACGGCTGGCGGCGGTTGCCAGAGGGTGGAGCGCGTCGATGGCGCCGCGGACGAGCGACTCGGCCCGGCGCCGGCTCTCCTCGACCCCAAGCAGCGCGGGGAACGTGAGCTTGCCTTGCTGCGAATCCTTGCGGAGGCGCTTGCCGGCCGCGCTCTCGTCGCCCTCCACGTCGAGCAGATCGTCGGTGATCTGGAAGGCGAGCCCGAGGTTGCGGCCGTAGCGGTCGAGGGCATCGCGCTCGGCCTGGCCCGCGTCGGCGGCGATCGCGCCCATGCGGAGCGAGGCGAGGATCAAGGCCCCGGTCTTGCGGCGATGGACAGACTCCAGCGCGCCCAGACCGCCCCGCGAAAGCCCGCCGGCCACGTCGTCCGCCTGCCCGCCGACCACGTCGTCCGCCTGCCCGCCGACCATGCCGCTCGGCCCGGCCGCGGTCGCCAGCTCGGCGCAACAGGCAGCCGCCCGGGCAGCGGGGCGCACGCCGCGGGCCAGGATCTCGAAGGCCAGCGTCAAGAGCGCGTCGCCCGCCAGGATCGCCAGGGCCTCACCGTGAACCTTGTGGCAGGTGGGCCGGCCGCGGCGCAGATCGTCGTCGTCCATGGCCGGCAGGTCGTCGTGAACCAGCGAATAGGCATGGACCATCTCCACGGCGCAGGCGGCCGGCATTGCCTGGTCTTCGCACCCGCCGCAGGCTTCGGCCGACATCAACACGAGCAAGGGGCGGAGCCGCTTGCCAGGAGCCAGAACCGCGTACTGCATGGCCTCGCGCAAGGCCCGGGGGCAATCGGCCTCCAGGTCCGTCGCGGTGCGGAGCGCAGCGTCGATTCGAAGCCGTGCATCGGCCGCGTAACGGGCGAGCGGGGGGAGAACGGTTTCCGCCATCGGGCCGCTGGTGTCCGGCGAGCGTGCGAGGGTCGGGCGTCACAATCCATTAGGGGCCGAGCGCGGCGGTGGTTCACCGCAAAACGGATCCCCCTGACAAAAACGCCTCGGGCGGCAGGAGGGGATGGGGAGCACCTTCCCGGCAACTCCCCACCTTCCCCAGAATTACTTCATTCTAAAAGGGACCCCTGGTTTCGTCGAGATCGGCTGCCCCGGCCTCCGGCGGAGATGGCTCGCTGGAGGGGGAAGTGCGGCGGCGCGTGCGACGCTGGGCCTTCTCATCCAGGGAAAGGGCCTCGTCCTCGAAAGGCCGGGCGACCGGGTTGCCCTCGGCGTCCACGCCGCTGAGCATCTCGATCTTGCGCTCGGCCTGGCCCAGCAGCTTGTGGCAGTGGCGAAGCAGCGTGACGCCTTTCTCGTACCGCTCCAGCGCGGCGTTCAGTCCGATCTCGCCCTCTTCCAGCTCGCGCACGACCCCTTCGAGCTGCGCGAGCGATTCCTCGAAGCCCGGCAGGTTCTCGGCTCGTGCGTCGGACTTGGAGGACTGTTTGGCCAAGCGGAAACCGTGTGTCAGGCGTTAGGAGCCCGTCTTCGGAGGTCGGGACTCGGAGCTTCTGCGCGGGTCTGGGCTCACCATTCGCCAACCCCCATTCGTCCTTCGCCATTCGCCATTCGTTCTTTCCCCCTCACCCTCCGCCGATCGCCGGGAAGAGCCCGAGCTTTTCGCCGCCCTGGAGCGACTGGCCTAGCTCGCCGGCGCGGTTGTCGACGAACAGGATCCGCACCTGGTCGGCCGGAACGCCGAGCCGGTCGAGCACGTCGCGCACGGTCTGGCCCGAGTCGATCGGCACCTCGACCGACGCGGCCCCGTTGCTGTAGGCCCGGAATGTGGCGTAGAGCTTCACCTGGACGTGAGGCATGGGAGGTCGGAGGTCTGCCGGTGGAGCCGCCTCTTTGGAGTGCGGCGATTCATCGCCGCTTCCTCATTTTCTTTGTGCGAAAAGTCTGAAGCGCAGCGCGAAAGCGGCGACCCGCCGCCGCACTCCAAGGCGACTACCCCACGAAGTCGAACACCTTGTCCAGCTCCTCGTCCGGCACGGCGAAGGTCACGTTGTGCGGGGCGAGCTGCTCGGTGGAGAAGAAGCGGGGCAGGCGGTCGTCTTTTGTCGAAAAGCCGGCCGCCAGGTTGAACCGCCGTTCGTCCGCGAGGATCCGCTTGCCCAGCGCCCCGTAGTCGTCGGCCGTGAAGGGCCGGCCGTAGTACGCGCCGAGCATCTCGCACACGGCCTCCATGGCGCCCGGGTCGTCGAGCACGGCAAAGGCCACGAACAGGCACAGGCCCGAGGCGTCCACGGTCGCCGTGGCGACCTGCAGGGCCCGGCTGATCTCGATCTGTCCCGCGGGCGAGAGCGGATCGACGCGCCCGCCCACCCCCAGCACGTTCTGGCAGATGGCGTACCCTGCCGTGTGGTCGGCGCCCATCGTGGAGGTGGCGTAGGTCACGCCGATCCCCTGCACGGCGCGCGGATCGTAGGCCGGCATGGACTGGCCCTTGACCGTGGGGATGCGGCTGACGCCGTAGGTCTTGCCCAGCACCTCCGCCCCGGAGGCGACCAGGCGGCCCAGGGCCGTGCCCTTGCGGACCTCTTCCAACAGGCCGATGGCGGCCTCGGCGTCGCCGAAGGGGATGATCCCCGCTTCCATGGCCACGCCGATGGTCACGCCGGTCTCGATCGTGTCCAGGCCCAGGTCATCGTCCAGACGGTCCATGCGCGCGATCGCGTCGAGGTTGTCGATGCCGCAGTCGGCGCCGTGGGCCCAGATGGTCTCGTACTCCGGGCCCTTGGTCACGTACTCGCCCTGCTCGTCGACGTAGATCCGCGAGCACTTGATCGTGCAGCCGCGGTGGCAGGCGTGGGCGATCATGCCGTCGCGATCCACGATCAGGTCGTGCTGGTGCTCGCCGCTGATGGCCTCGGTGCCTTCGAACTGGCCGGTGCTGAAGTTCCGCGTCGGGTAAGCCCCGGCCTCGTTGATCACGTTGGCCAGGGCGTTGGTGCCGAACTTGGGGAGCGTCTGGCCGGTCAGCGGGTGATTCTTGAGGGCCTCGGCGAATTTCTTGACGGCCGCCTTGAAGGCTTCAGGCTCGCCCGCCACGGGGCGCTCGCCGCCAGCCGGATCGACCACGATGACCTTGATGCCCTTGGAGCCCATCACCGCGCCGAGCCCGCCGCGCCCGGCGTGGCGCGTGGGCCGGCCTTCGACGTCCGTGACGGCGACGGTCGAGGAGGCCGTCTTCATCTCGCCGGCCGGTCCGATCGAGATGCAGGCCACCTTCTCGCCGAACTGCCCGATGGAGCGCTCGGCCGTTTCGTAGTTGCCCAGCCCACGCAGATCGTCGGCCGGCTCGATGCGGAGCCCCTCGCGATCGACCACCAGGCGATACCGCTTGTCCTCGGCCGGCTTGCCTTCGAGCACGACGGCCTGGATGCCCAGGGCCGCCAGGGCCAGCGCGCCCATGCCGCCCGAGTTGGCCTCCTTGATGCCGCCGGTCAGCGGGCTCTTGGCACCGACCGAGAGCCGCCCCGCACAAACCGCGCCCGTGCCAGTGAGGATGCCCGGGGCGATGACCAGCTTGTTCTCGGCCGCCAGCGGGTGGCAGGTCGGCGGGACTTCGGCGGCGACCATCGCCGAGGTGAGCCCGCGCCCCCCCAGCGCCCGATAGGCCTCCGAAGGCTCTTCCCGGCGCACGCTCAGGTCCGTCATGTTCACGCGGTAGATCACGCTCATGGCCTTGCCTCCGAAGGGGCTGGAGAAGCTCGGGCTTTCCCGTAAGGTAGAGGCCGGTGCGCGACCGTGTCAAGCAAGGCGCGCAAGCTCGTCGGAGAGGAGGGGCCTGGTCGGGCCTCCGGACACGGGCGTCCGAGCAGCCTGCTACCGGCTCGCCCGCCGCACGGGACTCCGCTCCCACTTGAAGCCCGCCGACTTCTTGATGTTTTCGAACCAGTCCCTGCGAATCCTGTTGTGGTCGAACCTCGCGACGCTTGCGTACTTCTCGTACGGGTCGGCCAGGAACAGCTGCCAGAGCACGGCGGGGGAGGGCTCGAACGAGGCGACGCGCACGACGTAGGCCACGGTCTTGGGCTGGTTGAAGGCCACGCCCACCTCGCCCGACTCCATCTCGAACACCGCCCGCATGAAGTCGTCGCCCGGCATGTTGACCCCGCTAACCGAGCTGATCTGCGGCGGCGGGGCCTGCTGCATCATCGTCGGCGGGACGCTGCCGTGCGTTAGCCAACTGAAGGGGCCCGCGTCGATGACCGTCACACCCGGCTCGTCCGCGAGCGATTCTCTCAGCGGGCTCTTCTCCTTGCGGGCCTGGGCGGCCAAAGCCGCGGCGGCGTCGCGGGCAAGGCTGCGGGCCTGGACCATCTTCCACTCGCGGAGCACGCGCTTGTGGATCTCCTCGGTGTCCTCGCGCATGCGCTCGGCCAGCACCCGCTTCTCGGCCGCCTCCTGCTCCCTGCCCTGCGAGGCAAGCTTCTCCGCCTCCTTCTCGGCCTCCCTGGCGTCGGAATCGTCCCACGAGGGCACCCGGTCCCTGGCCTCGTCGATCTTCCAGAACAGGAACTCCGCGTCGAGATCGCGCGACAGGGTCGGTTGATAGGTCGGCCTGCCCTGAAACACGAACTGCAGGAACGGATCGCGCTCGCCCACCACCGACTGCGCGATGTCCAGCGACTCGGCTTCCATCTCCGAGAGGAGGCCCGTCTTGCGATAGGCCAGTCCGTCCTTCTCCGCCAACTCGGCCATGGAGAGCGGCTCGGGCATGCTCTCCTCATCGGTGGCGTTGATCCGCGCGTAGGAGTAATCCATCATCCGCTGCTTGAGCTTGGCGAGGATCTCCTCGATCTCGAGCCTCGCCTTCTCGCGGGCGAGGATGTCGCGGATCTGGTCCTTCACTTCCTCCAGCGGCGTGAACTTGGGCGGTTCGGGCTTGTCCTTGGCATCGGGCCCGGCCTTCTCTTGAGGCTTTTCGTCGGGTTTCTCGGTCGGCTTGCCCTCCGGGTTGGAGGCCGGCGCCTCCCCGGCCCTCGGGGCCGGCGCTTCGGGCGGTTCCTTGGTGACGGCGGGCTTCGAGTCGGGCTTCGCCGCCGAGGTCGCCTTCGGTTTCGGGGCAGGCTCCGCCTCGGGCTCTTGCGTCGCTTCCTCGAAGTAAGACACGAGCCGGAACGGCGAGCGCCGCCGCCGCGACGCGCCTTCCTCGGTCTCTGGCTCCGGCTTCTCCTCGGGCTCCGCCTCCTTCGGCTCGGCCTCTCCCTCGGGCTGGGCCGGCTTCTTGCGCGGCGGCCCAATGGCCCCCGGTTCGTCGTCGGGCTTGGCGGCCTCCTTCTTCGGATCCGGTTTCACCTCGGGCTTGACTGCCGGCTTCGCACCCGGCTCGGGCGGCTCATCGGCTTTCGTTGCCGGCTTCTCGTCTGGTTTGCCGACCGGCTTCTCGACCGGCTTCTCGACCGGCTTCTCGACCGGCTTCTCGACCGGCTTCTCGACCGGCTTCACCTCGGGCTTGTTCTTGGACTTGGAGGAGGGCCCTTCCTCAGGCTTGGACTCCGGCTTGTCTTTCGGCTCCTTCGGCTTGTCTTTCGGCTCCTCCGGCTCGTCGATCTCGGGAAGGCTCGTCTGGAGAAAGTGCGGGTCCTTGTTCTCCTCGTAGTACTCGGCGATCTGCTCGTCGGTGATCGACTTGGCATCGACGAAATCGTCGATCTCGGCCTTGAAGTACTCCAGGGCGACACGGGGCGGAAAGCGGAAACCCGGGTCCGGCGAGGCCGGATCGGGATAGTCGTCCTTGTGCTGCTCGAAGAACTCCCGCAGCGTCGATTCCTCGGGCTCCTCGACCTGGTCCACGTACTTGGCCACCGGCTCGGCCACGACCTCGACCGTGGCCCTGCGGTTCAGTCGCTGGTAGTAATCCCAACGCTGGGCCGGCGTGGCCGGCTCCAGGGCGGTTTCCATCATCTGGGCCATCTGCTGGGCCGCGATGTCCACGCGCAGGGCCTCGAACAACTGCTGCTCCGAGATGCCCGACTGCTGGAGGACCTCGCGGATCGTCTTGGCCGGCACCTGCCCCCCGGTCATCGTGCGGATGTAGGCGTTGATCGCGTCGTTGCTGACGACCAGCCCCAGGTCCTTGGCGTGGTGGTAGAGGAGCCAGGTCTCGACCACCTGCTCCTCCGAGGGGGGGCGGACCGGCAATGGCATCCCCATCGTTCGATAGACCCCCTCGAAGAAGTTCAGCACGATGTTCCGCTGCCACATCAGCCTCTCGAGATGGTCCTCGGACAGGTCACCGTACTTGTCGGTGGTGACGACCAAATTCTCCGCATCGCGGCCGCCGGACGACAGCGAGTCGAACACCGGGCCGGAGAGAAAAACGAAGGCGATCATCGCCATCAACCCCAGCGTGGCGATCATCACTTTCTGGTGCTTGCGGAAGATCGTGAACGGGCTGGCCATGGCTTCGTATGCCTCTTAAGGGGGCGGCGGGCTGCCATTTCGACTTGACAACCACCACACTGGACGATTAATGGTGAGCCGATTCCCACAGACCGACCCGAAACCGGAAATTGTAAATCTGGTGAACCTAAATGCAATCCCAAAAAGGAGTCAGGTCATGCCGGGCATGCGGCTGTTGATGCCTCGGACTGCCGGATTCACGGCTTCCTGCTCCCGCGGCTGATATCTACGTAGGACCCCAAGCAAAGTCCCTAGGCTTCCCATTTCCACATGGCCAAGACCGCAAGAGCCCCGGACGGCACCTCCCTGGTCATCGTTGAGTCTCCTGCCAAGGCCCGCACGATCAGCCGCTTCCTTGGGTCGGGCTACGCGATCGAGGCCAGCATCGGCCACATCCGAGACCTACCTCAAGGGGCCAAAGACATCCCCGAAAAGTACAAGGGCGAGGAGTGGCGCCATCTGGGGGTGAATGTCAAGCAGGATTTCGATCCGGTGTACGTCGTCCCCCGCGAGAAGAGCAAGCAGGTCCGCAAACTCAAAGACCTGCTCAAGTCGGCCAAGGACCTCTACCTGGCGACGGACGAGGATCGCGAGGGGGAGGCGATTAGCTGGCACCTGTGCGAGGTGCTCAAGCCCAAGGTCCCGGTACGCCGCTTGGTGTTCCACGAGATCACCAAGGAGGCGATCGAGCAGGCGCTGACCGAGCCCCGCGACATCGACGAGGACCTCGTGCGGGCGCAAGAGGCGCGGCGGATCGTCGATCGACTGTACGGGTACGAGGTCTCGCCCCTTTTGTGGCGCAAGATCGGGCCTCGCCTGTCGGCCGGACGCGTGCAGAGTGTGGCCGTGCGCCTCATTGTCGATCGCGAGCGCCAGCGGCGGGCGTTCGTGTCGGCCTCCTACTGGGACCTGCTGGGCACGTTCGCCAAGCAGGGGGGCGAGCGCTTCCAGGCCGAGCTCATCTCGGCCGACGGCCGGCGTGTGCCGACCAGCCGCGACTTCGACTCGGCCACCGGCAAGGTCAAGGACGATTCGCTGCTGCTGCTCGACGAGGCGGCCGCGACCGGCCTGATGGGGCGGCTCCGCCAGGGCCAGGCCCGCGTGGCGAGCCTGGAAGACAAGCCCTACACGTCCAAACCCTACGCCCCCTTCACCACGAGCACCCTCCAGCAGGAGGCGAACCGCAAGTACGGGTTCACCGCCCGGCGGACCATGCAGGCCGCCCAGAGCCTGTACGAGAACGGCCACATCACCTACATGCGGACCGACTCCACCACGTTGGCCGCCGTGGCGGTCGAGGCGGCGCGCCAGTTGGTGGCTTCGCTCTTCGGGGCGGAGTACCTGCCCGAGAAGCCCCGGGTTTACGCGACCAAGGTCCGCAACGCGCAAGAGGCCCACGAAGCGATCCGGCCGGCCGGTCATCCCTTCGATCATCCCGACGCGCTGAAGGACGAGCTCAGTCCCGACGAGTTCCGCCTCTACGACCTGATCTGGAAACGCACCGTGGCATGCCAGATGGCCGACGCCCGCGGCCACACCATCACGATCGCCGTCGAGGTGGACGGCGCCGTGTTCCAGGTCAGCGGGCGCACGATCGACTTCCCGGGCTACCTGCGGGCCTACGTCGAGGGGACCGACGATCCGCAGGCGGAGCTGAACGGCACGGAGAAAGTCCTTCCCAAGGTCGCCGAGGGCGAAGTACTCCAGGTGGCCGACCTGGAGGCCAAGGAGCACAACACGCAGCCCCCCTCGCGCTTCAGCGAGGCGGCGCTCACCCGCGAGCTGGAGAAGCGGGGCATCGGCCGGCCCAGCACCTACGCGGCGATCATCGACACGATCCTCGCCCGCGACTACGTGTTCAAGAAGGGCAACGCCTTGGTGCCCACGTGGACGGCCTTCGCCGTGGTGCAGCTCCTGGAGGAGCACCTGCCCGATCTGGTCGACTACGCCTTCACCGCCGAGATGGAGGACGAGCTCGACGCCATCAGCCGCGGCGAGATGGAGCACGTGGAATACCTGCGGCAGTTCTACTTCGGCGGCGAGCACCCGGGCCTGAAGCCGCAACTGGAGAACAAGGTCGACGAGATCGACGCCCGCGACGTGGGCCGCATCCACATCGGCCAGCCCGACCGGCCCGGGCAGGAAGGCGAGCCGATCTGCGTGCGCGTCGGGCGGTACGGGCCGTTCATCGAGCAGGGGTCGCGCCGCGCCAGCCTGCCCGACAAGCTCGCGCCCGACGAACTGACCGTCGAGGGCGCCCTCGATCTGTTGAGCAAGGCGGAGCAGGGCGACGAGCCGCTGGGGTATTGCCCTGAGACGGGCAAGCCCGTGTTCCTCAAGACCGGCCGGTTCGGGCCGTACGTCCAGCGCGGCTCGCCCGAGGACGACGAGAAGCCGCAGAATGCGTCGCTTCTGCGCGGAATGAACCCCGAGGACGTGTCGCTCCACACCGCGCTGGCCCTCTTGAGCCTGCCGCGGACCGTGGGCGAGCATCCGCAGTCGGGCGAGCCGGTGCTCGCGCAGAACGGCCGGTTCGGGCCGTTTGTCAAGTGCGGCGACGAGACGCGGTCGCTGCCCGACGACGTCTCGCCTCTGGACGTCACCATGGAACAGGCCCTGGACCTCCTGGCCAAGCCCAAGGGCGGCCGGCGCGCGGGGCCGAGCAAGAAGGAGCCGCTGAAGGTCTTCGAAGCCTCGCCGGTCACCGGCAACCCCGTGCATCTGTTGGCCGGGCGGTACGGTCCCTACGTGACTGACGGCGAGACGAACGCCTCGCTCCCGCGCGGCATGAGCCCCGAGGAGGTGACGTTCGAGCGGGCCATGGACCTGTTGGCCACGCGCAAGGCGTCGGGCCCCGCACGTCGTCCTGCCCGCAAGAAGGCCGCCAAGAAGAAGGCCCCGGCCAAGAGGAAATCTGCCACGAAGAAGACGCCGAAGAAGAAGGCCACGAAGAAGGCGGCCAGGAAGAAGTCGAAGGGCGAGTGACGAGCCGGGCTTCGTGGGGGGCCTCTTGCCGCGTGGACGGGCTCTCTCGGTTCGACCTTCGCGCAGACCACGCGTTTCCTTGCCCAGCTTACGCGTGGACCCCGGGCTGTCCGATCGGCGCTTGAGTGCCCCTGCCGGCTTGGGGATTGCCTGGATAACGGCTACCGATTCCCGGGCGGCGCCGTCCTTAAATCCATCTCATCCGGCATGGCCGTCAGGACCGAACAAACCTGATAGGGTCCCCTAGTGGCTTCATGGAGGTCCCCCGTCGATTCGGCCCAGCTTTCCCATGTGCCGCAAGCAGATAACTCTTGCCCTGGTCCTCTGCGTCGCCTCCGCATCCCCCGCGCAGGAGCCGGAGCGTAACGTTCTGCGACTGGGAGATTTGGAGGCGATCGCCCTGGCCAACAACCCAGCCATCGCCAAGGCGCGTGCCGAGCTTTCGGCGGCGCGGCACCGGTGGGTGCAAGATGGTCTGTACCCCAATCCGCGCGTCGGCTACTTCGGTGGGGAAATGGGCGATGGGGGAAGCTCGGGGAAGCAGGGAGCGTTCTTCGGCCAGGAGGTCGTGACCGGCGGCAAGCTGCGACTGAGCCGGTCCGAGGCCGCGTGGGCAATCCAGCAGGCCGAGGCGGCCTTCGCCGCCCAGCACCTTCGAGTGCTCAACGACGTGCGCGCCGCCCACTACGAGGTGCTCCTCGCGCAGCGGGCCCTGGAGCTCGACCGGGCCCTGGTGGCGATCGGCGAGAAGGGTGTCGAGACCACTGAGGACCTGTTCGACGCCCAGGAGGTCAGCCGCGTGGACGTCCTCCAAGCGCGCATCGAGGCCGACACCGCCCGCCTGCAACTGCACAACGCCGAGGCCCGCCACGAAGCCGCCTGGCGCCGGCTCGCCGCCGTGCTCGGCACGCCCCGCATGCCCCCGGCGGCGCTGGAGGGCAGCCTCGAGCAAAGCATCCCCCGCCTCGACTGGGACACCGCCCTGGCCCGCGTCCTGGCCGAAAGCCCCGAGCTCCAGCGGGCCAGGGCGGGGGTGGAGCGGGCGCGGTGCCGCGTGCGGCGAGAGCGGGTCGAGGTGATCCCCAACGTCGATCTCCGCGCGGCCGTGGCCCACGACAATGTCTCCACCGACACGATCACGGCCGTGGAGGTCGAGCTGCCTGTGCCGGTCTTCAATCGCAACCAGGGCAACATCTGCCGGGCCCAGGCCGACCTGGCCGCCGCGTTGAGCGAGGCCCGCCGCGTCGAGCTGGCGCTGCATCGGCGATTGGCCGCGGCCTTCGAACGCTACGACGCGGCCGGGCGCCGCGTCGCGCGCTATCGCGAGGAAATCCTGCCCAACGCCCAGAAGTCGCTCGAGCTGGTGCAGAACGGGTATCGGCAGGGCGAGTTCGGCTACCTCACCATGCTCACCGCGCAACGGACCTACTTCCGCGCCACGCTCCAGTACGTGCAGAGCCTCCACGACCTCTGGGCGGGCGCCGTGCAGATCGAGGGCCTCCTGCTGGAGGACTCGCTCGGCGCGGACGAGGTTGGGGCCGACGCGGAGTGACGCGAGACTCGTTGCGGCGCGTCCGCGCGGTCTGTTGAGGGGTCGGACCTTGGCGCCTATAATCCGGCTTCGCCTCCCGCCACGCGCGATGCCTCGACGACCGCCGGTGTCCCCGTGAAGATTGACCGCCTCGACCTGTTCACCCTCCGCTATCCGTTCGAGGGCTTCTTCAAGTTCATCGGGCCGGCGGCCGTGCACACGGTGGTGGCGGTCAAGCTCACGGCCGACGACGGGACGTCGGGCTGGGGGCAGAGCCTGCCCGTGCCGCGGTGGAGCTACGAAACGCCCGAGACCGCCGAGATCGTGCTCCGCGACTACTTCGGCCCGGCCGTGATCGGATGCGACCCGCTCGATCTGCACGGCTGCCAGGCGGCACTCGACCGCGCGCTGGCCCCGTCGTTCTCCACGGCCATGCCGCTCTCGCGCGCCGGGATCGACCTGGCCTTGCACGACCTGGCCGGGAAGCTCCAGGGCAAATCGCTCGCCGAGTTGTGCGGCCGACCGGCCGGCGGCCATATCGCCCTGAGCTGGACGGTGAACGCCCGGTCGCTCGACGAGGCCGACGAACAGATCGACGCGGGCCTGGACCGGGGCTACCGCAACGTCAATATCAAGGTCGCGCCCGATCCCGCTTTCGACGTCCCTCTTGCCCGACGGGTGCGCGAGCGCGTGCCCGACGGCTTCCTCTGGGCCGACGCCAACTGCGGTTACGATCCCGACGCGGCCCTCGACGCGGCCCCGCGCCTGGCGGACGCGGGCGTGGACGTGCTCGAGGCCCCGTTGCGTCCCAACCGCATCGCCGGCCACCAGGCGCTGAAGAGGCAGGGGGCGCTTCCCATCACCATGGACGAGGGCGTGGTCTCGCCAGTCGAACTGGAGGAGTTCATCCGGCTGGGCATGATCGACGGGATCACGATCAAGGTCTCGCGGTCCGGCGGGCTGTGGTCCGCGCGTCGGCAGATCGAGATCGCCGCCGACCGCGGGCTGTTCTGGCTGGGCAGCGGCCTGACCGACCCGGACATCGCCATGGCCGCCTCGCTGGCGCTGATGGGTGCCTATGGCCTGGACCGGCCCGCGGCGCTGAACGGCCCGCAGTTCCTCAGCCGCGACGTGCTCGCCCGGCCCCTGGCCATTGAGGGCGGCCGGGCCGCCGTGCCCACGGGGCCCGGCCTGGGCATCGAGGTGGACGAGATGAGGTTGCAGGCGCTGGCTGTTTAGGCTTCCGAAGCCGCGCTCCGCGTCCATGATCAAGGAGGGGACGCCGCGCGAAGCATCAGCTCCAGCGAGAGACAGTCGCAGTCGTCGCCGCCTAAGGACGAGACGATCTGCTGGTACTTCAACCGCAGCTCGTCCAGCAGGCGCTCCCCCGACGGGGTTGGCCGGCCCCAATACGTGAAAAAAGGAACGTCCATACGGCTTTCCTGGTGCTTCTGGTTCCCACGCGCTGCGTGCGGACCTCCGTTGCCACGGAGGACCGCGGGAACGAGCCTTCCCACCTCACACCCGCGGCCGCTCGGTGTAGGTCGTGTGCAACAGGTGGTGCGACTTCTCGCCCAAGGGCGCGCCGAGATACTCCTCGTACAGCGCCCTGAGGGCGGGATTGTCGTGCGACTTGCGCAGGGCCTTGCCCTCGTCCTCGCGGTAGATGGCGGCGATGCGGGCCTGGCGCACGGCGTCATCGGTGAAGCGGGGCTGACCCCCGCCGCCAATGCATCCGCCGGGGCAGGTCATCACCTCGATGAAGTGATACTCCTTCGCGCCCGACTTGATCGCCGCGATCACCCGCTGGGCGTTGGCCAGCCCGTGGGCCACGGCCACGTGGAGCGTGACTCCGTCCAGGAAGCCCCAGTCGGGTAGCGCACCGTCGATCCGAATCGAGGCCTCCTTGACGCCCTCCAGGCCGGCGACGGGGGTCACGTGGAGGTTGTCCATGGGCAGCTCGCGCCCGGTGACGAGCTCGTAGGCGGTGCGCAGGGCGGCCTCCATCACGCCGCCGGTGTTGGCGAA